>JANQGZ010000054.1:0-30779 GCA_028282825.1 SAR324 cluster bacterium
AGTGTGTCTGCTGCCTGAGCTGCGCTAAAAAATAATAATGCTATTGCCAAGGCTGTCATTGTGATTAATTTTGTTTTCATAATTTTTCTTTTTTACCATAAAGACTTGTTACATTTAGGAATTTTGGATTGTAAATTTTTGGTTGATAGCTTCTGGCAGTTGGCCATGAGCTTTGATTGTGTGAACCGTTTTGATGAAAATATATATTTTTACTAAATCGTTTATTTGGGAAAAAATTAGGGCGAGATTTTCATTTGATTCTTTATTTGTCAAATCAATTTTTAACCATTTGAATTCTTAACGTTTTCCTGAGCGATCGGAAATGTAGAACCTCAAATTTGGATGACAGCGGACTGAAAGCAATATTGTCAAAGCCTGAAGGCGTTAGTGCGGGGTTTTCCCATATGGTACATCAAAGCGATTTGATCCCGCTTTTTTTAAAAAATTGAGCAAAACGATATTAAACCAAAGTCGAATTGGCAATTTCAAATTGAATAAATTTGGGTAGAAAAGTATTTGAGTCAAATATGGAAAAATTAATAGGGAATACAGGATAGAAAATGGCCGGTCCTACAGGGCAATAATTCTGGGTTTAGCTGTGGTGATAAAAAGAAAGCCTTGGATGGAGAGATGTTGCCAAACCGGTTGGTTTTCTGTAGGGCGGATTTCGAATACAACGAATGCAGAGCACGCCAGGTGTTATTTAAGGCGCTTATTGATACATATTTAGTGAACGCCTTCAGTGTTCTGATAGGGTGGGATGGTTATACCTGGGGTGACGCTCGCAAGCTCGCTTACCCCAGGCAGTTATAATGAACGCCTTCAGCGGTTCTTTTTTGTAAAAAATTAGAATTGATTAAGGCTAACAGATAACAGGGGTTATTTTTTCACAGCTGATTTTCTTTGACTTGTAGGAAGGGATTTCTTAACATTGTTTAAACATAAGTCAGATCGGTGATCGCAAATGAAATCCTATTTGATCAAACCGGAAAAAACGAACAAAAAACTACTATGAAATCATTTAATCAGGTGGAAATGGATATTAAACATTATTACGCTGTTTTATCGAAGTATGATGAAGGTGTTGTGGCAGAATTTCCTGATATTGACGATTTTCAGGCAATTGGAAGCGATTTTGCGGATGCTTATCGAGCTGCTTCAAAAGATATCATCTCTTTCTTTGCCCAGGAGAAAGTAACGATGATCAGAAAACCCACATCTTTTGAGGACTTAAAGCTGAAACACTCAGGTTTGAATAAGGTGATTTTACCGATACCTATTTAAATCAATATAATACCGATTTAATTCTCAGGATTGGGATTCTCTGCCGCACTGCTCGCAGGTGTTTTCTATAGCGGGATTAGCGGTGCCGCAGTGAATGCAGACCCAAGGCCTGAGAATTTTGTCTTGGCCTGCTTTGTACTGAGAATTAGACTCTTCCGGGTTGTCCTCGTCATTTTCTCCCAGCATACCTCCGATCATCTTTTCGATACTTTTCAGAGATCCAGTTTGTTTATTGTTTTTCCAAGCCCAGTACCCCAAGTATCCAACGGTGGAAAAAACAACGGTAATCCCGGCCAGGGTGGCAACAGACCCGATGATAGAGACTGCCATTACTGCCTCCTTCAGTAATAATATTCGTTTAACCTTTTGTTCAAAAACTGCATCAGCAGTTGATTTGTAAAATCCTTACCGTGTGAGCAAAGTTATCAGTTATCGGCCATCAGTTTTTGGAACACTTGATTGTAGTGTAACAAATTTTGAAGACTTTCCGCTTAATCAAACGTTGTACCTTATTGAAACCAATTGGCCAAAATAGTGAAGCATTGTTGATTTGCTGATGCCAATAATCTTTATACTTAGCGAGGATGAGATTCTAAATCAACGACTTTATGGTGCTGCATGAAACAAAAAAAATTGGATGGCTTGTCAATTTGACAGCTTGTAAGGCAACCCTGGCGTTCCTACGGAACCCAATTGGATTTTGATATCGAATCCAGCGGTTAATACCACTAATGACTATTGTATCATCCCTTCGGGATGTTGCTCACAGCGATTAATCTTTAATTTTCACAAGCTTCTCTTTCAAGGTCCTCAAATCAACAAGTCAGTTTGCAGTATCCTTCAATCAAGCCATCGAAGGGAGTGATATTGATTTCCACGGCGACAGTCTTCGTGGTTCATTCAGTTGAGATAATAAAGCAAATTGGCATTCATAAAGGATTGATCTGTAATCGATTAAGAATGAAATCCTGCATTAATGATGTGACACCTTGTGTTTCATGCGATATGATCATGACAACGTCAGAATCCATTTTCCTAGGATCTTCAGTATGATAGGAGTTGATATGATCAAGCGTTTTCTTACTATGGGGTTAATCCTATTCCTGTTTTCCTCCACGTCCCTGTTTGCTGCCAAACTGCCAGAGTTCACAGGTAAATCAACAGATCTCTGGATAAATTCCAAGCCTTTAAAACTGGCAGATTTGAAAGGCAATGTCGTTATGATCGAAGTCTGGACCTCCACCTGAATAAGCTGCATCCGCAGCAAACCATGGGTCTATGGTTTAAAACAGACATACAAGGCAAAAGGGTTGAAAATCATTGGTATTCACACTCCTGAGGTTGAAATGGAAAAGCAGCGGGAGAAGGTGGAAAGGGTTGCTAAAATGTACCTTTGTGACTATCCCATCATGTTGGATAACGACAATCAGTATTGGAAAGCTCTCAAAATCAATTTCTGGCCCAGTTATTTTCTGGTAGACAGGTCCGGAAACATCGTAAACAATGCGTACGGCGAAATGCGCAAAGGATTTCCTCGCACTGATAAGTTTGAAGCGGCGCTGGCGGATCTTGTTTCCCAATGACTTATGAAACGTTCTTTTGGTGGGTGTAGGGTGAATTCCACCTGTAAAATCTTTGTGAACTTTGATGGTTTGATTGATTCAATCTGGTGATTAACCCATAACTGTTGGATACTATTGGAAGTTCAGGCAGATAAACCCATGCCTGCTATTCTAACTGCATGCAATGAGGCTATGGATAAACAGCAGGAAACAAAGGAAAAAAAGTCGATCAAGAACCTCTATCGCCGTTTTATAAAGATTCGCGGTAATCCAAGAGAAATTGCCTATGGATTTTCGCTGGGCATTTTCATCGGCATGTCGCCTACCATGGGTGTGCAGATTATCCTGGCAGTCTTTATAGCCTCCCTGTTGAAATGGAACAAAATTTCTGCGACTATCGGTGTCCTTATTACCAATGCTTTCACGGCCCCGTTGCTATATACCATGACCTATCTGGTTGGTGCCAGAATCTTGGGGATGAAAAATAATTTCTCTTTCCCCAAGGAGATGAATCTGGATTCAGTGATGGCACTGATGGAAAAGGCACCATCCATTCTGGGTGCGATGACCGTGGGAGGAGTTGTTGTTGGGATACCTCTCGCAATTGTTTCCTATTTTGCCGCTTATAAGCTTTCTGAGTTCTATCAGAATAAGGTTAAAGACAAGATTCCAAAAGTCAGATCCCGATCACACAAACAAAAAGGTCATTAAACCCGGTTATTCTTCAAGTGTATCTCCAACTTCATCCTTGGTACCTGCAGTACATCAAATCCTATGATTACCAGGTGTTTTTTTCTGCTCAGCAAAATATTAATATCATTGAGATTTTTTGAGGCTGTTAAAACAGGAACAGGTTTGATGTCTATGTTCTCCAGGTCTTTTTGCACACTGGCTTTGGAGATCCAGTTTCCCATGGTCAGGGGTGTTGTGTTGATCCAGTGTTTGAACCGGGGTGTTAAATCCAAAATATCCGGAACCAGTGGCTCCCCGGGATAAGCAACGGCCAGGACGTTTTTTGTGAGATCATTGAGATCCAGGCTTGAATCGTAAATCCGTAATGAATTGATTTCCGGACTCCGGATGAAAGCGTCCAGGTGCCTTTTTTGAAAACTTGACGTTGTGACGGTTTGCTCAGAGACAACGGACTGGTCAGGAGATCCCCAAAGACGCTGCTGTTTCTCACTTGAAAATGCCCCAATTTCCCTGAAGATGTAAAATCCGCCTACCCCATCCAGTGTTGCATGACTACTATCGGGGTAATAACTGAATCCGCCTTCCTGCGGAATATAGTACCGGTTAAACAAAATTCGAATATAATTCTCAAAGTGTTTTTTTGCCAGCTCCCGATTTTCCCTGGAACTATCCTTCCAAAGATACCGGGTCAGCAGTCTGAGGCTTTTTGGTGTTTTGAGATTCCATTCATGCAGATCATCCAGGTTATCATCTGCAGGGAAAGCTGTGGCCAGTGTTTCGAGGGTTGATGCAAAAAGCTTGTCTTTGTATCGGAGCGGAAACTCGGGATGGATGTCATTTCCTTTTTTATCAACAAATGCTTTTAATATGGATGAGGTATTGTTCGTATCTTTTTTCAGCAGTTTGCCATCTTCTGATTTAGGTCCCCACAAACCGGTTTTCGGGTCTTGATGCTCATAGAACCATTTCAGCAGGGTATGTCTCCATTCGGGAGAAAAGTCGTAAAGCCTGTGTTTCTGCATTACCATGTTTATGTTGTCAGGGTCGTAGTGAGTGAAATCCCTGGCCAAAGTAAGAACATCCCGTGCGTTATGGAAGGACGTCTGTGGCAGTTTGGCAGCAATCCAGTTTATCGTTGAGATGTCGTCCAGGTAAGCAACCAGCTTTTCCGGGGTGTTGATTCTGTCCAGGTACTTCAGGCGGTATTTGAGTTTTAAAGGTTTATCCAGTTCCTTCACCAGGGATTCGATATGAAGTATGACATTCTCGGTAGGGCCGTGGTAGGTGCACAAAGGGTAGGCATCATCCATAAATGCCCCGGTTTTGGGGTTTTGAAGGTTTAGATAAAACTCCAACTCTTCCTCTTTGCTCTTGAAATCAGGCATTTTGATCAGTCCTTTTTTTGTAATCAGCTGCTCGTGCAAGCGGTCCATTAATGCAGCTGACTTTGCAAACTCCCATTTACCAAGGTGATAAGCGATGCCCAGCCCTTTGAATTCGAATTCAGCCATGTAATAATTCTGTTCCTGAAGCTGTTTGTTGAGTGTAAACATCTCCCGAATCCTGGTTTTTGCACGGTAAGCCTGGATTGAGATGAAGACGGCGATGATCAACGTTATAGCAAGTAGTGATAAGGTTATGGTTTTAAGCATTGTTTTGTTTTTCATATCGGTTTTGGGTCAAAGATTTATTGTTTCAGAATGCAGGATGGGCCGACGAAGCCTGCCCATCTCCAAGACTCAAATTCAATTTCTCATTCTACAACCGGGAAATGAATAGATTTGACCTGAATGGAGCCGATTTGTCCCGAAGGGTACAAATTGGCATTGAGACTGTCCTGAAAAGTACCGGATGGCGTGAATGAAACTAAAGTTTCATCTCGATGCGGGATAATACATCTTTGAGGTTGTTTCTGCTGATGGGCAACATGTACTCGCCGTGTTGTAATAAAAGAGAGTACTGCCTGCCCCTCTTTTTGAGCTTAAGTACGTGATATAGATTTACTATATGAGACCGATGTATCTGTATGAAATGCTGATTTGGCAGCTCTTCCAGGATTTCCTTTAGCGGCTTGCGGACAAGTAAGGTCTCGTGTTGGTCATCAAAATGATGAAATATATCAAGATAGTGCCCGTTGACTGAGATATGAGATATGTTGCGAGGGTCAATTCTACGAGTGATACTATCGACTTGAATCTCAACAATAGATTGGGGATTTTCCAGAGACGAGGAACCCTGCCTTGGCGATCTGCTCTCAAGATCTGCATTCACACGGTTCACCAGGTTTTCAATAATCGAGTTTTTGTAAACCCTGTATGTATAAACCCCGAAAATTACAAAAGCGTAGGGAAAATGTCGCCAGTAATATCGAATCACCCAGCTTTTTTCGAACTGGTAGTAAGATTGTTTCATCAGAAACAAAAAACCAATCGCCAAGGTGTAAATCACAATAAACTCAAAAGGGGTGGAAGCAAATCGAAGGAATAACTTCTTACCTGTCAGTTTTAAATAACCATAAATAGAAATGCCGTAAATAACGAAAGCAGCAAAAAGAGAGGTTCCCATAAACAGGTATTCAAGCAGCCCCTGGATCAATCGTTCACGGGGTTGCGTGAATTTGAATATTGCAAAGTAAAACAGCGTGAAAAAAAGTACCAATTTAGCAGCAGATCTCATCACTTCTGCTGGGGGCGCGACAGCGCAGTTGGTTGCCGCGAACCTTTTAAGCTGTTCAAAAAATGGATTCATCAGGTTTGATCAATAAAAATCTCAGTTTAAATCCTCAGTCTGCTTTCCAGTTCTTTTAACATCTCAAAGAATCGGCTTTTTTGTGTCTCATTATATCCTTCGAATAAAGCTGCCAACTGCTCGTTGTATACAGGGCGGATTTCATCAAGAATCTGCTGCCCTTTTTTGGTAATCTCAAATACCCAACGTCTTTTATCCTGTTTATCCAGCTTTCTTCCGATGATGCCTTTGTTTTCGAGCTGATTAAGTTTCTGGGTAACGCTGGCCGGGGTTCCTTCTACAAATTCTTGAAGTATCGAGCTGGAATTTTTTCCGGCAGCGATTTTAGCCAGCACCGCATAAAGATTAGTCGTTAAGTCAAATTTTTTGAATATTCGTTTATCACCCGATTTCTTTAACAAAGTGGTGGAAAGAAAAAGTTGTTCAACGACCTGAATGTTCAAAGATTCCTGCTTGTTTTTTTGTGCCATAACATGCCTAATTTTTCATGCCGCGGGCAATCGCATCCGGCCAACGGCGAAACGCCCAGAACAAAAATTTGAATACACCCGGTTTGATTAGTATTCGTTTGTTTTTCTCAACAATATCTACCAGATACCCTGCCACTTGAGATGTTGTCAAAGTCGGCATGAACGGAGTAGGGGCTGGGATTCTCTCCTCACTGCCCGGATTGTTCTCCCAATAGCTGCTATCCACCTTGCCAAACACGGCAAGAGAGACATTGACACCTGTTCCCAATAACTCAGACCTCAAGGCTTCGGTAAAACCTCTCAAAGCAAATCTGGCTGCAGAATAGGCTATGGCGTTGCCCTTGGGCAGAAAAGAAGCATCTGAGGTTAGGTTAATGATATGGCCGCTTTTTCGCTCAACCATTTCCGGTAAAAAAGCCTTGGTAACAGCGAAGGCAGCCAGATAAGGAAGAGAGATCATATCCTGTGCCTGGGAGTGGCTGGTTTCCCGGATAGTCATCCACTTTCCCATGCCGGCATTGTTAATGATGATATCAGGGATACCGGCTTCCTTTTTTACTTTGTTGAGTGTCGCTTGAGTCGCCTCGTTATCCGCAAGGTCAACCGGATAATAAAACGCCTTGCCACCATTGTTGGTTATCGTCTCGGCAACAGCCTTGAGTTCTTTTTCCCTGCGAGCCAGCAAAACAACAGTGTTTCCCATGGTACCAATGGTTTCGGCAGCTTTAGCGCCAATACCGCTGGATGCTCCTGTTATCAAAACAGTTTTGTTTGTTAGTTTCATTTCATTCTCCATCTTGAAGTTCACATAATTAATTATTAAGTAACTTAATTATTAATTATGTGAACTAGAATGTCAAGATTCCCCGTCATTTTTCATTGTGTGTTGAAAAAGCCTTGGATAAAATATTGAAATGGTTACGCGAATTGTGATTTCGAGGAAGGGAACTCAAAGTTGTTCGCAAAACTGATTATTCAACCCTGAACTAGGAAGAACATGTTATATGATGTAAAAACCCCTGTTGAATATCTTGAACAGTTGGATCATGACTGGAGGAGGGAAAAACTGGAAAGTCTCCGCGGATTAATTATGTCAAAGGCCCCCGATCTTGTAGAAGATGTTCACTGGAAGATGCTTGGTTATGGCAACGGTGAAGACCGGGTGTTTCATCTGAATGTCCAAAAGCAGTACGTAAGTTTATACGTGGGAAATGCCGATAAGGTTGATCCGGATGGCAGTCTGCTTGAGGGAATCGATGTGGGAAAGGGCTGTATCCGCTTTAAAAAATCCACAGCCATTGAAAATACCAGGATAGATGAATTTATTGAAAAGACCGTTACCCTATGGAAAGCCGGCCAAGATGTGGATTGTTAGGTTGATTCGTACCTATTCACCACAGAGACAGACTCTTCGTGTCCTCGTAGTGAATAAATACCTTTTGTTTACAATTAACAATTGCCAGTTTTCCGGTCACAAATAAAAGTGACAGATTCATTTAATTCCTATGCACTTTTACCCAGGTACTTCTCCAGCTCCGGGGTAACCATAAATTCCGATTTGATTTTTTGGTATTCCTCTTCCAACTGCCGAATTTTCCCCAAACTGCTTTTTTTTGCCCGTAACATGACATTCTTATCCGTGTAACGAGACGAGACAAATTCAAAGATCGACACTTTGTAGCCGATCATTTCCAGTAAAAGACCTCGCAGGGAGTCTCCAACCATCGATACAAACTTGTCTTTGTACACGCTGTGCTTGGTAATGCCGGTGTATCTCTTGTTGCGAATACTGCGCTTGATGTCATGCTGGCAACACGAGACTGAGAGTATCGTGGCAGCGTTATTGGCAACCCCCAGGTATATTGTTTTATCGGTGGCGGAATTGCAGGCGTGCAGTGAATATACCATGTCCGCACCACCGTCAATACGGAACTCCAGGATATCACAGGCATGAAAATGCATCTGTTCAAAACCCATTCTCGCGGCTGTTGCACGACATTTGTCCATCAGCTTGTTGTTAAGGTCGACGCAATGGATTGTGACATCCATTTCTTCGATGGATGAATAAAAATAGTAAACCAGAAAACTCAGATAACAATTACCGGCACCGCTGTCTATCAGCACCAGCTTGCGCTTTTTGGAGTACTTTCTCAGGTTTGCGTGAACAATCTCCAGATAGGCGATGATCTGCTCTATCTTGCAGGTCTTATCGATCCCGGATTTGTTTTTGGAATCTTTTAATCTGATCTGTTGAAAAACCAGGTTTAGGGATTCCCTTTGTTGCTTTGAGATTAACATAACGAACACCTTTAATAGGTAAAGGGGTTTGCCATGTTTAGATAGGAAGGAATGATCGTTTGATAGAGGGAACACCTGTCGCTGTAGATTCTAACCTAGTAGACACAACCCACCCCTTTAAAAATGAATAAATTTGCATTTTTAAAAACGTGAAAAATGTGGATTCGAATAGGTTTTCTACAGGTCCAGGCTTGCCTAGGGTGGGAATAGGCAGGTCCGGAGGGGCAACTCCGTTGCTTGATGTGATATTTTATAAATGTTTATCTTTTACCAATAGAAACACCCGGTTATCCTGTCAAGGCAAATATCAGGCTCGGTTTAAATTCATACCCTTGAATATGAAGGTGTCCCCAATCCTAATCGAGCAATGTAAGATAGTGGTCGGATCTACAACGCATGTTCGATATTAATCGAAGTTTTAGCTCATCACTTCTTCAATTCCTTGAGTCTTCTTTCCAGAAATCGTCGCTCGCCGGGGTTGCGAGTGAGAGATAGGGCATGCTCCAGGTCTGCAAAGGCCTTGTTTGTTTCTCCGGATTTGGAATACAGTTCGCCCCTGGAGGAATAGAACCAGCGATAGTCTTTAAGATGTTGCTCTAACCTGTGTCGTTCCATTAACTCCAAGGCATGGGCCGGAGAAGACCGGTAAGATTCTGCGCTGAGCCAGGCCAGAAGTATGATTGGATCAGGTTTTAACAAAAACAATTCGGAATAAAGCCAACAAATATGATGCCAGTTGTTGTTTTCAAAGGTATCGGCGTGAGCATGCTCGGCAGCGATAGCAGCCTGGAAGGCATAGGGACCGGCCCGGTTGTTCCGGATATTGACCTTGATCCTGTTGATAAAGGCATCTGCACGCTGAATCATTTTCCGATTCCATAAGGTTCGATTCTGATCCTTCAAAAGCACCGGCTGTCCATCGGCCGTAGATCTGGCAGGTGATCGGGAGTGTTGATAGAGCATCAGGCAAAGCAGGGCCTCAGATTCGATATCATCGGAATGAAGGGAGACAAGCAACTCGCTCAAACGAATAGCTTCTTTGCACAGGTCGATGCGATACAAACTATGCTCCGAGTTGCTGTGATACCCTTCGTTGAAAAGCAGGTAAAGTATTTTTTGAATGACGACCAGTCTTTCAGCGAGATGGGATTGATCAGGAGTCTTAAAGGGAATCCCGGCCAGTTTTATCTTGGTTTTGGCCCGCGTGATGGTTTGACCGATGGTTTTGGGTTTCATTACCAGGGCGGCGGCAATTTCTTCAGTTGTTAAACCTGCCACCAGTTTCAGCGTGAGTAGTACTTGTACTCGTTCTGCTAATGAGGGATGGCAGCACATGCACATCAACCGGAATTGTTCATCCAGTACCCTGCCTTCTTCCATTGCTTCTATATTTAAATCGTACTTACCCTCTTCGAGTACCAGGTTGGTAAACCGGTTATTCTTCTTGAGAATGTCAAGTATTCGGTTCTTTGCGACGATATATAACCAGGCTGCAGGATCACGAGGAGGATCATCCTGCCATTTCACCAGGGCTTTCTCAAAGGTATCCTGTAACCCGTCTTCCACCAGATCTATATCGCGAAACCTGGAATACAACGTGGAAAACAAAGTCGAATAGTGTTCCTTAACAACCCCCCGAATCTCCTGGTGCATTTGTTTTTAATAGGCCTTGTTTGAAATAGAAAATGTAAGGTGGGTTGAGGCAATAGCCAACCCCACCCTGAAATATCAATGCCGTCGCAACGCGACACAATTCACCTGATAACCGAGAGCCGGTAACTGTTTTTAAGCGAGCCCAAAGCCCCGCTTAAAAACCTAATCAGTCTCCATTATCGGTCGAACCTCAGCCAACCCTCCTCTTTTAATATGGGGAAGCTGTGCAGCCCATTCGGTGGCTTTATCCAGATCAGGCACATCGATCAGATAAAACCCTCCTAAAGCTTCTTTGGTTTCAGCGAAGGGGCCATCGGTCAATTCATGCGGAGCTCCGTTTTTTCCCCGGACTGTGGTGGCTGTACTGGTTGGCTGCAATGCTTCGCCCCCGAGCATTACTCCTGCCTCCTCAAGTCTCCGAGTATAGTCAATCCACTCGGGGAATTCTTTCTGTTCATCTTCCGGGGTCATGTCTTCTTTACCGTAAATCAGTACAATGTATTTCATTTTATTCTCCTTAAAAAAGGGGTTTTAAATTTTTGTGACTTCATAAACCAGACGATCCAAAAATCCGAAATTCTACAACCGGAGAAAAAAAGCTAAAAAAAAGTCGTTAGCGCTATTCTACAATCCCTTCCGATGTGAAAGCAATCAGCATTTAGCTAACAGCCAACATGGACCAGCACAGTTTTATGATCTTTAAATCGGCACATATTTTCTCTTTAATCTTCGTTTTCCGGACTTTTCGTTAAACCGGTTTTCGCAGTATTTTTCAAAATCTTCAGCCGTCCTTAGTATTTCTAAATCTATTCCCGAAAGAAAATTATCAAAATCAAGCTGGGTTAAAAAGTTATCTATTTGGGCTCCCGGTTGAATGACACCGTCTGAAGAAGTGGCCTTGCACAACTGATATTTGCTTTGATGTTCTGAAGCAAACCAATCCTTTTTAAAAGCATAACCCCAATATTGAACCTTTTTTAAAACTTTTGGAGGTATTCCAAATACTCTTTCATCTACCAATACATTTTTGACTGTTTGTATCCCTGCAAACTTCATGATAATAAATCTGTGCATACCCTGGGCTAAGTATAATTTATTATCAATCCTGTAAAAATAGAATCCATCTTTCAAGGTTGGGTCTTCTTTGCAAAGCTGCTCATCAAATATCAAGGATGGGTTTTCCAGTAAATCCTGTTTGCTGCTAAACCTTTTTAACGCTAATAAAACGTCACTCCATTTCGTATGTTTTTCATGGCGACCATGAGCTATTCCGGCTACACTGCTAATTATCACATCTTCATAGCTTGAATTGACGCTTTCGGTAAATTGCATGTTATAAGTCGGAATTGAATCCATTTCATCCGGAAAATTTTGCATCTTAAGATAATCTTGTTTTGTTATCATCGGTACACCGTTTGCGAAATACTTAAAGGTCAAAAAGTACTATTCTTTATCAAGCTGGAAATAGAGAATATTCACGGGGATTATCCAAGTCAAGAAAAACGAGCTTGAATTTCTGTGACAGCCTCGGTTCGGTAGGTCAAACCCGAGGCCCAAAGAGCCGAAATGAAATAAAAATCCTTCTACCTTACGCCGACATTGGACTCGGACGCTCAATTTCAGGAACCCTTTCTCATTAACTGGCATTGATAAAAACTCCCTTAATAGTAGGCCACACTCTTGTATTAATTTTAATAACTCACAACCTCCTGCTTCCAAAAACGACATGAATGTAAAACTTGAAAAAGTCCTGTCCTCTTTTTTTATTATTCTTTTGGTTTTAATTTTGCCGATTAATGGTCAGCAAGGTGGGATTGCAAATCAATCCGCACCTTCCTGGGAAGTTGATGAGTGGTTTAATTTGCCGGCAGGCAAGAAGATACCGGATATTTCCGATTATAAAGGCAGGGTGGTTTACCTCATGGCCTTTCAGAAATGGTGACCGGGCTGCCATAAATATGGCTTTCCCGCGTTGCAGGAATTGATCGACCATTACGAAGGAGATTCTGAAGTTGCCTTTATTGCCATTCAAACAGCGTTTGAAGGTTTTTATTTCAATGATCCGGCTGGAGCGAAAGAAACAATTAAGCGTTACAATCTCAACATTCCGGTAGGACATAGTGGTTCCAAGAAAGAACCTTCCAGATTTATGAGAAATTACCGCACACGAGGGACACCTTGGGTAGTGATTATCGATAAAAAAGGTGTGGTACGGTTTAACGGCTTTCACCTGGAACCGAACCAAACAATCCAGGTTATCGATCTTCTTAAAAAAGAAAGTTGATCACCCTCTCCCCCGAGTTTTGAGTACACTCCGGATAGTCAGCATTTAATGGGTCGAAGTATTGACCCTAATGAAGCATCCACAGACAGGGCGGTTGGCACCCGTGTGGAAGATGCTGCATGGATGGCAAAAACCTCCGGCAATTGCTGATAGCCGGATTGAATACATTTGTACTTGAAGAGGTTTATGTTGGATCTTTAGCAAGGCCATCGGTTTGGAAATTTTATCTTGAGCAATTCCGGAGCAGGGAGTTTGAATTACTTGAAAGAGACCCTCAGGCCTTGAAATCCTCTTTAAACAGCGGATACTGAAACAATTAGACAGTTGACCTGCTCATTCTTATGGTTATAATCATTTTAACACTGTGACGACAATAAATGTGAAACAAGAATCCAATTGCAGGGGAAAAAATGAGAAAAAAAGCCGGTTTGCTCTTCCAGTTACTAGTTGTCTTATTTGTTGTTGTAGGTTGTGGGAACAAACTGGAAAACACAAAATATTTCCTGGAAAAAGGTAAAGTCTATCAGGAATCGATCACTATCAACGGGAATGTTATACCTCTTGGAGAAGGCGATTGGCACCTGGTTTCCTATGAAGTAAACGCCAGAGGGTATATAAAGGCCAGGTTTTTCAAACTGAATGGAAATGTCTTGGATTCAAGAGTAACAGTCGTTTCCAAAGATGCCAGTGACAAGGGAAACGGGTACACGGAAAGCAAGGCCTATTTAAAACCGAATATTCATTATATTGAACAAATATCCAATTTTCGTGGTGGTGAACAGGAATGCTGGTTGGTTAATCATGTGCCGGATGAAACATTCGTATCAAACTCAAATATCGATAACGATACCATAAAGTTTATTCGGTCCCGCAGTATCCAATTTCCCAAGACAATGATACAGGCATTTCACCATTTTGCCGGAGTGGATAATTACCTGAACGTCAAATACTATTACAATCCTGAATTAGAGGGATTTGAGCCGGATGATGCAACGTCCGACGCTGCTTCAGTTTGGGATCAAACGCAAGTGCATCTGGACGAGGATAAAGTTAATTACATTGAATCCATCAAGAAAAAAGGATCTCAACTGCACGCTCTTCTCAAGGAAGGATTGGCGGAATAGGAAAATAACCATCAAATCCGCTTCCAAACCTTTTTAGTGACGATTTATAAACCGGTATCCATAACCAGTTTAGCAAAAAAGCCGGTATGGTTTTCCGGTCATGAGATGCAAGACTCGCTCATCGGTTAGAATTGATGAAACGATGAGTGCTGATTTCTGGGGCATCGTTCATGTGAACTTTGCTTGTAACGCTCTTTTACTATTAAATTATGATTAATAAAAACATTATGCTGAGAACTATTTTGCTGACAATATTGCTCATAATGCCTGTAGTAGTGAGTGCCGAAACACAAAAGCCGGTATCTGCATTGAGCAATAAGAAGGTTGTGATGATTATTGGCAATCAAATGTTCCATGATCTTGAATTCAAAGAGCTCAATACAATATTTAAGCGGGAAGGTGTTGATGTGGTTATTGCCAGCAGCAGTTTGTCGGAGGCTGTTGGAATGGGGATGTATAAACTGAGGGTGAAGCCTGATATCGTGATCCGGGATATCGATGTGAAGGATTATGACGCAATTGTATTCATCGGAGGACCTGGTGCACATGAGTTTACTTCTAATCATGTGGCTCACAGGATAGCAAAGGAAAGCGTTAAACTGGGAAAAATATTGGCAGCCATTCAGCTTGCTCCTGAAATCTTGGCCAATGCAGGTGTTCTTAAAGGAAAGAAGGCTGTCGCTTATTTATCGTATAATATCAAAGCTAAAGATGCGATTGTCACTGATAAGATGGTTGAACGTGACGGTAATTTGATTACCGCTCGCAGTCAGGGTGCAGCATCAGAATTTGGAGAGGCAATCATTGCAGCATTAAAAGAGAAATGACAGGCAATTTTAATTGGCTGCTGCAAGATAAGGCTGCCGGCAAAAATCAAGATTTCAGATTGTGTTCCAGGTGGGCATAAAACCAGTTAACCACCGTTTGTGTTACTCCTTTTCGTGCTCCAAACATGAGCTTCTTGCCAATTGCATCCAGTGGATAGGCAGTCAGTCTCAAAGCGGTTTCCTCAGATGATTTGGCATCCAAACTCACTTCCAAAAACGTTCTATCTCCCAAAACCTTACCCAGGATTTTCTTGTCAAAATTTATCTTGATGGGATTATCACTTTCCGATTTCGAGGCCAACTTCCCTTCAAGACCGTTTACGGCGGCCAAAGCAGCAGCCCTTACCGCTTCCAGACTGTGAGAATAGGTTTTTTCTTCATTGATTGTGTACGGCATGGTTTGTCCCCGGTTACAGGTTGTGAATGAAGGTTTTTTGGATTTAGAGGATCAATTTAATTGTTTTACCCGGGCAATGGCGTCAAGAATCATTTCGTACGAGCCCATGTATGTACCCTGCTGACTGGCTGCAACAGCACCGCAGGCAATTCCACTCTGCAATGACTCAAAGAGGGATTTATTTTGACTCAAGCCCCAGACCAGTCCTGCGACCATTGCATCACCGGCGCCGATGGGATTGCGTTCCGCAATTTCCGGACTACTGACTGTCCGAATTTCCTCTCCGTCAGCCATCAAGGCACCAGCTTTACCGAGTGATATGACCACGTTTCTCGGTCCCATAGACAGAATAGCCTGGGCAATCTCTTCTTTACTTGCATTGCTGTCACACACCGATGTTGTTAATTGCCGGGCTTCTTCGAGGTTCGGTTTGACAAGAAAAGGTCTTGCCTCACATCCTTTTTTCAAAGCCTCGCCACTTGTGTCCAGAATAGTGTGCCCACCAGCTTCTTCAATTATAGGGATCAGGATGGTGTAAATATTTTCCGGAACCCCGGGAGGCAGACTACCAGCCAAAACCCACCAATCACCGGGTTTCACACAATTCCGAATGTTGTCGATCAAGGCCTCAAGATCACTTCGGGAAATGGTGGGTCCCGGTTCATTGACCTTTATGTATTTTGAACCATCCGATTTGACGATGCTGACATTGGTGCGGGTTTCTTCCGCGATCCAATTGAAGTTGGTCTCTATACCCAGGGATTGTAATTCCTGATCGAGAATCTCCCCGCTTTTGCCTCCGGCAAATCCCATGGCTTTGCTGGACAGGTTAACGGTTTTCAGCATTCTGGCAACATTGAACCCTTTGCCGCCGCAATCCACGCGATACTTTAAAGCCCGGTCAACAATGTTGAAGCGAAAATCATCAACAACCAATTCACGATCAACCGCGGGATTCAGGGTAATTGTGTAAATCATTAACTAGTCTCCCAATAGTGCTCGATCAGCGCTTCTTCTGCTTCTTTTGTCCAGGTATTGCCGGCTGCCAGTTTATTACCAACTTCCGGAATTTTGTCTTTCAATTCATCCAACCCAATCAGCGGCAGATCAATAAGCTGAGGGAAAATTAAAATTTTACCCGGATAACGGCTTTCCATCATCGCCTTAATACCTTCCTTGGCTACTTTCATCCCGCCGATTGCAGCAACACTTCGAGCCGGTGCAATGGAACCTTGCAAAGCGGATTCCATAACCTGGGCCTGATCATCAATCGTCAATCCGGAAGTCCCTGTGTATTGGGCATTATGTTGAAAGACATTGTTCAGGTCCAGATCAGCCAAGGTTCCGTTAGGAACACCAGCGAAAAGAACCAACATGCCATTCGGATTCATCAGGGTTGCGGCTTCTTCCATTACCCCGGCAATGGGAACACAAACAACCACATCATCAGCGCCTTTTCCGTCATTGGCAGAAATCACAAAGTCAAGAAACGAGAGGTTTGCTTTGTTTGGATTGAATATCAGTAACTCGCAGTTGTTGGTTTTTGCCAGGGGGGCGAACCTTTTCTCCAATTCAGCCAGTCGCTGCTCGTTGACATCACTTACAAAAACCCGACGTGGACCGGTAGGCAACTCAATAGCTCTCTGCACATGCATTTGACCCATGGGACCACCCGCTCCCACAAATACGGCAGTACCATTTGGAATCAGATCGCATCGATTGTGTGAATCTCCGTAAGAGTCTGATATATCAGGGCCGGGATTGCCGATAAAGGCGATGTAGTCATAATGTAAGCGACCCACATCTGCCTGAACCAATCCTTTCAAAGGTTTTTTTCCAACCATGTTCATGGTTCCTCGACGGGCGATATGTTTGGCGATTTCCCCTGTTTGCACCACAGAGTGAGGGGCCAACAGCACGATATCATCGAACCCCCTGCCATTCGTCAGGTCTTTAACCATCGCTTCATAGTCTTCAATCGCCAAATTGTCCTTTGTTATAATTTTGCGACCTGTCTGTGCTATCAATTGCATTAATTGTGACGGTACATTTGTCAACACAAAGGTTTCAGGAGCATCGAGGCCTTTGGAAAAGGCGTATTCCTGTTGATCATCCGGCTGACCGATAATCCACATCATACCACCGGGTTTTGGCTCCAGCCGCCGGCGCTGTGTGTATGAGGCCCACACACAACCCCATGGTTCCAATAAGGCAGCCTCGGCAAGACCCAGATCACCGCTTGTTTTAAGCAGGCAGGAGCCTACGTCTGTCACCAGCACTTCCGGTCCGATCAGGTGGTATTGGGTTAAACCTCCCGGCACTGTATAGCCATACGCTGTGCTTTTGCCCTGCTGGTATATATCGGGTTGCATGGCATATCGTTCACCGGGGTGAAACTGACCCTTCAGATTGTCACCAACCTTAATTATCGTCAGAGCAGCTTCATGCCCCAGGCGAGTCGGCTCTTTTGCAAGATCCCGATTGTACAATTTTGGATGGCTGCCACCCTGTTTTATCAATTTGACATCAGAGAAACACAGCCCAACCGCATCGATTCTAACCAGCAGCTGATCGGCGTTGGGTTCCGGAATCTCGAACGGTTCCGGTTGATTGTCCCTTCCTATATTCTCCACACCCGGGCCATACATGTTCCAAGTCCAGGATTTATCAGGTATTGGCCCGTCAGCCTTTTGATAAGATTTATGTTTCGAGGTCACTTCAGGCTCCAGATAAGCTGTTGTCAATTGGTAGGTTTGAGTTTTCTGACGTCAGATGCCGTTTTACAGGCAATGGCTTTTTGAGCCAGGTTCTTTGAATCTTTGTAGTTGATTGTTCTAATTGCTTCTTTAACCCGAGCCACCATGGGGACACTGACACTGAGTTCATCCACGCCCAGGCCTGTTAAGATTGGAATAGCCAGCTGATCCGATCCCAACTCCCCACAGACACCAACCCATTTCCCGTTGGCATGAGCCGCATCCACCGTATTTTTAATTAGGCGTAATACTGCCGGATGCAGTCCGTCGGAAAGTTTGGAAAGGCTGGGGTGCATGCGATCCATAGCCAGGGTGTATTGTGTTAAATCGTTGGTGCCAACGGAAAAAAAGTCGACTTCAGGGGCAAACACATCTGCCATTAGCGCAGCTGATGGAACTTCGATCATGATACCGCATTCAACGACCTTTATTGACTGTTTCTCGCATAGTTCGGTAACCATTCCACGGGCTTGTTTCCATTCAGCCAGGTCACTAACCATGGGAAACATAATTCGTATAGGACCAAATGCAGAAGCGCGTAAAATAGCCTGCAATTGCTGTTTTAATAGTTCAGGGCGGTTTAAACAGAGTCTGATTCCTCGTTCACCCAGAAACGGATTATCTTCGGGGGGAAGATCCAAATAGGCAAGTGGTTTGTCCCCTCCAATATCAAGTGTGCGAATGATGACAGGCCGACCCTGCATTGCTTGAATGATATCTTTATAAACCTCAAATTGTTCTTCTTCTGTGGGTGGTTCCGATCGATCCAGAAACAGGAATTCGGTTCGCAGCAGGCCAATGCCTTCTGCCCCATGTTGATAAGCACTTTTGGCATCTTTTAACCCACCGATGTTCGCTGCAATTTCCACGGTGTGTCCATCAAGAGTTACCGCCGGCTCCATGGCTTTTTTCTCTGCGGCTTCCAGCTGTTCCAGGTTCTGTTTGATGGCTTGCTTTGCCTGGGCTACTGCGTTTTTATCGGGCGAGATATAGAGATTGCCGTGATCGCCATCCAAAATAACGTTCAAGTCGGCTTTCAGGGCAAGTGTCTCCTGGCCTGTACCAACAACTGCAGGGATACCCAAGGCCCTGGCAATAATGGCGGAGTGAGCGGTTGGGCCTCCACTGGCAGTGCAGATTCCTAACACTTTCTTCTTATCCAGTGTTGCGGTATCAGAAGGTGAGAGATCATCGGCTATTAAAATTACAGGATAGTCCGGTAGTGACAGGTGATGCTCACCACTGCCGCTTATGATTCTGAGCACCCTGTAGCTGATATCATGCAAATCAGCCGTTCGGGCGGCCAGCAGTGGGTCATCAACTTTTTTGAGGGAAGCAACCCGCTCTTCAATGGTTGATTGCCAGGCTTGTGCAGCTGATTGTCGATTTTCTAACTTCTGTAAAACGGCTTCGATCAACTCAGGATCATCCAGCAATTCCAGGTGAACATCAAATATGGCTGCTTCCTCAGGAGCACTGGGCAGCATTTGATTCTTTAACGATTGCAGCTGTCCCCGAGCTTCTTCAATAGCAGCCTGAAGTCTGTTTTGTTCTTCAGAGGAACCGGCGAAGGTTTCCTCAATTTCGATACTGCTTTGTGTATATTGAAACACAGGTCCGATCGCGATTCCGGGTGCAGCAGCAATTCCCGATATGGTCAATTCGCAGAATTCTTTTGAAATTGGCTTGATTTTAGCTGTGGAAGCTTGTTCAGGTTTTTCTGCATTTTCGAGGGATTCGCTCGGTGCGGTCACGTCTTCGCCCATACCCGATTCGATTAATGTTATCAGGTCTTGTAATGCTTTTTCCTCATCTGCCCCCTCCACCACAAGCTTCACTTCCTGTCCACATCTTACGCCCAGTGTCAATAAGGAAACCAGGCTTTTGGCGTTGGCTATTTTCTCATCCTTAAACATCCGAATGTCGGATTTGAACTGCTTGGCTGCAGTTACAAAAATTTTGGCAGGCCTTGCGTGCATTCCGGTGCTGTTTCGAACGATAATGGTTTGTTCTTTCATGATGCCTTTCAGTGTATTAAGGAAGGAGGTTTAGCCAGTCACCAACTCTTTTAAAATTAATCCCGGATCTTCCGTTTTCCACAAGGACCTGATTCTGTCCTCATCCTCAACAACTTCTGCCAGTTCCTCAAGAACCGAAATATGATCATCTGATGAAGCGGCAATACCCACCACAAGGTAAACCATTTCACCCGGTTCCCATTCGACACCTTCAGGTATTTGCAGAACGGATATGGCAGTTTTAATCACGTCTTCCTTGTTTTCCTGCATACCATGGGGAATGGAGACTCCGTTATCCAGATAGGTTGACATGCTCTCTTCCCGGGTCAGCATACCAGCCACATATTTCGGTTGAACACACCCACTGCTAACCAGCAATTCGCCGGCTTTTTGAATGGCTTCTGCTTTATCAGCGACGCTTGCCTGCACCTGAATGCGATCAAGATCTAGTATTGACATGCCTGCCTCCTATTATGATGGACCGATAGGATTTTCATCCACAAGATCCTGCACCAGCTTATCAAACGCGGGATCCTTAAAAAAATGATCAAAGGTAATGACAACAGCATCAGGCACTTTGGTTT
This sequence comes from SAR324 cluster bacterium, assembly GCA_028282825.1. Classification (GTDB taxonomy): domain Bacteria; phylum SAR324; class SAR324; order XYD2-FULL-50-16; family XYD2-FULL-50-16; genus JAHJTV01. Next base: position 20,699 of record JANQGZ010000054.1, read on the forward strand.
TCACCAGCTTGGAAAGTGATTTGTGAACCAATACCAATTTGGCATCATCGGGGATATCTCGTGCCGGCTTATGCAGAACCTGAACCCGGGTGACCTTTGCCTTTTTGAGTTTCTTTTTAAGGGCGTTGACACTCATTAAGCTGGAACCCATACCTGCTTCGCATGCCAATATTATGGTATCCACCTGTTCCGCTGGAATTGGCTGAGTCATGTTGAACCTCCTCAAGAATTAAATTACAGATGAAACATCTTACAAATAAAACTGTCTAATGCAATTGGACTTGACTGCAGGATATAGTCCAATGTCATTCAGTTAATGCCTGAACGAAAACCAATTTAACCCATACCAATAAAAGCTTTGAAAGCAGCTTGGTACTTCGAAGTTTAATGCTTTCAGCGATCAGCTCTCAGCCGGTTTCTCCTCGTAGTTGTAATGTTTTAAGCTGAACGCTGAAAGCTGACGGCACGTTAATCTTCAAGTTAAATTCCGGCACCTGGCACAAGGCTGGATAAGGGTTTAGCGATTTTCCGTTCAGGCACTAACTAAATGACATTGGAATATCATCGCCCTGCCGTCAACTTATATGTTTATTTTAGCTCAAACCCGGCACAGTAGCGGAGACGGTTGCTTCATCTTCCTCACTCTCCTGTTCCTTTACGGGACGAATCTTTAAAATAAATGCACCTGTCACAAAAGATGCGGCTGCTGCCAGTATTACCCCGGTTAACACGGCAAAATGCTGTCCTGCAGGGATCACTGCCAGGTAGGCAAAAATAGACCCGGGAGAGGGTGTAGCTACCAAACCGGCGTTCATAACTGCAAACCAGAAATCGGCTACCACGCCACCTGCAATTGGAGAAAGAATCATAATTGGATGAGCCAGGACATAAGGAAAATAGATCTCATGGATACCACCAAAGAAGTGAATGATGATGGCGCCAGGCGCGGATTGTTTCAACATTCCTTTCCCCACAAACCAGTATGCCATTAGCAGTCCAAGTCCCGGTCCGGGATTGGTTTCCAGTAAGAAGTGCAGTGCACGCCCTGTTTCTTTGGCAGCAACTACTCCGAGCGGTGAAAGTACGCCGTGGTTGATGGCATTGTTAAGAAACAAAACCTTGGCAGGCTCAATGATGAGCGCGGCAATTGGCAATAACCTGTTCGCAACCAGGGTGTCAACAGCAGCACCCGCAAAATTGCTGACAGCCTCTACCACAGGAGAAATAAATACATTTGCCACTAAAACCAGAATCACAGCCAGTATTCCCGCTGAAAAATTGTTGATTAACATCTCAAAACCAATGGGAATTCTTTCTTCAAGCAGCTCATCGACTTTCTTCATCGACCATCCACCCAAAGGCCCCATAACCATTCCACCCAGGAACATGGGAATGCCGGCTCCCACAACCATTCCCATGGTTGCAGTGGCACCAACAACACCACCGCGAGTCCCGTGAATCATTTTTCCACCAGTAAATCCAATCAGAATCGGCAGCAAATAAGTGATCATCGGCCCTACCAACTTCGCAAACGCTTCATTGGGCAACCAGCCGGTTGGGATAAAAAGCGCTGTTATTAACCCCCAGGCAATAAAAGCACCAATGTTTGGAATGATCATACCAGCCAGGAAGCTTCCCAAGCGTTGAATTTGTTCTTTCATTTTCCTGTCTCCTTAATTGTTCATACAGATATTGCCATCCCTTCTGATTGGGATGTTTGCAGCCACCACGTCTTTTACAGTCTTGATGGCAACCCCTTGGTAAATCCCGGCAACCTCCTCGTTGTTCAATGCTTTGCAGGGATTGAAACGTCATTTCTGCCGTATTGTAATCGTTTACAATACGGCTCAACCCTACTCCAAGAAATATGACCTGTCAAGCAATTTATTTACATTTTCATTATCCAAAAATTTAATGTGTAAAAGAGGTAAATATATGTAAATAAAGATAATTTTTTCATATCTGGGAAATTTGAAACGTAAATTATTTGAGATATTTTTTGCTGGTCGTTAGTAAACGTTTACATAAATTACGATCCCATTGTTTTGGTTGGATTTCACAGTGCCGTTCCCCTCCGGGGGCAAAAACCTTTAATCAAGCAAAGCATCAGTTAACCGTTGCTTATTAAAGCAATGGTAATTCAACAGTGATAACATCCCAAGAATCGACTCTGCTATGTAAACGCTTGTGCCCCGAGGAGGAAATACAAAACAAGACAGTCCGGAGAGAGAAGGATATTTCGGCATTTTGAATTGAACGACTGCTTGTGCCGGCTTTTTACATTGACGACCTTTGCTTCATCAGCAATAATTTGAAAACGATTACATCTATGTTAGTTAACTAATCAAGGATTGCATGATCAATATAAAAGACGTCGCGCAAGCAGCGGGTGTTTCCACTGCCACTGTTTCCCGCGTCATGGCCAATAAACCGCATGTCCGCAAAGAAATTCGGGAACGTGTGCTGGCAATCGTGAAGGAACTCGGGTACCGACCTAACCTGGTGGCCAGGAATTTGCGAGCTCAACAGTCGAAGATCATTGGTTTGATCGTATCCGATATCCAAAATCCGTTTTTTCGCTATATCAGCAGGGCCGTCGAGGATATCGCGCACGAAAACGGATACAGTGTTATCTTGTGTAACAATGATGAAGATCCCGAAAAGGAACAAATGTATCTGCAGCTTATGCAGGACCACAATATCGCCGGTATGATTCTCTCGCCAACATTCAAAGCAAGTAAGAATTTTTCAAATATTTCGAAATTGCAGATACCGATGGTGGTGATTGATCGACGAGTATCCGACATCGAGGTGGATAACATCTTCATCGATAATGTCAATGCTGCCTGCAAAATGACGGCACACATGATAGAAAACGGGTATCAACGAATCGCGGGAATCTTCGGCCAGGACAGCATAACAGGCCAGGAAAGATATGAAGGTTATGTGCAGGCGTTGAAAGAGGCAGGAATGAAATCAGCCGGTGAACTGATAAAATTTAAACCTCCCAGGGAGGAATCCGGATACCGGACCACCATGAAGTTGTTGCAATTGGCAAACAAACCGGATGCAATTTTCACCAGCAACAGTCTTTTAGCGGCAGGAGCTTTACAGGCGATTCACGACCTCAATTTGACTGTACCAGGCCAGGTAGGGTTGTCCACATTTGATGACAGCTTCTGGACAAGATTGGTCACTCCTGCTGTCACCGTCATTGACCAGCCGGCTTATGAAATGGGCCAAACAGCCACAGAACTTTTGATGCAACGCATTAACGATCCGGAACGTCCTACCAGGGAAATCATACTGAAGGGAAACCTGATCATCCGTCAATCCAGTTGCAAATTAAAATGACAAGCGCTTTTGACAAATCAAAATCAGAATACGGAATGAATATTACCATTCGTGAAGCTCAAGAAAGTGATCTGCCGGACATTGTGAACCTTTGGTCAGCATTTATGGAGATGTTACCTCAAGTTAACAACAACTACTGGGATGTCAAAGATGGCAGACAGGCGTTTCAAAAGTATCTCAAATACAGCCTGGAAAAACAGGATGTTTTAGTGACACTGGCAGAAAATGAATCGGATAACCTGGTTGGCTTCTCATTGTCTTTGATAGAAGAGCTTCCGGAGTGGTTCGGATCAGAGAAAATAGGCTTAATCAGGTATCAGGCAGTGGCTGCAAAATTCCATGGCAAAGGTGTCGGACAGGCAATGACCGATTTTATCTTTAGCTGGTTTCGCAAGCGAAACATAAGAAGAGTCGAATTATACGTGCTGGAAGGTCTTGCAGCATCTGATTACTGGTTGAAGATTGGCTTTAAAACATTCATGGATCGCAGGTTTATCATTATTTAGTCTGGTGAATCTATTAATCACTTTCCTGATGATAACTCGGTGCCGGCGAGGAATTCCTTTGTTTTCTAACATCATTGAAGGCAAAAGACGAAGTCAAGTTGAGCGGCACAAGTGAGCTTCAGCTGGTCATTGGAAATCGATAATAACGGACCAGCCACAGAAACGGAGGTAATCTCAGCTTTCAAAACATTCTAGTTTGCGGCTGTAAAGGCTTGTACCATTTACAATATTTTTGTTTTTAATAAGACCCATGAAAATAGAATCAATTGTTAACTTCCTCAAAGTGATAGAACAGTTTAAGACCTGTGAAAGGACTTGCAGGACAACCGATAACAGCAGGCCTGAAAGCGATGCGGAACATACCTGGCATTTGGCGACCTTTCTTTTGTTGCTGGAAGATGATTTTGAAGACATTGATTTTAATAAGGTTCTTAAAATTGCGTTGATACATGATTTACCTGAAATTTTTGCAGGCGACACCAATCCTTACCGAGGGGATACCAGCAACAAGGAAGAAAATGAGAAGCAAGCAGCACAAAAGCTGTTTTCCCTTTTGCCGGATACCCCCAGGAGATCATTTGAAGCATTGTTTCAAGAATATCTTGAGCAGAACACGATCGAATCGCAAATCGTAAAATCCGCAGATAAACTGATGCCGCTGATTCAGAATATCTGCACCAATAAAACCTATTCCTCCTACAGAGAGCTGGAAGTTCAATACCAGGAAGTGAAAGATTACATGGACTCCTATTTCCAATCCGATGGTGTTTTACGGGATTTCTACACCAGACTGTTGGATGAAGCAAAACGTAAAGGTGTATTTTATGGTTAAAGAGTATGAGTCCGCTTCAAAAAGTGTTTTTATTAGTCATTTTGCAACGTCTAATTTATCAAAGGTGGGTGAAACGGTGTTTTAACCCATCTTTCCTTTCGCAATCACCTTTTTTCAAGAGGTGATTTCATTAACAAACAAGCGTTTGGTATGCGGTACCGGTTCCGCGTATCCCATGCGAAAAAGCATCTGCACGGTACTACCCGGTTTTACATCTAACAGCTCTAAGAATTCTTTCTGCAAATCCTTCATGTCGTCATATTCCTGCAATACCTGACTCATAGGGTGCATGGAGACTCCTTGCCTGGCAGTGAGCAGGTTTATTCCGGAATACAATTCCCCAACTTTGAACTGATCGACTCTGCTGTTGCTTTCCGACTCGATCCAGCCATAAGCAACAGCTGACTTGGCCTGTTCGTAGGTCATTTTTGTTCCCTCTTTGGAAAATGCGGAATCAACAGCATAGGCCTCTTCCCTGGTTCCCAGGAAAAAAGCTTCGGCCATAAAGCGTTTGAATCCGGTGACGCCATTGTTAGCCAGGCTAAATCCGTCCCGATGTTTTAGTGCTTCTTCCTCGCTAAAGCGAAAAATGTCCACTGTTTCCTTATTTCGGTCCAAATCCGTTACTTCGATGGCCATCGCTCTTCCAAGTATATCAGACAATGGAGTCAATAGCTCTTTTTGGGAAGTGTGTCGAATGGTAACACCTCTCGGAACAGCCAGGGATTCCATTTCCACCAGGTGTTTAGCCGGAATTGGTTTATCTTCGTAAATCCTTTTGTTGGATTGACGTTCCAGTAACCATGGATAAAAAGGGTCTTCCTGAATGCTCTCATCTTGAATGAGGCGGACTGAGGCAACAGGTTTATCTTCAATGACCTGGTTGGAGTACTCTCCAAGAGGAAACAAATCGACTTCAAGTTTGTAACCCATTGCAGAGGCAGCAATCCTGAGATACTCAATAAAGGTCCCCTGGCTGATGTGAATCTGTCGGGCAGGAGGATCCGTGAACGGCAACAGTCTTTCCTGGTCTACAAAAAGATCGAACCGGTTCTCTCCCTTGATTTGGATTGTCCAGGGCTGGACATTATGGGAATTAGGGGCCTGCATGGCATAGGAAATCAGCCTGAGCAGGGTATCTGTGGCTTTGGGGTCCAGGTTTTTCAAATTACGCCGGGATGCCATCAGCTGATATGCTCCTGAAAAAGGAGAAACCATTGTGATGCAACTGCCTGCAGCCATTATTTTGATAAAATTTCTTCGTTTCATTTTTCGCTTCCACATTGTAGGAGCAATCAATCTCTTGCCTCATCCAACTGTGTTTTTAACTTCTCAAGCAAGGATTCCAGTGTTTTCAAATCCTCTGAATTCCATTCTTGAGTAATTCTGGTGATATCGGGTCCGAGTTTGTCCCAGGCGGAAAGTAAGACTTTAAGTCCGTTTTCAGTGACATAAAAAGATTTAACTCGCTTATCCGCTTTTTCCTGGACCATTTTCAAATAACCTTTTTTCAACAGTCTCTGGGTGGTTTTGGTCATGGCAGGTTGGTTTACCTCCATGACCCTTGCCAGTTCCGTGACTGTCCACCCCCGCTCGGGGTTATTTGAATAGTGGGCAAGTAAGGAAAACTGTGCCATTGGCAGGTCAATTTCACCTAATACACGATTCAGTCTTGTTGTAGCTAATTGATTGATTATTCCAATTAATATAAAAATACGTTGCATGGTTTATTTGGATAAAAAAATTGATCTCGGGTTTTGTCTGAATGAATCCTGAAGTCGCATGCATGGATTCGCTTTGTTCCTTTACGTAAAAGAATCCAGTATCCTGAATTCAAAATTCTGAAGGAACAAGGATTCGCTTCGCTCCATTTAAACATTGAAACAAAACTTGAGATTTTATCAGCTGATGTAATTTTATAATTACATTCCTAGGAATGTAATGCAAGAATAAATATTCCTAGGAATGTAAAATTTACTAATCCATTGAAATATTGTTAAATTTTATGCGGGATTTTTGCTGAGTGATGATTGAAGCTCAATCTGTGTGTTCAAGAAAGGGGGGTACCAATTGGTTCGGATGGTTTTTCAATCCGACGGGTTGGTAAAACATCAGTGTCGTTCCAACGGAACTCAACCCAAAAGACACGCTTAAACAGTTATCTATTTCTGCACGCTGTCCAGATCTAAATCTACGGTCTTTCCAATTGTAACGATTTTACTTCGGGATTGAATGGCTTTATCGATGAGGTTTTGTCTTACTTTTTCTTCGCTACTGCGGTCTTTTCCTTTTCCCTGGATGGGGATGGTGTTGTTTGAAACAATCCAACCCAGGTAGTTATACGCGGTTTTTAAAACCTGTTGGTATTCCGATTTCTGAAAAAGCACTTCATCCTGGGAATTGATTGCCACCCAGCCGATCCTTAAAACAATATTGGCGTGCCATTTCGTAGAGATTTCACCATTAATCTGGTTGTCAGCAATACCCAGCGCGTATTTATAAACCGTTTTCATCGCTGCGCGTTTTGAATTCAAATCCGCTGCCGCATAAGCCAACTTGTAATCAGCCACGTACTGGGAAAGTACAACCACTGTTTTCCGCATTTCCATCTCTTTATCCGGATCGGGAATTTGACTCAACAGTCTATTGACGAGCTTCTTCTGGGAAAATGTCGGTATACGGACATAAAGGGTTAAAACGCTGATCAATATGGTCATGATGTTGTTAATGTTGACTTTGACGTCCAAATCCCTATCCTGGGTACGCTCCAAGGCGGTTATGGTTTCCTTGATTTTGTTGGGTGCCAGATTAAGGACGGCATAGCTGGAGTTGGAAATTGCGCGGCTCATGGTATTGAAAGAATCCAGTTCTTCTCTTTTAATGATCATGGCGGCAACTTTCTTTTGCCCCTGGTATACTCTTCGGACCATTTGTTCAAAGCGTTTGTCAGTTTCCTGCGAAATGACGGAGTAGTTGTACTTCAACATCCGATTCAGTGTGTGAAGGTAGTCATTGTAGATCTGAATCAACCAGGTTGTGTAATAGAAAGTGATGCAATCGCTGAAAATAGAGGACATCATACCCTGGAGTGCTTTTTTCAGGTTTTTCAGGCGATCTTCATCCATTCTGTTAATTGCCATTGGGCTGACGTCTTTGTTTTCCGAAAAATCCTTGGAAGTATTGAAAAGGTAAATGGCCCAGATGGCTTGCATGTGAGGAGATTGCTCATATTTTTCGACATACTTTTTTAGATTTTTTCTTGGGTCACGGGTTTGGTTTTCCAGAAACGCGTTCAAAATTGCCCGGGCATCTTCAACAGCGGTTTCGATCTTTTTTTGATCCTTTTTTTGAGCAAATCCGAACCAGCTTGATTCCTTTTTAAATCCATCGGTACGTATTCCCTTGATAAATTCGGGGGAATCGGGAATCAGCTTAAGGATTTCTTCAGACTTGCCAGTCATGCGGCGGATCGTCGATTTCGGCAGGTTTTTCCCGGCATGTTCATCCGGCTTGGCCAGCTTCTGAATGTCCGAATCAGATGAAAGGTCGATGATTTCGCTATCGGATATATGCTTGAGTTTATTTGACATTGCTATTTCAATTGAAAACTTTGGGAACTGCCATTGAACAAGGAAAGTAGATTTTTACCGTAATTTGTAAACGCCCTTTCACGGAAATTTACCCAATATCAAAGTAAATGACAATAATTGACTCCACGGATGTTAAGAGTGAGCCTTGGGAGTTTGGTTGAAATGAAGTATTAGTAAAATCCTGTAAAAATCGAATCGGTCACGGGACAATGGAGAATGTCTGCAAAGGTTGGTCGCCGGGATGTGATGGGCAGGTAAAAAACAGCATATTTAATCTACTTTTCATTTCAAATCTGTACTTCATTTTCATTAAAATCGCTGTGTATATCTTGCTGCGCTAGAATTGATTTGACTTCTTTGTTGGGCTGGGAATAAAAATCGCGTTCCAGGCTCTCACAGTGTTTCTGCACAGAATACTGTTCCAAGGCTTTTTTTCTGCCATGGGCACCTTTTTTCTGTCTCAGTTCCGGATTATCAATGAGTTCGTTGAGCTGTTTAGCCAGCTGGTGCGGATTGTCCGGTGGCACAATTCCCCCCTCTTCAAAGGTAATGCACTCCGGCAGTCCTCCTACACGGGTGGCAATCACAGGCACCCCACATGACATATATTCAAGCGCAATACGGCTCAATTCTTCAGAACCGACTGATGCGATTACCCCAATATCCAGTTTTGCTATTTCATTCTCGATAGAGACTGTTTCACCAATGACTTTGGTTATCTCACGTAGTCGATAGTTTTCTAACAGCCCATCAATAGTATCACGATGTATCTCAAAATTTGTTCCACCTATGATAACTTGAAAATCAGATCGATTATATTTATCTCGCAGAATCTGACAGGCTTCAAAAAATATTGGATAGCCTTTGACTGTATCAAAGCGTGCAAACATGCCAATCTTGACCGATGAGTTTTTCTTTTTGGGTAAGGGTTGAAAGCGATTTGTATCCACGGGTGGATTTAAAACGGTCATTTTTGAATGACAAGGGGCAACTGAGCTTAATTGTGACAGAACAAGTTGATTGGGGACCAGAACGTGAGTGAAATGAGTCCAGAAAAATTTTCTAAAAAAGAAACCGGGTTTAGGTTGATCACGACTTGAGCAGATAACAGGGGCACGATTGCGGGAGAACTTGCAGGCAAACCAGAGCCTGGTTTTGCCGTTGTATCCGTGCAAATGAACGATTTGATAATCACCTTTTTTCAGTAATTTCCAGAAGATCAGAAAGGCGACAGGATTGTTGTAATGCTTGAAATTAAAGATCCGGGAAACGATACCTTCTTTTTTCAGCCTTTGATCTATTTTTGAATTAATCAAACAGCAAACCTCGATATTCTCTCCTGACTCGCGTTGCTGTTTAATTATCAAATAAGCGTTCGCTACTTGAGCGTGCCATCCTTTTGAAATAATGATATGAAGTTTTTTCAAGGCAGCTTTATCCTTTTGGTTTTACATTAATGTGATTATCACATCCGTTTAGTCTGGCCGAGTGTAAAAATTTTAACTATTTCAGAAATCTTAAGTCAACAATCCTTGTGTGACGGCTCCAAGAGTAATTATTGTGTAATCTCCATTTTTTATTTTTATAAAAATCAATCTGATTATAAATGATTGACATCCCAATCTGGAAAACCTTTATGTCCAGGTTTATCGTTATTGATTTTCTACCAAGTGGTATTAAGCTCCGGAGGAGCGGCACAAAGTAGCCAGCGGTTTTAACCGCTGGTAGACCAATCACGCACTTTCCAGAGTTCCAGAGGAACGACACATGAATTGGATCTATCAGGTTATTGTGTCGTC
>JANQGZ010000069.1:0-51900 GCA_028282825.1 SAR324 cluster bacterium
GAGGAGAAACTGGTTGAGATTTGGAAAGAAGTACTTGGAGTTGAAAAGATTGGCATTCATGACCGTTTTTTCGATCTGGGGGGGCATAGTTTGAAGGCTGTACGTATTGTTTCACGTGTTAATGCTTTCTTTAATAAAAATGTACCATTGAGGGAGATTTTTAAAAATCCATCAGTTTCTTCGCTTTCTATTCTATTAAACGACCTGGAAATGACTAACTACCAAAGAATAGAGACAGTTGAGATTCAAAAAAACTATCCTGTTTCAAACGCTCAAAAACGAATTTGGGTCCTGGATCAATTTGAAAGAGATAATATTGCATACAATATTAATAGTGCATTTTATTTGGAGGGTGCTCTTGAAATTGATAACTTTAAAAAAGCATTCACCTATATGATAGAAAGGCATGAATCACTTCGAACAGTTTTCTGTTCAGAAAATGGGGAACCGAGGCAACTTATTTTGGAATCTCCGAATTTCGGGATTGAATATCTTGATATGCGAGGTGAAAGGAATCAAAAATCTAAAGTAGATCAATTAATTGAAAAAGAAATGAAAACCCCTTTTAGTTTAGAAAAGGGGCCATTGATTCGAATATTGCTTTTGAGGATTAGCAAAGAAAAGTATCTTTTGCTATTTAATATGCATCATATAATATCTGATGGTTGGTCGATCAATATTTTTGTAAATGAATTTTTAAAAGCTTATGAGTGTTTCAGTCGAAACCAAACTCATAAGCTGGCACCTTTAAGAATACAATACAAAGACTATTCGGCATGGCAAAAGCAATTATTAGACAGTTCTAAAATTACTCATCAAAAACAGTATTGGCATAAAAAACTGTCTGGAAATCTTCCTGTTCTGCGCTTTCCTTCAGATAGAAAGCGTCCAGCAACAAAAACTTTTAACGGTAAGAACCTAAAATTTAGATTATCGGAGAGTATAAATAACGAATTAAAATCGCTTTGCATTCAGCATCAAGTTTCGATGTTCATAATGCTCCAAACTATAATTAAAATCCTAATTTATAAGTATACCGGTCAAGAAGATATTATTATAGGTTCTCCAGTTGCTGGAAGAAATCAAAAAGATCTTGAAAACCAGATCGGCTTTTTTGTCAACATACTTGCAATGCGAGACACTATAAAAGGTGATTTCAAGTTTAAGGAGGTTGTGGAAAACATTAAAAAGACTTGCACTGAAGCATTAGACAATCAAGATTTTCCTTTTGATCGGTTGGTAGAAGAGTTGAATTTGAAAAGAGATATTTCACGTTCTCCTTTATTTGATGCTCTTCTTGTTCTTCAAAACAATGACGAAGTCGAAATTGAAAATTACGATTGGAAAATTTCCAAATATGAGAAAAAGAGTATCATCAGCAAATTCGATATTACATTTGGCTTTTTCGAGGAAGGAGGTAACTTAAATTATCAAATCGAATACAACACAGATATATTCAATGAAGAACGAATAGTAAGGATGTCAGAACACTTTATCAATCTTATTCTCTCAATTATTAACAAACCAGATGAAAAAATTGGTAATCTGGGCATAATCTCTCCAAAAGAGGAGAACAAACTGTTAAATGTTTTCAACAATACCGGGAATAAAGATTTTAGTGGTAACACAATCATTGAAGTATTTGAAGATCAGGTCAGAAAAGCTCCGAATGAAATTGCTATTATATTTGAAGAGAGAGAACTGTCATATGAATGGTTGAATCAAAAATCGAATATATTGGCTCAGGCGTTGAGAGAGAAATGTCAAGTAGAAGAAAACGATCTAATTGGAATATATCTAGATAGATCTGAAAAAATGATTATTGCAATATTAGGGGTATTAAAATCGGGAGCTGCCTATGTTCCGATTGATACTGATAGCTCAAAGACGAGAATCCAGAGCATTTTAAATGATTCTGACCCTGTGGCAGTTGTTGGAGAAAAAGATAAATTCCCGATTAATGTTCCATACAGCTATTTAGATATCAGCGAAATTGTAGAATCTAACCAAAAAGCACAAAATCCTATCAGAACTGCTAATAGTGAAAGCCCTATATGTATGGTATACTCGACAAGCTTACCTGGGAAATCCAAAGGAACAGTAATTACAAACCGAAATTTAGTTAATTATGCAAACTGGGCTTTAAGTAACTATTTTAGAGAAGATAAAGGTACATTTGGAATGTATCGTTCCATTTCGTTAGAACATACTAATATTTTGATATTCCTTTCATTGCTATGCGGCAAAACACTCAGAATATTTAATCAAAGATCGAACGTTGACAAGATAGTAAAAGAGTCCATAGAGAATGGAATAATCGATTGCCTAAAAATAACACCTTCTGATATAAATTTATTAAAAAACATAGATATAGATAAAATTAAGATTAAACTTATTATAATTTCTAGTAGTCAGGAAATATCAAAAAACCAAACAAAACTCATAAAAGGAATAGGAAGTGATTTTGTACTTTTTTTCGAATACGGCTCAAAAGTAACGACATATTGTTGTATTGGAAAGCGAATTTCCGGATCAAATGAGATTGCTTCAATTGGATTTCCTATTGCGAAAAGTAAAATATTTATATTGGACTCTAATGATAACCTTTCTCCCATTGAAGTTCCTGGAGAAATATGTGTTTCAGGGGCTTGCCTTTCTCAGGATTATTCCAAAAAAGCCGAACTGATAGAAGAAAATCTATCTTCAAGCCCGTTTCTACCTGGTGAAAAAATGTATCGCACGGGAGATCTTGCTAAGTGGTTACCAAATGGGGAAATAGAATATTTGGGACGCGTTGATGATCGGATCAGTATTGATGGGATTCTTGTTTCACCTGGAGAGATAGAAAATGAACTATGTAAAAACCAGTCAATTCTAAATGCTAAAGTTATTGCCAAAGAACAGGATAATGATGGCCAAAAAATAGTTGCCTATTACTGCTCCAATGATGTTATTGAAAAATCAAAGTTGATGAATCAACTTGAATGTTGTTTTCCTTCCTGCATAGTTCCTACCCATTTTATCCACATGGATTCATTTCCTGTAAATGGGGACGGTAAAATAGATATAATGGCTCTTCCCAATCCTTTTAATAGGGACGCTGCTAAAGAAAGCAGAACTAACGCGCCAAAAAATGCAACTGAAGAATTGCTTCACGAAATATGGAAAGAAGTACTCGAAAAAGAAAACATAGGAGTTGGGGAAAACTTTTTTGACCTTGGTGGAAACAGCTTGAAAGCCATTAAACTTACATCACGCATTAATAAAGAACTTCAAAAGGATATTCAACTAAGAGATTTATTTAATCATCAAACTATTGAGTCACTTGCTGGAATTATCTCAGAATTGACTGACAAAGAGTACCAAGAAATCAAAGCCACACCTCAAAACGAAAACTATCCAGTTTCTAATGCCCAAAAACGTCTTTGGGTATTAGATCAATTAGACAAGGGAAGCACAGTTTATAGTATGCCTAGCGCGTTTTTTCTTGAAGGTGACGTATGTCTAAAATCTTTTGAAAGGGCCTTTAAGTATATTGTTCAAAGGCATGAATCTCTAAGGACAGTATTTACATTAGAAAAAGGAGAGCCAAGACAAAAAATATTGCGATCGAATGACTATGATATTCAATTCATTAACTTAAGAGACAAAAACAATCCAGAAATTAAAGCAGGTGAATTTATTCAAAAAGAAACTCAAACTCCATTTGATTTATCCCAAGGACCTCTAATTCGAATGCTTGTCCTTCAAATCACGGATTATAAATACCTGGTCCTGTTTAATATGCATCATATTATTGCAGATGGTTGGTCCCTAACCGTTTTTGCAAAGGAATTTTTAACATTTTATCGACAGGCAAAGGCGAATAAACCGATCGATATGGAGCCCTTGAGAATACACTACAAGGACTATGCTATTTGGCAAAGTGATCTATTAGAAAGTCAGAAATTGGATCTTCAAAAGACTTATTGGCTTAAAAAGTTATCAGGAAATTTGCCTGTAATGGATCTTCCTAAAGACAGGCAGCTTCCTTCCAAGCAGTCTTTTAGAGGAAATTGCATGGAATTTCTTATTCCAGATAGACTGACATCGGATATTAAAAAATTGTGTCGCGAGTATGAAATATCGCTTTTTGTGATGCTTCAGACATTGATTAAAGTTCTATTACACAAATATACTGGACAGGAGGATATTATAATTGGTTCTCCTGTAGCAGGCAGGGTACAGCAAGAACTAGAAAATCAAATAGGATTTTATGTTAATACAATAGTTTTGCGTGATGATATAAAAAGTAACATGTCATTTGTGGAAGTCTTGAAAAACATTCAGATTACCTGCAACGAAGCGATTGAAAATCAAAACTATCCTTTTGATGAACTGGTCGATCAACTTAAAATAAAAAGAGACGTTTTTCGATCTCCTCTTTTTGATGTCATGCTGGTTCTTCAAAATTACAATGAGGTCAAAATCGAACTAGATGACGTGAGCTTCTCTCCTTTCAAACTTGAGCAGACGATCAGTAAATTTTTAATTACTTTTAACTTCATTGAAAGCGAAGAAAATATATTATGCAATATTGAATTTAATTCCGATGTTTTCTTTGACAGCAGTATTTCTAGAATGGCTGAACATTTTAAAACACTTATTTCTTCAGTCATTGCGAAACCTGAGTCTGAGATTAAGGATTTAGAGTTAATTCCGGAAAATGAGAAACACTTACTTTTGGAGGTTTTTAATAATACTAAGAATGACTATCCCGATGATTGCACAATTGCGGATTTGTTTGAAAAACAAGTAGAAAAGTATCCCAATAATATCGCAGTATCGTATGATTCAATCAATTTAACCTATAGTGAACTAAACCAAAAAGCTAATTGTGTTGCCCATTATTTGAAGGATCACCACAATATTAATCCAAATGATCTTGTGGCAATGATGCTTGACCGATCAGAAAAAACGATTATCACTTTATTAGGAGTGTTAAAGTCGGGAGCTGCATATGTACCTATTGATCCGGAGTATCCAGATGAAAGAATTAATTACATGCTTGAGGATTCAAATCCCAAACTAACTATTGGAAATGAAAAAGATCTAAATTTCAACAGAATTCCCATGGTTAGCATCCATCATATACTCAAGGCGAGTAAGAAGATCAGTAATCCTGATAGAGTAAACCAGGCTAACAGCCTCGCATATGTGATTTATACATCAGGATCTACAGGAAAGCCAAAGGGTACTTTGATTGAAAACAGAAGCTTCATTAACATGATTTTGGATCAGATACGATCGTTTGGAATTGAAAAATCAGATACAATTCTTCAGTTTGCATCTATTTCCTTTGATGCATCTCTTTATGAAACATTCATGGCACTTTTCCAAGGATGCAAGCTGTGCATTGTTTCAAAAGATAAAATACAACAGGTCGATCAGTTTACGAAGTACATCGCTCAGCAAAAAGCTAATGTTTTAGTATTACCTCCATCATATTTAGAGAGATTGAACACAGAGGTATTAAAGAATGTTAGAATCTTAATCACCGCCGGCGAGCCTGTAAATCAATCCACAGCTTTATCTTATGCATCGTGGTTGACCTTTATTAACGCTTACGGTCCTACCGAAGCCTCCGTCTGTGCTAGCTTTCACATTGTTGATCCTCATAAAAACTACACTCGCGGTATCCCGATTGGCACTCCTTTGTCCAATACAAGTATTTTAATTTTAGATGACAATGGTTGTCTAAATCCTATTGGAATTCCGGGGGAAATATGCATTGCAGGTGATGGGCTCGCAAGAGGTTATCTGGATAACCAAAAGCTTACAAATGCGAAATTTGTAAAAAATCCTTTTGATCCTAATAGTAAAATGTATCGTACAGGGGATCTTGCCCGGTGGAATGAAGATGGAGATATTGAATACATTGGTCGTGTTGATGATCAGGTTAAAATTAGAGGGTTCAGAATTGAACCCGAGGAAATTAAACATTCACTACTTCAAAACAGAGATATTAAAGAGGCGGTTGTTAAACCTATTGAAGTGAACAATGGTAACAAGGAACTCACCGCATACTATATTTCAGAAAAGAAACTTAAAAATTCAGACTTAAGATCTTTTTTGAGCAGGATGCTACCTGACTTCATGATTCCAGCCTATTTTGTGTCACTAGATTCTTTTCCACTAACACCGAATGGAAAAATAGACATTAATGCTCTACCAGATCCAAAACATTCCAGATTATGGACGGAGATTGAATATGTTGCTTCAAGCAATGAAATTGAGAAAACTCTGGTTGATATTTGGAAAGAAGTGCTGGAAGTAGAGGAAATAGGTGTCTATGACAACTTTTTTGATTTAGGTGGAAATTCACTATCGATGATTAACGTTTCAACATTGATCAATGAAAGAATGAATAAAGATTTGTCACTAATAACATTGTTTACTTACACGAACATCAAACAATTGGCAAATTATCTACTTGAAAGGGATCCATCTAACATCCCTGAACAAACAGCAAACGCTTCCATTAGCAGAAAACCACAATCCGAATTATGTGAAATCGCAGTTATCGGAATGTCCGGCAAGTTCCCTGGTGCAGCAAATATCTCGCAGTTTTGGGATAATTTAACACAAGGAAAAGAATCCATTAGATTTTTTAGTGAAGAAGAACTCCGAACAGCCGGCGTAGATGAAAACGATATAAATAATCCACATTATGTTAAGGCATATGGAGCATTAGATAATAAAGAATGTTTTGATTCAGGATTTTTCTCATATTCACCTGCTGATGCTGAATTGCTTGATCCCCAAGTCAGGATATTTCATGAAGTGACGTGGTCTGCTTTAGAGGACGCCGGGTATAATCCAGATACATATCAAGGCTCAATTGGCTTGTTTGCCGGAGGCTCGGATAATTCTTTGTGGAAGGCGAAAAGCATGTTGTTGGATTCAAGAACCAGTGCTTTTGAGCGCACACAACTAATTGATACAAATTTTTTAACTAAACGGGTGTCGTACAAATTGAATCTAAAAGGGCCAAGCATTGTTGTTCAAACGGCATGTTCAACCTCTTTGACCGCGGTAGTAATGGCTTGTGAAAGCTTAGCCAGTGGTAAGTGTGATATGGCACTGGCGGGAGGCGTGACAATTAACTCACAAAGCGCTAGAGGACATATCTATAATGAAGGCTTGATTTACTCAATAGATGGACACTGCAGGCCTTTTGATCACAATGCAACAGGTACTGTTGATGGAGAAGGTTGTGGAGTGGTTTTGTTAAAAAAATTAGATGAGGCAATTAAAGATAAAGACCAAATCTATGCTGTTATAAAGGGGTATGGTACAAACAATGACGGATCACAAAAACCTGGATTTACTGCTCCAAGTGTTACGGGACAAGCTGATCTTATCGAGTTTGTTCAAAAATCAGCGAATATAGCTCCAGAAAGTATTTCATATATTGAAGCGCATGGAACCGGAACAAAAGTGGGAGATCCAGTAGAAATTGAAGCCCTTAAAAAAGGGTTTAATACAAAAAAACGGTCCTACTGCGCTATTGGGTCTGTAAAATCCAATATTGGTCATCTTGGCAATGCTGCTGGAATTGCAGGACTTGTTAAAACGGTTTTGTCATTAAAACACTCCCAACTGGTTCCTTCCATAAACTTTGATCATCCCAATCCTTTGATTGATTTTAATAAAAGCCCGTTTTATTTAAATACCGAATTAATAGACTGGAAATCAAAGTCACAACCAAAAAGAGCAGGGGTTAGTTCTTTTGGTATGGGTGGTACTAATGCCCATGTTATTTTGGAAGAAGCTCCTAATATATGTAACAAATCAAGAAGAAAAAAATGGGAAATAATAAATCTTTCTGCTAAAACAGAATCCTCGTTAAATAATTACACAAAAAAACTCTTCGATTTTTTAAAAACGGGCAAACCTATTAATCTATCAGATATTTCATATACTCTGAATATAGGTAGAAAGCACTTTAATTATAGACGTTCTTATATTGTTTCAACAGTCGATGAATTGATCAGAAAACTGGAAAACGACTTGGCAGAAAATGTTAAGCAAAGCCAATCAAGTGAGCAAGATAAGAAGATCGTTTTTGCATTTCCTGGTCAAGGAATAAATTATGAGCAAATGGGTGCCGATCTCTACGAAAACGAAAGAGCGTTTAGGGAGATAGCTGATCGATGCATAGGCATTCTGAAGGAAAAAAGACACATCAATTTCCATGATTTCCTGTTCCGTAGAAAAAACGCTAATCAAGTTGAGAAAAATGAACATAGTCCACATATTTCTGGATGCGAGTTATTTATTGTAGAATACGCTTTAGCTTCTTTGCTAATCAGTAAAGGGATTAGACCAAACATTATGATTGGCCACAGCTTGGGAGAATACACTTCAAGCTGTTTATCTGGAGTCTTGTCTTTATCGGATGCTCTCACCTTGATTTATGACAGAGGACTTTTGGTAAAGAAATTGGACGAAGGTGCCATGCTGAATGTAGCAATTGAAAAAAGTAAGCTACTATCATTACTCAATGAGTCGATTTCAATTGCTGCTGAAAATAGTGATTCGCTGTTTGTTCTGTCTGGTGCTAGGAATGACCTGCTGGAATTAAACAAACGTTTGAGAAAAGAAGGTATTGCAACCGATTTTTTACATTCCAGATACGCGTTTCATTCCCATATGTTAGATCCAATCAAAAATGACTTTAAGAAAATCATCCAAAACATAGAAATTGGGAAACCGCAAATACCTTATATTTCTAATTTGAAAGGAGATATTGTCACCGTGGATGACGTTCAAAATCCCGATTATTGGGTGGATCACTTTAGAAAATCGGTTAATTTTAATTTAGGGATTAAGCAACTGATCAAGGAAAAAAATACACTGTATTTAGAGGTGGGGCCGGGGAGAAGTTTAAGCAGTGTAATCACCCAAAGCATCATTGGAGATTCCAGCAGTAAATCGATCAATTTAATGAGGAATCCTGGTGGCTTTTTAAGAGATTCAGAGGAAGAAATAGATGACCAGCTTTATTTATTAAAAAAACTATCTTCCTGCTGGTTAGAAGGAGCTGTAGTTGATTGGGGCTCATATTATTCTGAAGAACCTGGTAAGAGAATTTCTTTACCTACTTATGCCTTTGAAAAATCTTGTTATTCAAAATTGTTTAATGTTTCGCTGAATGGTTTCGCTGAAAGTATTATTAGCAACAAGAAAACTAAACCAATCAACATTTTAAAAGAAGATCAAGCGCGTTCTATAGTGAAGCTCGACAATGACGGTAGTGCAAATGATGGTAGACCAGAATTAAAATCAGTCTACAAAGCACCAACTAGCAACATCGAACTGAAATTAATAAATATCTGGTCAAAACTATTGGAAATTAAGAAAATTGGAGTAAACGATAACTTTTTTGAGCTAGGAGGTCATAGTTTAAAAGGGCTCGTTATGATTTCTGAAATCTATAAAGAATTCGGATATAAGCTTACAGTGAGAGATTTTCATAAAAACTTAACCATTTCAAAGTTAGCAAGAAAAATAGAGACGGATAGCGAAAAAGACAAATTCCAGATTCTAGTCCCAATTCAAAAAAATGGAGAAAACGACCCTCTATTTTTTATACCCGGAGTTGAAGGAGATGTTTTAAGCTTTTCTGCTATTAGCAATTTTCTAGGTAGGGAACAGCCTGTTTATGGACTTCAAACAGTTGGTTTAAACGGTATGGACAAACCGTTCGATAGTATTGAAGAAATGGCCTCAGTCTATATATCAGAAATTAAAAATGTTCAGAGAAGTAAGGGCTACCATATCGCCGGTCATTCATTTGGAGGGATAGTTGGTTATGAGATAGCACGGCAGCTTGAAACAATTGGTGAAAACATTGAAACCTTAATAATATTTGATGAAAATGCCCCCCATCACCGCGATATAAGTAAATTTGATGAAAAAGAATATTTAGGCTTAATAATAAAACACGTTTTCAAACTTCACGAAGTGAAAGAACTACCTGTTTATGAAGAAATATCTGATTTAAAAGAAACAGAATACATAGGCTATCTGCATGATATCTTTACGAAAAATGATATTTTCTATCCCAGAGAAATGATTCAAGGAAAATGGAATGTGATTAAGTCAAATTGCTCTATTAATTACAACACCCGAAGTATTTTAAATGTTAATAATGTTATACTTTTCAAAGCAAAATACAAAAAACCAACTATCGCCGATAGTGAAACTGATTCCGATCTAGGGTGGGGTAGGTATTTTACATCGGATGTCAAATGTTTTGAAATTCCGGGAGATCATATGACTATCCTTAATTTACAAAATTTAGAAAAGATAGCTGCTATAATAAATAACTACACTACAATTAATATGGAGCAATTTTGCTTCGAGAAAAATTAATATAGCAATAGGTTATTTTTATAGGTTGTACGAGTAAATTACTGGATTTTTTTAAAGTAAATAATTACTGGAGGTCACAAAAATGAAACTACAAAAAATTGGTGTGGTTGGGGCAGGTGTTATGGGTTCAGGTATATCCCAAAGTTTGGCACAAACCAATCACGATGTTGTTTTGATTGATGTTACTCAAGAAAAACTTGATAAATCGATTGAAAACATTCGGCAAAGCATTCGCTTTAGCATGATGCTGAATTCTGATTTTCGAAATATGGATGTTGATGATGTAATTGGTAAAATTACAACCACTACTTGCTATGAACAATTAAATGATGTTGATTTTCTGATAGAAAATGTAACTGAGAATTGGGACATTAAAAAAGATGTATATTTAAAAATTGATAAAATATGCCCTGAAAAGACAGTATTCGCAGTCAACACTTCTGCTGTCTCTATAACGAAAATTGCATCTTTAACAAATAGGAAAGAGAAAATTATTGGTATGCATTTTATGAATCCTGTACCATTAAGGAAGACAATCGAGATGATAGTAGGATATCACACTTCTGAATCGACAATTGAGATTGCTAAATTGCTTTTAGATGGAATTGGGAAAAAAGGAATTCTTGTTAAAGATTTTCCGGGATTTGTCTCCAATCGGGTTTCTCATTTATTTATGAACGAAGCCATATGGGTAATACAGGACCAAGTAGCCAATGCTCATGATATAGATGAGATATTTAAAGAATGCTATGGCCATCAGACAGGACCACTTGAAACAGCAGATTTAATAGGGTTGGACACTGTACTTGATACTCTAGAGGTGCTTTTTAATAGTTTTCAAGATTCAAAATTTCGCCCGGCTCCTTTGTTGCGAAAAATGGTGGATGCTGGTCTATTGGGAAGAAAGTCCGGGCAAGGCTTTTTTCAGTACTAAACCAATAATGTATAACTTCTGGTGGTAAATCACATCGTTCAGGGAAAAGGCCAGAGTTAATTGTCATCTCCATTTGAATTATTCAATGAAAAAGCTATTGGTTTGGTTTTTGCCTGTTCTTCAATCATTACAAAAAAAACAATTAGTTGCTCAAGGAAGATATAGTCAATATTGATAACTCACATTTCAGAATTGAAATTTTGTATTTCATATTATTTTAAATCTTTATTTGTGATTAAATTGACTATTTAAGTTATTTTAAAATTTTGGTTGATACTGCAAAAATTGAGGCACCTTCTCTTGCTTTGTCCAATAAATAAATGACAGGTAATTGAATCTCAATAACCTTACCCGAAGCTTATTAGCATCTTGTCCACTAATCGAATGATTTTTAAAGTAAAGTGCTTTGTTCCCTATTTAAGCTCATCTTCATTCAACAATTCCTTTCAAAAAGACCATACATCAAATATCAAGTTCCAAATATTGAGTAATAAGCGTCTCAATGGTTACGATCTCAGATAGTATACATATATCGAGCGCCTGATTAACCATTACCTGTAACTGTTTGTGTAATATAAACCAAGCAGTTGGATAAGACACTGCAATTTTTTTTAACTTATTTTTTTAAAATCAAGAAACGAGTAATGCAATGAAAATTTTAATAATTGGTGGGACGAAGTTTCTTGGTCACCACCTCACGAAAGAGTCTCTGTCAAAAGGGCATCAAGTGACATTGTTTAATAGGGGAGTTAGCAATCCTGAACTCTTTCCAGAAGCGGTAAAGTTAAGAGGAGACAGGGAGAAAGACTTAAAAATATTGGAAAACCGACAGTGGGATGCGGTAATAGATACCTGCGGATATCTTCCAAATGTTGTAAAAAAATCTGCAGAACTCCTGACCAACAATGTATCGCATTATACGTTTATTTCCTCGATTTCAGTTTATACTCAATTCTACTCCTCGAAAACATCAGAGAATTCTCCTGTCTGCAAAATAACAGAGGATGAACTATTTCAAGCTGCAAAAATTCCGACTGACGGAGGCTTAAATCCAACGATGTACGACTCTTTTTACCCCGGTTTAAAGGCATCATGCGAAAAGACGGTGGAAGAACTGTTTCCAGGAAAAACGTTTATACCACGTCCTGGCCTGATTGTTGGCCCATATGATTACGAGGGGAGGTTTGAATACTGGTGCAAACGGATTTCAGAAGGTGGTGATGTTCTATGTCCCGACCAGCTCGACAGAAGGAAAATCAAGTTTATCGATTGCAGAGATCTTACAAAGTGGATCGTCAGTATGATCGAGTCCAAGGAAACCGGCATTTACAACACAACCGGTCCGGAAGAAAACCTCACTTTGAAAATGTTTTTTGATGAATGCAAGCGTGTAAGTGGCGGAGACGCAAAATTTATAGAAGCTAGTGATGAATTTCTGATAAAAAGTAGGATTAATTCTTGGAGGGATTTTCCCTATTGGATACCTATGAATGATGAAAATTTTAAAGGCGTTTTTGATGTAAAGAACGACAAAGCAATACTTAAAGGCCTTACGTTTCGCCCTATTTCAGAAACGATAAAAGACACGATTTCTTGGTTAGCTAGTAAAAAGTATTCATCAGAGACAAAAGTTGGATTAGCAAGAACACAAGAATTAAAATTAATTAAAAGGATCAAAAAAGAAAGTATTTAAAACGGCTGATCATAAGCTCAAGAATATGATCAATTTTCTGATCTGAGAAATGATTGTTTTCTGCTTTGTTAATCATTTCTGTATCAAAGCCGACAGTATCTACCCATTAACCTCTTGCCCAGAATCTGCTGCTCCAATAAGGCCGATTTTTAAATACGGAAACTTGATAAAAATCCTAGTTGCTGATCTGCCTTATATTGTTCTCATAAAACCTGATACCGAAATTTTGAGAGGAATCATTGCTGAAAGATGCACATGGTCAATTTGAATACTTAACTCAAACTATCTCATATTTCTGTTTCGAGCTGAAAAGCCGAACCTATCAAACTAATTCTTCTTTGATCGATTTTTCAAGAATCTAAAATCGATATTTGGGAACGAAAACTATATGGTATTGGCAATGCCATATAGTTTTAAATACTTTTAAAGGCTACTCATACTGTTGCTCCTTGGGGGAATAACTCAATTTTTGGTATAGCACTGAGTCGTTCAAACGGCAAAACCTTTAAATCTGACCTTGCTCAAAAAGCAAGGTTTTTTGAGACTACTATAAAATTTGCTACTGAATATATATTGCTAGTTATGTCGATAAAAAAGGATCATATCATATTGCTGGGGGGATTAGGCGGTGACTCACATTCTGTGGGACTGTCTATTTTGAGACAAGCAATCACATCCCAAGGATATAAGGTTTTATTTTTAGGAACTCAAAATCGTGAAGAAGAATTTTTTGAATATGCGGAAGACTGTAGTGTTGTGATGATGTCCTGCCTGGATGGTCATGCTCAACGTTATCTGATGAAGTTTCCCAAAATTCGCTCCCAGTGTAATTACAAATCTTTGTGGTATATTGGTGGGAATTTATCAGTCGAGAAAAATCTGGAAGTTGTTAAACACTATCGCAGTTTAGGATTTGATAGAGTATTTCCCTCTTTCATTGATATCAGATCTGTCCTGGAAGTATTGGAAAAAGATCTTTACAATCGAAAAACATCAAATTCCAGAAAGATTTCCGATAGGTTTGTCCAACTCAAAAATCGTCTGTTATCCTGCAACTCCAAAGAAGCAGCCCCTCTGGAGGAATGCACAAGTCAAACCCGCTCCAAAGTACTTGAAAGTTATCATACGGGACTAAGTGCAATAAACATGGAGGAAAATGCACTTTTTCTAAAATCATCTCCTTCATTCGCAAGAATTCAATCATTGGTTAACGAATCTCGTCTACCAATGATTATCCAGCCTCGATCGGGAGTTGCAACAGTCAAAGAACAGATAAAATATTTCGAGGCGTTTAAGCAGTATGGAATCAATGCTCTTTCTTATCAGGTAGATTCTCTTACCAGGCAAAACAACTACCAATTGGTAGAAGAAGTTATAAGGAACGGTATTGGATCCTCCAATTCACTTTTAAATGGATTCCCTATAGTAAATCATGGGGTTAAATCTCTACGTCAAATTGCAAAATCCATCAAAACTCCTTTACAAACCAGACATAGTACATATGATCCGCGACTGCTGGCCGAAATCTCATATGCCGGCGGTATTACCTCTTTTGAAGGAGGTGCAATTTGTTATAACATCCCTTACTACAATGACTATCCCTTAGAATTATCATTATCTAATTGGGAGTATATCGATCGACTGACCGGCGAGTATTATCACCGTTTTGGCATAGTTCTGGATCGCGAATTTTTTGGTGTGTTAACCGGAACCCTTATTCCTCCCAGCCTTGCAATAGTGACCGGCGTTCTTGAAGCTCTGCTTGCAGTTAAACAAGGCGTTAAGTCAATAAGCATTGGTTGGGCTGAACAGGGAAATCGAGTTCAAGATATTGCCGCTATCAGAGTTATAAAGGAATTGGTTCCTTCTATTCTTAATCACTTTGGTTTCAAAGGTATACAGATAAACTCCGTATTTCATCAATATATGGCTGCGTTCCCGGAATCCTTAAAATTAGCGGAAAAGCTTATACAAAACTCAGCTACGACAGGCTTGATGTCCGGAGCTACCAGACTTTTAAGCAAAACCCCGGTTGAGGCTGTTAAAATCCCATCCCTTGCTGAAAACTTGATGGGGCTTTCTTTAATTAGACAAGGATTGTTGGCAGCTAAAAACACACACGTTGACCCTGGTCTTATAGATCAAGAATCTCGAATCATCCGTGCTGAAACCTTGTCCATTATCCAAAGTATTTTACATTGTGGACGTGGATCTGTGGAAAAAGGAATTATTGAAGGATTTAAAAAAGGTTGGTTGGATATTCCATTTTCGCCAAGCCGCTACAATGCGGGAGCCGTTCAAACAATCAGAGATATGGAAGGCGCGATTCGATATCTCAATACCGGAAATCTGCAATTAGAAATCCCCCTAGTGAATTTTAACCTTGAGAAATGTCAAGAAAGAATCAGCGCCGGAGAAAAGCGCTTAAACTTGGAGTATGAAGTTATTGAAGATGATGTTCTGCAAATTGTCAGAGGAAGGTATGATGCATGGCCTCTATTCACGGGCTTAGTCAATAAACAAGATCCCGTATATGAAGATCTTAAAATAGATCAATTGGTTTGAAAAAAAGAGGCAATACAATTTTGATCGTTCGAGTTGATATAGGTATTAATAAATAAAATGAAAGTAGGTTTCAATACCAGTGCAAAGAAATATTAGAAGATGGCGACGACCTATGCCGACTAATTTGATAAGAAGAAAACCAACTTAATAGGCTGTCGAGATCTTACTGAGATGAATCGACGGAAACTGGAAACAAAAGCCGTGTCGGTCGGGACACAAAGATGTATGGAAGAGATTAACAAAGTAAATGGATAAATTCAGTGTTCGCGGTCCTATATGTATGTAAATACGGGAATTGTTCAAAAAGCGAAGCTGAATTATATATGAACGCAATGATTATCGAAGGCTCAGTCAAAAACTAAAGTGAAAATACATTCCAAGTAAATAAGGACGAATATGAAAGATATTAGTAGTCAATTAAAATGCTTAACTGAAGAACAGATTAAACAGCTAAAAGCAAAACTGGCCGGTAAGGGATTTAGAATCAACAAGCAAAATGAAGTAGTTGAGATCAAAATCAACAAACCCATCGAACCTATCACTAAACAATCCCACTATCCTATCTCCAACGCACAAAAACGCCTATGGATCCTGCATCAGTTGAACAAGGATGATACTGCTTATAATATATTTGGAGCTTTTATGCTCGAAGGTGAATTCAATCGAGATGCATTTGAAAAAGCCTATAATTATATTCTAAAAAGACATGAATCCCTCAGAACTGTATTTGAAACGATAGATGGCGAACCCAAGCAAAGAATAGTGGAAACTCCGCAAAAATCAATACATTTCATCGATTTGAGTATGAGAAAAAATCGGGATCAACTTGCCGAGGAAATCGCAAATGGGGAGCGCTTGATCCCTTTTGATCTTGAAAAAGGGCCCTTGACTCGTATCACTGTTTTGGAGTTGTCAAAAAAACAGCACCTTTTATTGTTCAGCATGCATCATATTGTCTCCGACGGTTGGTCGATGAGTATTTTTTCGAGTGAGTTGCTCAACTCTTATCATAGCTTAAGGGAATGCAGAGTACCCAGTATGGAACCGTTAGAAATCCAATACAAAGAGTTCACGGTTTGGCAAAATAATCTGTTGGAAGGAATCGATCTGGAACACCAAAAGGAGTATTGGCTTAATAAATTATCCGGCTCCCCTTCCATCTTAGAGATACCGACTGACAAAGTCCGCCCTTCACAGAAGACCTTTAACGGAGATTATATCCGTTTTCAGATTTCAAAGGATACAACTATCGCTCTTCTATCCTTTTGTAAGGAAAATCAAGTGTCACCGTTCATTACCATGCAAGCTTTAATCAAAGTCCTGTTTTACAATTATTCGGGGCAGGAAGAGATTACTTTAGGTTGTCCCGTAGCCGGGCGCACACATGAACAACTTGATAATCAGGTTGGACTGTTCATTAACAGTCTAGCACTTAGAGATGATATTAGAGGTCAAGATAGTTTTCTGGATTTTCTGAATCAGACAGCTATTACCTGCACAGAAGCCTTTCAGCATCAGGATTATCCGTTCGATCGGCTGGTGGAAGAATTACATCTTGGAAATGATCTTTCTCGTACCCCACTATTTGATGTGATGGTCAATTTTCATAATGAAGATCTGACCATCATCGATATGGAAGGTATGAAAGTGCAACCTTATGAAACAAAAGATAAACGTTGTAAATTCGATCTGACGTTTGATTTTTTTGATACGCCTCCAGGCTTAGACTGCACTCTGAGATACAATACAGATATTTTTGGCAAAAGCAGCATTGAAAGAATGGCTACTCATTTTACTACTCTAATTGATTCTGCCTTAAACAATCCGACTGCAAAAATCAAAGAGTTGACGATTATCTCACCAAAAGAAAAGCATTTGATTTTAAATGTATTTAACAACACAGAAACCAGTTTTCCAAAAGACAAAACCATTGTTGACCTTTTCGAGGCGCAAGTTGCCGAAACTCCAGATCGTATTGCCCTGATTTTTGAAACAATTCGACTGACTTATAAGGAGTTGAATCGTCAAGCGAATATCATCGCAAGTTATTTAATCACCCACCATCAGATTCAGGAAAACGAGTTTGTCGGTATCATGTTGAACCGATCGGAAAAGTCAATCATTGCCTTATTGGGGATACTGAAATCCGGTGGTGCTTATGTCCCAATTGAAATGGAATATCCCGAGGAGCGTAGACGGTATATCATAGAAGATTCTAATCCTAAAGTGATTCTAAGCGAGGAGACAAAGGGGCGTTACGTCAATATTAATGAGATTCTTTCAGACAATAGTAAATTTACAGATGATAATCCAAAAGTAAAGCTTCGACCTGATGCTTCTCTCCATGTTGTTTACACATCCGGGAGCTCGGGAAAACCAAAGGGAATCATAACCAAACATGAGAATGTCATCAATTTTGTTGAATGGGGGAAAAGCTACTTTTTTAAGGGAAAAGTCAAAGGAGATTTTGCATTGTTTACCTCACTCTGCTTCGACTCTTCATCAACGGCAATATACATGTCGTTACTGCGTGGAAGAAAGTTGACGGTTTTTAATCAAACTGACGGGGTTGAACAGTTGGTTCGTAGAGCTTTTGAAAGTGACGAGATTGACAGTATGAAATTGACACCTTCTCAAATTGTTCTTCTATCCAATTTGGGTATCCAACGCAGTTCGGTTCGGCTAGTCATTATCAGTGGTGAAGAATTGTTAAGCGATCACGTCAAAACACTGAGAGAAGCGGCTGGCCAAGATCTCAATATTATTAACGCCTACGGGGCGACTGAAGCGACAATGACCTGTATGGCCAAGGATATCAAAGACCCGGATGATCGCATAAACATCGGTAATCCTAACAGTAACGTCAAGATCTATATCTTACAGGATAAGCAGCTAACAGGAATCGGTGTTCCCGGAGAGTTGTGCATTTCCGGTGCAGGTATCTCAAAAGGATATCTTAATAAGCCTGAACTGACCGCTAAGCACTATGTCTCCAATCCGTTTATCCCCGGAGAAGAAATGTATCGAACGGGTGATCTTGCCAAATGGCTGCCTGATGGGGAAATTGAATATCTGGGAAGAATAGATAATCAGATCAATATTCGCGGCTATCGAGTTGAAATCGATGAAATTGAAGAGCGAATGTTGGGATTTGAGCAGATTGCTGCTGCTGCTGTCATAGCAAAAGATGATCTGCAAGGGGAAAAAACACTGATTGCATATTATACCTCTACAGCGAAGTTCGAATTAATTATGCTGCGGAATTTCCTAGAAAAATCATTACCAAATTACATGATACCGGCTTATTTCGTACTTTTGAACCAGATGCCCCTAACCACCAGCGGCAAAATAGATAGAAAATCCCTCCCCTTACCGCGGTTCAAGGATATATCTTCAGGTACGTCATATGTATCCCCCCGATGCCAAGTCGAAGAAAAACTGGCAGACCTATGGAAAGAGATCTTAGAGATTAGAAAAATCGGAATCTATGATAATTTTTTCTATGTTGGAGGTCACAGCCTGAAAGCCGTGAAACTTATTCATCTCATTCACAAGCATTTTAAAACTGATGTTGCGTTGCGAACGATTTTTGAACATCCAACAATTGAACAGCTTTCTCAAATCCTTAAAACATCGGAGAGCAAAGGAGCTTATAAACCTTTAACGGCAGTACTCAGGCAAGAGCTTTATGATGTTTCAAACGCTCAAAAACGACTTTGGATTTTGAATCAAATGGAAGGCTCAGGCATTGCCTATAACATGCCTGCCGCTTTTACTCTGGAGGGAAAATTTTATAAAAGTGCTTTTCAAGAAGCTGTTAATTTTCTCGTTAAGCGACATGAGTCCTTAAGGACGGTATTTATATCCGTCAATGGCATTCCAAAGCAACGTATTCTTAACAAGAGAGATATTAAAATCGAATTTGTCGACTTATCCCATATTCAAGATTGCAGGGACCAAATCAATAAAATCTCTCAAAAGGAGTTATCATTAAAATTTGATCTTCAAAAGGGTCCTTTGTTTCGATTTAAAATCTTAAAAATTGAACCCCAAAAGCATATTCTTTTGTTCAATATGCACCATATCATATCTGATGGTTGGTCGAGAGATATTTTTACCAGGGAATTGTTGAGCTTTTATAATGATTTCAAACAAGGAAGCACTCCTACCATTGCTCCGCTTAGAATACATTACAAAGACTATTCCGCCTGGCAAAACGCTTTGCTTAAAAACTTCGAATTGGATCAGCAAAAATCCTACTGGCACAAAAAACTATCCGGGGAACTGCCGATTTTGAATTTGCCTGCTGACAAAACACGCCCCTCCACAAAGACTTTTCACGGGAAAAGTATCGATCTTTCGTTTTCTGCTGAGATAAGCTCCGATTTGAATGCGTTTTGTCGAGAGAACGGAGTTACGCTTTTTATGATGCTTCAGGCGTTGATCAAAATTCTTTTCCATCGTTATACCGGACAAGAAGATATCATTTTGGGTTCACCGGTGGCAGGTAGAAATCATGCAGACCTGGAGAACCAAATTGGCTTTTACGTTAATACCCTGGCATTCCGAGACACCGTAAAGAGTGAATCTTCGTTTAAGGAAGTACTGCAATCTGTCAAGAAAACGTGTAGTGAGGCATTTATCAACCAGGATTATCCCTTTGATCAATTAATAGAAGAATTAGACATCAGAAGAGATCTGTCCCACGCCCCTATATTTGATGTGGTACTGGCCTTACAGGACATAGAAACCATAGGGTTTGAGTTTGATGATTTAAAAGCCTCTCCCTACGAGACGGAAAACGTGAGAAGTATTTTTGATGTCACATTGAACTTCTACGAGAATAAGGACAGATTACACTATCGCCTGGAGTATAACACTGACTTATTCAACGACGATAGAATGTATCGAATGATAACCCATATCAAAACATTGATTGGTTCCGTAATCAAAAATCCGCTTTCCAAGGTTCGAGATTTGGAATACATCCCTCCAAAAGAACAGGCGCTTCTATTGAAGGATTTGAATGGCACAAGCAGTTTCTATTCGAATGACAAAACTATCATTGATCTATTTGAAGAGCAGGTGGAAACAAATCCAGATCGAATAGCGGTCGTGTTTGAAGGAACAGAGTTGAGTTATAAGGATCTGAACCAAAAAGCCAATAACATAGCTATTTATTTATCAGAAAACCATGACATACAACCGGATGATTTGATTGGGGTTCTTTTAGACCGATCTGAAAAAATGATTATTGCCATGCTCGGCATTATGAAATCGGGAGCAGCATATGTGCCTATCGACCCTGCCTATCCAAATGATCGTATAAGCTATATGTTAAAGGATTCAAATCCAAAAGTGGTTTTGAGTGAAGAGAACAGTCTCTACTTTAGTGGACGTGAAATGGTTCATTTCTCTCAAATTCTTAGATCGGGAAGGTTGGAAGAAAATCCTTTAAGAATCTCCATTGGGAAAAATTTAGCCTATATGATCTATACATCGGGCTCCACAGGAAATCCAAAAGGTGTGATGGTCGAGCATCAATCACTTTTGAATTTTTATAATAGCATGCACACGGCGATATATCAGAATTATCATAATAATTTAAACATCTCTTTGTTTGCATCCTTTTCATTTGACGCCTCCTTCCAGCAGATCGTTGCTTCCCTTTTATCGGGCCATACCCTTCATATTATTCCCAATGAGATAAAAGCGGATCCCAAGCGTCTACTTGAATTCTACATAACCAACTCTGTCGATATTACCGACGGCACTCCCGCTATTTTGGATATAATCAATGAGGAAATTGCAGATTATGCAAATCAACTTAAATTAAAGGAAATTGTTATCGGAGGAGATGTATTTTTCCGTTCTACTGCCAAACGTTTCCTAAGTCATTTCCATCCTTCTCAAGCACCGAAAATAACCAACGTATACGGTCCCACCGAATGTTGTGTAAATGCATCTTATTATCGATTCCAGAATACGGATGACCTTGACTATGAAATACTCCCGATCGGTAAGCCGTTGCCTAATTATGAAATCTACATTTTGGATAAAGAGAAAAAGCTAATACCGTTTGGCTTTCCGGGTGAAGTATATATCTCGGGGCGATCACTTGCCCGCGGTTATTTCAACCGACCTAACTTAACTGAAGAAAAGTTTGTCGCTCATCCTTTCCAATCAAATGAAAAAATGTATCGAACAGGGGATCTCGCCCGACAGCTTCCTGACGGTAATCTTGTATTTCTTGGTCGCACAGATTATCAGGTAAAAATTAGGGGATTTCGTATTGAAATCGGGGAAATTGAAAAAGCATTGATTCGACATCCGCATATAATCTCGGCAGTAGTAACGGTAAATGAACAAGAAACTGGCCATAAAGAACTGATCGCCTACTACGTATCTGAGAAAAAGCTTCCGATCTCAGAAATAAGGGCTTTTCTTGGTAAGAAATTGCCGGATTTTATGATTCCCTCCTTTTGGATTCCCGTTGAAAGCATGCCTTTGAATAAGATTGGAAAAATAGATAGGGAGGCCTTGCCTGATCCATTAAAGGTCGAGCAAATTGGTAGCGTCCAATACATTGAGCCCAGAAACGATGAGGAGAAACTAATTGTTGACTTGTGGCAAGAGGTACTCGGTCATCAAAAAGTGGGAGTACATGACGATTTTTTTGACCTGGGAGGGAACAGTCTGACGGCTGTAAAGTTTCTATCACGAATAAACAAGAAGTTGAAAAAAAACATCGGGTTAAAAAATATTTTCAGCAATAGAACCCCTGAGTCCCTTGCTTTGGTAGTTATGAATTCAGAGTCTCAAACAACACGGCCGATTACTGCCGTCGGCAAACGAAGCTGCTACCCCGTCTCTAATGCCCAAAGGAGACTATGGGTACTGGACCAATTAGAAAAAGATAGCATTACCTACAATATACCAGGCAGCTTTTTGGCGGAAGGAGAATTTGACAGCGATGCCTTTGAAAAAACATACAGTTATCTATTGGACCGTCACGAGTCGTTACGAACTGTATTCATTACGGAAAACGGTATACCTCGGCAAAAAATTATTGAAAAAGCCGATAGCAATTTAAAATTCATAGACTTAAGGGCTAATGATGATCCAGGTCTTGAGGCTCGGAAATTGGCGGATAAAGAGATCAAAACGCCGTTTAATCTGAAGACCGGACCGCTTATTCGGTTTACCGTTATAAGAATGGATGACAAGAAATATCTGGTGTTTTTCAATATGCATCATATCATTTCCGATGGCTGGTCCATGAATGTTTTTACTAAAGAGTTTTTAATGTCTTACAATAGCTTCAGAAAAAGCAAGACTCCCAATTTGGTACCGATTAACATACATTACAAGGACTATTCTTTTTGGCAAAATAAACGATTGGAAAGTAAGGATCTCGATGATCAAAAAGCTTACTGGCTCCAGAAACTGTCTGGAGAGTTGCCCATATTGAATCTACCGACAAATAAACTTCGCCCCGCCGTTCAAACCTTTCAAGGTAAAAGCAAACGTTTTTATCTTCCTGAGAAAACAGGCTCTGATCTTATTAGATTCTGCAAAGAAAGTGAGGTTTCATTATTCATGATGCTTCAGGCCGTTATCAAAGTGCTCTTTTATAGATATACAGGACAAAATGATATAATTATTGGATCTCCAATTGCCGGAAGAGTTCAAAAGGAATTGGAAAATCAAATCGGATGTTATGTCAATCTTCTAGCCTTCAGAGATATGGTCCATGCTCAGGAGAGTTTCATGGAGGTCCTCAATAAAGTTAAAAAAACCTGTACGGATGCATTTGACAACCAAGAATACCCTTTTGATCGATTGGTTGAAGACTTGGATTTAAAAAAGGACCTTTCTCGATCACCGCTATTCGATGTGGTTCTTGTGCTTCAGAACAACAAGCAGATACCGCTTGAAATAAGTGAACTAAAAATCACGCCATATGAAATCGAACAAAATATCAGTAAATTCGACATAAAATTTGACTTTTTCGAAGAAAACGGAGGGCTCCGTTATTATGTAGAATTCAATTCGGATATATATAGCGAAGATAGTATCGAACGTATAGCAGCCCATCTGAACACTCTTGTGAATTCAATCGTGACCAATCCCGAAATCGCCGTCTCGGATTTGGAACTCTTGTCTAAACCGGAGAAAAACCAGATCCTGAATCGATTTAATCTCACAGAAGCAGACTATCCGAAAGAAAAAACTCTCATCAGACTTTTTGCAGAACAAGCGGAAAAAACACCTGAAAAACCGGCAGTGATATGTGGAGAAGTGGAGTTAAGCTACAGGGAACTTGACCAAAAATCGAGTTTGGTTGCTAATTATTTAACAAGCCATTATTTGATCAAACCGGATGAGTTGATTGGCGTACTGTTAGAGAGATCGGAGAATCTAGTCGTTGCACTGCTGGGCATACTTAAAACAGGAGCTGCTTATTTACCCATTGATCCAGAATATCCCGATGAAAGAATCAGCTACATACTGGAGGATGCTTCCCCTGCTGTTGTGATCGGGAATCACAGTAACGAGGTTTTTGTAGATATCGATGAAATTCTATGCAGTTCAGTTACCACGAAACATCCTGGTTTCATCGCTAACCCCGATAATCTTGCCTATGTTATTTATACATCCGGCTCTACTGGATATCCGAAAGGAGTAATGATTGAGAACAAAAATGTGGTAAACTATATTAGCTGGGCAAAAAAATTCTATTTGAAAGGCGAGAAGAACAATTTTCCCCTGTACACCTCCATTTCTTTCGACTTAACAGTTACCTCCATTTTCACGCCCCTCCTGTCGGGTAATGCAGTTATTGTCTTCAAAGGAGGATTAAAAGATTTTCAATTGATCGATATTCTGAATAATGAACAAATAAATCTGATAAAGGTAACGCCAGCCCACCTCAAAATGTTGAAAGAATCGGAGATTGGAAACTCAAACATCCATGGAATAATTGTTGGTGGTGAGGAGTTGGATGGATCATTGGCTATTGCAGTTAGTGAAAAATTCGAAAAGCGAGCAGATATCTACAATGAATACGGTCCTACTGAAACCACTGTTGGTTGTATGATTTATAGATTCTTGCCAGAAGAAGATCGATTCACCTCCGTTTCCATAGGCGTACCCTCTGCAAACGTTCAAATCTATCTGTTGGATTCTTGCATGTCTCCCGTCCCAATTGGTGTTACCGGGGAACTATATATAGGAGGAGATGGTGTTGGTAGAGGATACTTGAACAGGGACAATCTCACCAAAGAACGGTTTTTAGAAAACCCTTTTTGCGAAGGCACACGATTATATAGATCCGGTGATCTGGCAAAACGGTCGCCCGACGGTCTGGTTCATTTTTGTGGAAGGGTTGATCGTCAAGTAAAGACCAGAGGATATAGGATAGAACTAGGTGAGGTCGAAAATCAAATACTGAAATACACTACTACGATTGAAGAAACCAAGCTACCGGTTGTTAAAGATCCAAATGCTGAAAACATATGCTCAATTTGTCTGCTCACCGAAAGCCATCCGGAAGTAAAACTTGACTCGGAGGGGCAGTGCACCATTTGTAGACGATTTAAAAAACGAGAAGCAGATATCAAAAGTTATTTTAAGAAAGAAAATGAATTTCTTAAGATTATTAACCAATTCCGGCAATCTTCCCAGGGAAAATACGATTGTCTCCTTTTATTCAGCGGCGGAAAAGACAGCACTTATGTGTTGTATAAACTTGTCGAGCTTGGATTGAAAGTATTAACTTTCACTTTTGACAACGGATTCATATCCAAAACGGCATTTGATAATATTTATAACGTTACGAAAAATCTAAACGTAGAGAATATTATTTTAAAATCGGAGCAGATGAACACGATTTTTCTCGAAAGCATTCGGTCAGATAGTAATGTTTGTAACGGTTGCTGGCACGCTTTAAACACGATTGGAATAAAAATCGCCCATGAAAAAGGAATCCCTGCCATCATTTCCGGTTTATCGAGGGGGCAAATAATTGAACTGAGACTGGAAGGTCTTTTTCAAAAAGGTATTTACGAGGAGGCTGAAATTGATAGAACTCTTTTGGAGTTTCGAAAATCTTTCCATTCCGAGAACAATAAATTCACAAAAATATCTGGGAACGATATTGAACCTGTTGTAATAGAACAGATTCAGTTTATTGATTATTTCAGATATGATGATACGCCTACACACGAGATAAAAAGATACTTAAACCGGAAAGGCTGGTCACAGCCGGCAGACACGGGATTTTGTAGTTCGAATTGTCTAATCAATGATGTTGGGATCTATATTCATTTAAAAGAGCTACAATACCATAGTTACGACATTCAAACGAGTTGGGATATTCGACTGGGGGTTGTAAATAGAGAAGATGCGATAGAAACCTGCCAATTTGAAGGCGATTTGGAAAGCATTAATTCAATATTAAAAACCATTGGTTACTTTGATTCACAATCAATCAACGATGTTGTCGTAATAGACAGGGAGGATTCCGCTGGAAACAAAGAGTTGTGTGCTTATCTAGCCGCTGACGAAAACTTCAATATAAATCGTTTAAAAGACTATCTCTTATCCGTTCTCCCCGGATACATGATACCGTCGGAATTCATTCTTATCAAAGCACTCCCCTTAACTCCTAATGGAAAGATTGATAAAGATGCGTTGCCGGATCCAAAATACACCCTGTCATCAACGAACACCGAATATGTGCCCTCAAGCAATGAAACCGAAGCTATTATTATAGACGCTTGGCGAGAAGTACTAAGAGCAGAAAGAATCGGCGTCAACGACAATTTTTTTGATTTGGGTGGAAACTCACTAAAAATGATCACCGTTTCAACCCTATTGAATAAAAAGCTGGATAGAGATCTTTCACTTCTAACTCTCTTTACTTACCCAACGGTAAAACAGCTGGCGAGTCATATTACTGAGGATAATACGATATTTAAACCGGATGCCGAGGAAAACAAAAGAATTCAAAAACGAGTTTCCAGAAAAACTACTCAATCAGCATCAAATGATATAGCGATTATAGGCATGTCTGGCAGATTTCCCGAAGCGAAGAATATTTCCGAGTTTTGGAATAATCTAAAAGAAGGAAAGGAGTCAATTCGTTTTTTTAATGAGGCGGAACTGAAAGATGCCGGAGTAGGGGAAGATGAGATCAACAATCCCAACTATATAAGAGCATATGGAATCCTGGATAATAAAGAATATTTTGATTCCGGATTTTTTGCATATTCACCTGTTGATGCTGAATATATTGATCCCCAGATCAGGATCTTTCATGAGGAAGCCTGGTCAACCCTGGAAGACGCCGGATACAATCCGGATACTTATCAAGGCTCAATCGGGCTGTTTGCAGGCGGATCGGAGAATTCAATCTGGAAAGTAAAAAGCTTAATGCCTGCGTCATATCTAAGTGGATTTGAACGGGCACAACTCACTGATATGAATTTCTTATGTAAACGGATCTCATACAAATTGAATCTTAAAGGGCCTAGTGTTGTTGTTCAAACAGCTTGCTCCACCTCCCTGACTGCAGTAGTCATGGCTTGTGAAAACCTGGAGAGCAATAAATGCGATATGGCACTGGCAGGCGGAGTAACGATCAATTCACAAAAATCCCGCGGATATGTCTATACCGAAGGATTAATATCCTCAGCGGACGGCCATTGTAGAGCTTTTGACATAAACGCGACCGGAACAGTCGATGGAGAAGGTTGCGGTATTGTTCTATTAAAGAGACTTGATGAGGCACTCAACGATAATGACAATATTCACGCAGTCATAAAAGGGTACGGAAGCAACAACGACGGATCGAGAAAAGTTGGGTTTACTGCACCTAGCGTGGCCGGACAGGCCGAACTAATCAAAACGGTTCAAAAAGTAGGAAATATTGCTCCCGAAAGCATCGGCTATATTGAAGCCCATGGGACCGGCACAAAGATGGGAGATCCTATCGAAATCGAAGCATTAAAAAAGGCGTTTCATACCGATCAACGCTCTTATTGTGCGGTAGGGTCCGTGAAATCCAATATCGGACACCTGGGTAACGCTGCCGGTATCGCCGGATTGATCAAAACCGTTCTGTCACTTAAACATCGGCGTCTGGTTCCTTCCATCAATATTACACAACCCAATCCCTTGTTAAAAATAGAACAAAGCCCGTTTTATCTGAGTACTAAGCTTAAAGAATGGAAGAAGAAAAATAACTACCCGAGAAGGGCCGGCGTCAGCTCTTTTGGAATGGGTGGAGCTAATGTACACGTTATTCTTGAGGAGGCTCCCGAATCATATGAAACAATTAAAGAAAAGAGTGCTGAAATTATAAATCTATCCGCAAAGACGGAAACCTCGTTGATCAATTACAAAAGGACGTTTCTAAAATTTATAAATGCAAACAAAGATATAAGTTTGTCGGATGTATCTTACACTTTGAATACGGGTAGAAAGCATTTTAATTATAGAACATCTTACATTGCATCATCTATCGAAGGGTTAATTGAAAAACTGGAAGATGATGTGGAAAGTAAGAGTCGTTCGATCAGAATCAATGATAAGGAAAAGAAAATTGTTTTTATGTTCCCCGGGCAAGGAATCCACTACAGTCAAATAGGGAGCGGGCTTTATGAAAGGGAAAAAGAATTTCGGGATTTCGCTGACCACTGTATTGATATCTTAAAGAAAAAACGGAAAATAGACCTCAGAAATCTATTGTTTCAGAAGGGTAGCTCCACGCAAGCCAAAGCAATAATCAACGAACCCCATGTTTCCGCATGCGAGCTATTTATTATTGAGGTTTCTCTGGCGAACTTATTGATCAAAAAAGGAATTCGGCCGGATGCGGTTATTGGACACAGCTTGGGAGAATATGCGGCCGGATGGCTTTCCGGAGTAATGTCTCTGCCGGATGCTCTCACCCTGGTTTTCGATCGGGGATTGCTGATTAAAAAGTCGCCTGCAGGAGCAATGCTGAATGTAGCGATTGAAAAAAGAGAACTGATGCCGCTCCTTAATGATTCAGTGTCGGTTGCTGCTGAAAACAGCGATACGATGTTTGTTCTTTCCGGAGCTAAAGACGCTTTGGAAAATCTCAACAACCTGTTGGAAGATAAGGGAATTACCACCAGTTTTTTACATATGCAGTATGCTTTTCATTCCCGTATGCTGGATCCTCTTTTGGAAGAATTTGAAAAAACAATACTGAATAAAATTGACTTCCAAAGCCCAAAAATCCCATTTGTTTCAAGCCTCACCGGAGACTTTGCAGATCCAAATGAAGTGAAAAAAATTGAGTACTGGATTAGACAATTCCGCAATACGGTTAATTTCAATTCAGGTATAAAACAGCTTCTAAAAGAAAAGGATACTATTTATCTTGAGGTAGGTCCGGGCAAAAGTTTAACCGGTTTAGTCGCCTCCCTCACAATGAAAGATTGTACAAGTCAATCCATCAACCTAATGAGAAATCCCAATAGTTTTTTAAAAGATCCTAAAGAGGAATTGAACGATTCCCTTTACTTCCTTCACAAAACCTCTGAACTATGGCTGGCGGGAGCTGAAATTGATTGGACTAAAATCTACAAAAACAAAACCGGAAAAAGAATTTCCCTGCCAACCTATGAATTTGAAAAAATGTACTATGGCAAACTTTTTAATGTTCTGTTAAATGATTCAAGTATTGTTAAAGCCATGTCAGGTAATAAGAAAGATGATCTAACCTCCCCTCTTTCCATAACGGATTCAAAAAAAGAATTGGCAATTCATTTGGACAATGGTCTTCATCGGGAAATTAGAGAAAATCCCAAAGAGAAACTGAAAAGAATTGATTCGATTTATCATGATTCCTGTGACGACTCTGATTTTAAAGCGAATGAAATTACAATCACAGGTCAACAGAACGATGAGTATCGCGAAGAGATTGAATATATTGCCAATGAATGGAGGAATCTTCTTGGAATAAATAAATTTAATATTAACGATGATTTTTTTGAAATGGGTGGAAGCTCAATAGCCATGATACAACTAGTTGCAAAACTGCAAAGTCAATACAAAATTTCAATTAGCGAATTATTAACATTGAGAACATTAAAGAATATCGCTGAGCATCTAAGAAAAAATAAGTCAACAACCCAAATTGATATGAAATTTACATATTTCAAAAAATTAACCAACCGCAATCGGGAAATAGAAAACAAATATAAATATCAAATAAATAATAAAATTAATAGTCAAAAAATTAAAAAAGAGATTAAAGAAATCGATTTTACAAGAAAAAGCAATCAAAATGAAGTGCTGTTAACAGGCGCCACTGGATTTTTGGGAATATACCTTATAAAAGAGCTTTTATCAAACCAATGCACGAGAGTTTCTGTTCTTATTAGAAACTTAAGCAAGGAAAAGGCATTTTCTCGAATTCGGGAACATTGGGATTATTTTTTCGATGAAATGTTTCCTGGCAACAGATTAAACGTGTTTTGTGGAGATATAGCCAAACCGGGTTTGGGGCTTTCTAAGGAAGATTGGGAAGAGCTTTCCAAAAAAGTGGATTCTGTGTTTCATAGCGCAGCTATTGTGCATCATTTTGGTGATTGGCAAGATTTTGTCGATGTCAACGTAAACGGAACTAGAAACATCCTGGATTTTGTAAAAAATGGCAACATGAGCTTGCATCATATGTCAACCATTGGAGTTGCTGGAGGATATGTTCCGAACAAAGAATTCATTATCTTCTCCGAGGACTCTCTAGATGTTCAACAGGATATTGATAATCCCTATGGAAAAAGTAAATTTATAGCTGAAAAATTAGTTCAAGAAGCAAGAAATCAGGGATACAAATGTAATATATATAGAATCGGAAATATATTATTTGATTCCGATAGCTTAATATTTCAAAAAAATAATAGGGAGAACTGGTTCTTCAACAGTCTAATGGCATTGATTGACTTAAGGGTTTTTCCAATAACTAAGGTGAATGATTTAGATGTTTCATATGTGGACCAAGTTGCGAAAAGTATAGTTAAGATTTCTCGCATAGAAGAGTTACTTAATGAAAATTTCCATATTTTCAATCACAAAATGATATCATTTTATGATTTTGGCGTTGCCGCTTTAGAGAAGTTTAGTGATATCAGAATTCTTGAGATTTCGGAACTATTTGATTATTTTAAAGATAATTTCAATGATAAAAAATTAGGGAGA
This sequence comes from SAR324 cluster bacterium, assembly GCA_028282825.1. Classification (GTDB taxonomy): domain Bacteria; phylum SAR324; class SAR324; order XYD2-FULL-50-16; family XYD2-FULL-50-16; genus JAHJTV01. The sequence continues at coordinate 30,849 of JANQGZ010000069.1, forward strand.
AACATTCAGATTTTTCTAGCATATCTAGGTTTTTATGACTATACCGATGAAAATAATAGCACAATATTTCATATTGTGAATGAAAAAACTAATCGAATTCTCAAAATCTTGGGATTTGACTGGAAGGACCCGGATAGTGAAATTCTTGATAAGTTTATAGATAAATACATCAAACAGGGGATATTTAAAAGAGATAGGGAATCAATTGAATTTAAGCCGGAGCTGAGTCCCACATACAAAGCACCTTCGAATGATATAGAAAGAAAACTTGTTTCCATTTGGTCCAAACTTTTAGGATTAAAGTTAATCGGTGTGGACGATCTTTTTTTCGATTTAGGTGGGAATAGTGTAAAAGGACTTGTCATGATATCGGAAATCTATAAAGAATTCGGTTTTAAATTGGCAGTAAGGGATTTTCATAAAAACTTAACTGTTTCAAAATTGGCGGCCACAATCGCTGTTGGCGACTCCACCGAAACCTTTGAAATACTGGTTCCCATTCAAAAAAAGGGAACTAAGACTCCTTTGTTTTTAATCCCAGGAGTAGAAGGTGACGTGTTAAACTTCTCGGCATTCAGCAAATTCATGGGCAAGGAACAACCAATCTTTGGTTTGCAAACAGTTGGTCTAAATGGAAAAGATAAACCATTTGACAATATTGAGGATATGGCCCAAATGTATTTGTTTGAAATAAAAAAAATCCAAAAAAATGGCCCCTACCATATTGCCGGGCATTCTTTTGGCGGGCTGGTCGGATATGAAACGGCACGCCAAATGACATTGGTTGGGGATAAAATTAAAACGTTACTGGTATTTGATGAAAATGCGCCTCATTACAGAGATAACAGTAAATTTAATATGAAGGAATTTTTGAGCGTCATTATTCAACATGTTTTTCAACTTCACAATGTAAAAAAAGAACCAAATTATGAAGAGATTTACAAACTTAAAGAAACCGAAATTGCAGACTACTTAAGAGAATATTTTGGTCAGCATGGAATTTATTATTCCAAAGAGCTAATCCAAGGAAAATGGAATGTGATTAAATCAAATTGTTTAATTACATATCATCCAGATAGCGTCTTAAAGGTCGATAAAGCTGTACTTTTCAAAGCAAAAGACAGGAGGACAACAAACAGTGAACAGATAAAAGACAACGACCTCGGTTGGAATAGATATTTCTCATCAAAAGTGTTGATTTATGAGATACCTGGTAATCATACAACAATACTTGATCCTCAAAACGTGGAAAAAATAGCGGAAGTTATAAAAGATATTAAGGTCGACTAAAAAATGATTACAATTACAAGAAAACTACACTTTAGAAAACCTTAGCAAATAGATAATTATTCTAACATCCCCCCCCGTCCTTTGCACTGGATCAAAGTCCAATGGCTTTACCGTTTGGACGACTCAATGATAGAGCCAAAAGTTAAGTTGCTCCCGTAACTCTAACTCAGGACTATTCAATGAGTCGCATAAAATCATCACGTGCAGTTTGGCATTGCCAATATCATATAGTCCAGGTTCCAAAATACAGATATCGGATACTAACAAGTGAAGTGGCTAAAGAAGTATCCAGAGGTATAAAAACGTTTTAGGATCAAAAAGGATATGAAGTCATTGAGTTTAAAGTCCAGGTTGATCATACATCCTTAGTGACCATGATTCCTCCCGTAGTTCCTCTCAAGGTTTCGATTTTAAGTTATGCCAAAACAGTTAAAGGAAGAACTGTAATTCGTTTGTTTAACAAATATCGTGGTTTGAAAGAAAAGCCGTACCGGGGGAACTATTTCTGGGCGGGAGGTTACTGTGTAGACACAGTAGGGTTACACAGAAATGATCCTCAAATAGATTAAACACCAAAAACATCAAGAAAAAAGCTAAACCTTTTGCATTCGAAAACGGGAACAACTTCCCTGCCTTTTTTAGGTGCAGGGCACATTATCTCCTTCTGGGTGATACTATAAACCTAATCCTTTTGGGTGCGGTTGTAGATTAAGTTTTTGCAAGTGAATTGGTTATATTGTTTTACAATATAACCAAAAATTGAAACATTTAATTTAATAAAGGATAGAATAAAAATGAAACATTTAATTTCGATTAACAATCTTTCAAACGACGAATTACGCTTTTTAGTGAACAGAAGTGTATATTTTTCCAATACATCGGGGCAGAGTGAAAAATCACTAACAGACAAGATCGTTGGTATATATTTCAAAAAAACATCAACCAGAACCCGAACAGGATTTTCTTCTGGTGCCTTAAGACTAGGTGCTCGAATTATTTCATACGGGCCAAATGATTTGCAGGTTAATACTGGCGAAACTCTTGAAGATACCAGGGATATACTTAGTGGTATGTTGGATTGCCTGGTAGCGAGGACGTCAGAATCACAACAGGATTTTGAAATACTGGCAAACCAGGAAAAAATGTCGGTTATTAATGCAATGAGTTCTCTTGAACATCCAACTCAGGCAATCACCGACTTAGCGGCCATAAAAAAACACTTCGGAAAAGTGGAAGGTTTAAACATTCTTTACATGGGGGAAGGTAACAACACTGCTGTTGCTTTAGCTTTAGCATTGACAAGGTTTAAAGATGTAACAATTCACTTTCTGTGTCCCGCAGGATATGAAATGTGCTCTCAAATTTGCGAAACTGCAAAAAGAAGTAGTATTGATAATGGGAGTCGGATTTTCTTTTCAACCGATAGCGATGAGTTACCCCCAGATATCGATGTCGTGTATACAACTCGCTGGCAGACTACGGGAACAACTAAATCAGATCCTGATTGGAAATCCAAATTTTCACCATTTCAAGTTAATGAAAATACAATGAATAGATACAAAGGCGCGATTTTTATGCACGATTTACCAGCCCATCGAGGAGAAGAAGTTCTTGCCAGTGTTTTGGATGGAGAACGAAGCATTGCCTTTTTTCAAGCAAAATTTAAAATGTTTAGCGCGATGGCTATTTTGGAACATACCATCTTGGGATTGGACAACCCTTTTTTCAAGGAATTCATGAAATTAAAGAATAAGTAACTAGACTGAATTCACTGACAAAACCAATTCAAATCAGAAGAAGGTATAAAAATACAAATACCATATTGGTTTTTGCCTTATTTAGAAATTTCAATAAATTAGATCAGTTTCATCTTAGTTTTTTTCTAATTCCAATGTATCTCAAAATTCCACATGCTTATAAAAAACAAAATACTACTTTCACTGATGCCTTATTGGTCCCCTTTGATTCCCCCGTTAGGAATTGCTTGCTTAAAAGGATTTCTCCAGGAGCACAACTACAAGGTTAAAGCTGTTGATGCAAATGTAAACATTGCCTTGAGAAAAGTTTATGATTCGTACTTTGAAACTCTTGCTAAACTGATACCGGAAAACAAAAGACCAAATTTCATTGCTCTTGGAATGAATGTAATGAGACACCAGCTGATGGCCCATTTGAATTATGAAAATGAAGAGGACTATATAAATATTGTTGAGAGACTAATTTTTAACACTTTCTTTTATGAGTCAAAAGGAAATAATATCAGAGAATTAATAAATATTGTAGATGATTTCTATACTTCTTTAGAGGGCTATATCAGAAAGTTGCTGTCCGAAGAAAAACCTGAGTATTTTGGGATATCAACTTTTAACGGTTCACTACCTGCTACTATTTTTGCTTTTAAGACAGCAAAAAAAATACTTCCTGAAATTAGAACGGTTATCGGCGGTGGTGTTTTTTCCGATGAGTTGGAACCCAGCACAATTAACTTCCAGAATTTTGTCAACAAAACATCTTATATCGATCATATAATCATAGGTGAAGGAGAATTGCCGTTTTTAAGACTACTCGACGGAACGCTATCAAAAAATCAAAAAGTGATAAAAAGTAATCATCTAAACGAAGAGAAATTCAATATTGAAAATGCTGCATTGCCCGATTTTACAGATTTTGATTTGGATTTTTACCCATATCTTGCTTCCTATGCGTCTAGAAGTTGTCCATTTCAATGCAGTTTTTGTTCTGAAACTTTGAACTGGGGAAAATACAAAAGAAAGAGCGGTCGTAAAATCGCTACTGAATTATCCGAACTTTTTCGAATTTATGGTTCTACATTGTTTCTAATGGGAGACTCATTATTGAACCCAGTAATTTCAGATATGTCAAAAGGAATATTGAATGATGGCTTAAATATATACTGGGATGGCTATTTAAGGTCGGACTCTTCTGTAAGCTTACCCGAAAATGTCGAGCTATGGCGCAAGGCTGGATTCTATCGCGCTAGATTAGGAGTTGAAAGCGGATCCAACAATGTTCTGAACTTAATGAATAAAAAAATCACTGTTGATGAGGTAAGACAAAGTGTATCCAATCTAGCACAAGCCGGAATCAAGACTACGACTTATTGGATAGCCGGACATCCAGGAGAAACAGAAGAGGACTTTCAACAAACTTTGGACCTTTTGTATGAATTACAGGATGATATCTGGGAAGCAGAATGCGCCCCGTTTACTTTCTACAACTCAGGACAAGTGAATTCCAATTATTGGAGAAATAACGAAGAGGTCGAACGTACCTACTCCAATCGATATGAAGAGTTATTGATGCTTTCAATCTGGAAATTAAATACAGAGCCGTCACAAGAAGAGATTCATAACAGATTAATTAGGTTTGAAGAACACTGCAAAAAACTCGAAATTCCAAATCCAAACACAATGCTAGAAATTAATTTTGCAGATGAAAGGTGGAATAAACTCCATGAAAATTCAGTTCCCCCTTTACTGGATATACTTGATTATGCCTAAAACCTCGGGATCTATCATATTAATGAAAAAAAACAGTATGTACTGGAAATTAAAACAGGATGAATATTAGATTAATTGATAAATAATGAATCTTTGGAAAAGCACATAGCTTTTGTACCTTTGACTAAGTTAGATTCGGTGGCTTTACCTAATGAATAACCCAATATTACTAGGTTGTGATACCTTTTCCTATCCACAACTTTTTGGAAGGATTACCAAACAATCTGTTAGCGAAAAACGTGACAAACATTTCGGCATTACCAATATAACATATCACTAATTCCTAAATAGTAGACCCTGAAAAATTGAAAAATAGATTCTATTATATTGATATTAAAAGATTATAAGCGTATAATTGAGCGAAAGTATCGAAACTCTATAAACCAGAAAGCGCATCATAGAGTTAAAAAACCGGTCAAATTAGAATCCTTTTTCATGAAAAATAATCCCAAAAACAATCCTGGTTAGATTAGTTTTATCAGTCCTGACCTGATTGATCAGCTCAATCCCAGTCATGATTGGTGATTTTATCGAAAAAATTCCCTGGGACTACCTAGAGGAAGAGTTATCCGGTTTCTGTCACAAAAGCATGGGTAGACCTGCAAAACCGATTCGATTAATGGTCGGTTTGATGATTTTCAAACAGATGGAAAATCTAAGTGATGAACGCATCGTTGAAGCTTGGGTAGCGAATCCATACATGCAGTATTTTTACGGTGAAACCCAATTTCAATGGCACTATCCATGTGATCCGACCGATCTGACTTACTTCAGGAAGCGAATTGGAGAAGAGGGCGTTCAGAAAATTCTGGAGGTTTCTATCCTTCTACACGGAAAAAAAGCGCTTGAGAAAGAGGTTTTGATCGATACCACCGTTCAGGAGAAGAATATCACGTTTCCTACAGACTCTAAACTCCATCGCAAGATTATTGAGAACTGTCGAAAGATTGCTCAAGACGAGTCGATCCCTCTCAGACGCAGTTACAACCGAACAGTCAAGAGACTGTTGCTGGATCTTCGCTTTGCCAACCATCCTAAAAACAGGAAGCGAGCCAACAAGGCGCAACGTCACCCAAAAACGATTGCCGGACGATTGGTTAGAGAGTTGTTTAGAAAACTACCAGAATACATACTGGGATTCTATAGAGCTACACCAGAACGATTTAAAGCCGTACCTAGCCAACAGAAGAAAAGCAAAAATAAAATCTACAGCCTTCATGAGCCGGATGTCTACTGCATCAGCAAAGGAAATGAACACAAGAAGTATGAATTTGGTTCCAAAGCATCCATTGTTTCCACCAGGGACAGTGGCATCATTGTTGGTGCCATGTGCTTCAAAGCGAACATTTACGATGGTCACACCTTGGAGCGAGTACTCAGGCAAGTTACTAATTTGCTGGGTGAACGACCGGATGTTGCTTGTGTGACCGGGAATATAGGGGGAGAACGAGAGTGAACGGAACCTTGATCATGATTCCTAAACCGCCGCCCAAACGGGCAACAGCCTATAAAAAGCTAAAGATGCGAAAACGTTTCAGGCGCCGGGCAAGCATTGAGTCGATCATCGGTCACCTCAAATCGGATCATGGGTTAGCCAGAAACTATCTGAAAGGATTTATAGGAGATAGCATAAACCTGATGATGGCAGCAGCGGTCTTCAACTTCAAAAAGTTGTTAAGGCTGCTTGCCTATTTTTTTGTTTTCTGTTTTTGGAAGGTATTTTTGCAGACAAAATTAGATTTACGACCAATATAACCATTAATTTCATTTGGGAAAGTCATTTTGTATTCGAGGATCTGACTTCAAAGAGGATTCCTAATTCTCAAAATGGCATTTTCAGGTTCGACTAAATTAAATAATTATTTCTGATTTATTAAAATATAATTTAAGCATGTTGGATTATATTAATAAAGATTTTTTGCATTAAATCATTTAATTGCTAGACTAGTTTTGTTACTAACTTCATGTGGTAGATAATTGAAGATTTTGGATTTAAATAATTGATATTAAATGATATTTAAAAAAAAGAAAATGAGAAGTTTTTGATTTTATTATTTTAGATAGTCGATTAGTTTTACTTAGGTATCTTAGTAGTTATTTTTTTATTTTATGTGTTAAAAATTTAATATAATTTTAAGGTGTATATATGAATTTTAATCTAAATGAAAAACAACAAAATACAAAAATTGAAATTAAAAATTTTGTTAAAAAACACGTTATTCCATATGCTGGAGAATTTGATCGTAAACAAGAAATACCAAGAAGTTTGATTAAAAGAATTGGGCAACAAAAATTCCTGGGGGCCATATTACCACCTAAATATGGTGGTTTAAATTGGGATATGATCAGGTTTGGAATACTTAATGAAGAATTCGGAAAGGGATGTTCTTCGGTCAGGAGCCTGTTTACGGTCCATGGAATGTGCTCTTACGCAATTTTAAGATGGGGAACGGAGGAGCAAAGAGATAGGTGGCTATCAAAACTGGCTGAAGGTAAATTAATTGGAGCATTTGCACTAAGTGAACCGGATGTAGGGAGTGATGCAAAATCAATAAAAACAAAACTGATTTTAGATGACGAAACATATATCTTAAACGGATCTAAAAAATGGATAACTTTTGGACAAATAGCAGATATACTTCTCGTCATTGCTCAAATCGAAGGTCAACCAATCGCATTGATTGCGGAAAAAAATCAAGAAGGCATTTCTATCGAGCCAATAACTGATCTTTTGGGTACTCGAGCGGCAATGTTATCAAATATTCATTTTAAGAACTGCAAAATTCCAAAAACAAATATAATTGGTGGACCTGGATTTGGCTTTTCTGCCGTAGCTCTGTCTGCATTGGATATAGGTCGATACAGTGTAGCTGCCGGATCTGTGGGTATTGCTCAGGCTTGCCTTGAAGCAAGTGTTATGTATGCCAATCAAAGAAAACAATTTGAAGTGTTAATTTCGGAAAATCAGCTTATACGAAAGATATTGGCTGATATGGACACAAATACAAAAGCAGCAAGATTTCTATATTATTATGCAGGATTTTTATTGGACAATAACAGCGATAAAGCCACAGAAGAAGTCATGAGAGCAAAATATTTTGCAGGAAAAAAAGTCAACGATATTGCAAGGCATGCACTTCAAATTCATGGCGGAAATGGTTGTAGTAAGGAATATCCGATAGAAAGATATTTCCGTGATGCCAAAATAATGGAGATTATTGAAGGAACAAATCAAATGCTTCAGGTTGTCCTTGGGAAAAAAACATCAGATTTCCTTAGAAATTAAAAAATTATATAAAAATCAAACAATAAAACAAATAAAGGTATTGTGATGAAAAAAAACTATAAAAAAATTTATTCCTCTGATCAAATTAAAAAGGCAGTAAATGAAAAACAATCCATCAAATGTGTCGTATGGGATCTGGATAACACAATTTGGGAAGGTGTTTTATTGGAAAGTAAAGAGGTAGAGGCAAAAAGGGAAGTGATAACCATTATAAAGGAAATTGACAGGAGGGGTATTTTGCAATCAATTGCCAGTAAAAATCATTTTAATGATGCAAAAACCAAGCTGAAAGAAATTCAGATTTGGGAGTACTTCCTTTATCCTGAAATACATTGGAACTCAAAATCAGTATCTCTTAAAAACATATCAAAATCCTTGAATATTGGATTGGACACTTTTGCTTTTATTGATGATCAAATCTTTGAAAGAGAAGAGGTAAAAAGCGAGATACCTGAAGTGACATGTTTGGATGTTATTGAACTCCCGAATTTTTTGGAAATGCCCCGGATGAATCCAAGATTCATCACATTGGAATCTGGGCAAAGACGTCAAATGTATATGAGTGATATTGATAGAAATAATGCTGAGGAGAAATACATAGGTCCGAGTCAGTCTTTTTTAGAATCATTGGAAATGGTATTCGAGATTAAAGTCGCTGGCAAAGAGGATTTAAAAAGGGCCGAGGAATTAACCATCAGGACTCATCAATTGAACACAACGGGCTACACATACTCATATGAGGAGCTAGATGATTTCAGATATTCAAACAATCATTTGCTACTTATAGCCAAACTTCAAGATAAATATGGAAGTTATGGGACAATTGGGCTGTCATTGGTCGAAAAACATGAAGAGTTTTGGGATATTAAACTACTGTTAATGTCATGTCGTGTTATGTCGAGAGGTGTCGGATCTATTTTGATGAATTATATCATGAATCAAGCAAAAGATACTGGAGTGAATTTAAGAGCTGAATTTGTGAGTAATAGTAGAAACAGAATGATGTACATGACATATAAATTCAGTGGATTCGAAGAAATAGATCAAAGGGGTGATTTAATTATTTTCGAGCACTCTTTGGACGAAATTCAACCCGTTTCCAACCATGTAAAGGTATTGTATCCAGAGAGTTGATTTTTTTCTTTTAAGAGGCGAATTAAATTTATTCTATTTATAAATACATAAATTACCTTGCATTGTTTAAAAGAGGACGACTTTTTTAAAGAGTCCAAAGAACAACCAAAATATGATTAAAGGTTAAATATGAAAACAGAAATAAAAGAAACAGTCAAAGCATTCATTCTAAAGAACATCCGTCAACCGACATTAGAGGATAATCAAGATCTTTTTTCTACTGGTTTGCTGAGCTCTCTCTTTGCGATGAAGCTAGTTACATTTGTTGAGAGCAATTTTAACCTAAAAATAGATAATAGCGAATTAGATATTAAAAATTTTAGATCGGTTGATGCTATTTCTCATTTTGTCAGAAATAAAATGACTAGTTGATTGGAAAATGAAAGCATCTGTCAGATTGTTTGTATTTTTCTAAATCGCATACATCAGGCTGCCTGGTTTATTAATCCCAGTTAATAGTATTTTTAATTTTGAATACTTTTTGTTTATGTTATGATTTTACTCAATTTTATTCTAAAGAATTCTTAATTTTTTAACTGTTTAATTTAAACAATGGAAAAGAATAAAATCAAACTATTTTGTTTACCCCATGCTGGGGGTAGTTCGATTGCATTCTACGAAAAATGGATTAATCTGAGCAGTGAATTTATCGACGTTATACCCATCGAATTAGCAGGAAGAGGTTCCAGGTTTTGTGAACCCCTATATGAATCATTTGAATTAGCAATTGATGATGTATTTTTGTACTTGTTAGAAAACGTCAAACAAAAAGATTTTGCAATATTTGGTCATAGCATGGGAGCCTTGCTTGCTTTTGAAGTAATTAGCAAAATTGAAACGGAGGGATTAAAAAAACCTAAACACCTTTTTATATCTGGAAAACTACCCCCACATGCACCAAAGAATAAGCTCCTCCATACTTTGGAAGATAATGAGTTCATCAAGATGATTTATGAATTGGGAGGTTCACCTAGTGAGATAATCGATAACAACGAAATTTTTCAATTTTTTTTACCAATATTAAGATCTGATATGAAAAATCTTGAGCTTTACTCTAATGACAACTATTCAAAAATAAGTTGCGATATTACAGTGTTATATGGGAGAGATGACAAAATGTTTTTTTCAAAAGGCAATTCCAAAACGATCAAAATTATTGATGAGTGGCAAGATTATACAGACGGCTCATATAATACTATCTCATTCGAAGGTGGACATTTTTTTATTAATAACCATTTAAATGATATAATAAAACACATTGATGAAACGTTGACCAAAGATCTGTTTTTATAGCTTTGGAGATTAATAAAATAAGATTAAATTTTACCTCCTTACTCCTTATCCCCAGTTTTCCCTATCTGTCTTCTGATAAAAAAAGCTAGATTTTGTAATTAAACAAATTGGTTTCTGTATATGATTTATGGTTCATCCGACTAATTGATACTTCAATATGAATGCCCATAGCCTTCATATTGAAGTATTTCTTGTCTCCGAATCCATAAGAAAGCTTTGTGAGGGTTTTAATCTTGTTATTGGTGCCTTCAAGGATTCTTGTCGAGCTAGGATAGTCATAGTGAGCAGGTATCTTTGCGTAAAAACGTCTGATGGTTTGAGCAAAGTTTATCAGTATTTTAATACCCGATTGCTCCGCTCGCATAATCCAGCTGATGATAAATCGGTCAGCCTCTGCTTTGGTATCTTGAGATCACATTTGTCTTAGGTCCTCTTTTAGATAGTAAGCAGTGACCAATGGTTGATTGATTTCTAAGGCGATTCTCAACTGAAGTTCTTCATGTCTTCTGCTGAAGAAGCTGTATGGGGTTTTCAATAACAACCATCGGGTGCCTTTAAGGACTTTTTTAATTTATCATTGGTTTCATTATAAAGCTCTCTCCTTAGATCAGAGAGCTGATCATTGAATAGCTTTATATGAAACGGGTCAGTCACATGAGTTGCCTGAGGGATATTTTCCTCAATGGCTTTGATATACGAAGGGGACATATCAGTAACTACCGCTTCAATGTGAGCTTTTGAATGTTTTAGCTTTTTCCAAAACGGATCAAGGCTGTCAGCACCTTTTCCATCACCTAGGAATATAACAGCACCGGTTTCAATATCCAAAACCGCAGTGATGTAACGATGTTTTCTACCGACACTGATTTCGTCAATGGTGATCGGTTAGACATCTTTTAATGAGTGATTCTGAAATTTCTTCAAATCAGATTTATTAATCTCTTTGATCAGATCCCAATGGACATCCAGGTGTTTGGCGGCATCTTGAACTGTTGAAAACTGTAACAAGGTAATCGCATATTGCTTGAAAGCGTCGGTGTATCGCCTTTTGCGATCAGCAAACGCGATTTTAACATAAAGGTGTCTATCAATTCCCTGCAATGGATTCTGAGAGCGAGGAAAACGATGAACGTTTTTTTATTACCAATGGGGATAGAACGAAATTCTCTTAATCGACTGCCCCTTTTTCTAATAACCTTAGAACTTTTGCAAACAGGACATCTTAAATTATGTTTATCTAGGTCGATATGAAAATAGATGTTACATTCAACAAACTCTGTATTCTGTAACTGGTATCCACGAATACCAAATCCATGAAACATTAAACTGGTTGACATATGGCGTCCTTTTTAAGAAATCAATATGTCAAAAGTAAATAAAAGTCATTAAAAAGAATCAATCAACCGGAAGAACCTGATTTATATTCTGAATAAAATTATAAATGAAGAATGTAGTAAATTTTAAAAATTTTAACATAAGTGTATAAAATGAAAAACATAATTAAAAAAACAGCTATATATATATTTATACTGATGCAGATATCTGAAATAAGCATTGCAGAAGGTATCAACGAAAAGATTAATAAATATGTAGACCATATATACCCAAACTCTAAAATACCAGGAATGAGCATCGTTACAATTAATGGTGGACAGACAATAATCAAAAATTATGGCTATGCCGATAAAGAAAATGCGATAAAGGTGAAATCATCTACTAAATTCGAGATTGGATCTTGCTCAAAAAGCTTTACGGCTTTAGCTATATTAAAGCTTGTAAAGCAAAATAAAATAGAAATTAATCAACCTGTTGAAAAATATTTGCCATGGTTTCATGTAAAATATAAAGGTAAAAAAGAAAAACTACTGATTAAACACCTTCTTTTTCACACAAGTGGAATTCCGTGGAAAACAATTTCTGACATACCGGAAAGTAACAATAAAAAATCTATCGAAAACACAGTAAAAAATCTTATAGGTTATAAACTAATTTCGAAACCTGGTGATAAATACAGTTATGCTACTATTAATTATGATGTTCTTGGTCTGATTATAGAAAAAGTTACTGGGCAGACATATCATGACTATATGAATTCGGAAATTTTTCAACCGCTTGGATTGAAAGATACATCTATAGGTGGTGGAAATGATGACCCAGATAAATCAAAGGGGTATAAAATAAGTTTTTTTAAGCCTATACTATACGACGCTCCGATCTTCAAAGGTAATGATCCAGCAGGCTATGTAGTAACAAACGCATTGAACATGGCTCATTGGATGAAATTGCAAATGGGAATGATCCCTGCAGACAGACCAGGATTTACGGGCTTATTTCAGCAAAGTCACACTCCAGACAGATCGGTTTCGCCTGATAAATTTACATTAACAAATTATGCATACGGGTGGTTCGTGTCTCAGGAAAGAGGCGGCAGATTATTTCACGGTGGGTCAAATCCTAATTTTACTACATTTGTTGGGTTTAACGTCCAAAAAAAAGCGGGTGTTGCAATACTGTCAAACTCAAATAGTTCGTTTACGCCACATATAGCGAAAAATATACTAAACCTGCTTGATGGCAGGCAAATTGATGAGAAGGAGCCTGGGTTAGGGGTAGACAAGGGTTTATCTATTTTTGCCATCATAATAGTTCTTTTTATAGCTGGCTTAATAACATACTTTATATCAATTCTGTTCGGTATTATTAGAAAAAAAAGACAGTTTAATCAAATTAACATAAAAGTAATATGTAAAATAGCTTTATTCCTGTTGCTTAGTTTTCCTTTGGCATATGGTTTATATATTTTTCCAGCCGCTATTTTTAAAGTGAACTGGAATACAGCAATTGTTTGGGCTCCACTAAGTTTTATAACTTCAATTTACTTAATTATGATTGCATGGGCTCTATGTTTTGTTGTTTATGTATCATTACTTGTTTTTAACAAAGAAGAAAACAACAAACAAAAAATCCCAATGTTTGTTCTGCTTGGAGTTGCTTCCGGCTTTTCAAACACAATTATCATCTATTTAGTAACTGTTTCAGTTTTAAGTAATGTAAAACTAATTTATTTACTCTACTACTACTTGCTTGCATTTGCTGTTTACATTTTAGGAACCAAAATAGTCAGAACAAAATTGATACAAATGAGTAATATAATAATTTACAATATGAGAATCAGACTATTTGAAAAAATATTTGAATTAAAATACCAACATTTTGAAAAATTTGATTCAGGACGAATTTATGCAACTCTAAATAATGATACTGAAACAATTGGTGATTCCGCTAATATAATTGTTAGTTTCTTTACTAGTATAGTGACTATCATTTGTGCCTTTACAATTATGTTAGTAATTTCTTTTAAAATTACCGCTTTGATACTATTAATAATATCGACAATTGCCGTTTTATACTATCTTGTAACTCAGAAATCCATGGTATATTTAGAGTTGGCTAGGGATAGTCAAAGTGAATTCATGACAATAACTGATGGAATTGTAAAAGGATTCAAAGAGTTATCTTTGCATAGTAGGAAAAGGATCGAATATAAATCTGATGTAACATATATTTCAGAGAATTATAGAGATAGAGTGATTACTGCACGTACTAAGTTTTTAAATGCTTTTTTAGTAGGAGAGTCTTTGCTATTGTTGATTATCGGGTTTATCACATTTGCCATTCCAGAAATATTTAAGACTTTTAATACTAGTAAATTATCTACGTTTATAATGATATTACTGTACTTGATTGGACCTATAAACGCTATATTGAGCTCAATTCCCAATATATCAAAAATATATGTGTCATGGAAAAGAGTTAAGGCTATGACTGACGAGATATCCGATAAATTGGAGAAAACGACTCAAGAAATAATCAAAGGTGCAAATGTGAAAATCATACAAAGTATAAGAATTGAAAACATTTGTTATTCTTATGAAAATGAACCAGAAATAAGTCAATTCAGTGTTGGGCCTATAAATCTAGAAGTTAAAAAGGGAGAAGTTTTGTTCATTATTGGTGGCAATGGAAGCGGAAAAACAACTTTAGCCAAATTAATATGTGGGCTGTACAATGCGCGTCAAGGCGCATTAATTGTCAATGAATTCGAGGTTACAAACAGTAATATTGGCGAAGTAATGTCTGTGGTGTTTAGCGATTTTCATCTATTTGACAAGCTCTATGAAATAGATTTCAAAAGTAAGAAAGCAGAAATAGATAATTATTTAAAACTACTTGAACTAAATAACAAGGTATCAATTGTAAATGGTAAATTCAGCACTACCAATCTTTCGGGAGGTCAAAAGAAACGCCTAGCTTTGTTAAAATGCTTTTTAGAGGATCGCCCGGTATATTTGTTTGACGAATGGGCGGCTGATCAAGATCCTGAATATAAGAAATTCTTTTATCATAACTTGCTGCCTCAAATGAAAAAAAATGGAAAAATAGTAATTGCAATTACTCATGATGATAATTACTTCACAGTAGCTGATAAAATTATCAAAATGGATATGGGTGAGATAAAATATATCAAAGGGTTCAGTGAATCTGCTTTGAACTAGCTAATAACGATTTAAAAATTAACCGAAAGTGACTAAAGGTAAGGTATTTATTACAGGCTGTTGAACAAAATGTAATAAGCCAAAGATCACTATTATCAAAATGCTAAACAAAGCATTTGATTTTATATTAATTTGTCAGGGCAAAATTCGATATGCTGACGTTTGTTTTCATGGTTGTATTATTAGGGCTGGCACGTGCACTAGTCCTTTACTGCTATAATCAAAATGATGATGACACTTGGCAAATTGACTAGTCTTGCTTTATGAGCTTCAGTCGATTAGCCATAGGAATTAAAATCATTGCTAAATGAAATAACGTTTCTGATTGTTAATATCTTCATAAATGCCAAGTCTACAACTTGTCCTAAAATTGGGGAGCTTAAAAAACAGTTCGTTTGTTGGGATACTCCAGGAAGAGATAGAATTAGCCTGTTGTAGATCATTTCAGTTTTAAAGGGAAGAAATTGCCTGTATATGCAATCAAAGCTTTTTTGAAAAACTCTCGGGAAAGAGGACTAGTTAAGCGTCAGTTTTTGACTCACCAGTCAGTTTCAATTAATAGTCCATGGAACTTCCTAGCCTTTCGGAGCATATCACCTGACGATGTCGTAGTCGAATATAGCCAAGAAACTACGATTATTTAACATAGACGCATTCGAGCAAATCCTTTGAAACTTCATTTTGTAGTAATTGTTATCCTAGAAGCAATCGTAAAAGCTATAGGAGACTAGATATCTAACTGGTTATTGCCGATAAATCATTTGCTTATGAATGAGAAAAAAATTGGAATTCTAGGTGGAATGGGACCAGAAGCAACATTGGTCTTATTTGAAGAAATCCTGAAAAATACACCTGCTCAAAAAGATCAAGACCATTTACGCGTTATCATAGACTGTAATCCAAAGATTCCAGACAGAACGCTAAACCATGAACTGAAGGAAGAATCTCCTATATCAGAGATGGTGAAAAGTGCTCAAATTCTTGAAAATGCTGGAGTAGATTTTATTTTAATTCCCTGTGTTTCTGCTCATGTTTATCTAGTGCAATTGCAAAAGGAAATTGGCATTCCTGTCATATCTATCTTGGATGTTCTCATAGAAGAAATTGTTCTTAATTTTCAGCATTTGGAAACCATAGGCTTAATAGCCACCGATACAACAATTAAAAGTCAAATGTTAAACGAAAGGTTGTCTGAATGCGGAATAAACACACTCGTACCAGAGCAAAATGAACAAAAGAGAGTAATGAAGGCAATATTTGGAGTAAAAAGTTCTGTCTCAAGTAACATCTCGCAAAATGCTTCTTCTACCTTTGAAGACAATAACAGAAGTTTTTTGGACGTCGCAGAATCACTAATACAACGCAATGCTCAGGGGATAATAGCAGGATGCACAGAAATTCCAATTTTCTTAAAGGCTGAGGCCATATCTGTGCCATTAATTAATCCTTTGGAATTGCTTGCGAAGAAAGCGATTAAATTAGCCAAATTTTCTAAATGGCTTTAGAATTCCTTCCTTTCCGTTAGATAAGCATTCAACTGGATATACTAAATTGAAGTTACTAAGAAACTTACTTCACCGCATCGCTTGATACAGAATATCCGAGATGCACTATTAAAAGTTAATCGAGATAGATATGGGGCTATAAGTGCATATGGTTGTTTAGATGTCCTTATCAGTCCCAAGAGCATTCAACATGCGGTGACTATTCTTGATACACTGTTTTAAAATCAAAAAACAAGATTTTCTACAGTTGGTTCTAATGCAATTCTTCTTTCGAATTTGGTTCCTTTGAAAAACTGAAGAGCACCATTGAATGATTTGAAGGATCTTCGAATCTTTTGTCATACCGACAAATAATTTCCATCACTTAGTTGCAAAATTCCAACAATTCCTGTCTGCCTGCAAGTATTTTACTTTCCATTTTTTACTATTGTTTTGCGACTGTCTGTTTTTTGGATACTTTTTGATCGATGGATCACACCGATTTTCCACTAAAACACGAGAGCAGAGATTTGTAATGCAACTTTCAACAAAAAAAACTGCACAATTTCGAAAATCGATAACTTTTCTAATTTATATGGGGGAAGATTTTTAGGTGTATTTCGTAACTCCTGATAGGTTGCACGCTTTTCTCTGGCTGCGATTGCAGCATTGGTTTTTTGAATTGTCCCTTTCTGAGAAAATACTTCCTGATCATTCCAATTATCCTGTATCTCTTGCTTTAGAATAGACATCAATTCTGAACGTCTTTCATTATCTTTCTTTACAAGCTCTATCGATTTGTAAATCTTATACCCTGCCGCGACTATAGTGAGGATGAATAGAATCATTGCTAAACACCGAAGAATCGATCTAGGTATTTTGTATCACCTTTGGTGATCATCAGAACATGTTGAAATATTTCAGCTAAAATGGCCGCACCCTATGAAATCAACGAAGAACTTTCGGATGAGATCATTGAATAGTAGCCAGCGCTTTCATGGATCATAAAAAATGCTGCTAATAGATTAACAATTGAAAGAAATAAGATTGTAAAACACTTTGTTAAATGAATTTATTACCTTCCATTAAAAGCTGATAAAACATGGGGAATATTACATTTTCACAAGTAAGTCTTGTGGTTTATTCGCCGGAACTCACAATTTCTTCAATTCGTTTGGCCCACTGATTTAATGCTGATACCTTTTGATCGTAATATTCTGCTTTGTTGTATACTGCCATTACTCCTTGCATCCTATGATTTAAAATTTTCTCTACTACATGTAGTAAAATTCCCATTTCGTTAAGCTGTGTCGAAACAGTTCTTCTTAGATCATGTGGAGTCCATTTTTCGATTTTGAAATGGTTCTGATGTCTGAGAACAGCTCGATTAACTGTTGTATAAATAATTGGCTCTTCATCCTTGACTTGTGGAGACTGCAATACAAATTTGCTTTTTTTAGCAAGGGTTTTTAATTCATTGAACATCCCGATTGCCAAATCGGAAAGAGGAACATTATTTTCATCACCATTTTTGCTTTTGTTTTTTGGTACGGTCCAAATGCGGTTTTCGAAGTCAATTTCTTCCCATTCGGCATTGCATAACTAACCAACTCTTTGCCCAGTGAGTAGTAATATTTTAAGTGCAAGTTGTACTTGTTTAGAAAACGGAGCTGTGTCCACTAATACCCAGAATCTCTTTATTTCGTCATGCCTGAGCAATCTCATTTTCGGTTTTTCATTTCCACCAACTGATTTTTTGCTGATCTGTAAGATCGGATTGTCATCAATGATTCCTCTTTCAACGCAAAAACCGAAAAAGCGTTTTATTGCTGAAAGAGTCCGATTTACATTAATTGGTGCACCTCGTTTTACAATCTTGTCTAAAATCGCAATGAGGTGCCTTCTGGTCACATCTTTGGTGTACATTTCACCGATGGTTAGAATAATATCTTTGTTAAAATAGTAAACCTGTCTTTCAGGTCGTTTCAACTCCTTCAGTAAATAGTTGGTGTGGTACTCTTTGTAAGATTCTTTAACTTTTGGTTCAGCAATTTGTTTTTGAATCCTGGTTTCCCTTTCAACATTCAAATCAATACCCGCTTGTACTTTTTGTTTTGCTTCAATGTGCAGCTTTCGCGCTTCTTTGAGAGTTAAATCAGGGTAGTCGTCATAGACCTTTCGTTTATAGTATTTCCAACCTGGTAACTTGTAACGATATTGAAATGACTTTCGACCGTTTGGAAATATCCGAAGTGACAATCCTGAATTTCCATCAGATTTTGAGTATTCTTTTTCTTTTAGCTTTAAAGCCCTGATAGTTTTGTTTGTCAGAGGAGTTTGAATGTCTAACATACTTTTTTCTGTCATAGCATTGATCTGGAATTTGGCAGTTGCCCAAATCGATTTTGGACAACTAAATGGACTACTAAAAACGATGACAATAGTAAAAATTTGCTGAAACAATATGAATCAACGTTATTTGTAAAATGCAGATATATAAAGATAGATATTGAGGAAGTGGATTAATCAGGAAAATTTATATTGTGTCATGTTGTTTGAAGATTTGAGGCTCATAATCGTAAGATCGGCAGTTCGAACCTGCCCTTTGCTACCACTCATTCCAAAGAGTTATCCAAACACCCCTCCTGATAAAAGTCACGGATTTCCATTTTGTGTACGCTGAAGTTTCTGCCTATTATTTTTGAGCTGATGAATCTTATTTGAAGAAATGTCGGCACTTACGAGGGTTTTTCCAGACAAGCATAAAAATATCTTACTATAGGGACGCTATCACATCTATTTGAAAGACGGAAAACGCTCGAACGTTCGCGATGTTTCCTTGTTTTGTGGGCCTTGAAAGTGGGAGTGTTCATGGTTCGCACCGGATTTGCGAGAACCGTGGATTAGATAGTGGTGTTAGCCAGCTTCTTCATGACCAACCTGAAGGATCTCTCATCAGCATCATTGAAGTAGATGTCACAGTCGTAGCCCTGGTCATCTATGAAATGAAAGATCCGACGTGGTTCGTCTTTTGGATAAGGAACCAGCAGGGTCACGATTCTGTGTCGTTCGGACTTTGGATAATGTGCATTCATGACGGTGCTGACTGGCAACCCTTCGATTTCACTCATATCCACACCCGAGAAGGCAGTTTCCTGGGTGATCTTTGGGTTACCTGCTTCAGACCAGATAACTTGTCCGTAGAATCCGGCCTTTTCACCTGTATTTCGAAATGAACTAACGCCCAGGTCGAACATGTTGTTGGCGTGTAGACGCCAATCAGTATCCACCGGTTCCAATGCATCTATACTGTCGACAAAAATGAAATAACTATTAAAGACAAAATAGACCTCACGTTCCACTTTGGTAACTTCCGGTGTTACAAGTTGATACGCGGGTGTTGCGTCACCTTTGATATAGATATGATCATCGCGTTCCTCCGCCACCAGAATAGTACCGGTGGACTGAATTTGAAGCGCCTTGTCACGGCCGGCGTATTGTCCTTTGCCATTGATCAGAATGGCGTTTTTTGAGATCGTTTGCTTGCGCCATTCCTGGTGCATCGAACTGTTGAAAGCAACGTAGTATCCTGATTGTATTGCCAGATCTTCACCATAGGCAGCTAAACAAAAAGCGTTCTGGTCGCCATGGCTGTGACTGATGGACCCATAAGGGGAGGCTTTCATGACAAACTGGATGTGTTTTTTCGGGTCGTCCATTCGGTGCTGGATAGCAACCCAACCGATACCTTTAAAAAAAAGTAACCTGTCGATATTCGAAGGCGAGACAGCCTCAACAACGGGCCACAGGCTGCGATACATCAGCTCGTCAAAATTCAGATCCCACCAACCATAATTGTAGAACATCATTTCCGTGCCCGGATCGTTGCGTTTGATCTCATCATAGTACCATTGGTATGCCCCGTTGCCAGTCACGCCAGCATACTGGCGCAAATTGTAACCAATCTTAAGACAGGGCAGATCGCCCATGGTGGCGTCATCACCAAAGGTAGCCCGACGAGTGTCCGGGGCTTTGGTATACAGTGGCATGTCGCCCGTTTTCTGGAAAAACGGACGATCATAAAGGTTTAGACCTGTAAAGGCTTTCAACAGATTAGCAGCCTCTGTCAAATACGCCATTCCGGTCATCCAATAGTGTGGTCCTTCTGCCCAGCCTCCCTGCGCGTCTCCCCAGGGTGAATAGACAGTAAACAGGAACTCAATCGAGTAGTCCAACCATTCTTGCGCTTCCGGTTCGAGATCTAAAAGCGTGATCGACGCGGGAATCAAAACCGCTGATACAGCTCGTACCGCGTGGCTATCATAAGGAAATAGATGGATATTGGCATGTTTGATGATGTGGTCAGCTATCTCGCGAGTACGGATCAAAAGAGCCCTGCTGACAATCGCCCGTTCCTCATCGGTCAATTCGTTGTAAAGCCAGTCAAAACCCCAGGCCAACGCCACGGTAACACGGAAGGCCCATTCA
>JANQGZ010000090.1:0-85656 GCA_028282825.1 SAR324 cluster bacterium
TCACCCGAAACGGATTGCATCTGATGTATTTAGACGACAAGGAACGATACAAGCATCTCAGGCAAATCCTGGTGGTACCGGGAGGCATTGAAGCTAAAATCGGCAGCCGGATATCAGGAATTGATGATGAGGAAAATCCAACCAAAGGAGGTGATCCATGTCAAAAGCCTTAATTGATCTAACGAAAGACCTTCACCAGATGCAGATCCTGCTGGATTTTATGATTAAAGGTCTTGCTGCCCTGGCTACGGACACCGCAGACCACAAGCTTCGACCCGGAGAGCACGAAGCCTTACAAGTTGCCGAATACGCGCACGATATGGTGGATCAAATGATCAAACGAGTGGAAAAAGCGTTCAAGGAAGAATTCTGTCCTGAACCGTATGATCAATGAACACCGCGATCCATGATAAATATCCAAAAATGTGTGTTGAGGTGATTGGCAAAAATCATACTTTCGGGTGATGACTCTTAAGTGTCATTTGGTATTATTTATTTGATTCGCTAACTCTGGTTAAACACCTTAAATTTGTAATTTAATGTTCTTTAACCGGAGTCGAATCTCCTTCCTGTACGCTGATCGGAACATTGCCGGATGGTAGTACCGTCAGTGCACCTTTCGATCAGAGGAGGGAGATTAACCATGGCTTGTTGCGACATTGCCAGACTTAACAGCGGGATACCAATGAAACCACTTAATTTTTCCCTTGAAGGAAAAACAGCGTTGATAACAGGAAGCTCAAGAGGAATCGGTCGGGCAATCGCGCTTGCATTCGCCGAAGCAGGAGCCAATATAGCCCTCACTGCAAGACATGAAGAACACCTCTTTACCGTAAAAACTGAAGTCGAAAAAACAGGCCGCACATGTATATCCATTCCTGCTGATCTTTCAAATGATGTCCAAATAAAGGTTTTACATGAAACTGTAGCCAGAGATTTGGGAGAAGTCGATATCCTGGTCAACAATGCCTGGATTGCTTACGTCACTGCCTTGTCTGATTTGACCAGGGACCACTTTGACGAGGTAATGAAAGTCAACACCTGGGCCGCACTTTACCTTTCCCAGTTGTGTTATCCGGACATGAAGAAAAAAGGTGAGGGGGTGATTATCAATATTGCTTCCACAGGAGGAATTAAACCCGATATTTTTGCGGGAGCCTACAGTACCTCCAAGGCAGCCCTGATCATGCTAACCAAACAAATAGCCTGCGAATGGGGTAAGGAAGGCATTCGCTGCAATGCCATCTGCCCGGGATTAGTGAGAACAGAGTTAGCCGCCGATTTGGTGGCCCATCGGGAGAAACATGGTTTCCAGAACCTGGTAAACAGGGTAGGGGAACCGGAGGAAATCGCTGCTCTGGCCTTAATGTTGGCGGGTCCGGCTGGAAGCTATTGCCAGGGCTCCGTGCATCTTGTTGATGGAGGGTCCAGTGTTGTTGCAGCAATACAGTAGACCCAAATGATATCTCTTCATCGATAATCCGTTCGATAAAGAATTTGGATTGGTATGCGAACCATTGTTTTCTTCAGGGACGAGCTGGGATACTCGTCAAAAATGATGCAGTAGCATACCAATCTCGTTGTCAAAGTCAGAGTCATTCTTTAAACATTAGCTAACACTTTTTTCATCAGGAGGTATTTTGAATCGAGTAATTGAATCTGATCCTGTAAAGCACGGATTCGCCATTAGCGACTACCACGACATCAAAGCCATTTACAGGCAGTTTGATGAGCTGTTAAACCAGCCAATCCGGGCTTTAAGCAGAGAGTCCATGAATGGTTACCTGCAATATTATGAGGAAAAGTGTCAACTATCCAAAACAATGATCGATCAGGCAATGAACTACATTCCGGGAGGCGTGCAACATAACCTGGCATTTAATTATCCTTTCCCACTTGTATTTACCAAAGCTGAAGGCGCCTACCTTTACGATTTGGATGGAAACAAATACATCGATTTTCTGCAGGGAGGCGGATGCACGGTATTAGGCAGCAATCCTGAAGTTGTACGGAAACAAGTCTTTGACCTGCTTAATAGTTGTGGTCCGATTACCGGACTTTTTCACGAATTCGAATTGAAACTTTCCAAAAAAGTATCGGAACTTATGCCGGGAGTAGACATGTTACGCATGCTGGGCAGCGGAACAGAAGCGGATATGGCTGCCATACGCGTGGCACGACTGGCTACCGGCAAGAAAAACATAATTAAGATGGGTGGCGCGTATCACGGTTGGAGTGACCAATTGGCCTACGGTATTCGCATTCCGGGAACCAAGCATCTGGAATCCCACGGAATTCTCAAACACTGTTTCAAATACACGCAGGAATTTTTTCCCAATAATATAAAGTCACTGGAAAGACTGCTCTGGCGCAATAAATTCCGGGGAGGGACAGCTGCCGTGATCATAGAGCCCGTTGGACCGGAAAGTGGCACCAGACCTCTTGATTTCGACTTTAACAGGCAGGCCCGTGAATTATGTGACAAGTACGGCGCCCTGTTAATTTTCGACGAAGTGGTCACAGCATTTAGAATTGGCCTTAGTGGAGCCCAGGGATATTTCAATGTTATCCCCGACCTGACGGTATTGGGAAAGGTTATTGCGGGTGGTTATCCTTCGGCAGGGGGGTTAGCAGGTAAAAAAGAATATATGAAGTATCTCTCTGCCGGTATTGCAGGAGGCTCCAAGAAAGCACTGGTTGGAGGAACCCTGGCAGCCAATCCCCTTAGTGCCGCCGCCGGTTATTTCACCTTATGCGAAATGGAAAGAACCCAGGCACCGGAAAAAGCAGGCCGTGCTGGAGACCGACTGACCAAAGGGCTGCAAACGTTGATTCAAAAATATAATTTGCCCTTTGTTGCCTTTAACCAGGGATCGATCTGTCACCTGGAAACAGTGGGTACCATGTTGCTCAGTATCTCATGGAACAAACCATGGAAGATTCCGGGGATAATCAAAGAAGCAAAGGCAAGAAAACACGTTATGGAAGAAATGGGAGCGGCCTACATGGCCGAAGGATTAGTCACGCTTGCAGGCAGCAGGCTTTACACTTCCGCCGCCGATACAGATGAGATCATCGATGAGGCATTGACGCGTTTTGACCGGATCTTCCGGAATATTGAAGCAGAATAGGGAATCAAGGAGAAAAAATGGAAAAATACCAGACATATAAATCACAGATTGTAGAGTGCACCCAGTGGTTATCCAATAACGGATATTTTGGTGCTTTAAGAGGTACAGGCGGAAATGTTTCCATGCGTATAGAAGGAGAAGATGCCTTTGCCATTACGCCTTCCAGCCTGCCTTACGATCAATTGCAACCGGACGATATTTGCATTCTCGATTTTGATATGAAGCCTATTGAAGGGGAGAGACAACCCTCCGTTGAATCCGGTTTTCATTTGGTTACTTATAAAAACAGGGCTAAAATCAATGCTGTTGTTCACACTCACCAGGTATATGCCAGTATTTTTGCCATACTGAACCGGCCTATTCCGCCTTTGTTTGATGAGGTCAGCCTGCATTTGGGAACCACTATCGATGTCATCCCCTATGCTCTTTCCGGCAGCAGCGATCTGGTGGAAAATGCCACAACCAAGCTGGGAAATATGTGCAACGCCTACCTAATCCAAAATCATGGAGCCCTATGCATGGCGTCCACTCTTGAAAAGGCCTGGCTCAATGTTGAACTGCTGGAGAAAACAGCCCGAATATATTACGGGGCACTTTCCATTGGAGGAGAAATATCACAGCTTCCCGAAGAGATTGTCGGGCTGCTGGATGAAATTCGTAAGGCGGAATAAATCCTCTATTTGCACTTGTTTGCACTTTCATCCTTCATCGTAGATACCCAATATATCTGCTTATAGCTTGCATTTTAAAATCCCTTCTGTTATTCAACGTTTTGGACCAGCTATTATCCCGGTTAATCTTCCATTTGCCGGGATAACGGCTGGATCTGTTTTCTTTTCGGATGGCTTCAAAAAGGCTCTTGAACTTGTCACGTTTAAATACATAACAAGCAAGACCGCCCATCACTGAAAACTCTTATTATCAATGCTTACAGATCCGACTGGTTCAACATATGGAAAGCCGTACTACGGTCTTATTGAAATTTGGAGATCGCTCCGAATCAATATTTGTACTTTAGGTATTTTTAATAGTTTTTCTCGATTTTAAAATGCGTGACCTTAATAAAGGAGATGCCATGAACAAGTGCTTAAAAGCTTTCGTTGGATTGACCCTGATGATCTTTGTTACCGGATCATATGCATGGGCGAAAGATGTGGTTGAAACCAAAGGTTTAGACTGGAAGCCTTCCCTGGAAAATCTGGTGAACATTAAGGCTGTGGAATTCCACCAAAAAATGCTTCAGAAAATTGCTGACAGAAATGACGGAAACAGGGCTGCCGGCACATCCGGTTATGAAAAGTCCGTTCAGTATATGTCTTTCATGCTTTCCTTAAGCGGATTTGATGTAACTCAGCAGGATTTTGAATTCCCATTTTTTCAGGTTGTCAGTGACCCTGAATTTGAACAGACAGCACCGACTCCAACAGTTTATCCTGCTGACGGTTTTGCCACCATGACCTACTCAGGCAGCGGAAACGTTACCGCTCCCGTGGAATATGTTGATGTCGTGCTTCCTCCTGCCCCGGATCCAAACACCAGCAATAGCGGTTGTGAAGCGACTGATTTTGATGCTTTTACAGCCGGAAATATCGCTTTGGTTCAAAGAGGAAGCTGTTCTTTTTATGACAAGGCAATGAACGCCCAAAACGCCGGTGCTGTGGCAGTTATCATATTTAATGAGGGCCAGGACGGACGTCAGGATGCGATTGTCGGAACCTTAGGTGCTCCTGAATTTAATATTCCCGTGATCTTCTCCAGTTTTGCCATCGGAAACGAACTGGCTGATGCAATTGATGCCAATGGAGGACCAGGCGCAGTTCAGGTAAGAGTAAAAACCGATACCCTTTCTGAAATCCGTGTTACCCAAAATGTCATTGCAGAAAGCAGAAGCGGTGATCCGGCAAATACCGTAATTTTGGGCGGACACCTTGATTCAGTGTTGGCTGGCGCCGGAATCAATGACAATGGAAGTGGTTGTGCAACTCTTCTGGAAACAGCCATGAAACTGGGCTGGTTTCATAGAAAGCTTACCAACAAAGTGGTTTTCGCTTTCTGGGGAGCTGAAGAACTGGGTCTGATCGGATCAGAGTTTTATGTTAACAACCTGACTCCGGAAGAGTTAGCCAATGTAAAACTATACTTGAACTTTGACATGGTGGCTTCACCAAACTACGTCAGATTTGTATTCGATGGAGACGGTTCCGATACAGGTATTTCAGGACCTCCGGGATCAGATTTTATTGAGCAGTGGTTTGTTGACTTTTTCGGAGATAAACTCCTGGCAACAGATCCAACCGCTTTGGACGGTCGATCCGATTATGAACCGTTTATGCTGGCCGGAATTCCAGTCGGTGGCCTGTTTACAGGTGCAGGTGATTTGAAAACCGAAGAGCAGGCAGCCATCTACGGCGGAACAGCAGGTGAACCCTATGACAAGTATTATCATACGGAAAATGACACCTCCGCCAACATCAATTTTGAGGTTGAAGAACAAATGCTGAAGGCCATCGCAGCAGCCGTTCAATTTTTCTCCGAAAACAGTCTGCCGACAGCAGCTCCCTCCGTTCAGTCCTTCTCGACTAAGGCTGCCAAAGGGTACAATTTGGAGTTCAAAGGTCCCCTGGCTGTTAAATAAAAGAGACCTTGGTTAGTTACATTTCAACCCACAAGCGCGGTGCACCTGCCGCGCTTTTTCACCCAGGAACCTCTATCTGACGGTTAGCCCCCCTCAAACGCTCTTTGCACTGTGATCATGAAACGCAATCAGATTCAAAAAGGACTTGAATCTATAGATACCTTCAGTGCAACCGGTCAGTTAGAGAATCGGTTTTGATTCTCTTCACATTTAACGCTGGCAGTTACATTTTCCATATTCTTTTAAATCCATGAACAAGCGCCACCAAAGCCACACTCCAATTTCTGTGCATTGGTCGTTTACCTCGTTTGGTTTCGGGAAGCGACTTGTTTTTCTGGTCGTATTCGTCAAGCATCAAGAACTCTGGCCTGAGTCGAGGATGATCCAGAAAAATATGCAAGCGACGATTAAAATCGGCTGCTTGATAATCGTTGAGTATCTTCTCTTTATGATTTTCCATAATATCCTCCCGTCGGGAATCGTGTGGTCATATCTCATGCACCTGGTTTCAGCAATCATGTTAATATTAATTTATCCCTTGCTGATTTTTGAAAAAAGTGGCATATACGACAAATAATAGTTCGATTACGACACGAGGAGAAGAAAATGAAAAAAGTCTATATTCTGGGTATGTACAGCGCCATGGCTTCGACGATTATCGGTCCAATGGATATTTTTTATGAGGCCGGCGTTTCCTGGAACTACTTCAACAAACGGGATCTTGACCCCTTTTTCGATGTCAACCTGGTGACCAGCACAGGAAAACCGTTTAGATGCGTTAACGGCGTTCGTATGGTTCCCAAGGGTTCAATTTATGATATCGGTGATGCAGATTTAATAGTCGTTTCTTCGATTCTGGACATCGATCGGACCCTGGAAGTGCAGGGCGAGGTTGTGGATTGGCTGCAAGATCAGTATGCACAGGGTGCACACATTGCGACGATTTGCTCCGGGGCGTTTGTATTGGCTGAAACCGGATTATTGGATGGGAAATCAGCCACGACTCATTGGGCCTATGCCGAACAATTTCGAGACAGGTACCCAAAGATTCAATTAAAACCGGATCAACTGATAACCGATGAGAATGATCTCTTTTGCTCCGGAGGATTCAACGCAGGCATCGATCTTTCCCTCTACCTGATCGAAAAATACTGCGGTCATGAAGTAGCATTGCAATCGTCCAAATCAGTGATTTCCGATGTCGGCAGAACGTCTCAGGCTCCCTATGCCGTTTTTCGAGGACGGAAGAATCACCACGATGTTGAAATACTCGAAGTACAAGAATGGATCGAAGATAATTTTGAACAGAATTTCAATTATGAGATCTTGGCCCGGAACAACAGTATGAGCCGGAGAACACTGGAAAGGAGATTCAAAGCCGCCACAGGAGAGACTCCCCTGTCTTACCAGCAACGACTGAGGATTGAGAAGGCTAAACGACTATTGGAAAAAGGCAACCAATCGTTCGAAGAGATAACTTACCAGGTAGGCTATGAAGACAGCAGTTCATTCAGGAAGATCTTTCATAAACAAACTCAACTGACCCCCACCGGTTACCGGAAAAAATTCCAAAGAATCACAACGATTTGATAGAAGCCAAATCTTCCCGACACCCTCCGGATGGTCAATGGACTGATTTGTCGAATTCGGGAACCTGGCTTCCGATTATAACCATCTTTGCCGGTTACGCTTCACTGCGGAGAAATTTTGCCAGGGTATCCCCGATGATATTAATTCCCAAAATGCTCATGATTGTTACCAGTATCGGGAACAAGACAATCCAGAGATTTTCACCGAACAACAAAGATCTTCGGCCTTCCGCCAGGATTTTTCCCCAGGAAAGATATCCACCGGTTCCCAGTTCACCAAAACCAATCTCAAAGGCATATCCCAACGCCGATTCAATCAGAATCGTGGCACCAAACAAAAAGGTGGCCTGAACCACGATCTCGGATATACAGTTTTTCCAGAGAATATTGTAGAAAAGGATCTTTGCTGAACTCACATTGGAACTTCTTAAAGCCACCACAAATCGTTTCGCCTTAAGCTGTGAAACCCTGCTTTCTATAATCCTGGCAACCGAAGGTAAGGAGGATATTCCAATAGCAAATCCTGCCATGGGGACAGCATAGGCGGCAACCAGCCTGGTACCTGCAGAAGCCGCAGCCCAGAAGTTAAACACGCCTAAAAGAATCAAAACAAAAAACAATTGAGGGACAATCTCAAAAAACTGTGTGATGACCAATGCAATATTTCGAGCAACCACGTTTTTCATGGTTAGCAACAACCCTGTTGGAATACCTGCTATGAGAGCAATTAGTGTTGCGATGGCAGCAACCAGGTAAGCATTCATGCCCCCGACAATCAGCGTTGAAGCGATATCTCTTCCCTCGTAATCAGTACCAAGCAGAAAATCGGCGGAAGGAGAAACACTTTTGGGAAATGCAGTCATAATGGTGCGTTGATCGAAAAAAGCAAAATCGGATATGGCAAGACTGGCCGAGAGAAACATGGGAACCACCAGGATGATTCCCAGGGTCAACATAAAATTCTTTCTGTACAGCGAAAGCCCAACCAGGTAAATAAACAAGCCCAAAATCAAAACCAGTGGGATAGCAATTCGAATGGAATGGGAGTCGAAAATATTAAAAATTAAAAAAACAAACGGAAAAAAGCCAATCGCCGGGATCGATTTTAAAATCCTGTTTCTATTTTCTCTGATCGCCTTGATATCTATTCGAACGCTTCGCCGTCTGTTTTTTCCGTTAAATTCAGCCATACTGATTATCCGGTATGTTGTTGATGAGTTTTGTTCGGGGTTAAAAAATAGTCAATTTGTTTATAGCATAAAATTGCATACAATTTCTATCACATATTGGGTTTTTTAAAAACGAATTTCAAGAGCTTAGCCAAATGCAGCTTAAGGTATTTCCTGTTTTAAAGAAGGGGCAGGAGGTATTCCTCAATCGATCAATTACAAATATTTCAGTTAGTTATAACAAAAACCTACTTCTCTACGCATTCGATGCAACGGGTATGGGTCGGGTCTATGTTAAGACGGCGGGGATCAATATCTTCCCCGCAGATATAGCATTCGCCATATTCATCAGCTTCAATTCGACGCAAAGCCCCCTCAATTTTAATCAATTGCTGTTCCCTTCTTCGGGAATCCTCCAGGGCCATCTGTTGCACCTGCATGGCATCCATACGGGATAATCTCCCCATCCTCGTCTGATCCAGTTCCACGGTTTCCTTCTGACTCTTTGACAATGCTTCCTGATTCTGTAGCTCTTGTCTCAAAGTCAACAGCTTTTGCTTAAAATGACAAAGATTTTGTTCATTCATGATTATAGCTTATCGTTAATTTGCTTTTAACCTTTAGCTTATTTGATGTAGACACTTTAATAATTTTAAAAATACGAAACAGAAAGCTCCGCTTTCACAACCTGCAAATCTTGAATCCCAAATGCAAATGATTGTCGGAAAGTGCCTTTTTTTTTAAGTCTACCGCCAAGTCTAAATTGGATTCTTTCCAGTCTATTTTGCATACGGCTACGGCAGATTCTACATTTTTTGTGAAATATAACCGGTCATTGTTTTGGTTTCATTTTTCTTAGTGTACATTTGGATTACCTGACTTTTAATGATTTTTTTTATTCAATTTCGTGTCAAACAATATTGTTTGGAATACTATGCGAGGTCTCCATTTGTACCGATACTTTAAACGATTCACTTCAGTGTGTTGTATCACCTTATTCATGATTTGTATGCCTGCTTGTGAGTCCGGATACAAAAATCCACCCCCAATCAAGGAAAAGGAATTATATGATATAATAGTCAGCTCGGGTGATTATCTTGTAAGACAGGTCAAACCGAATGGTATGTTTGAATATCAAATCAATTTAAGACCTGCAGTAAAAGTCAGGCATTCCTATAATATTCTCAGGCATGCAGGCACGATTTACTCGCTCGCAATGTATTATGAACTCAATCCGAATAAGGAGACTATGTCAGCCATCTTGAAGTCAGGAGAATTCCTGAGAGACAAGGCAATAGGACCTGTTGAAGGAGAGGAACGATTGACGGCTGTGTGGTCAGATTCCAAAACAGATCCGGAAGTAAAAACGAACCAGGCAAAACTTGGCGGAGCCGGACTGGGTTTGGTGGCATTGCTAAAAATAGAAATGGTCTCACCAGGATTTACACCTCTTTCAACCCTGCAATCTTTGGGAAGGTTTATTGTGTTCATGCAAAAACCAAACGGAGGCTTTTACTCAAAGTTTTCACCATCTGAAGGAGGCCGTGATGACAGTTGGACTTCTTTGTATTATCCGGGTGAAGCTGCTTTGGGACTAATGATGCTTTATCAGAAGGACAAAAATGAGAAATGGCTGAAAGCAGCAATTAAAGCGATGGAATACCTTGCCTTGGATCGTAAGGGTAAAAACACCGTCCCACCCGACCATTGGGCACTGTTGGCAACAGAGCAGATTTTTAAAGTTAACCCTCCCAAAACAGTCACAATTCCCGGGAAATTGTTGAAAAACCACGCTATTCAAATCTGCAATACTTTTTTGAAAACTCAAATAACTGATCCAAAAAAAGAAAGACTTTATGGCTCCTTTTTAAATCACGGCAGGACAACACCGACTTCAACCCGACTGGAGGGGTTGATAGCTGCCCATTCATTTCTTTCGGAAAATACTGGATATCAAAAAAAGATTGTTACTGCTATCAGCAAAGGAATTGTGTTTTTATCTAATGCCCAAATAAAGGACGGTGAGTTTTCTGGAGCAATACCGATGGTGGTAGGTAATGCTGATGGTGCAGAGAAGCTTAAACTACTGCGAAATCCACATTCAACAAACGTCAGAATTGACTATGTACAGCATGCATTGAGTGCATTCATAGGATACCTGGATATGATTAAAACAGGTGAAGTCCATAAAACAAAATGACATCTATCTATCGTCATCAGAAGTAAATCGATCTCCTTTCTGTTTATTTGACTTTTGATCATCTTCCGAATCTTCGTTTGAACTTGTACAAGCATATTTTGCCTGTCCCCTTTCTCCTCTGCCTTCTGTAACTGAGCAGCCCTAGTCATCGATCGTTTCCTTTTGGAGGCAAGAATTCCAAAGGAGGGAAATGTCAAAATTCAAGACGCGACCCCCTTGATTTTGGTCCGAGCCCTTCTCCCCTTCAATCATCATCGGAGTTGGGCCTGTCCTCCTTTCTTTCTTGTAGTTGATCACCGAGCGTCCCTAGTCATCGATCAATTGTTTGGGGAGGTAGGATTATAAACGAGGGAAAAATATCAAAATTCAAGACGCGATCCCATTTTTTTCGCGTTCGACCTCAATATAGTAATAACGTATTTCAAGGTTAATTCCCAATTCTGATATTGCACGCATTTGGTTAGGATCTAACGATAGTGGGCTTCCGTCACCATCAGTCGTAAAAAAACCACAAAGAATCTCTATTGTTTCACATTCTTTTTTTAATAAGTTAAGAATTTTTTCTTTTCCTTTAAATTTTTCTAATATTGAATCCAGATGATTTCTCAAATTCTCAGTTTCGGGCAAATTACTTGCAATTCCCCAATAGCCATAAGGGCGAGACCTGTTTGGATGTTTTGGAAAAGCATCGCCCCTTTTATGAGATTTGCTGGGTTCCATCTCCAACAATTTTGTTATTTTTTGGGGATCTAAATTCCGATCTACGATTCTAAGAGTAACTCGATAATATTCTGTATTTGGAATATTCATTTTAACCTACTTTATCGTTTGTAATCATTTAAATTACCAATATGTTCACCAGATCTTTTATCAAAAACATCGCCAGTTTTTTTGTCAATCATTACATCTGGATTTCCTGGAATATCAGACTTTATGTCATGTATCCCATCTTTAAATTCCTGGTCAGAAAGACCAAGTTTTTTCTTTGCTTTTTTCTTGTCACTTGTAAGGTTTTTATTAGTTTTAGTATCCCCATCGGGCGTTGAACCATCGAAATCCTCTTCATCTTTTTCAGTTTCTTCTTCGTTGGAACTTGAAAAAACCTTGTCAATAATGACCTTTGTTCTAACGACGGCTTTAATTGTTTCTCTCACAAGTACTTCATTAAGAGATTGTGGTCTAGGTGAATATGATATGCTTTCAAGAGCCTTTAAAGTTGTTGAGGTTCTAAGGTTTGATTGAGGTGAATAGGGAACGAAATCACCTGTAACGGGTGGTCCACCGGGGAAAGCTCCAGTGCATGACATTAAACCAAATGGATCGACCCAACGCAATGGATTTCCGGAGACGTAACCGTACCTCATCTGCTGGCTGGGATCAAGCAGGAGGTCGGTTGTCTGTAAGCCGGTGTATTGAAGCAGCTCAGCTCTGGCTGTTGCCGGCAAGGCCAGATTGTCAAAATTGAAAACATCCGGCTGGATGAACCGTCCCAGGTTCGGGTTGTAGGTTCTGGCGTCCAGTTGGGTTAATCCGGTTGCCAGGTCTGTTTCCTTGCCCAGGAAGAGATAGGGGCTGATGGTGGTGTTGAGATGTTTTTTCCGGGGGCTGTAGCCTTCGTCGTCATCGTCCCAATCATCGTCATCATCTTCCCATTCCCAGTCGTCATCCCAATCATCGTCATCATCGTCTTCCGAGCTGGGGAGGTTTACCTGACCAAAACTGCTGTAGCGGAAACGGTCATATCGTTTACCTTTGGAATCGGTTAGCTCAACTGTTGATCCCTGGTTGTTTTGATGAAACCAGAGCGATTTGGCTCGCTTCAATTTGTAAGCCAGGCCTTCATCATCATCGTCATCATCAGAGGGCATTCCCTGTGTACCCGGAATATTGTGCATGGCCTGGTGAATCAGTTCTCCATACAAGCTATCAGGATTTTGAGTCAAGGAACGAATCGAATTCAGATCCTGATCCAGTTCCGCTAATACCTGCCTTCCTGTATAGAGCGTCAAAAAGGAGGTTTGTTCCAAACCATAACCCGAATGGACACGAGATACCCTGCGATCCAGGCTATCATAAGCGTATTTTCTGGACAGCCAGTCGTTGCCGTCCGTGTAATTGTTTTGGATAGAGCTTAACCGGCCAAGACTGTCGTGGGTATATTGCTCCCGGTAATTTTCCCAGCTCGCGGTCTCAAGATTTCCATTGGGATCATACCCATAATCGATGTCAACCTGCTTGAGTTTTCCGCTGGACAATTCCCCATGAGCATTAGCCCTTCTTACTCTCCGCCAGCCGTTTTCCTGCGTCAACTGGTCAGCATCGTTATAGGTATAAACCGTTTCCTTAACACCCTGTTTGAACCAGATACGATTACCCACAGCGTCATAGGCATAATAGGTCCGTTTTTTATCAGGCATGTTGTCATTTTCGGCAATCAGCCGGTCATTGCCATCATAACCATAGTGATCGTAATGATGGTGGCGGTATTGTCCCTTCACATTGCCAACGGCATCGTAAAACCAGGCATAAAGTTCCCTGGTGTGCCAGCCATGAGATTTAACGAAGCGTTTCAAGTCATACACCGACTTTTTCATCTCTTTTTCCGGCTTGGACATTAGTTCGGGATAGACAAAGCGATCACCGGGAAAGGGGCCTGTTAATGGTGGAAGATCGTCATCATCATCGTCGTCGTCCCAATCATCGTCATCCCATTCGTCTTCGTCGTCGTCCCAATCATCGTCATCCCATTCGTCTTCGTCTTCATCGTCATCATCATCGTCCCAATCGTCGTCGTCATCACCCTGGTTTTTAGATTGACGGGCGATTCCGATCACTCGCCCCAAGGCGTCATATGATCTCTTGTCTCGTGTCTTATTGGCATAGGTCCGAATCGTTAATTGACCTAATTCATCCCACTCCATTTCAGCCATCATTTTATGATCACGCGAGATTTTGGTGACTTGACCCAACGTGTCCCTTTGATAGTGCACCAATTCATTATTGGTTGGATCGGTGCGACTGACCAGTTGATTGTTGGCATCATAGGCAAAGTTCACAGACTGATTCAGGGTCTCATTTGTTAAAGAAATCCTGTTACCGGCTGCATCGTATTGATAGGTCTCAGTCAGACTTGGACCGGATACGGCAATTCTTTGACCGGCTGCATCATAGGATGTAGTTTCGATGACATCGTCAAAGGTTCTGGATATCATTTGATCCAGGGCATTGTACCCATACTCTATCCGTTTTCCATCGGGATTCGTTTTGGTGAGCAAACGATCCGCCTGATCGTATTCGAACCATGTCGTATGCCCCAAAGGATTGGCAGATTGCACCAGTCGACCGGTTGAATCATGATTGTAGGTGCGTATGCGACCCAAGGCATCGGTCACTCGGATCAGATTATTTTCACCATCCCAAGCATACTGCGTTTTGTTTAACAAAGGATCAATGATAGAAACCAGGTTGCCTGTTTCGTCATACTGACGTTGGGTTACCCGACCCAGGGCATCGGTTAAAGACGTCAGCTGATTTCTAAAATTGTAGGATCTGGTATTAATACCACCCAAGGCATCGGTTGTTTTTACAGGTCGACCCAGAGCATCGTATTGAAATTCCGTTTGATGACCTTTGGCATCAATAGTTGCTGTTCGCTCGCCATATTGATTGTAGGTATAGGTTGTCTTGGCATTAGCCGGATCTTTAACTTCGGTGATCCAACCCATGATATTCCTCAGGTAGGACGTGCGGTTGTTTAAAGCATCTATCGAGGCAGTGATTTGTCCCCTGTTATCTCTCTCATAAGATTTAGTATTTCCAAGCGGATCGATTTCGGCAATAATCTGCCCCAGCGGGTCTCGCTGATAATGCGTTGTTTGCTTCAACTCGTTCGTTTTTGCGACAATTCTGTTTTGAGCATCATAAGCAAACTGCCGGGTATTTCCGGCTTTGTTTTGCCGGATTGTTCGATTACCCACGCCATCGTAGGAAAAGTGATCAACCCCTGATAAAGGATCAACCTGTTCGATCAACTGACCTTTGAGATCATATGCGAACTGATAGGCTCCTCCATCAGGTTTGGAAACTGAATCCAACTGACCCATCCCATTCCAGGTGAAAGCCCAGGTAGCCCCAGTCGGTCTGGTTTCGGAAAGAGGTTTTCCATTGGCATCCGGATCAAGCAGGGTTTCCCTGCCCAGTTCATCGACCATTTTGATGCGTTGTCCGGCATCGTTATAGGAGTAAGTAACGCTGTTTCCTTCCGGATTGGCGACAGCAGCCAGCAATCCTTGGGCATTGTAACTGAAAAACCAGGTCTGGCCCAGAGCATCATTGATTTCAACCAGCCTTCCCAGCAAATCATAGCGTTTGGTTTCAACACGTCCACCGCGATCGGCCCGCACACGTTGCCCATTATCCAGATCCGTATAAGTGATTGTCGTTACCAAGCCGTTTGCTTCTTCAATCCGAGTTGCTCGGCCTAATTCATCATAGGCATAGTGGGTTTCAGCCCCTAGAGGATCAAGTTTGGAAACCAGGTTTCCCACGGGATCATAGGTATATTTACTACTATGACCTAACGGGTCCGTTTTTAGGGTCATATCACCTCGACGGTTGCGTTGGTATTGCCAGGTACTGCCCTTGCCATCCGTTATTGTGACGGGTTGCCCCTTGCCATTTAATGCCATCACCGTCCGATGGCCGTTGGCGTCAGTTTGTGCAATCACGCGTCCCAAAGAATCCCTTTCCCAGGTTGTTGCAAAACCCAAAGGATCGATAGCCTTGATTCGATCTCCCCTTGGGTCCAATTCAAAGCCGGTTTTTCCTCCCAGGGGATTGATTTCACCAATAATTCTCCCTGCGGGGTCATATTCCCAGGCGGTCACAGCACCGGTTCCATCGGTTTCGGTGAGCTTATTGCCCACGTCATCATAGATGAAGCTTTTCTGCACGGGTGTGCCCACGATTTCACTGGTGATCAGTCTGCCCCTTGAATCGTAATTGTACAGCCATTCAATACCTCCCGGTTTGGTCACACCTGTTAATTGTTCTTCCGAGTCGTAGGTGAATTCCGTGATCCTGCCGTAGGTATCCACCTGCTTGATTCTGTTGCCACGCTCGTTGTAGCTGAAGGTTGTTTCTGCACCGGTAAAATCTACATACCTGACCAGTCGTTGCCTGGAGTCATATTCATAGCTGGCCTTGCGATCGATTGGATCGGTGATATCCGTTACTTTGTCGGCTGAGTTATGACTATAGCTGGTTATGGCCCCTCGTTCATCTTCGATTGAGGTCAATCGTCCCAGAATATCCCAAGTCATTTTTCTTGTGGAACCGTCGGGATTGGTTTGCACTATTGGATTTCCGTGCTCATCGTAAGTCCATTGGGTTGTAAAACCGTCCTCATCCGTTTGTTCAGTCATCAACCCTTTGTCATTCCAGAGCATGGACACACCTTTTCCGTTCGGATGTAACATTCTTGTGGGATTTCCTTTTTCATCACGGGTAATTGCTGTTTTGTTTCCGGCTGGATCAGTAATTTCGAGCGGCAGGGAGAACTGATCCCTAATAAAACTCCATTGTCTATTAGTGGGATCGGCCCGGGTGGCAACGGCACCTCTATCATCATAGGTGTAGCTGGATATACCTCCGGATTGATCCGTGCGGCTGATAAGATTACCCGCATCATCATAAGTAAGGCTGACGGAATTGTTATCGTTGTATTTAATCACCAAGGGTTGGTTATCCTCATTGAATTCAATATTGGTTGTGTTACCAAGACGGTCCGTTTGCGTGGTTGTATGGGCATCGAAATCAAACTGAAAGCTCCATTGATCGTTTAATTCGTCAATTTCATGATCTACAACCGTATTAGAATTGTTGATAGTGTAGCTGTAGTTTCTGTATGTACCATCAGCATTTGTAATTTTGGTGATTGCCAGATCATCTTCTTGAAAATCATAAGCATATTGCACTTCATGACCGTCTTTTCCATTTACTGCTAGAAGTCTTTTGGCATCATCATATTCATAGCTGACAACCCGATCCATTTGATCTGTGACTTTATCCAGCAGACCTTCAGCATTGTATTCGAGAACCAGTGTCTTACCAAAATACCCTTGTATTTCAACGACCTGGTTATCCTCATTACGGACATATTTTGTAACATTCCCTGTTCTGGTTGTTTTGGAAACCAGGAATCCATGCTGGTCATATAGATAAGTATTGTTGTTTTTGGCAAATACCTCATAACGACCATCATCAAGCAGGGTAAGCTTGTGATGATGAGCACCTATGTTTGAAATCGATTGATCTTCGTTTGTTTTAAAGATCACTCGGTTGCCATCTTCATCTATCCATTTAAATTTATGGTTCCCAATCCATTGCTCGGTTGGATAACTCGGATCCAACACATAAATGTTTTTAGCTTCCGCTGCCTGTGCAATGGCAAGCTCTGCAAACATCTGATCCCTGAGAGCCTCCTGGGCCGGTAATTCGGCGACCAGATCGTCCCTCAAGGGCGTCACATAAGCAATACGATCAACGGTGTTAGAAATATATGTGTCGATGTTGGCAATGTCTTCCCCAATGGCTGCTACTTTGGCATTAACGTTAGGAATGAGAGTGTAACGCACATGATTCCAACGTCCTAAAATCGCATCCCTATACGACTCTGCCCGTTCTGCAGCTGTTCTAGCTCCCACGTAATTGCTGTAAACTACCGAATTTCCTGTACTTTGATACAAACTGTACGCATGATTAGAATGAGACCGAGCTGAAGATGCATGGGAAACAGCACTGTTGTAATAAGAATTCAAATTGCTGCTATTCTGGGAAATGCTGGATTGCTTGGTTTGCACCAGGGCCAACTTGCCCTCAACGTATGTTTTGTTGCTTTCAATTTCTGCTTTATGCTGAGTGAAGAGAGTAATTTTATCACTGAGAATTTGGATAGTATTATTGTAACTATCCACTACTCCCTGGGCTTCGTCTGCAAGCTCTTGCGCTTTATATTTAGAACCAACAATAATCCGGCTGTCAAAATTGACATACCAGCCTTTACCCAGACTCCAGCCACTTTTATGACTAACCCTGTGTCTTCGTTTCAGAAGCAGGTTATTGGGGCCATCTTTGATATCAAGATCAACCGATTTCGTACATTTTTCTCCTGATGCCAGTAAAACCGGATTACCCCCCTGGCAACTACCTGCAGAACCAGCAGATTTTTCATTTTTCTTTTCGCCACCAGTAAAGAAATCCCTTACCTTGTCAAAAAAACTTCTCTCTTTTTTAGGTTGTTGAGCTTCCGAACCAGCTTCATCGGATTTTGTCTGATCGCTGTCGTTGGTGGTTTTTGAGTTTTGTTCGGTTGTATCGCTATCGTTTGCCGCAGAATTCGCCGAGCTATTGCTGTTATTAGCCTGCTGTTCTTGCTGCTGGGCATTGGTGTTGTCTGCCGCTGCCGCATTGGCTTCTGTATTGGCTGCATTTTCATCTGCTTGAGAAGCGGCTTTTTCTTCAGCGTCCGGATCTGGTGGAGGATCGTCATCGTCATCATCACCCGGCCCGCATGGGCATCCTCCGCCAGGACCATCATAATCATCCTCGTCATCAGCATCGACAAGTATGCCAAACCTTGGTTCAGAGCCATTGCCTGCTAATAAGGTGTTTTCGCCACAAGAACAGGTATCACTGTTTGCCGAATCTTCAACATAACAATCAAAACCTTCTGAGTTAATACCCCCATCTTCTTGTGAAAAATC
Organism: SAR324 cluster bacterium; assembly: GCA_028282825.1. Lineage (GTDB taxonomy): Bacteria > SAR324 > SAR324 > XYD2-FULL-50-16 > XYD2-FULL-50-16 > JAHJTV01. Next base: position 18,488 of record JANQGZ010000090.1, read on the forward strand.
GATATTGGTATCATATGCTTCTTTAACTTCTTCGGTGTTATCGTCATAGGTAGGTGTGCCCTGGTATTTTACCTGGTTAAGAGCCTCAATTTCCGATTCCTCCAACAGGTTTTCACCAAAAATCGCTTTATAGCTTTCATTAATCTGCAAAAGCTTAATTGCTCTGATTTTTTCGGCAGATATGACATCGACAGAACTGTCAATGATCATGTTTCTTGCCATGAATAATAGCTGTTGAAATTCATCTCTCAATCCCTCATCAGCCCCTTTATCTTTGTACATTGTAAAAATGAGCAGTTGCTCAATGACAATGTCCCTAACAGTGTATCGTTTTTCTGGTTCCGAATCGGCAGGAGTTGAGGAAGAGACAAAGAAGGATTTCACGGCAGACATCATCCCACTATTAGTTTCCTGTGCAGATTGTTGCGATTTATAATTCGTCCAAACGGTTTGCGCAACCGGGTATTTGCTCCAATCTTCTGCAGCTGAATTGACAATCAGAAACCTGTACACAGTATCCGGTATAATCATATCCAAGATATTTTTTTGCTCAAGACTTAGAGGCGCATCCAGCAATTCGGCCATTAGTTCAAGGCTTTCCTCATAAGCAGCAGAGGCTTCCGTAAACTCATCCTGGGAATAATAGATATCTCCATTGGTTGATTGTGACAAAGCCTGATCAAATTTTGCAGAGAGTAACGCCTGATCCGATGGAGCATCAGATGAATCTCCGCTTCCACCTGAATTGTCGGAGGTACAGGCAGACAAAGAAATACTGATGATCAAAGCAATTAAAATATAGAGGTATCGTTTTGATGTTTTCATCGTTTAATTCCTGCTGTATTGTGAGCAACCTGTGACAGGCTATTTTTACTGAATAAAGGAAAGCTAATGACGATCCCGATTATTTATCTATTCAGATGTTTATACTGCTTAAAAGGCGTTCAATTTCTTTTGTAAAGTGTAAATCAGACAGAAAGGTAAATGTCCAGAGGGCAGGATTCAAACGTGTAATGAATGGTCAGGTTTTATAAGAAAATAATTTTTTATTACAACTAGATACATAAAAAATCTAATTTTTACGATTGTAGTGAATAGACAGTAATTAAATAATCCTCTATTTGTGACTTATCACTTTAATCTTATTGATTTTATTTTATTTCACTATGGTGAAATTATATGTTTTTAGATTTTCTGCTTCGATCAAATTGATTATTCTCAAAAACAATAAAATGCCGATGCATCGAAAAATTCTTGTCATCAATCAGCAAAGCCGGATCAATCCCTCGTTTGAACAATTGTTCCCTGCTTCCGACTTCTCACAGAATGACTTTGATTTTTCCTTCATCTCAGGAAAAAAAGACCTGGGCCACCTGATAAGGAACGTACAATATGCTGTAATTCTTTTGTTTATATCAGCAGAACAGCCTGAAATTGATCTTGAAATAACCAATAACATACGTTTCAAGTTTAAAGAACTAAATGCCCGAATCTTAGCCGTGTTTAGCGGCAAACTTTCGGCGTCAATTGAAAACTACATCTCGGACTATCCAATTGACGGCTATATAATTGAAGATGGAACAAACCACAATCATTTGAATATTTCACTGACTCTAGCTACAAGAAATTTTGAAAGAATCATTGGTATAAAAGAAGACTTTGAAAGATCCCGACTGATCAAGAAGTTTTCAAATCTTCACTCGCAGATACAGGGGACCAACCACTTCATTGATGCTGCTTACAAGAAATTACTTGAGGATAAAAATATTAAAAACGTCGCACTCTTCCATGGAACGACGATCATCAAATGCAGCGGCCACAAGACAGCATTCACCAACGTGCATAAACTTTGGGAAAAATCCAACAGCGAAGTAATTGGAAATTTTATCTATTTGCGAATAAGGGAATTTGACAACCATTTGCTAGCGGTTGAAACTCATTCTCCTTCAAAAAAAACCAATCCCAAGTTTTCTGTCGATTTGCTACGACATGCGACGGCCGTCAGGGAAAACATCATTCATCTGGTTAAAAACGACCGACTACTTCTTGATCTATACTTCATTTCAACCAACAGCAATCAAATAGTCTGGGTTGAAGCGAAGGGCAGGAAAGTAAATCTGCATTTTGGAGAAAGTGAAACAGAATTTGTAAATCAGCCTCTGAAGACGGTTTTTCAATTTTTTGGAGAGGATTATCTTTTGCAGATTAATAGATCCATTTTGATTAATACAGGCAAGATCAGGAAAATTCAAAGACTTACGTCTAGAAACATGATCATTGAAATGACAACTGGTGAGGCTTTTTCAGTAGCTAGGTCAAATATCAAGAAAATTGAGGAATTGTTCCCTGAAAAGATAGCATAAGGCGGTTATCGGAACGTGCCGTATTCGGACCTGCGTGTCAAGACTAAAATCATCTTTTCCCATGCACCAACCCACTTCATTCAGATTCATTCTAAAGCCTTTTTACTGCCCGACCATGTCAATGTTGCGCCAGATACCTCTTTTAAAGCGGAGCCAGAAGACGAAGCCTACGATTGCCCAGTAGAGGCTTAACCAGACCCAGCCGAAGATGGCTGATATGTTGAATGTTCTCAATATCAAGAATTGTATGGGAACAAACAGAGCGCAGGCACCAAAAATCGAAAACCACATCTTGAACTTGGTGTCTCCAGCTCCACCCAATGCACTTCCAATAATAATGGCAAAGGTGTCAGCTATGAGAAAAGACGGCAGCACCATAAAAAAGGGTATGGCTGCTTCAGTAATTTTGGCAAAAGCCACAGCATCATCGCTTTTAAAAAACTGAAGGTAAAACTCCGGAAAAACAATAAAAGTACAACTGACAGCTACACCGTATAAAGCAGCTACCTTGATTGTATCCCAAGTTATGCTGACCACCGATTCCTGATCCTTTCTTCCCATGTACTGACCGACCAAAATTGATGTTGCCTGTCCGAAGCCGACAATGGGCATAAATGCCAACATATTCACCGACAAGACAATATTGCTGGCAGCCAGGATATCATCCCCATGTAATCCGATCAAAAATATAAAGGCAGTAAATGAGCTGACATCGATGAAAAACTGAAACCCATTGGGTGCTCCAAATCTTATCAACTTACTAAAAATCTGCCAGTTGAAACCAATGTATCGACCGACTGGTATCTTGCGACGGTCTTTTCCTCCAAATATGATGATTGCATAAAACAAGACAATAAAGGCATTTGCCAATACTGTTGCCAAGCCGGCGCCTTTGATTCCCATCTCCGGTAAACCGAATTTTCCGAAAATCAATATGTAATTCAAAAAGATATTTACGGCAGCCCCCAAAAACGAAGTATACATAACAATATTCGTTCTGCCTCTGCCTGAATAATAAGCTGCCAGTACATTAACCATCACAACTAGTCCGGCTCCGTACATCAGCACATCAAAGTACAGCTTTTCCTGAACAATCACTTCAGGACTATGCCCGGAAACATCGATAATTAAATTTCCAAGCGGAATAAAAAGCAATAAAACCAATCCTGCAAAAATCGAAAAATACACGCCTTGCCAAAAAGATCTGGCAACATTGTCGTTTTGCGATGCCCCGTAAAATTGAGCTATGAGAACGTTTACATATTGCCCGGTTCCCATAAAAAAGCAGATGAAAGCAAAACTTAACACCATGGCCGGAACAGAAGCAGCGATTGCTTCAGCGCTATACCAGGAGAGAAACATGCGATCAGTAAATGTCAGAACAGTATACGAAGCGGTTGATGCCACCAACGGCAGTGATACACGGATGATTTCCTTGAAGTGTTTCATTCGCCCAAAAGTGTGATGAGGAGATTAAATCGGAGTGTGAAAAATAGAAGCAAACCCCAAATCTATCGCAATTCAAAAAAGGAAGATAGACAACATTTTAAATTTTACATTTTATATTTGGGAAATTGCTCTTCGGTGCCAGGGTTTTTGAGTTAAAAAGCAGTTTTGCAGAATTAACACTGGTTAAATCGCTCTCCTATTCTTTCAAATTGATACGCCAAAGCCTGCCATTTACCCCACCTGGCGTATCGTTTGTCGATCTGTTTTTTGGTAACACTTTTGATATTGAATTTATCTTTGCAATGCTGGCGGACCAGGCTGTCGATTGGAATAGCATCATAATGCCCGATCATCAAGAGAGCGTGATTGACGGCATAATCACCAAAACCTTTAAGCGATTTGATTATCGTTGCCGCTTCCGGACCGGGCATTTTTTTGAGTTTCCCGGGATCAAGATCGATGTCTTTTGCCTCTAATCGTTCACATAACTCCCATAAATACTGGGCGCGGTACCCCAGTTTCAATTTACTCTCAAGATTCTTTTTTCCAAACTTAAGAATGTCCCCGGCATTGGGAAAACACCCGTCTCCAATTTGCTCAACCAGGTTTGAGACCATAGCAATGGTGTGCTGCCAGGTGGTGTTGGTAGTACACAGTGTTTTGACCAGATCTTCAAACAAAGTGCTTCCCCTTAACAATCTTCCCAGTCCCCTGGTTGCCACAAATTTTAACTTTCGCAATTTCAGGCACAATTCATAAAATTCACCAAGATTCTCATCAAGCCTGAGAGCATACCTGACCATGGAAATTACTTCAAATTCCTCAGGGCTGGTTAATGCTTCCCGGGGTTGGATCTCGATCAGATCATCTGCTTGCTGGATCACCTTGTATTGAATCCGGTTTCCGGTTGAAAGTCTGTCAAATCGCTGGTACCCGGGTTCATCGATTTCCAGGAGATAGGGTTTTAAATAAATCCAACCGTGTGAACGAAGGGTCAATTCAAAATCAAATGGAGGTTCCAATCGAATTCTTAAAGTCATAATGATTAATGTTTAGTCTTAAGGTCATTCCAGTCAGTTGGATATAAAAAAAAGATTTTTGTATCTGTTCAGCATAATTGCCCTGTCTGTTTTCACCACGAAGACACGAAGGGCCACCGGGTAGCGCAAGAGCAAATAAGTATTGTGCGAATTTAGCAAGAAAGTTGACAAGTTTATTTTTCATCTGTTACTCAAGGGTACCGACTAAGTGGTCGGAATGCAAACCGATCAGTCGGTCATAATATTTAATAAATAAAATTAAATAATTACATTAATTCTCAGGTTCAATATGCCACCGATTCCTGAACTGGAAGCTTTACGAAAAACTCAAATAATGGAGGCCACCATTTTAGCTATTTCCATTCATGGTTATGCCAACGTCACCATGGATGAAATTTGTAAGGCATCCGGTCTTTCCAAAGGCGGTCTGGCCCATTATTTCAAATCTAAAACCGAGCTGTTTATTGCTTCTTTTGAAGAGTTTTTCAAACGCATTTTTGAACGAAGCCGGGAGACCATGGCCCGATTTGCCGATCCTATTGAAAAGCTGCTTTCGTTTGACTGGTTGTATGATGAGTCAGATCCCGATGGCACAACGGGCTATCCTATTCTGTTCGACTGTATGTCCATTGCTGCGCATGAGTCAGGTGAAGAATACAAACGCTTATATCACAATTGGGTAGAAAATTGGATTGAATTGCTGCAGTCGGCACTGGAAGAAGCAATCGCAAAAAACATCCTTACTCCCTTGGATTCCGAAGCCACTGCCCGAACGATCAGTGCCGTTTATAACGGAATTGCCACCCGATGGTTTATTGATAACGAGGCTCATTCATCGCAATGGGCCATTGATTCATTCCAAAAGGCCATCAAGGGTCTTTTACATCCCTATCTTGTTCGTCCCATTAATGAATAAGGAGAGACAATGACTGTATTTGAGAACACCGAAAAGATGTATACCGTGCTTGGTAACCTGTTTGAAACCTTGCTGGCGGACCCTGAAACAGGTCCTAAGTTTGTAGAGTCTAAAATCACTATCAAATTTACTATTGACAATCCTTCCGGGACAATCTGGTTGACAGGCGATGGAAAGGTCATCTGCGGAGCAGCAGATATCAAGCCCACGATTGAAATGTCCCTGAGTGGAGACACTTGCCATCTTTTTTGGTTACAGCAAATCTCGCTTCCTATCGCCCTGGCCAAGGGTAAAATTAAAGCCAAAGGTCCCATGCCCAAGGTGCTAAAATTACTTCCGATGTTAAAGCCGGCTTACGCGGCTTATCCGGATATAGCTAAAGCCAACGGATTGGACATTTAAGGCCAGGCATTCTTTCAGGATTTGCATTGTATTAACCATCAATCAGGATACCGTCTGTTGATTAAAGGGAGGAACAATGGAACGACCTATCAAACAAGGAGCACCAGGCGAGAGCGATCTGGTAGCTGCCGTCTCTGCGTTTGAAGGAGAGCGCATCAATCCGCAAGATATATTCAATCAATGCAGGGAAAACCTGGAACCCAATTCTATTCCCGGTTTCCTGCAAGTGGTTCCGGAAATCCCTAAAACCATTTCGGAAAAAGCCTTGGACAGAATCTTAAAGGAGGCTTTCGATCCAAATAACGAAAATGTTTTTACCTATCAGGCTTAACCGGAATCATTTTCTGCTACCAACCCAAAAACGGAGAGAGTCATGGCCACTTACACCGATTTAAACCTTGATCTGACTGCAGAACAACTATCTATCAAAGAAGAAACACATAAATTTGCCAAGGAAGTTCTTCGGCCTGCCAGTCTTGAATTGGATAAAATTGAAGACCCGGAAGCAGTGATCAAGCATCCCTTGTTCCGGGATACCATGAAAAAAGGCTATGAACTTGGGTATCACACCGTTTTTATTCCCGATACCTGGGGTGGTTTAGGGCTCGACCCGCTGGAACTACATATTGTATTAGAAGAACTGGCCTGGGGAAGTGTAGATTTTGCCATTGGACTCGGGGTAGCCTGCTTTCCCGCCTTTTTTGCATCCATGTTGCCGACAGATCAGCTGGTGGAAGAGGTCATCACACCGCTTTGCAGTGACACAAAGGCTTCTGTAATTGGTTGCTGGGGTATAACAGAACCGGAACATGGCTCAGATACTTTGAACCCCGGGACCCCCGAATTCAGGGACCCTAACATTACCGGCCAAACGACCGCTTTTTTGGATGGGGATGAGTGGGTGATCGAAGGTCAAAAATCTGCCTGGGTTTCCAATGGGACGATTGCCACTCACAGCCTGGTTTATCTGACAATAGATCCCTCCATGGGAATGGCAGGAGGCGGTATTGCTATTGTGCCGCTGGATTTACCGGGCGTAAAGAAAGGCAGGCCATTGAATAAAATGGGCCAGAGAGCGTTGAACCAGGGAGAAATCTATTTTGATAAAGTAAGGATTCCCAGGGAGTACATGCTGGTCGACCAGGAAAGTTACGAGATGATGCTGGATATCACCCTGGCAACTGCCAATGCATCCATGGGAGCTATGTTTACGGGTGTTGCCCGTGCAGCTTACGAAGAAGCTTTGAAATATGCCAAGCAACGGGTTCAGGGAGGAAAAGTGCTCTTTGAACATCAAATTATTAAGCATAAATTGTTTAACATGTTCATGAAGATCGAGGCAGCACGTCAGCTTTCCCGATCTGCCCTGATCTACAATATGAACAATACCCCTCCACAGACACAGTATTCCATCGCGGCCAAGGTTTTCTGCACCAACACGGCGTTTGAGGTCTGCAGTGAAGCCGTGCAGATCTTTGGCGGTAATGGCGTCAGCCGGGAATATCCCATAGAAAAATTCTTTCGTGATGCCAGGGCAGCAATGATAGAGGATGGGGCAAATGATTCGCTGATGCTGACAGCGGCACACCTGCTTTAGCATTTTAGAATTTAGATTTTAGATTTGGGAATTTCTGTTTTGTGAAAGCATAGCTTTCTATTTCGAATTTTGTAATAACTTACACAAAAAAAGCTAATGGCTAAATGCCAAAAGCCAGAGGCTCTATAGATTTTAGATTTACGGGAAGTGAAAGCGTAGCTTTCTATTTCATATTTAGGAAATGTTTACACATTGTAAGCTGACAGCTGAAAGCTAATAGCTAAATGCCAAAAGCCAGAGGCTCTATAGATTTTAGATTTACGGGAAGTGAAAGCGGAGCTTTCTATTTCATATTTAGGAAATGCCAGGGTGGGTCTGGCAGAAAACGGTGGTGGCAATACTGGTGTTGAAGAAGCAGCCATGTGTGTTTACATTCTTGAAAAGGTATAATCCGATGGAGACTGTCTTGATCACGGGTAGTTCAGGGTATATTGGTTCAAAACTAGTTGAAAGCCTGCAACACAATACACGAGTGGAGCAGATTATCGGCTTGGATCTTAAGCCTTCACCCAAACCGCAGCCCAAATTGCATTTTTATTGTCGAGATATTCGGGAACCTTTGAACGACCTGCTCAACAGGCATGATATAGACACGGTGATTCATACAGCATACGTGCTCCCGCCACTCCATAATAAAAAGCTAATGGAGGATATAAACATCAACGGGACAAAAAATGTCATGGCCCTTTGTGAAGACTCTAAGGTGTCCCACTTGATCTATACCAGCTCTACGACAGCCTATGGCTTTCATCCTGATAACCCGGTGCCCATGGATGAAACCCAGCCGCTTCGGGGTGATGAGGATTTCATCTACAGCAAAAATAAACGGGAGATTGAAAACCTTTTTAAAGATTTTGTCACAGCCAATAAAAACATTGACACAACTATTTTAAGAACCAGCTTTGTGATTGGTCCAACGGCTGACAATCCTGTTTCCAGGTATATCAAAAAGAAAATTGCTATTCTTCCCAAGGAAAATGCAGCCATTCAGTTTGTGCATGAAAACGATCTGACCAGGGCTGTTTTATGGTGTCTGGAGAAAAAAATATCCGGCATTTTCAACATTACGGGGGAAGGTGCTGTGTCCTTTCCCGATATGATTACAGCGATGGGCAATGTTCCGGTGTTTTTACCTTATTCTGCGTTGAAACTCTTGAATGAAGTCGCCTGGAAATTCCGTTTAAAAGTATTGACTGAAACCCCCAGTGCCGGTCTGGCAATGATTAGATTCCCGTGGATCGCAACCGCGCGTAAATTTATCGATCAGACCGGCTTTCAATTTGAATATTCCAGTCAGCAGGCATTTGAGTCTTTTGCGGAGGGAAGATAAGCCGTGAAAAGGTCAATTTTGATTACAGGGGCAGCCTCGGGCATAGGCAGAGCAACAGCCATGCTTTTTGCGGAAAAGAACTGGTTTGTCGGTTTGGCCGATATCGATGAACCTGCATTGGAAAGCTTGCAAAAAGAGATAGGTAAAGAGAATAGTTGTATTTGTAAAGCAGACGTAACCAGTTTCGAAGAATTGAAAACTGCCGTTAACAGGTTTTCTTCTTATACCTCGGGTAAAATGGATCTGCTGTTTAATTGCGCCGGCATATTACACATGGGGTTTTTCGATGAGATCGGCATTGAGAACCAGGTAAAAACCGTTGAGGTCAATCTGTTGGGAGTCATGCTGGGAATTGAGGCCGCTTTGCCTTTATTAAAGAATACGGAAAACTCCCGTGTGGTTTCCATGAATTCAGCCTGCACATTGTATGGCACTCCCGAGATTGCGGCCTATTCAGCCGCCAAATTCGGATTAAAAGGACTTACAGAGGCTCTCAATATTGAATTTGAACGCTTTGGGATTCACGTTTGTGATGTGATGGTTCCATACGTGAATACCCCATTGCTGGATAAGGAACGAAAAGCGGGCAGCGTAGAGAAGCTGGGCATAAAAATCACCCCGGATCAGGTAGCTCAACTCATTTGGAAAACTACGCGCAAAAAAAAGGTTCACTGGGCCTACAAAATGAAACCTTTCCTCTTCCTAACCTGGCTGTTTCCCTACGCCCGCAAACCAATCGTTAAACTTCTGACCGGAATGTAACTCGTTCCCATAAATATGAGATCCTGCCTAATTGTTACAAGTCCGATTGAAGTTTCATTTCATTTTGATACTAAAATCCAAGAGGCATTCACATGCAATTGATTACGACTTGCCTCTCAACTATATAATAATTTCATTTCACTTTTAACCGCAGCCCTAGCCCTTGTTTTTTCCGAGTAGTAGATCTCAAACATATATTTCCAGTGACTTTTTTACTTGCTCTTGATAGCCAAATATTTGAATAGCGGCTAAAATCATGCTGCAATCAGCAGCAAACAAATTTAGATATGATTTAAGTTTAATACGCAGACTTGGCCTGTAGCTCTCAAAAAACAAATAACAACTTAATAATACCAACGGATTAATATTCTAAATTATGATTACTCTACCTGGCTATCAAATCAAAGATAATATTTTCGAAAGCAACAATTCACTAATTTTTAAAGGTGTTTTTGAAGCAGAAAATAAACCCGTGATTCTTAAAGCATTAAAAGATCACCTTCACAATGCTGATGAAATTGCCAGATATAGACAGGAATTTGAAATCTTGAAGTTGTTAAAAGATAATCCGAATGTAATAAATGCTTATAGTTTTGAAACATATAGCAAGACTCCGATCATTGTTTTGGAAGATTTCGGAGGAATATCATTAAAGGACCATTATTTTAAAAACCATAAAAGTATTAAAGACTCTCTACAATTAGCAATAAAAATTATTAAAATTATTGAAGGAATTCATGAAGCTGGTATTATTCATAAGGATATTAATCCCTCCAACATCCTCATAAATGAAAATTCAAACCAAATTAAATTGATTGATTTTGGTATTTCTTCCGTTCTACCAAAGGAAACACCAACTTTAATTAACCCGTTGCTTTCAGAAGGATCTTTAAGTTATATCTCCCCTGAGCAAACCGGCAGAATGAATCAAAATCTTGACTATCGTACTGATTTTTATTCTTTTGGGATAAGCCTATATCAAATGCTAACCAATGAACTTCCTTTCAAAGCATCGGATACAATTGAATTAATTCATTGTCATTTGGCCCAGCGGGCAATCCTTCCTCATGAAATCAATTCAGATATACCAATAGGTCTGTCTCACGTAGTAATGAAATTGATATCAAAAAACGCTGAAGGAAGATATCAAAGTACAGTTGGAATAGCAGAGGATCTAAAGCAGTGTTCGAAAATTTCAGAAGGAGAATTACAAGAATCTAATTTTGTATTAGGTACTTCTGATATTTCTGAGAAATTTCAAATCCCTCAAAAACTTTATGGCAGAGAAAAAGAGATAGACACTCTGTTATCCGCATTTCACCGGATTAACCAAAAATCCGGAAAAAATAAGTCAACGTCTGAATTAGTCCTTGTAAATGGATTTTCCGGAGTCGGAAAGACAACTTTAGTCCAAGAAATTTATAAACCAGTTACAAAATTCCACGGTTATTTTATATCAGGTAAATTTGAACAATATCAAAAACAGAAACCTTACTTGGCAATCGTTGAAGCTTTTACAGATTTCATTAAACAACTACTCATGGAAAGTGAAAATCAGCTTTCCGTTTGGAAAAATAAACTTAGCTCAACGCTTGGAAACAATGCTCAAATAATTATCGATGTCATCCCTGAACTTGAGCTAATTATAGGACCTCAAGAAAGAGTTCCCAACTTACCACCACTGGATGCTCAAAATAGATTTAACATCGTTTTTCAAAGCTTCATCGAAGTTTTTATCAGCACTGAAAATCCTGTTGTAGTATTTCTTGATGATTTGCAATGGGCAGACTTAGCTAGTTTAAAACTCCTTGAATATTTAATTACAAATAGAGAGTCCAATTTCCTCCTAATCGGAGCTTATAGGGAAAATGAAGTAGAAAGCTCTCATCCGTTGATCACCACCCAAAAAAAACTCCTGGATAATGGAGTAAAAATTACTTTAATCAACGTTTCTCCTCTCGATGTTAAGGTAGCAAACAGATTTATAGCAGAAACACTAGGTCAGGATGAATTCTCAACCAAATCATTATCAGAGCTTGTTGTTGCTAAAACCGACGGCAATCCTTTTTTTATTGTTGAACTGCTAAAATCCCTCTATGAATACCAAGCAATTGAGTTCAATAGGCAAAAAGGTTTTTGGCAATGGTCTTTAGAAAAAGTAAATAAGGCAAACGTTTCTGAAAACATAGTCGATCTGATGGCTCAAAAACTGAAGCGGCTTGATCCCAAATCACAACAGGTTTTAAAAGTAGCTGCGTGTATCGGAAATCGTTTTTCCTTAGAACTTCTAAGCTGTTTTCTTGAATTACCTGCTCTCGAAACTGTTACTGCTCTGAAAAAAATAATGGTTACCACTCCCGGCTTGATTTATTCGATTGGGGAACCATACAAATTAGCTGGTAGAGATAGTGATATAAGTGCAGAATTTAAATTTATGCATGATAGAATTCAACAAGCTGCCTACTCACTTATTCCTGTTGTTGAGAGAAAGAATATACATCATCAATTTTCAAAACTAATTATCGATTTACTTTCTGAAACAAACAAGGAAGAAAAAATATTTGACATAGTAAATCAAACAAATAAATGCCTTTCGATCATAACCGATTCTGTTGAAAAGACCGAGATCGCCAAATTTAACTTAATTGCTGGGAAAAAAGCAAAAAAATCAGCAGCATACTCTCAAGCACTAGAATTTCTGACCATTGGCATAAGTCTTTTAGACGATCAATGTTGGCAAAACGACTATGAGCTGGCTTTGCAGCTTTTTACCGAGGGAGCTGAAGCTGCTTATCTATGTGGAAATTTTACACAAGTAAATGAACTTACACGAATTGCATTAGAGAATATTTCCGATCTGATGGACAGAGTAAAAGTACACGAAATATTAATTCAAAGTTCATATGGGAAAGGAGAACCTCAAAAAGCAATCAAGCAGGGGCTAAATATATTAAACCTATTAGGGTATTGGCTGCCCAAAAATCCAAATTCTGTCTTTTTATTCCCTTTAATTATATTTGAACTATTAAGGCTAAAGTTTAATCTTAAAAGAAAGCTAAAAGCAGTAAAAAGCAAAGAAATACATGGACTTGCAGAGACCTTCAAAGAGACTCATGAACCAAATTTGGTAGCTGCCAGTAGGATTTTCGGATCGATAGCCAGTTCCCTGCAAATTTCTCATCCACTATTGCTTTGTTTTGGATTAATTAAGGGCATAAGAATGTTTCTTAGACATGGAATCTCCAGGGAAACTCCCTTTTTCTTTAGTGGATATGGAATGCTTCTTTGCAGTGGGCTTGGGAATTATAAAGATGGAATTTCGTTTGGAGAACTAGCCCTTGCATTAATAGATCGATTTAAAAATAAAAACTACAGAGGAAAAGTCAATTGTGTCGTCAGTTGGGCAATACAACCTCGAAAAATCCATTTTGAAGATACCTTAGATTCTCTTGTCAACGCGGTAGATTACTCCCTTGAAAGCGGTGATATAGAATATGCCTCCCATTCAATCCATATGTATCTATTTCACCAGTTTTTAGTCGGAATGCCTTTAGTATCTTTAAAAAATGAAATGGAGACATATGGAAACACTGTAAGTAAGTTCAAGCAGACAACAATTTTGCAATTTATAAAAATTCACCATCAATCTGTTTTAAACTTGCTGGGATATTCAAAAAAACCAGATGCAATCGAGGGTGAAGAATTCAGTGAAAACCTCTCTCTACCTGACCTTATCGGTAAAAATGATCACGTTTCTTTATTGACCTATTACATTCAAAAAAATTTCCTTTGCTACATATTTGAAGATTTCGCTACTGCATCCGCTACGGCTGATAAAATAGATTTATATTCTGATTCATTTCCCTCTCCAACTCTCTCCCTTGCGTATTTATATGGATCTTTATCAAGATTGGTCCAATGCGATGTTTCGAACTCAAAAGTGCAAAAGAAAAAGTTAGTTAAAAAAGTAAAGACCAATCAGGCAAAGCTTAAGAAATGGGCATCATATGCGCCAATGAATTTTTTAAACAAATGGACACTGGTTCAAGCGGAGCTACAACGGATATTAGGTCAAGATAGTGACGCGGCAGAATCATTTGACAAGGCTATCGATTTGTCTAAGCAAAATGGTTTTGTTCAAGAAGAAGCTTTAAGCAATGAACTTGCAGCAAAATTCTGGCTGAAAAAAGGCAAAACCCATTTTGCTAAACTTTACCTAACAAAAGCTTTCCTGGCCTATCAGCAATGGGGATCGTTCGCCAAACTCAAACAGCTCAGAAGAAAGTACCCGGATCTATTATCCAATGAAAGTAAGGCGATCGATGCTGTAACAGAAAAAAGAGACATCGTCGAAATCTCTCAAGTTTCGAGTTCCACAGATTCTGATTCGTCATTAGACCTGAAGTCAGTAATAAAAGCTTCTCAAGCTATGTCAAGCGAGATTTTACTGCCATCGTTATTGAAGAAAATGATGTCTATTTTAATTGAAAACACAGGAGCTGAACGTGGATGGCTATTAATTGAAAACGATAACCAATATCTCGTTGAAGCTATGAAAGAAGCGAGGGACAGAAATGCTACGGTACTTGAATCAGTTTCCCTCAAAGATCCTGTAGTTTCACAAACTCTTCCGTTGGACATTGTTCATTACGTTACCAGAACATCTGAAACTGTCGTGCTTGATAACGCCACTCAGGATGGGAAATTTGTAAAAGACCAGAATTTGGCTCGGCGAGAAGTGAAATCTGTTCTATGTTCACCCATTCTCAGTCAAAATAAAACCTTGGGTATTGTGTATTTGGAAAATAATTTGGCAAAAGGTGCTTTTACAAATAATCGCGTTGAAATACTTCAACATCTGTCATCCTATATGGCAATTTCCATTGAAAACGCAAGGTTATATGAAGATTTAAAAGAATCAGAGGAAAAATACAGAGGCATATTCGAAAAAGCTAAAGAAGGTATTTTCCAATCCACAGTCAACGGCGAAATACTTGAGGCAAATCCGGCTTTTATTAAGATATTTGGGTATAGTTCCCTTCAAGAGCTAAAGGAAAGGTTCAACCTACTTTCCGATAATTTGTATGTTGATAAAGAAAGGAAAAATGAAAGAATTGAACTGCTTAACGAGAAAGGATTTGCAGAGAATTTTGAATACCAAGCATTGAAGTGTAACGGCAGTATTATTGACGTTTCAGAAAATGTTCGCTTGGCTAAAAATGAAGACAATAAAACTGTATATTTGGAAGGAATAATCACCGACATTTCACAAAAGAAACATCTGGAGGAATTAAAATCTGCGAAAGAAAAGTCGGATGCCGCAAACCAGGCAAAAACCGATTTTTTAGCAGATATCAGCCATGAATTAAGAACACCAATGCATGGTATTCTGGGCTTTGCTAAGCTTGGAATTTTTAAAGCAAGGTCTAAAAATGTCGAAAAAATGATCGAATATTATGAAGAGATAAAGAAGAGTGGTGAACGACTGCTGCTACTGTTAAATGATCTCTTGGATCTGTCAAAATTAGAGGCTGGTAGGATTAGTATTGATTACAACTATGTCAGTGTGAGCGAACTAATTATTACAATAATAAAGGAATTGCACCCTCTTTCATCAGAGAAAGGTTTGGGTATTATCTATGATAAGCCGGCTTTCAGTGATAAGGCAGAAATAGATGGCAATAAAATGGGGCAAGTTGTTAGAAATCTGATTTCAAATGCCATCAAATTCTCTGATGAAGGTGGGCAAGTAAAGGTAAGTTTATTGGATAATGATTTTGACTTTCAAATATCTGTTGAAGACGAGGGAATAGGTATACCCGAAAATGAGCTAATTACAGTCTTCGACAAATTTAAACAAAGCAGCAGAACTAAGAGTAGTGGAGAAGGAACCGGATTGGGATTAGCAATATCTAAACAAATTATAAAATCGCATCATGGTCAAATATGGGCTGAAAACAATCCTCGCGGAGGTACAATTTTTCACTGTTCCTTCCCTAAGTCTCGCAAAAACTGAAATTTATTTTTGGTATCAAAAGAGTATAAATCCTTTCAATTCTGGGGAATGTGGATATGAATTAATTGTTAATGGCAGACATGGAAGGTTCTGCCATTTTTTTGCGCCTAAGTCTCAATAAATGTACTTTCAGGAAGTGCCTTGGGTTCTTCGACGTCTGGTTCGGGAACGATTTCTACGCTTGAACCAAAAAGCACGAACTTTTCAATTTCCTGTTGGAGGTTGTTGGATTGATTCAACAGCACATCAGAAGAAGAGGCTGTCTGTTCGGAGATAGCAGAATTCTGCTGTACCGAATCATTCACCTGTGAGATACCTTTGAAGATTTCGGAAATCCCCGCGCTTTGTTCCTGTGAGGCCCCGGCAATTCGTGAAACAAGATCATTTGATTTTTCCACTTCGACGACAATTTCCTTGAGTATATCGGCGGTTTGACCAGCCCGTTCAACACCTAACTCTACTTCTTTCATTGAAGATTCAATCAGGGAAGAGGTATTTTTAGCGGCTTCAGCACTGCGAGCCGCTAGATTTCTGACCTCCTCTGCGACAACAGCAAATCCTTTCCCATACTTACCAGCCCTGGCCGCTTCGACTGCGGCATTCAGCGCCAGCAGGTTGGTCTGGAAGGCTATTTCATCAATTACTTTGATGATTTTTGTAACGTCAAGACTAGTCGTGTTAATCTGGCTCATGGATTGTTGCATCTCCTCCATTTGCCTGTTACCGCGATTAACCATTTCCAGGGTGGCACTTGAAATCTGCTTGGCTTCTTGGGAAAACTCAGTATTTTGTTTTGAATGATTTTCTATCTCCGCAATGGATGAAGAGATCTCTTCCAGGGTTGCGGCTTGTTTTCCGGCACTGTTGGATAACAACTCAGCCGAATTTGAAAGCTCCTTGGCGCTGACTTCAACCGAGAGACTGGTTTCTTTTACCGTTTCTATGGTGGAACTAAGCATGAAAATAGAACGGTTGATTCTGCTTTTAATATTATCCAGCTCTCCTTTTAGCTCAATCACAATTTGTTTGGAAAGATCTCCCTGTTCAACACCCCCCATAACCTCACTGATGCTCAGAAAAACAGAGCGCAAACTGTCAATCAGTTCGTTAACGGAAGCACCCATCTCACTAATTTCATCCTTTTTCTTGATAGTAAACTTTTCATCAAATTTACCTTCTGCCAGTTTATGCATCAATTTTACCAGCTGGTGAATTGGTTGCGTTAAGATCTGTCTGACAAAAATCATAACCAAAGCAACTGAGAACAGGATAAACACCAGGGAAATAATAACCGTCGTAATAATGATCTGGTTTTGGGCCGCTAACAATCCTTTGTTATCATAGGTCAGCACCATACCTCCAAAATACTTCTCTTTATACTCAAAAGGGACAAAAATTGATATTTCTCCACCATGGTCAAGAGAATCAAGCTTTCTTCCCTCCACCAGCGGTTGTAAGATAGCATCAAAAGTCAGATTCTCATCCCTTGCTGCATTTTTATGGGAAAACTCTTTTTCTCCACGCTCACTTCTCACAATCACGCTATTATTATTGTTTATGAACATAAGCGAATTCAAATCATCCTTGGAAGCCAGAATTGAGTCAAATTTCTGGTATTGAATCATTTGGATAAACAGATCGATCGATTCTCCAATATCTAAATCGGAATCTTCATCTTCATCAACAAAACGGGTATTCACCCGATCTTTCAAATCAAGAAAGGGAGATTGGGAAAGGTCTTGTGCTGCAAGAATAAATTCATTTTTAAATATGGACCGAATCTGCGTCGCTTGTAAGCTGGCAGAAATGACTTGAATCAAGATGATCAAAGCCAGGATTCCAAATACAATTTTGCTTCTTATGGTTTGTAGCATGTTTCCCCTTTATTTTGCTTCAAGGATAGACATCTGACTGTTTTCAAACACATCGACAAATGTTTGATTTACGTTAACCAAGTATCAAAATCACTTGTTTTATCAATGATTAAAGGTACTTGGATACAATCAGGACAAATTGCCACATCCTAATTTTAGATCGTTTTTCGATAATCTTCGCAATCTATAGCTGATTGAATGCAAAAAAGATAGCCATAACGACGAATTCTTCAATAAACACCGGCCATATGCAATGAAATGGTTATTAATAACACAAGCAACCAAAGATTATATCAAAATATGCTGACATACAAATCTGACTCATAGAAACCGCGAAAATGAGAGAGAACTGGACTGATGCATGAAAAGGTGGGATAATAGTTGTAGTTTTCGATTGTCTGCGCTGTGTCATTCCTATCCTTTTTAACTACCCAATGAACTTTAGAGCTCGTTTTAAAGAGGCTTTGTGATAACCAAGGAAAAAACATCACCAATTGATCGATGATATTCAATCCGCAAAAGAAATTTGACAAATTTGCATCTTCGGATGAAAGGGCCCATGCCAGGGAAAAACAGGACCGCCTGTATAGATTCAATGCCATAGAAGTACCCCGCGCCCGTTTTGGTGGAAATTTGATGTTGACGGTGTTATTGGCAATCCACAATTACCTGGTGTTTGACTATTTCAGCTGGACGCCCGTAATCACCTACTTCATTTTCATAACATCCTATTCCCTGATCACCTGGTGGATCCTGATCAAACATTATCAAAAACCAACCGACTTCGATTTGGGAACGGTTTTCCTTCTTTTGGATGTATTTACCTATTCCTATATTGTCTATTTGTCAGGGGGCAGTGAGAGTTGGCTCTTTTTCGTCTATATCGCTCGCGTGGCAGACCAGATTCTGACCAAATTCAAGCGTGTCCTATTGTTCGGTGTTTTCACTCTTTTGAATTATGCCGGGCTCATGTTGTTTCTTTGGTTCACAAAGGGAGCTGATTTCAATCTTGCCCTGGCTTTTGTTAAATTCCTGATCATTTTTGTTTTTAACAGTTATATGCTGATGATGGCCCCCATTGCTGAAAAGTTGCATCGCAGGGCCCTTGCCTCGGTGAAAATGGCTAAAGAAGAGATTGCCAATCGTGTAAGAGCGGAAGAACAGTTAAAGGATGTGAACCGGGAATTAACCGAATCGATAGAAAAAACAAAAAGACTTGCCCTGGATGCCGAAGCGGCCAACATTGCAAAAAGTTCCTTTCTGGCAACAATGAGCCACGAACTGCGCACACCGATGAATGGTGTCATAGGTTTTACCAATATGCTGCTGGAAAGCAATCTGGATGCAGAACAGGAGGATTTTACCAGGACTATAAAAAGCAGCAGCGAATCCCTGCTTTCTATTATTAATGATGTGCTCGATTTCTCAAAAGTCGAATCGGGAGAACTGGATCTCGAAAACATCGATTTTGATCCGGAAATTGCAGTGTTTGAGGTCTGCAATATCGTGAATCCTAAAATCGAAGACAAACCTGTTGAACTGCTTTGTTCTATTGAGGATCAGGTACCTTCGCTGGTCAAAGGAGATCCGTTAAGATTCAGACAATTACTCACCAATCTATTGGGTAATGCCACTAAATTCACCGAATCAGGAGAAGTCGAAATCAAATTGAAATTGGACCAAGAAACGGATGAATCGATTTTTATCCATACCACGGTCAGGGATACCGGAATTGGTATTCCGGAGGATAAACTGTCATCCATTTTTGAACCTTTTCAACAGGTAGATGGTTCTGTAACCCGCAAATTCGGGGGTACGGGCCTTGGTTTATCCATCTGCAAAAAAATTGCCAAAAAAATGGGAGGAGATGTCTGGGCTGAAAGTCCGGTTGACCTCGAAGACGGATCGCCAATTCCCGGCAGTATATTCCATTTAACGACTGCCTTTAAAAAGCCTGATAACAACGAGAAAAAACGATTCAACCCCATCTCTCTCAAAGGAAAAAGAGTTCTTGTCATCGATGACAATGCAACTAATTTAAAATTAATGGAACATTTGTTAACTTCGATTGGTCTGGAAATAACCATGTTAAATGGAGGAACGGACGCGGTAGAGATTCTGGAAAAGGCTTGTGAATCCGGTTTTCCCTTTGATTTGTGTATCAGCGATATACAAATGCCGGGAACAAGTGGCTATGATGTAGCGACCAGTATTCGAAATTCCCGGGGAGCCGTCGCCGGTATCCCCTTGATGGCTATTTCCTCTGCTATCGATCGGGATGCACAAAGATGCTTAAAACACGGTTTTAATGGTTTTCTCACCAAACCTGTTTTTAAACAAAAACTGTATCGAATGTTGGAAAGCATGCTGGGTGAATCTGAAAATGACGGACAACTGGTATCTCCTTTGGCAAGAAAAATCCAGACTCAATATTCTGTGATGGAATCCATTAAACGATCCGCCAGGATATTACTGGTCGAAGACAACAAGGTAAATCAGAAACTGACAAATCTCATGCTGATAAAGGCGGGATACCTGGTTGAAATTGCGAACAATGGTCTGGAAGCAGTGGAAACATTCAGAACTGCCGAAGGAAAGTTTGATCTGATTTTTATGGATGTTCAGATGCCGGAAATGAACGGATATGAGGCAACTCGAGAGATCCGGAGAATAGAGGGAAAAGATATGAATAATCCAGGTAATCTTACCAGGTATGGCAGCAGGGATATCAAAGCACATATTCCGATCATTGCCATGACAGCCAATGCCATGAAAGGTGATCGAGAAGCCTGCCTGGAGGCAGGCATGGACGATTACGTATCAAAACCGATCAATCGCAAAAATGTATTTGAAATTCTGGAAAAGTATATTTTAGGTGGGTAAAATAACCGTTTGTTGCAGTTTGCCCGATGTTGGCGAATTGTGATTTGGTTGTCAGGCAAAAATTATCGATTAGATTCCATCAGTTCTATCGTAAACACCTCCCTCACTCTTTATCCTGCCCTCTGCAGACAATAGATCAAGATTCTTTTGAATCATCCTGCCCTCAAAAACAAACTGCAGGTTTTTATCGGGCATTTTATTGCGATAAAAAGGAGACGCCGCCACAAGGTCTGCAAATGACTTCGGACCGTCAAACAAGTCAAGAATTTGCTGCTTTCTTTGTTCGAATATTGCCAGGTAATCATCAAAAGCCTGGTTGGCATCCTTGATCATCTCCTCTCCTATTCCGGCATCAATTAGGAGATTCTGGCTACCGGTTATCAAAAAGCCGTTACAATAAGGATATTTGCCTTTTCCGGGAGCTTTAACCCAGAAAAGATCCTTGGCAAGAGCTATGATATTATCGATAGGAACCATTTTTAATCATGTCAGATGGTTTGAAAATCTCCTTGTTATAAGTCGACGCCAGTTTTTCCAATCGGTTTACCAGGTCTTGAGGCTCAATGCCTTTGGCAACGGCGATCAGACCCAACTTATTGCCTGTGGCATTGATGATAGCTACATCGATATCTTCCAACTTGCAGGCTCCCTGCTCGACGATCTTAGTGGCTTCATTAATATTCACTGCCATAATGTCCATGGGATCAAATTTATCAGTCGCCTTGCCGGTATCAATCTCCGGTCTGCCGGATGACCAGTCAAACAATCCTTTGCCGGTCTTTTTCCCCAGTTCACCGGCCTTGACTTTAGCCTCAATCGTAGGGCCGCAGGCAAAATCCGGGTGAATCGCTTCTGCGAAATACGCTGCGGCATGAAAGTTTATGTCCAGTCCCGTATAATCCATCAGTTCGTAAGGTCCCATGGGCATTCCCAGAGTTCGCATGGTAGCATCGATCTCTTCCGGTTCCGCCACGTTGTTATCCAGGTAGCAGTTCAGCAAAACTCCTGCGGGAGCCTGGGCTCTGTTTACGATAAATCCCGGTATGTCTTTTTCCACTCGCACAGCCACTTTGTTGTTTTTGAGCACAAAATCATAACCGATCTGCATGGTTTCATCCGATGTGCCCTCGGCACGAATCACCTCTACCAGCTTCATGAGAATTGCCGGGTTGAAATAATGAAGCCCCAGTATCTTATCCGGTCGTGAGGTTGCTGCTGCAATCTCGGTGATCTTCATAGTGGATGTGTTGGACGCAATGATGGTATGGGCTGGTGCTGATTTATCAATCTTCTCAAAAGTGGCTTTCTTTAGATCCATAACTTCCGGAATTGCTTCAATCACAAGATCCGCATTTGTCACTGAATCCTCCAGGCTGACAAATGGCCTGAGCAAGTCGGTTTTAATCCGGTCAAACAGTGCTTGTTCGACCTTGCCTTTGGCCACCAGTTTCTCAAGACTTTGATAAATTCGTTGTATTCCCTTATCAACGAATTCCTGTTTGATATCCTGAAGATTTACCTGAAAACCAGCAATTAACGCGACTTCAGCGATTCCATGCCCCATGTCGCCTGCACCAATTACGGTTACGGTTTTGATATCGTTAATATCCATTTATTCTCCTTTTTTAATGGTTCCTCGATTTCCTTCAAGGTAACTTTGTAATACATGTAAAGCAGGAACAACCCTATTAGCCCACTGAGTTGTCTACCTTTTTCCCTGGTTCTTTTAATGGAATGACATCGATTTTGTCAAACTCGTCCGGCACACAACCCGGATCAATTGTTCTGCTATTTCAAATGTGAGTCGTATGATTTTTTTTCAGCAAGTAAATCACCGAATACGCACCATATATCATCGCCGGATGTTAAGAATTTCAAGAGACTCTTCCACATCTGCTACCTGAAAGTCCAGATTTTCGATAATCCTGGTAGCTTTAGCAACCAGTTCCGCACTGCTTTTCGCCTTGATGCCCTTTTTTACATAAAGATTATCTTCCAGCCCCACTCTTACATGGCCGCCTAACAATACGCTCATGGCAACCATGGGAAATTGCGCTTTTCCAATGCCAAACATGGACCAGGTACAAGGTTTTGGAAGTTGCTTGACAATATGGCAGGCGATTTCCGGAGTTGCCGCCATACCTCCGTTTGTTCCCATACACAATTGGAAGTGTGGTTGTCCCGTTATCAGTTTTTTTTGGATCATTTTTTTTGCTGCTTCAACGTGACCTAAATCGAATAGTTCAATTTCAGGTTTTGTTTGGGTATTTTTTAACAACAAAGCCATCTGATCCACAACGGAAGTGTAATTGGCAAAGATTCTCGGACCAAAATTCAGGCTGGCAATATCAAGAGAACAAAGCTCCGGCTTAAGCGTTAAGACATGTTCTATTCTTTTTTCCGGACTTAACAAGATGCTCATTTTATCGTTTACCCTGCCATTATCATCCATAATCAAGGTCGCACCGTAACTGGTAGTCAGATTAATAACCAGGGGAGATCTTGAGCGAATGCCCTCGCACACTTCCTCAAAAAGTGACAATTCATTGCTGTGAATACCCGTTTTCGGATCACGAACGTGAATATGCACAACGGAGGCGCCTGCATCATGGGCTTCCAACGAGGCTTGAATGATTTCCTTCGGAGAAATGGGAATATTCGGATTGTTCGCCTTGGTTGAGGTTGAACCGACCAGGGCTGCGGTAATAATAACTTTGTTCATGGCAATACCATCGATCAATCGACCCAGATGGACAAGAAATTGAATGAGCAATATCAGGCAACTATGATGATGCTCAGCTTCTATTTTTCTTTACCGGGTTTCACTCATTAAAAAAAGCTACACTGGATTTAATTCATTGTTGTTTTAAGCCTTAACCGGAGTGTTGTTTATGTGGTTTCCCATGGACCTACCCGCTTTTGCCAGGGTTTTGCTTGTATTTTGTATCATTTTAATTGCCATCCGCAGAAAAATGGCCCTGGGAAACGCATTCCTGCTGGGAAGTGTGGTGTTGGGTCTGTTTTTTGGTTTGGGTTTCATACCCATGGCAAAAACCATGTACCAATCTATTATCGACCCCCAAACTCTCTCTCTTGCCATCATTGTTTCACTGATTTTGATACTCAGCAACAGCTTGGAGAAAGCGGGGCAAATGCAACGTTTATTGCATAGTTTCAGAGGGTTAATCAAAAATCCTCGCATCAACATCGTTGTCTTCCCGGCCCTGATTGGACTTCTTCCCATGCCCGGAGGTGCCATATTTTCAGCACCCATGGTAAAAGACCTGGGAACAGGAATCAAGCTTTCCAAATCAAAACTCAGTTATATCAACTACTGGTTTCGTCATATCTGGGAATATTGCTGGCCATTGTATCCCGGCATTCTTCTGGTTACCATTCTTGCCAAAATTAACATTGTCAATTTTGTCTTATTTACCCTTCCCATTACCCTGGTTGCTGTTCTTTTAGGATACTGGCCGTTGCAAAAAGGTTCCGATTGGAATCATTCGAACAGAGAAACTGCCAGACATCAATCTATTTACCCTTTTTTCATCGAACTAACCCCTATTTTACTGGTAATTGTTCCGGGGTTGATTCTTGGAGTGGTTCTATCCTATATGCTCCCTCAACTCTCCATTGCAAAGGAACTGGGATTGCACATATCGCTTTGTCTCGGGATTATCTGGGTTTGGATCAGCAATCAATTCGACTGGAAACGGATTCTCAAGTTGTTGAGCAGTTTTGAGATTTTAAAAATGATTTATCTGGTGGCCACCATACTTGTTTTTAAAGGATTGCTGGAACACAGCCACGCCGCGGAAGAGATAAGCAAGGAGTTGATCGAATTCAACGTTCCACTGCTGTTCATTGCGATGTTCCTGCCCTTTCTGATTGGTATCATATCAGGCTATACTCTTGCGTTTGTAGGGGTGTCTGTTCCAATCCTGATTCCTTTAATCCAGTCTTACGGAGAATCTGCATTTATGTATCCCTATGCCATGCTGATCATGGTTTCCGGGTTTGCGGGCGTATTACTTTCCCCGCTACACCTTTGCTATATTCTTTCCAATCAATACTTTGAGACCAAGATTTCATCCGTTTACAACCATTTGATGATTCCGACTATTGGGTTGATCAGCTTCAGTATCGCCTACTTTCTGGTTTCCTATCGCTTCTTTTTTTGAACAATAGATCAGGCAAATGCACAATCGATTTCAATAAAAATAGGCTAGTATCCAGTACTTGACTTTTACTGCACACCTTAAGTTATTCAATCCGGAATTCAAACAGCACGACATCAGATCGTTCAACAATTTTTTCCAAAGGATAGATGAAACGTATCGGGATTGATTAGTCTTTTGAAGAGGTTAGAAGGGAAGAGATACGCTTAGTCTCTATGGGGGTTTAAAGCCAAAGCGCTTGTGGATCCTTTACCTGCTGTCTGATACACAGGCCATATTTACGATACAATTCTGTCTCGTCGAAATACTTTTCGTGTGTAGCAATTTATTAGGATTCGAAGTCAGAAACAGGCTTTTGAAAACAATGGCAAAGATCATAAACTAGTTCTCCGCTGTTCGCCATTGCATGATTTTTAAATTTGTCTGGTAGGCCATTTTAGCAACTTCGATATTCGGACAATGGGTTTTGTAATGATATGGCAAATCCATAAAATTTTCCGGCTTTGTTTCGACTATTGTCGGTTCGCCTTTATTTAAGTAGCAATAAAAAGGTCTGTGTCTTGTTTCCATGATACCCCCGTTTGTTACGAATTGTTGGATAAAAGGTACTTTATTCCATGCATTCTCCTTGCCCAAACGCATAAAACTTGAAATTTTTTTATCATTTAAAAAGAGAACAATCAGATATAACGTATTGTTTTAATAAGTTTTTAAAACAATACACCTAATCGTTAAAACCAAATAAAATCAACATCCTATTCTGTCGTATCAGTTAACCGTCTTATCGAAATCATTTGATTTCAAAAAAATTGCCTCCCGACAAAATTGATAAAACCCGGTCTCTTTGTTAAGCTCGTTTCCAAACGATATGTCTTTCATGTTAACACAAATTTATGCACTGGAAAAGATTCCGTTTTTATTTGACTGTAACAAATTCCTTTGTATGTTCCGGTTATTTCGGCTTAATCGTCCTTTAATATTGAATTGACCATGGACAAAACTATTTCTGAAAGTGACTTAAAAAACATCACTGCCCTTGCCGCAAAATGGCAAAACCGAGCCAATGAACTGATCACAAAAGAAGAGAGGATTAATCAGGAACGAATACGTCAACTGATTTTGCATCCGCTCGACAAGGCTTTTTTTTCCAAGCTCATTGACCAGTGTTTTCGATCCAAGGACGTCAAGCGTATCGCTGAACAGATTACCTTCCTTTTAAAACGTAGTTCCTTCCCCGATTTCTTCACCATTGGTGACATCCTGTTGATGTGGCTGTTCCTGGCCATTGGCAGGCATTTCCCCAGGATTGCCGTACCTATAGTGATTGAAAGAATTAAAAAGGACAGCGGAAATTCCATTTTACCGGGAGAAAGAGATAAGCTTTCAGCACTATTGTCTCATAAGCGTCATCAGCGATTCCAGTTGGATATTAATCGACTCCGTTCTGCTACTTTAGGTCAAAATCAAGCAGAAAAGAGACTGGCTGCTATCCTGGACGATTTGACAAATCCGGCTATCTCCCATATCTCGCTAAACATTAGCACTCTATGTCCACAAATCGAACCGATTGCCCATGATCATCAGGTAAACATTGTTGTTCAAAAACTTTCTGAAATTTATCGTACGGCGCAATCAAATCATTTCATTGATCCTACAGGAACTAGCAAGCCTAAGTTTGTTAATATTGATATCGAGAACTGCCATGAGTTTGACCTTTCTGCCGAGGCCTTTCAAAGAACCCTGGACAAGGATGAATTTAAACATTTAACTGCCGGAATCGCTCTTCAGGCATATCTTCCGGAATCACTTTCGGTTCAGCAACGGCTGACAGAATGGGCAATCAAAAGAGTAAAGGATGGTGGAAACCCCATCAAAATCCGACTGGTCAAAGGCGCTAACTTAGGGATGGAAAAGATAAAAGCAGCTTTAAACGGATGGCCTTCTGCTACATACCCGACGAAACTGGAAGTGGATGGAAGTTTTAAAAAAATGATCGATTTCGGGTTATCTAACCAAAATTTTCACTCGGTTCGGCTGGGAATCGCTTCCCACAATATTTTTGATCTGGCATATGGGAGATTCATGTCTGATACCTGTGGTGCAGCAGGATATACAGATTTAGAAATGTACTATTCAGTTGCAAGCCACTTGCAGGCTGCCATCAGAGAGGATACGGAAAACCTGGTTCTATATGTACCTGTTGCCAACAAAAAGGAATTCATCAATTCAGTCGGTTATTTGATCAGACGACTGGATGAAAACACAGCCAAAGATAACTTTTTGAGACATGCCATCGGTCTGACCACGGATTCAAGGGATTGGAACGCCCTGCAAGACCTGTTTTTGGAATCTTGTCGGATTAAAACAGGGATTACGGCACAGTCCTCCCTCAAACAGGACAGAAATTCCGACATAAAAGCTGAAAGGACGGGCACATACCACCTGGGGAAATTTGATAATGAACCCTTAACTGACTGGTCCCTGGCTGCAAACAGAACCTGGGCCATGAAAATCAGAAATAAATGGCAAGGCCCTCAACCCCACTTTCCGATTAAAACCCCTGTTGTTATTGGAGAAAGAGACATTGAACAATGCAGCAAACAGAAGACTTGCTGCGATCCCTCCCTTTATCCGGAGAAAGTTGTAGTCAGCGAAGCATGTCTGGCAGGTCCGGATCTTGTCGACAGAGCCGTAGAAATCGCCCGTTCCGATCCTGATAAATGGAGGGAAAAAACATTAAATGAAAGACATGCAATCCTTTCAAACGTAGCCTTAAACATCCGAAAGATGAGAGCTGATTTGATTGGAGCCACAGCAGCCACAACCGGTCGGATTTTTAAGGAAATTGACATTGAGGTTTCCCGGGCGATTGATTATGTCGAGTATTATCCACATTCGGTGAAGCCTTTCATAGAGCCTAGATATTTAGACGCCAGGGGGAAGGGCGTCGGAGTTGTCATTACTCCACAATCCAGTCCCATTGCCTCTCCTTGTGATGGCATTTCCGCAACATTGGCAACGGGCAACACGGTGATACTCAAACCATCGACAGGAGCGATTACCCCTGCCTGGTTGTTGTGTCAATGTTTTTGGAAGGCCGGAATATCAAAAAACACCTTGCAATTACTTCCTGGCGATCGATCTGAAGTTGGCCGGAAACTGGCGACCCACCCCGATGTTGATTTTGTGATTTTAAACGGACACAGGCAATCTGCCAGAAACCTTTTGGAAGCGAATCCCCGCATAGATCTTTACGCTCAGACCAGCGGCAAGAATAGCATCATTGTTACCGCCGTGTCGGATAAATCCCAGGCTATTCGTAATATTATCGAATCAGCCTTTGGAGACTGCGGACAAAAAAACTCGGCCATCTCCCTACTCATTCTTGAGAAAGAGGTATTTAATGATTCCGAATTTAAAAATCTTTTAGTGGACGCAACGGAGTCATTGAATTCCGGTTCCTGTTGGGATCCTAAAAATAGAATGGGCCCGTTATCCGCACCTGCCGGGGGAGATTTACTACGCGCTCTCACCCGGCTGGAGCCCGGGGAAAAGTGGGCCTTAAAACCAACATTGTCAAAACAAAATGACCTGCTTTGGACCCCTGGGATCAAGTGGAATGTTAAACCAGGATCTTTCACGCATCTTACTGAATTTTTTGGTCCGATTCTGGGTGTTATGAAAGCAAACAGTTTTCAAAAGGCAATCGAACTGGCAAATCAAACGGGTTATGGAACGACAGCCGGGCTGGAGTGTCTCGACAAACTAAAACAACAACACTGGAAAAAGCAGATCAAGGCGGGCAATCTTTTTATCAATGGTCAGACAATCAACTCATTTGTACTCCGGCAACCCTTCGGAGGGTGGGGGCATTCTGTGACAGGACGCGGTGCAAAGAGCGGCGGTCCAAATTATGTCACTCAATTTATGACCTTTGAAGAGAAGGGGTCACCAGCCGAAGTTGCCACGCAATACGATCGACGTTTGATCAGATTGGCTAAAAACTGGATCAGAAAATCAGATCGTTCCGAATTCAAGGAGTTTCAAACCGATATTCAGAAATCAGTAAGAGCCATGAACAGTTATTTGTATCATGCTCGTCATGAATTTCGAGTGGAAAAAGACTTTTTTCATTTAAGGGGACAGGACAATATCATTCGTTACGCACCCATTGGAAAAGTTGCTATCAGGGTTCATCCGGATGACAGTCTGTTTGAAATTCTTGCCAGGGTCGCTGCAGCCCAGACAGCCAAATGTAAGGTTTTAGTGAGTGTTCCCGAAGGTTTGGAAGGCAAAACAATCTCTTTTTTGAGAAAAAGGGAGAGGAGAGAGTTTCTAAGAAAAATTAAAATCATTTCCCAAAGCGATGATCAACTTATCGACTCAATGGACACGATAGACCGAATCAGATATGCCGATCCTCGCAGGGTTCCACCAAAAGTCAATGAAGCCTCTGCTCAAAAAGGTTTTTTCATCGCTGCTGATCCTGTTCTAATGGAAGGACGTATCGAACTTTTGCATTATTATAGAAGTCAAAGTGTCTGCAATAATTACCATAGGTACGGAAACCTGGGAACAAGGGCTTTTGATCAGAGCATGAACTCCATGTGAACTATACCATCTATAAATCACTCATCTCCATTTATTGATGATAAAACCAATAACTAATTGTTTATTTTAGCTAAAACCAGACGAAAGCTCCATATATATTCCTAGAAAATCCTTTTTCTATAGATTTATCTGATTCCCATTTCATATATACTTTTGATATTTAATTGCTTATAGTTTGCTTTTTCAAATAATCGATGGTTGCCCTAAAAAAATAGGAAATACTCTTGACAACAAATCAACCTTTTTTTTGAGTCAATAAAATTTTTTCGATCTTTTTTTGATTTGCAATGCCCGATTGAATTCTTTAGAATCTTAGTAAATTATTGTTTTAATACTAAATAACGGATGATTTGGCATGGTCGATTTGATATCCGGAATCAGTATCTGGCGTAAAAACCAAATCAAAAAAATAATTTTCCTACTTTTTATTCGTGATTTGTATTATACTGTAACCAAAATTATATATGATCCATTTTTGTAACTATTCACCACGAAGACACGAAGTTCACGAATTTTACAACACTCTCTGATTTTTATGCTTAAAGCCCTTTCAAATAAAAAACTTCGTGTCCTCCGTGTCTTCGTGGTGAATAAATACCCATTTTTTGGTTAAGGTTTTGCTTTATTCGATCAATCGGAATCCTTTCCGATTCTTTCTTACTTCGCTGCCTCGGGTGAAATTTATCGCCTATCACCCGGTTTCTCAGCATTTGGAAGCATGAACGCCTTCAAAGGGGAGCTAACATGAAAGACATACTTAACGATCTGATTAATAAATCCAATGAAAAAGCGGCTTTAAAGCAAGAGATTATGAGCTTTGAGGACTACCTGGAGCTGGTGACACAAGAACCCTGGATAACCCGGGATTCCACCCAGTTGCTGCATGACATGATGCTCAGCGAAGGCGTTGAACACATGATGATTGCAGGAAAACCGGTGAAACATACCTATGAGTTTTTCGAGTCTGCTAAGATGATTGGCGACTATGTGGTATTCGGTCAGCAAAAAGCAAAAGAAAACCTGGTGGAAAAAATCCACAATGCCAGCCGCGGCATGGAAGCCTCAAAAAGACTGTGGATTTTATTGGGACCCCCCGGCTCTGCCAAGTCTAGATCGATGGATGGTATCAAAACAGCCCTTAAGCGATATTCCTCTTCAGAAGCCGGTAAGACTTTTTATCTCCTGCTGCCTACCATCGATGATCGTTTGAAGGAAAAAGCCCTCTTCAAGGAAGGTGAAATCTATTATCTGCCATCGCCTTTATTTGAGCCGCCATTACTGGTGATTCCTACGGAAATCAGGGAAGAGTTCTGTAAGAAGATGACCAAATCCCTGGAAAAGAAAACCATTTCCAAATGGCTGAAAAATCATCCCCATTATGACAACGAATTCACTATTAGCATCAACGGCCTGATTTCTCCATATACAGACTATGTGTTGCAACAGTTTATGGAAGATAAAAATTTGGATTTCAATGGTCTAATACCCTATCTGAAAGTCCAAAGAATGGTGTTTGATGCCAGAACCAAAACCGGAATCGGTTCGTACACTCCACGGGACGAGAAAAGTCAGGAAGCGGGTTCATTGGTTGGAAATATCGATTACAGCCTGCTGCCAAGATTTGGTAGTGAATCCCATCCCTTGGTACACGATTATAAAGGTGAACTCTGTGCCGGAGCGAACGGTTTTGTGGAAATTCACGAAATTTTAAAACTTTCGGACAAGTTCCTGTATGAATTGCTCTTTGCCACCCAGGACAGATTCTTCAAGCCGGAGGGACAGGCGCCCATTCCATTCAACGGAGTAATTATAGGTCATACCAACTTCCATGAATACAATATGTTCATGGGAAATCCCACTTTTGAAGCATTGAGATCCAGGACCACTTTTATTGAAATGCCTCTTTCCGTGAATTACAAACAGGAAGAGCAGATTTATGCCTACAGTTACTCCAATGAAAACAGAAACTGGCACAAAGACAAAAAGCACCAGGCTCACATTGCCCCGCATAGTTTGTCGTTTTTGAGCTTGGTGGCCGTGATGTCCCGCTTATATGCTTCCAAGCAAAACGAGAATCTCTCGCTGCTGCAGAAAGCCTTAATTTATGCCGGAAGGGCGGATAGCGGTGTTGATAACAATATGGCCAAAATGATTCTGGAAGAATTTGAATATATTAAACCTTCGGAAGGGACATTCGGCTTGGATCCCAGGTTTATTCAAAACATTATTGAATACACGGATCACTTTCAGATCAGTGAATACGCAGCCAACATCAACCAGCTGTCAACAGAAACAGGCGATCACGCCTTGTTGACATCAGTCGCTTTACAAAATCCCTGTGTGACTCCGCTGGATCTTTATGTACGACTGGAAAGCGCTCTCAAGGAAATGTTTGCCACCGAAAAAACCAAGCTGAGCCATTATGTGGAAAAGATCACACCACTGGCCAAAAACTGGATATTCGGTCAAATTGCCAGTGATGTTTACAGTGCAATATTAAGAGATGATTCGGTAATTGAAACCACCTGGAAGAAATATACCGACCATGTTCGTGCTTATGCTCACCGGGCCAAGGTCAAACATGACGTGACCCAGATGGATGTGCAGCCCGATGAAAAGTTCATGCAGTCCATAGAACAATACTTGGGCATTCCGGATCGCGAAGTGTTCCGAAAAGAACTGAGTGATGCAATTGCCAGTGTGAGTTATTCCGTCTTATTAAAAGATGAGCCATCGTACCAGAATGCCATTAAAAAATATGTGTTTGAGAATGAATTCAAAGCCAGTGAAAATATGAAACTGCTCGGTTGGATTCGCAGCGGAACCAGCGCCGCTAACGTCAATATTAAGGAACAGGAGCACCTGAACGAAACCATCAAATATCTAATTGAAACAGAGGGGTACTGCGGAAAATGTGCTTTCCAGGCACTGACCATCACAGCCAACGCTTCCAGCATTGTAGCTTAATGCTTGATAATTAAAGCCAAATGATTTTTTTAACTTAACCATAAAATCACTATGCAGGAAGACAGAATATCCTCAAACGAATCGGAAGGCGCTTTCAACGACTTTATTGAGGATAAAGTCGAAGATGCCATCGAGGACATCGTCAACGAAGGTGATCTGGATACTCTTGGCGATCGGGGAAGCGAGATTATCATTGAGATGGATGACATTGTTCCCCCGACGTTTGTCTATGGAGACGAAGGCTCCGGCGCTGGGAAAGGCGGACAGGGTCCGGGAAAGGAAGGGGGTAAAATTGTGTTTAATATCCCTTTTAACAGGTTCATGGAATTGCTGGCTGACAAACTGCGTCTGCCAAATTTGAAAAAAGAGGGAAAAGGCAAGATCAAGGAAGTTTCCTACGAATTTAAAACCTTTGGTCCGACCGGGGTGATTCTGGATAAGAAACGAACCTTCAAAAGGGCGCTCAGATCGAGTATCGGCATGGGCAAATACGATCCTGCCGAGGGAAAATACAATGTAGATTTCATGCGGCGTGATCGGCGTTATAAAATTCCTATCAGGGTGGAAAACCCCAAATACAAAGCCGTGGTCTTTTATATGGGGGATATTTCCTATTCCACCCACGGGCAAAGGTTGGAGATGGAAAAACGCCTGGTGAATTTCATCAAAAACTGGTTGGACTATAATTACGGTGTGCAAAATGTAGAACACCGGTTTTTTGTGCACGATGTCAAGGCATACGAAGTGCAGGAGCAAGAGTTTTACAGGGTCGGTAATATAGGTGGTACCAGGGCTTATATCGTATTCGATTTAATCTACCAGATTGCTTTTAATGAATACGACATCAGCTCCACCAACTTTTATGGATTCTATTTTGGTGATGGCGAGGTTTTTGGCAGCGATTCCAAGGATATTTCCAAGATCCTCAAGGAATCAATTGTCCCCGTTTTCAATCGCATTGGCGTAGTCGAAGTGCTGCCTTCCCAATGGAGCAAGTTGATTTTAGATCTTTCCAAGGATTTCACCAAGGACAGGATTGTTCGACTCAGCAAGATCCATCGCAAGGCGGATACTATTAACGCCATTAAAGCCCTGTTTCAGGAAAATTAAGGACGTTTTCGATTTATGATTTGAGATTTCAGATTTACGTTTCGAGAAAGCTTCGCTTTCTGTTTTAGAAGTTATACCTAACAACAAAAGCAGCCGCTATGAAATTAATCTCGACAGATAAAGAATTAAGTCACCTGGAAAGTCGTGTCATATACTTTGCCGAGCAGATGGGACGTACCCTTCCGGAAATCAGGTTTTTCATACTCGACGGACTTGAATTCGCTTCCCTGCTGGAAAAACATGTTTATCCCACCAGTCCCGTCAACATCTGGGAAGGCAAACGAATGGTTACCAAGAAGTTTCGCATCGAATCGGGGCAGGAATCCAGTCTTTATTATGAAGTCGTACAAACAGGTAATCCCAGCTATGCCTACTTAAACAACACCAACTCGGCTATGATGCAGGCTTCGGTAATGGCTCATGTGGTAGGTCACTGTGAGTTTTCCGAATTAAATGTGTTGCGAGACTCCAATCCGGATCGCACCGAATATGTCATGTACCTGGTAAAAAAGGTAAATTCCGGCCAGCGCCAGATGGGTGAAAAAAACTATATGACCTATTGGAACGCCTGTGAGTCTGTTATCCCGCTGATTTCTCCCCATTCCCAATTCAATTTGGATCATTCCGTAGAGGATGATGTGCGTCCTCAAAAGGAATATGCGAGTATGGAGGCAGAAGAAGCTGAACAGAAAGATTACCTGCGACCGTTTTCCCACACCATGGATTCGCTGTTGAAATCCAAAGATTTCGAAAATGCCTGGGAGGTGGATAAACAGAAAAAAACACAGCAGGAGCAGATCAGCCGCACCGGATACCGTATCTATAGACCCTGTCAGGATATACTTGGATTCCTGCGTAGCTATGCGCCAACCAGTGGAGCTGAACAGGCTATTTTGGATTACATGTATGTGTCCCACTCCACGCATGATTTTGTGATTCGAACCCAGATAATGAACGAAGGCTGGGCCATGTACTGGGAAAAAAAGATCATGCTGGAACTGTTCGCAGAAAAGGCCGTAAAAGGGATTATCGATTATGCCAAAGTCTTTTCCGGTGTCTGCGCACCCCGTCCTTTTTTCATGAGAAATCCTTACCATTTGGGATATCATCTTTGGAATCACATCGAAGAACTCTATAAAAAAGGTAAGGTCTCCCTGGACTACATGGAAGAGATGGATGTTGATACCCGCGAGAAGTGGGATAAGGAGACAAATATGGATCCCCTGGAAGCCATGGGTCACCTGGTTAAAACCGTTACGGATTACGAGTTTCTACGACGGTTTTTGACGGAGGATCTTATCTATGAATTTCATTTGAACCGTATCTTTAAACAACACGCCGATTACTATGGCGTTAACAAGGATGCCATTGTCAAGGAAAACGATTATTTTATCTGGCTTGATCCAAGGTCCGTTAAACAGGAGATGCTCTCCTTCTTCACCCATTTCCAGCGACCGCGGATTTACATCATCGACACCGATTTTATTGATGGCGGTCTTCTGCTGTTCCATCGAAATGATGGCAGGGCACTTCGAAAAGCCTGGATAGAACCGACTCTTAAAAATATCAACTATATTTGGAAAAGTGCTGCGTCCCTGATTTCCGGAGAGAAAATTTACACCTACTCCAACCGCAAGTTTGAAGAAAAAGCGGTAAAAGAGATTACTTTTGAGGAAATCATGGAGAAAATGGATCGCAATAAAAAACCGTTTACTTACTAACCGACTAAGTGACCTGAGGTATCAAACCGGGATAAGTTATGGAAACATTGGATCTAAAGGAACTATTAAATTACCAGCGGAAAAAAAGCATACGATTTTCAGAGTTTATCGAAGGTGTTGTCAACAGCCCCAACGATTTTCTCCAAACATCCGCGTCCCTTATCAAAAGCGCCATCGAATACTTTGGATTTGAAATTGTTGTCAGGAGTGGTGAGCCCATTATCAGCTATAACATCTTCAAAGACCTGTTTTCGACCGGTATCAACGCCGTCTTTGGACAGGAACACTGCATTAAGCATGTGGTGAATGTCATCACCTCCTTTGATAACGAAGCAGGCTCCAACAGGGGAATTGTGCTGGTCGGTCCTCCGGCTTCCGGAAAGACAAACATTGTAGACCTGATTATTCGGGCTCTGGAAGAATACACCAAGGAAAAGACAGTGAGGTTGTACAGTTTTAACTTCATGTTTTCCAATTCCCAAGGCCGTTCGTTTGAAGTTCGCTCCCAGTTTCGGCACAACCCTGTGTTGCTGATTCCCGTGACCATGCAAAACCCGGATGGCAATATCATTCAACCCCGCCAGATCCTGTTTGATTATATCAAGGAAAAGCACCAGGGTTCCAGTGATGATAAGATTCCCAGTTTTTATTTCAATGCCACCCTGGATAAACGAACCCTGGATATCCTGGAAGGGTTGATGCAGAATCCCATTAATAAAGACTTGTCCCTGTACGAGGTATTGGAAAAATATGTGTATGTGGAGGAAATCGAATTTTCCACCGCACAGGCCAAGGGAATTTCCAATATTGATGACACCAGCCAGCTTAAAGCTCGTGTAAACCAGGTTTTGATGGACAATAAGAACACAACGATCCTCAACAAGCACCTCCCAGGTAAAATGCTTTACAACTACAGTGGCGCCATTGTGGATTCCAACCGCGGAATCCTGCATATTCATGATGCGTTTGGTTTACACGACGGGGCCCATGAGAAAGACTACAAACCGTTGTTGATGTTACTGGGTAGCGGAAAAGTTGCCATCGAATCCACCCAGGCTTCGGTGGATAACTCCGTGGTCATCACAACAAACATTGAGGAAATGAAAAATCTCGATCGACAATTGGATGCTTCCAAATTGTTGGATCGAATCGAGCGGATTCCGGTTAACTATCTATTGGATGCCAACTCGGAAATGGATATTCTCAAGCGGGACATGTCGAACATGAGGGAAGAGTACGATGTGGACCCCAACCTGCTTAGAATTGCTGCCTATTATGCCGTTATGACTCGATTGCTCCCTCCGATGCGGAAATCGTTTCCGGATCAGTGGAGTGAGGAAAAGAAAAAACTGTATCGCTCAATTACTCCTGAACAGAAATTGTTGATTTATTGTTCCCAAAACGAAGATCCCATCCGCACTATTCGTCAGCTGCCTCACTGGCATCCATTCAGAAATGAAATGCTGCGACTGGGATTGAGCCGCTACAATGTGGAATCCTTCTCGGACCTGATTATCACACACCCTAACGCAATTAATTTGCAAGACACCGAGCTTTTCACCAACGAAGAGCTTAAGTTAATTGACGACGAGTTTATGCGTCACCTTTGGAACGAACACTTTCCTGAAGAAGGTAAAAGTGGGATTTCCGTGCGGCAATTACAAAACATCATGCGCAATACCATCTCCAATTCTGATGGTCGTAAAATCCACGTAGGTATTTTTCTCAAGCAGCTCACCCAGATGATTTCCGAAGGACCCGACTTGCACCACTGGTTGCTGATCGATGAGAAGTACAAAAAAGACAAACCTGTGATTCCTTTTAGAATGATTGGGTATGCTTCCATTGAAACGGGAGCGGGAGATTACGGAGATTATAAAGGTCTGGTGGAAGTTGTCCGCAAACTCTATTTCTCCATTTTGAAGAAAGAGCTCACGATTTGTACAGTAGACAGAAATCCGGAGCAAATTGAACATGATTTAAGAAAGTACATTCAATACGCCGTTCTCAACAGCGCCGTTCAAAATAAGGCATTTGCACATGTAATGGTCCCCAAATACTCTTTTATAGATCCCCAAACCGGTCAGAAGACAGACAAACCGGATATTGAATACATGAAGAGTATCGAAAAAATCCTGGCTCCAGGCCGCAGTTTTAACCTGATACGCAAAGAAATATCTCAAAAATTCCTGGATTTTCAATCTTCAGGAGAGATTGTTCTGGAAGAAGGTAAAAATATTATATCCTCACGCAAAGATGCCTTGCTGCAGTGTTTTGGCAAAGAATATTCGGTGTTGATCTCTCATCGAAAAGTAGATGGTGAAATTAATCCCGAGCAATTGAAAAACGCCTTTTTTCACAAAAAGAACGACCCCAAGCGCTTACCACAATATCCGCCTAAAATTAAGGAGTTTATGAAAGGTATTATCCACAACATGCATGAATTTTACTCCTATTCTCCGGAAATTGCTTTGGATACGGTTGTATTTGCCTTGCGGAAAAATATCATCAAGTTTGAAGAGATTTTAAGTTAAGTTAATTTCATTCCGGTTGACTTTTTGATTCCAACCCTTTAGGTTGAAATTCCATCAAACGATTGAATCGTTCAGTGCAAACTGTTTAAATCCCTCAATTGTTGCGGAACAAGCCAAACCAATTCAATTCGAAACAAAAGACCGGGTTTTGGAAATCACAGGGAGGTCGGCAGGCGAAAAGGAGAGCGTTTGCCGGGTTGGGCACTCAGGATATCTCTAAAATCCGGTCACAAGGCCTCACTCTTGTGACCAGACTTCTTCTACCTGTTTTACTAAAGCCTGAATAAGTGGATCATCTACTCGTTTACGATGGCAGGCAAAGGAAAGATCAATTTCTGCGACCGGCTGATCGCGTATTGCAATGGTACCTGCCTGTTCTTCAATGACCGCTTCGTTTTCAATCATCAGTGTTACTCCAACGCCTGAGGAGGCAAGAGTTTTCATTGCAGATTCCTGATCAGAGATCACCGCCTTTTGTGGTTCAACCTTTTGTTCGTTGAAGATTGATTCCGTGATATCGGAAAAGTAGCAATGTTCCGGTGCCCATATCCAGGGGAGGTTGCAAAGCTGTTTTAAATCCCAGGATTTCATTCGTTCCTCCCACGCTGCCGGACCAGCCAGAAGCAGGTTAAACTTGGTTAATTCGAAAGCCTTTATTTCCGGGGCATCTATTTTGCCATAAACAAATCCGGTATCCAATTGTTCGGTTTTGATGTCATGTAACACCTGCCAGGATGTTTTCTGCAAGAGATGCAATTCAAGGCCGGGGAAATTGGATTTGACGCTGGAGAAAAGATCGCTGATCTTCAGGTATTTGGGCTCTATATTCAAGCCCAGTGTTACAATGCCTGCCACTTCATCTCTCAATTGACCGGCCTGGATACGAATTTCATTTTCCAACTCAAGCGTTTGCCTTGCCTTTTCTTGCAGAAGTTCTCCCGCCTTGGTCAACTGCATTCCTTTTGGCATTCTTTTGAACAAAGGTAGCCCGAGCTCTTCTTCAAGAGCCTTAATGTGAGCGCTAACAGCCGGTTGACTGGTATGGAGTCTTTCAGCAGCCCTGGTCAGATGGCCTTCTTCAGCAACAGCAACAAAGGTTCTGAGTTGATACAATTCCACAGTTCCTCTCAATCATACGGTTTAATCCAAGAATCTCACGCCTTAGCAGATATAAGTCCATTGTAGTACGAACGTGAGTGGACATCAAATCCTATGGGTAAGTCTTAAAAGTGTCAATCAGGATTTCTGAAGACGGATATTTCCATTTACAATTGGATTATTTCGGGAAGAATTAACTAAGCTTAAATTCTGTAATTGAAGTTCTTGCTTGAAGTATTACTTTTGAAACAAAAATAAAGGGGAATAGATATGAGCAGTCTGCAATACTTTGATGATGTGGCTACCCAGTGGGATAAAATGAGAACTGATTTTTTCTCAGAAGCAGTCAGAATTAAAGCAATACAAACCGCCAATGTAAAACCGGGCCATATTGCTGCCGATATTGGTGCTGGAACCGGATTTATCACCGAAGGTCTGATTAAATATGGAGTTCAAGTGATGGCAATTGATCAATCACAGAAGATGCTGAATGTGTTGCAACAGAAATTTGGGTCAAGGGGGAACATCTCAATCCATCAGGGAGAGTCTCAAAATCTGCCTTTGGAAGATCAATCGGTTGATTTTGCATTTGCCAATATGTACTTGCATCATGTTGAAAATCCTCCATTGTCTATTAAAGAAATCAGTCGGATTTTAAAACCAGGTGGAAAATTAATAATAACCGACCTGGACTTGCATGATTTTGATTTTTTGTTGAAGGAGCATAACGACAGGTGGCCTGGTTTTGAACGTGAATCCATAAAAGAGTGGCTGTTAAATGCAGGATTCACTGCTGTGAATGTTGATTGTGTCAATCAACGTTGTAAGGCTTCATCTTCGGGAGGCTTGAAACATGCTGATATCTCGATTTTCATAGCTTCCGGAGTTAAATAAATGGCTGAGAATATCAACATCGGATTGTTTGGTTTTGGAACCGTGGGTAGAGGGGTTTACGATCTGATAGAAAGGAATCGGTCTGACCTGGAGAAAAAACTTGGAAAACAGATATCCATTGCAAAAGTAGCTGTTGCTCATCCAGAGCTTGATAGAGGTTCCGAGTTTTCCCAGGATTTGTTTACGGATGACTACCTTTCAATAGTGAACCATGAGACTGTAAATTTCCTGATCGAACTCACCGGAAATCCTTCAGCTGCTACGGAAATATTGGAGAATGGTTTTGCAAACGGGAAACCGGTGGTCACAGCCAACAAAGAACTGCTGGCACATGACGGCCCAAAATTTTACAGATTAGCTAAGAATTCCGGGGTTCCATTTGGATTTGAAGCAGCCGTCTGTTCAGGCACTCCGGTAATTAAGTGGCTGACAAAAGGATATTCCGGAGATCAGGTCACATCGATCACCGGTATCTTAAACAGCACCAGTAATTATATACTTAGTGAAATGGAAAAAGGGGTGTCCTTTCAACAGGCCTTATATGAAGCCCAACAGGTAGGCCATGCGGAGTCGGATGCCAGTAAGGATATACAAGGCCTGGATACGGCTCATAAACTTACTATTTTGATCCACAACGTTTTGGATGAATCCTTTAGCTTTTCGGACCTGAAAATCGAAGGTATCGATCAGCTCACATCTGAAGACATTCAGGCCTCAATTAGACAAAACCAAAAAATCCGTTTAATTGGGCATGCGTCCAAATCACATACGGGAATCGACGCCTGGGTTCGACCGGTACCACTACCAAATTTACACCCGCTTGCAGACGTGGATGGTCTGGAAAATAGTGTATTGATCGAGAGTAGTTACGGGGGAACATCATCAATCAAAGGAATCGGTGCAGGAGCTCATTCGGCTGCTGCTGGGGTTGTCAGTGATTTAGTTAATCTGCTGGCCCGGTAATCGATCTCCCTTCATTCCGCAACAAAAACATTCCTGGCCAATGGTCTTCCCGCAGCAAGAGACTGGGTATTCTAACGCATAAAACGGCGGAGC
The DNA here is from genome assembly GCA_028282825.1 of SAR324 cluster bacterium. Classification (GTDB taxonomy): domain Bacteria; phylum SAR324; class SAR324; order XYD2-FULL-50-16; family XYD2-FULL-50-16; genus JAHJTV01. Next base: position 59,292 of record JANQGZ010000090.1, read on the forward strand.
ATTGAACCCTGGCTTTACAACAAAATCGAACTAATCAACGTTGGGAATATCCTCATTGTATTATTGTGAAATTTGGCAATCTGTGAAAGACTCACATCCTGTGAAGAGCTCAGAGCTGGGCCCATGTTCAGTTTGCGACTGTTATCTGCCTAAAACCAGCCAATTGGATCGAGACATTATGAGTGCTACACAAAAACTTATCCATGGCGGAGACATCGTTACCATGGATGACCATCAACCAAATATCGAGGCTGTTGCTGTCCGAGATGGCAAAATTACTGCTGTCGGTGAAACCTCGTTTTGCCGGGATAAGCTAGACAAATATCCTGAGGAGATCAATTTAAAAGGATCAACCCTGCTTCCCGGTTTTATCGATTCCCATATTCATCCGACGATGATGATCCTTTATGAAATGTACCCTGATGTATCCCGGTTCAGTGCCTTTACGGAAATTGAAGCAGTTCTGGCAAAGGCGACCAATAGCCTATCCAACAAAGAATGGGTCATCGGCCTGCAATTTGAAGAGCAGTACCTGAAACCTCCAGTCCTGCCAAACAGGCATGATTTGGACAGATGCTGTCCTGATCACCCGGCTATTCTGTTAAAAAGAGACGGACATTCCCTGGTAGCCAATACCAAGGCTATAAAAATGGCTGGTATCACATGTTCCACCGATGACCCGGAAGGTGGGAGTATTGATAGAGAAATCGATGGTTTCCCTGCAGGTTCGTTTAGAGAAAATGCCATGCAGCTGATAATGTCCAAGATCAGCTTACCTGCCATGGAAAGCATCATTAAAGCTGCTGATACAGTCTTTAAAAGAATTTCCGGATTTGGCATTACCTCGGTATCTGCGATTTTGCAGACCGACAATGAAGGAATCATGGGTGAACAAGGCGCATTCGATATACCATTAATGGAACTGCTCAAAGATCAGATTCCTTTTTCGATGTACATTATGCTTGTTGCCCAAAATGCCCGGGTTGTTGTTGATTTAATGTCCTCACCTCTGCACCAGGAATCGGTAGGTGCAGGACATCGGATTGGGGCTTTGAAGCTTTGGGCAGATGGAAGCTTTGCCTCCTGCACGGCTAAGATGAAGGAACCCTTTACAGATAACCCAAACACATCAGGTTATCTTCTTGATACTCCGGAAATCATCTACCGACGAATGGTCGATGCCCATAAAGCCGGGTTGCAACTTGCAATCCATACCATCGGTGATGAGTCCACAGATATTTGCCTGGAATTGTTTGATCGTTTGCTAAAACAACACCCTCGAAACAACCACCGCCATCGTCTGGAACACGTCTCCATCATTGATGATGAGTCCGTTGCCAAAATGGCTGACTTAGGCCTGATAGCATCAGTACAACCGCTTTTCATCCATTCGGAAAGAGATTGGTTGTATAAAAGGCTTGGAAAAAAACGAACAAGTTATACCTATCCATTCCGATCGTTTGTCGATGGCGGCGTGATTGTGTCCGGTTCTTCAGACGCGCCCATAGAGTCAATGAATGCATTACAGGCAATACAATGTTGTGTCACCAGGTGTGGATTCGAGCCTCAACAATCCCTTTCAGTTCAGGAAGCGATCAAAATGTTTACCTTGAATGCTGCCTATGCCCAATTTGAAGAATCCGCAAAAGGAAGCATCTCACAAGGTAAAAGAGCTGATTTTGTGATCCTGGGTGACAATCCGCTCAATGTCCCGGAAGAATCGATCCAGGATATCCCTATTGAAAAAACGATCTGTGGTGGCATGGTCACTCACTCCAAAACGTAAATCATAGCTCTGTCATAAAATAAACCGGCCTTATTTAAAGCTGTAAGCCTCGATTTTACTATCCAACTCACCTGTTATAAAATTAACAAGTACGTTCGCGTCTTATCAAAAGTTCTGCATCTACACGTGTGCTTTAAATTAACCGGCTTCAATGGAAGACTCCTATGACTAAACCTGTAACCTTAGAAATCGTAACCGATTACATATGACCGTGGTGCTATCTGAATACCGTGCGTATTGCCAAGTTGCATCAGGAATATAACGTTGATCTGAAATATACGCTTTTTCCGCTCCACCCTTATGTCCCGGATGAAGGCATGACACTGGAGGAATTATTCAAAGGCAGAAACTTCGATCTGAATGCCGTCCAGCAACATATTCGGAATTTAGCGGCAGAAGAAGGTTTGGACTACGGAGAACGCTCCAAGACCTATAACAGCAGGTTAGCCCAAGAATTAGCCAAATGGGCAGAAACACAACCAAATGGATCAAAGATTCATGATCGGATGTACCGGGCTTACTTCTATGAAGGCACTAATCTGGCAAATATTGAAGCTTTGGCTGATGCAGCGGCTGAAATAGGATTGGACAGGGTGCAGGCGTTAAAAACACTTGAGAGTAGGGAGTATCAAAAAGATGTCGATGCAGATTGGAATCGTTGCAGAAAAATGGGTGTGATGGCCGTGCCCACTTATCTTTGCAACGGTCGTAACCTGATTGGTGCCCAAACTTACGAGGCACTGGTTGATCTAGTAGTTTCAGCAGGTGCCAAATCTCGCGATTGATTAAAACCCAAAAACTTACTATGCAAAAAATTATTTTGAAACCTCACGGATTTTTTGCATCAATACCCACTCATCAAACGGTTTCGACACATAATTAGCAGCACCTAGTTTCAGAAGTTTGGTTTTAATTTCGTCATCTTCAAATGTTGACATCATGATAACAGGGGCAGTGACGTATTTTCTATCAGAATTTTTCAGATAACTGAGCACATCAACTCCATTTTTACCCTTCATCCTCACATCTATCAGAAAAAGGTCAACAGGATTGTCTGTTTTTTGCAAGAATTCCAATGCTTTGGTTGATTCTGAAAACGTGATCACCTGATAGTCATGCTCAGATAACAATTCCTTCATTATATCCAGACTCATTTTGTCATCATCGACTGCAACGGCGATTTTCATCTGTTTTCTCCAAAAACAGGATCTTCATCTAACCGATCGCTTAAAATGTGATCAAGCCGTTCGGTAAAATTTATGGAAAACAGGGGGTCGATTCAATCTTCTTCTGTCTAAATTATCACCTTCGGCGCTGGAACAATTTGGGGGAATTGCTCCTAGTATACTAAGTAACGACGACATGTGGAAAAAATTTGATGCAAAATAGTGTTTTTTTTTTCAAACAAATGTGGAACTGACTTTGCGAAAAAATCAGACTATCCATTAATTCATGATCTTACATTTCAAGCAACAAGGCAGCATTTTCTAATCGTAAAGTAATTGGATTGTCCCAAATCTCAACCATAGGTAAAAAACATATGGTGTTGCAAAAAATTTCCAAACTCAATCGGGCCTGAAAAAATTAATGATAAAGCTTTCCCTATTATTTCAGATAATTATTTGTAATAAATTGAATCCATATGATTTCTTCAGGTTTGCTTTTTATGCAATTCCTTAAGACTGTTGGTTTTTTGTTGGTGATTCCACTGGTCAAAATCCCGGAAATGTCAGGATAATAGCTATCATATTACCGATACACAAGCCTTGGAGTTGTTTTGCCTGAAATTCTTCTAATCCAGCCTCCCATTCGAGACTTCTATCTAACCAAAAAGAGGACCATTCCATACGGACTGGCATCTCTTGCAACAGGGTTGCTTACAGCGGGATTCCAAGTGGACATTCTGGATTGCCTGGCTACCAACAAATCCAAAGACATTCCCTTGCCACAAGAGATGCAATACTTGAGGGAATATTATTCCAGACCTGACCAGGCTCCATTTTCACTCTTTTACCAGTATCGTCACTATGGGTACTCTTACGAGCACATCTCCACTCTGATTGCAAAATCGAAAGCTACGCTGGTAGGCATTTCATCGCTTTTTACTCCTTATCAAGCCGATGCATTGGCAGTTGCTGAGTTGGTCAAAAAGCAGTTGCCCGGAGCCAAAGTTGTCCTGGGAGGTCATCATCCTACTGCATTACCCGAGGAGGTATTACAGAATAGCCCTGTTGATTTCATCATCAGAGGTGAGGGAGAACAAGCCTTGGTGCAGTTGGCTTTAGCCCTTAAAAACAATACATCAACTGAAGGTATTCCCGGATTGTGCTATCGGGACCCAAATGGCAAAGCTGTCATCTCTGCTCCGGCAATTATTGGTAATCCGGATGATTTTCCTCTACCTGCCAATCAACTGATTAAGTCATCATTTTATCAACGCAAACGTAAGGGAAGTACTGTGATCATGGCAGGCAGGGGATGTAAACTGAAATGCAGCTATTGTTCGGTAAGTGCTGATTCATTTCTCCCGTTCAGGAGAAGATCGTTGTCTGCAGTTATACGGGAGTTGGACGTTGCAGTTGAGGCGGGTGCCCGGTTTATCGATTTTGAGGATGAAAATCTCTCCATTCAGAGAAGCTGGTTTCGGGAATTGCTGGACACTATCAGCGCCAGGTACCAGGGAGTAGACTTGGAACTAAGGGCCATGAATGGTCTTTTACCGACCACACTGGATGATGACACCATACAATCGATGGCAAAAGCCGGGTTTAAGGAGTTGAATCTCTCACTTTGCACGATTTCCAAAGACCAATTAAGAAGATTTTCAAGACCCGATGTGCAATCAGCCTTTGATCGTTGTCTTGAGTCAGCAGAAAATCATGGGTTGACTGCTGTTGGCTACGTCATCATCGGAGCACCCTGGCAACAACCGGAAGATTCCATCAGCGATCTGATATTCCTGGCGGCAAGAAGAGTGCTAGCCGGATTATCCGTTTATTACCCCTCTCCGGGAAGCACTGACTACAAGAGGTATAAAAATGAAAAAATCTTTCCTGCGGATCTTTTATTGACCAGATCAACAGCCCTGCCTGTTTCCCATCAAACAACACGACTGGAAACTGTTACCTTGCTTCGCCTGGGAAGAATCATAAATTATATGAAAGCGTTACAAGCCCGGGGAAAGAGCACAGGTAAAGACGAGATTGGTAAAAAGCTGATAGCAAAGTTTCTAAAATGCGGCAAGATTCCGGGGATAGATGAAAACGGGGAGTATTATGAACAAAAGGTATCAGATCATGTCGTTCAATCATTCTTAACAGCCCTGGCCTCAACCACACTCAGGGCTGCAAGTTAAATCCGTTACTGCTGAACGGTCTTTTCCAATGCTTTATTGAAGATCTCCAGGCCTTCTGACATTTCTTTTTCTGTGATAAGCAACGACGGAAAAAACCGAATGATTCTCTCCTGGGTTAAATTGAGCATCAGTTTATTTTCAAGACATTTTTGATAGACAGCACCGGCCTGGTGAGCATCTCTAAATTGAACCGCAATCAATAATCCTTTTCCCCTGACCTCCTCTACCAGATCGTGATATTTTTTCCGGATATCTTGCAATTGTTTGAGGGTCCATTCACCAAGTTTATTTACCTTCTCGGCGATGTTGTTGTTTTTGAGATAGCTAATCACTCCATGAGCCACTGCGCAAGCCAGAGGATTGCCACAATAGGTTCCGCCGTGATCACCTTTTTCGATCTTTGCTGCAATGTCTTCCGAAACAGCAAATCCACCAATGGGAAAACCTCCTCCCATGCCTTTCGCCATGGTTAAAAAATCAACCTTGAGACCCATACCGTCGATGGCAAACATGGAGCCAGTTCGACAGAACCCGGTTTGTACTTCATCTATGATCAGATAAGTGCCGTTCTGTTCACAAAGGTCGGAAACCTGTTTTAAATAATCCGCCAAAGAGATATTTACCCCTCCTTCACCTTGAACGGGCTCCAGGATGACGGCTGCAGTGTTTTCATTCAGCTCGGTTTTTAAGGCTTCAAGATCGTTGTAAGGAACGAATTTGTAATTTGGCATGATGGGATTAAATTTTTCCCGATGCTTTGCCTGTCCCGTTGCTGAAGCAGTGCTGATGGTTCTGCCGTGAAAACTCAGGTTGGTTGAGATCACGTCCGTTCTTCCGCTGACTTTACGGGCCAATTTTAAGGCCGCATCGTTAGCCTCGGCACCGCTATTTGAAAAAAATACTCGTGTCAACCCTTGAGGAAGGATGTGGGAAAACAGATCCAGAAGTCGAGCCCTGGCTGGTGAGTAAGTTAATCCGGAGCTTGGATTCTGCATGATCTGTTTGCTTTGTTCACAGACGGCATTGGTTATAACAGGATGAGCATGGCCCAGGCTGGTCACCCCCCAACCGGCTGTCATATCGAAATAACGATTCCCGTTTTCATCCCAAACATAGATACCCTCTCCCTTTGTAATAGAAACTTGCAGTTTATTAAAAAACGGAATCGAATATTTGTCTTCTATCTCAATTGTTTTCATGCTTTTCCTTCTCAATTCATTTTTCGAGTCCGGGTTGACAGTATCCTTACCTACCCCTTTCTCATCTCAGGCCAGATGTTTGTCAAATCGATGTTTTCCAACGCAGCCACCATTTTTTTCGAAAAACCTTCTGTATTTAGCAGATCGTTTAATTCTTTCACACCATTTTTGTAAACTGCACGAAGATTCAAATCTTCATAAGGGCAGTTGTAATCCAGCACCGGCAAATCAAAATAGTTGTGTATCTTTTGGATCTCCTTTTCCTCCAAATAGATCAAAGGGCGAATCATCGTCATCCCGGAGCCTGCCACTGAAACAACCGGGGAAAAGCTTCCGAATTTGCGGTTTTGCACAATGTTCATAAAAAAGGTTTCAGCAATATCATCAGCGTGGTGACCATAAGCGACTGTTTGTATGCCTTTCTCCTCCAGTATCTCTGAAATAGCTCCACGTTTTAATCGTGAACAAAGGTAACAGGATTTGTCATTGTTCTGCCGCTCATCTACACGCAACAGTGATTCGTAATAGGGTATTTCCAGTTCGGAACAGAACTCTCCCAGTAAAGCTGTATTGTAATCGTCCGTTTTAATGTGGAGCGCTGAAAGGTTGAAATTCAAATGGGAATAACGAGTTAACAAATACAGGATGTAAAGCAGGGTTGTGCTGTCTTTACCACCGGAAAGTGCGACACACACTCCGGCGCCTTCTTTGATCATAGAGTAGGTCTCGATGGCCTTAACCACATCATTCAAAAACCATTTTCGCCAGTTTTTATTAAATCCCGTGTTTCGTGCCATGATACGCTTTATCCAACAGCCCGCAGTATCGTAAAGCCAGGAAAATGCTGCTGATATGCAGGGATTGGGAAAACTCGCCTCTGTCGATTAGCTGCATTAACTTATTGATCTCCACAAACTCAAATTCGATGTCTTCGGTTTCGTCCAAATGTTGCTCAGCTACCTGCCTGGTTCCAAAGGCGATAAAACTATGAACCTTGTTTGTCTGGCGGGCCGGGTTAGCATAGACTGAACCCAAACTCTCAATTCGTTTCGCCTCGCAACCGGTTTCCTCCAGTAATTCCCGTTTGACGGCATCCAAAGGTGATGCATCCGAATCATCGATCAGACCACATGGAATCTCTGCACATACTTCACGAGCACCGTGACGGTATTGCCTAACAATGAGAATTCGCTGTTTATCATCAAATGGCACCACATGAGTCCAATCTGCCTTCTCAAAAATGTAAAACGGTTCGATGATAGCGCCTTCTGCCGTCTCACAACGATCAGCACGCAGATTGATCCAGCGATCCTGAACAAGGTATTTGGAGCTTAGGATTTTCCAGGGTTTTAAGGTCATCGTTTTAGTAATTCAGGCAACGCGTTTGAAAGCATGTATCGATTATAAACTGTGCTACCAGTCTCGCAAATTCAGCGACTTCACCAAAAGGCCCTTACAATGCTGCAACTTTGCCAATTTGCATTGATTTGATTTAACCATACACATCCTTGCAATGGTTTTTTATTCATTCTCCCGATCAGATCCTTCGGCGGCCACATAGGGTCGCCCTACCCTCCGCCGCCGGAAATAATCGAAATCCTGCTTTTATCAAAAAACCCGGGGATTTTCTTTTACAAAACAGCATGATCAGCAATCAAGAGCTGTGTTGGATGAGTGATTCTTGGAATTATTTAGCACGTCTAATCAATCCCAGGCAGATCAGTAATATAACAGCGCCCACAAACGCCATAATCAGAGAATCCACCCGATAGTCCAGACCGATATGAATTCCAAGTTGTCTGAATCCCCACTGCCCGACAATAGCGCCAATCACACCGATTACAGTATTACCCAACAAACCATAGCTAAAACCGCTGAATACTTTACCAGCCAACCAGCCTGCTGCAGCTCCAATAGCAATAAACCAAACCCATTCCATAAACCGGTCTCCTTTTAGTCAATCCATAAACCATGGATTATTCAAATTTAATGGCAAAACAGGACACTCATTTGACAGAAGCTGATATCCCGCGCATGACAATAGGAATTAAAATAGATTGTTAGAGATAAGATAACCGGTAATAGGACAGGATCTCGGTGATAATTTTGGATGCAGCCGCCCGATGCTGGTAGTGGATATCTTTTGCTTCTTCCCAGTTGCCTTTTTTGAGCGCTTCCAGAACCTGCCGATGTTCATCAACAGATTTGCTAGGTTTTGGTCGGAGGCGCAGGGTTGTGAGACGAGCCCTATGGGTCTGGTCCGTCAGAGTTGCTGCCATGCTGGCCAGTCTTTTATTACCGCATTGTTTCAACAATTCCTGATGGAAGCGTGCATCAGCATCTGCCCATCCTTCCAGATTGTCCTCTTCCAACGCTTTGTCCATCGCATTGATTGGATTTTCCAGGGCAGTGACTTCTTTTTTGGTAAGTTTGCGTTTTCCCAACAATTCGACAGCTGCCACTTCCAGGGCAGACAGCACTTCGTAAATTTCCTTCATATCATCCGGGGAAAGAGGAACAACCCGCATTCCTTTTCTGGGAATTAATTCAACCAAGCCTTCGTTGTGAAGCCGAATTAAGGCTTCTCGAATGGGAGTCCTGCTCATTCCCAGCTCGTCAACCATTTGCCTTTCCAACGCTTGATATCCGGGTGGATACTGGTTCTCGATGATCTTTTTTTTGATGGTCTCGTATGCTTGGTTGACAAAAGACATTTATCTGAACCTCAATGGAAGTGAATTAATTATGATTAATCGTATTAATTAGCATAAGCCCGTTTTTCCTGCAACCTGAACCTGCGACACCAAAGCCTTTCGAAAGCCAATGTTTTTAGTTTAATTGATACTGACCACGAGAAGCGAAACTAGTACCTTCAAATGATTTAGCTGCATTGACTCATGGCTCGGTTAACAATAGTTCCAATGGAGGGGAGGCACCCCTGCCACTGGTGAAGAGAAGGTCGCCAGAGAATCCCCTAACAAACATCCCAAATAGATCGTTTTTAAGTCTTTTCCTCCAAAGGCAAGGCTGGATACATTTTTCAACTTTTTACTTCTGATCTTATCAAGATGCTCTCTGTCCAGCACCCCGGCTTTAAATGCTTGTTCCGCGGAATTGACATGATCATGGTCCAAATCCTCTAAAATAAGCTGATGCGTACCCCCAGGGGCTATCCTTACCAACCTGTTGCTGATAATACTGGTAATCCAGATACCACCTTCACAATCAAAAGCCAGTCCATCCGGGAAGATTCCTTCTCCAAATTCAGTAACCACCTCTTTTTTACCCAAAACACCACTTTTATTAAGGGCAAACCGACTGAGCTTTCTGCCAAATGTTTCAATAACGTAAAGCCAATTTCCCGAAGGATCTATCTTTACTTCATTGGTATATCCAAGGTTATCGGCAACAATTTTGATTTCCTTGTTTTCAATCAAGGCGATGAACCCGTCCGCGACGTCTTTTCGATATCCCCTTGATCTTGGCCTCAGCCAGGTACTAACCGTGAGCCAAATCCTGTCATACCGATCTTTCATCACAAAATTAGCCGGTGGTATTTTCTCCCCGTCAATCACATCGGCAACAACTTCCAGTTCTCCTTGTCGGGAAAGCCTGTACAGTCCGCCATCAGCCCCCAGGTTGGCAATTAAAAAATGCCCTGTTTCTTCCAGCGCGATACCGTTAGGTTTGAAATCAAAGGAGCAATCATTTGCCAGAATCCAGGATTGCCGACCATCGGGAAGGATCTGGCAAACCCCACCCCTCCAATCTGCTGTATAGATGGCTCCATTTGCCGTACACAAAACACATTCAGGTCGATTTAGACCTTCCCCAACAAACTTCAAGGAGTCAACTTCAACCTTAAAATCATTCATCGCCATGTCACAAAACACTTGAGACGCTGTTCAACGTAAAATCCAAGATACTGTAAAGCCGTTCTCATAAACATAATGATGGATCGCCTCTTTGTCATGCCATATAATGATATCTATCACTCACCTTGACATAAAAAATACTTTAATGTATACATTAAATAATATGAGTTATTTTCAAAGCGAATCAGGTGAGCAATCCATCTGAAAACCTCCAGAGGCCTACCTGTAAACACTTTCCTGAATCCGGACTGCATTGGGTTCGATATTAAAAATATCCTAAAGTTAAAGTTGGAGTATCAATGTTTATAGTCGATGTTGATTTTTTAGTACATGAAGATTGCAGAGATGAGTTTCATCGTGCAGTGTTAACACAGGCCGGGAATTCACTGGAACGGGAGCAGGATTGTATAGCATTCGATGTGTATGTTGATCAAAATAACCCGGCCAGATTTTACCTTCATGAAGAATATAGCTCACAGGAAGCTTTTTTGAACCATATGAAAACAGCGCACTATTTCCAATTTGACGAGCTTTCATCGCCCTGGGTAATCAGCAAAACAATTGACACCCGTGAAGAATCCAACAAAAAACGGCAAGGAGCATGATCAAATGAAGATCTGGCAGATTGCTGTATTGGAAGGTGATGGCGTAGGCCGCGAGGTGATGCCTGTCTGCCTTGAGTTGCTGAATGCAGTTGCAAACAAGGTGGGAACGTTTCAGTTTCAATTCAAGCATCTTGAAGCAGGTGCCGATCTGTTTCAACGCACCGGGGAAGCTTTCCCTGATGCGACATTTCAGGAGGCAAAATCAGCAGACGCTATTTTGCTGGGAGCCATGGGAATTCCTGAAGTTCGCTATCCTGATGGTAGAGAAATTGCTCCCCAACTTGATCTCCGCGAAAGACTCGGACTTTTCGCAGGCTTAAGACCGATCCGCTCCGTTCAGGGTGTGCCTGAAGTGTTATCCCACCCTTTAGCCTCCAAGATCGATTTTGTCATTATACGAGAATCCACTGAAGGGCTCTTTGCTGCTCGGAATTCAGGAGAAAACAATTCGAATGATGTGGCCAAAGACAGCCTTGTGATTACTCGTGCAGCTTGTGAACGTTTATTTCATTATGCATTCAGGTTAGCGCGAAAACGCTCCCGTCGCGGGTATCCGGGTAAAGTCACTTGTGTGGACAAAGCGAATGTGTTAAGTTCATATGCGTTTTTTCGGAAGATATTCAAAGAGATTGCCGAGGAGTACCCTGACGTCAAGGCTGATTACTGCTATATCGACGCTATGGCATTAAACCTGGTTAAAATTCCCTGGGAATTTGATGTTCTGGTGGCAGAAAACATGTTCGGAGACATTTTATCCGACCTGGGAGCAGCATTAATCGGTGGCATGGGGATGGCACCATCCGGAGATATCGGGGAAAATCACGCGGTCTTTCAGCCATGTCACGGCACAGCCCCTGACATCATTGGCAAAGGTATGGCAAATCCGGTTGCCATGCTTAGGTCAGCAGCGATGATGGTTGAATGGCTGGGCGAAAAGGCTGGAATTCCGGAAGCTCACCAGGCCAGTCGGTTCATACAATTAGGTATAGACAAAGCATTCGAAGGAGGTGAATTACTTCCTTACGAATTGGGTGGAACTGCCGGCACCAGGGAGATTTTTGATGCCATCATGGAGCAACTAGAGGAGTCCAAGGATGTATCGGATCGCAGCAGTAGGAACGGGGTATTTTGCTCGTAATCATTACGAGGCCTGGAACCGTATCGATTCCGTACAGATTGCAGCATTGTGTGACACCGACATCGAAAAAGCCGAACAATGCGCCAAGGATTTTGGTGTCCCCAAGGTTTACAACCAGGTATCCCAGATGCTGGATGAGATCCAGCCAGATATTCTGGATATTATCTCTCCTTCCAAAACCCACCTTCAATACGTAAAAGAGGCAGCAAAACGCGGAATCAACATTATTTGTCAAAAACCCCTTTCGCCTTCCTTCGCTGAGGCCAGAGAACTTATTGGGAAAGCCGAAGATTCCGGGATTCTATTGGTTATTCATGAAAATTTTCGATTTATGCCCTGGTTTCGCAAGTCCAAAGAGTTTATTAAACAAGGTCACCTGGGAGATATCCATAACATCCTCTTTCGTTTCAGACCTGGTGATGGACAAGGTCCCGGCGCATATCTGGACAGGCAGCCCTATTTTCAAAAATTAAATCGTTTTTTAATTCATGAAACCGGTATTCATTTCATCGACACCTTTCGTTACCTGTGCGGAGAGGTAAAATCGGTCTATGCTCATCTGCGTCAAATCAACCCCATAATCACGGGGGAAGATGCCGGATATGTTATTTTTGAATTTGAAGACGGTTCCTCCGGTTTGTTTGATGGCAGCCGCTTGAATGATCATGTGGCGGATTATTGCCGTTTAACCTTCGGCGAAATGTTTCTGGAAGGCTCCCTGGGTGTTTTGAGACTGGACGGGTACGGCCGTTTGTGGTGGAAACCACATGGACAATCGGAATCAGAACTGGCATACGATTGGAACAATATGAATTTCAGTGGAGATTGTGTTTACGGGTTGCTATCTCATGTCATGAACCACCTGGAACAGGGTACTGGTATCGAAAACGCAGGTCGTGATTATCTTGCCAATTTATATGTCGAGGAAGCCATTTATCACTCCAATGAGAAAAAAAAGCAGGTCCAACTAAACGACTTCATAGACTCACTTGCCAATCAGGATTCTTCCAATAGCGGATAATCCATTTCCACCAGTTCATCTTTTCGAAATTGTCGCATCAGTTCCATTAGTCGTGTTGCATGCACAGAAAGATTTTTTGCCAGTGCAGCTGCTTTGTCTGAAATAGCTGAGTTTTGTTGTACAACACCATTCACTTGCTCCAGACCGTTGTCTATCTCTGCTATTCCTTGGTTTTGTTGCCGTGAGTCCTTTGATATTGCCTGTATCAGTTTTTGGGATTCTTCCACATTGGTGATGATTTCAGACAGGACAGATGCAGTTAAATCAGCATGTTTCACTCCATTTTCAACTTCTTTTTGAGACAAATTGATCAATTCTGCAGTTTCATTTGCTGAGGCCACACTCCTGGCAGCGAGATTTCTGACCTCATCAGCCACTACAGCAAATCCCTTCCCGTACTTTCCAGCACGGGCTGCTTCAACTGATGCGTTGAGTGCCAGTAGATTAGTTTGAAAGGCAATATCATCAATGACCTGAATGATTTTAGACACCCTGTTACTAGCATCGCTGATGGCATTCATGGATTCCAACATGCTTTCCATTTGCTTATTGCCCCGGCGTACAACGTTCATGATGCGTTCGGTCTGCTCTTGAGAACGTTCCGAATTCTCACTATTGGTCCGAGCTTTTTCCGTGATTTCTTTCATGGAAGATGCAATCTGCTGTAGGGATGCCGCTTGCTCTGTTGTACCACTGGCCAAGGCGTGGGAAGTGTCTGACAGGTCGTCTGAATCAGCCTGAACTTCCCGTCCGGCTTCTAACACATGTGATATGGTAGCAGCAATCAAAGCCATCGATTTATTTGTATTGCTTTGCAAATCAAAAAGATCGCCATTATATATCCCGTTCATTTTTTTGGACAAGCTGCCGGAAGCCAATCCGCTCATAACAGAGCTTATTCCCTCCATTGCATCCTGCAAGGAGTCCATCAAACTATTGAACGATTTTGCTATCATTCCAGCTTCGTCCTTTCCTTTGAGGGATACACGACTGGTGAATTTTCCAGTCTCAACAACGTTTGTCAGGCCTGTTGTCAGTTCCTCCAGCGGACGTGCCATGTTGCGGCCAAACAAATATGCGAGGGGGAGCACAATGATGGTACAACCGAAAAACACAAGGATTAAAATTTCTATCATCTGTGTCGTATTGGACAAAGCTACGTGTTTGGAATGAAATCCGGATATGGCACCAAGGAGCTTTCCTGTTTTGGAATAAATGGGAAGGTTTCCGTTAAAAAACGATTCACTTTCCAATTCAAAATCCGACAACGAAGTAACCTGTTGTTTAAGGATCCAGTTTTCTGCTGTTTCAGGAAAAATACTAAGATCAAAATCATTTGCAGCCGGTAAACTTCCTGCACTGAACCCGCTAGGAAGGTAGGTATTTAGCTCTGCTCCCGTCAGTTTTGACAATCGTGCCAAAAAAGAGTCTTCCAGATTATGGCTAAACTGAACATAACCCAAAAATACACTTTCGTCTTTATCGGTTTCAGAGTTGTACTGAACAGTTTCAATCGGAATGTTTGCTATCAGTGAAAGAAATTTGTTTGAAGCAATGAAGTTTATTGCAGGCTCAGCCAGAACAGCCTCGTTTGATTTTTTTTGGATATGGGAATAAGCGTTCGAAACCTTCCAGGAATTGAAGTTTAGTTGATCTCCTGCTTTTAATTCAGCTACTTCAAAATCATTTTGGAGCGGATAACCGGCAATACTTAATTCTGGCGCAGATTCCACAAACACAACCAGGTTCCCTTTGGCATCGTAGATGGTTGAACTGTTAAGCTTGGCTGTTTGGCTGATTGTTAATAAGGTTCCGGCAATTTCCCGATAGATCATCTTGGTTGTCATATCCATTTCGCCGGTTGACGCAAACTGGGTAAGATAATGGATGCTTGAAGCCAAGTTGTCCTTTGCTGCGACCTGCTTGCCATTTATAATCAGTTTGTCACCGACTACTGATAACTCTTCTCGAACAGTATCCAACGCTTGAGTGAGGAGCTTGTTGGAATTTGCTCTGTTTTGTCGATAAATTATTAATGATACAGTGATTAAAGACAAAACCATCATAAATACAATGACACTGACTGTATAAACAATAAGCTTGGTTCTGAGCTTCAAGTTTTTCATACCATTCCCGGATAGATTTGTTCAAAATTACTTTATTTAAATTTACCTCCTCCTAGATATTTAATCATATCAATTTGATAATGTATTTTCAATTTTCTATAACCCTACTGATTGGCTCTATTCAACCTGCTTTTTCACAAATGTTTCCAATCGTCTTAAGTCAGCGCTAAAGTTACGGATACCCTCTGCCAGTTTTTCGGTTGCCATGGCATCTTCGTTTATCATCCAACGAAAGGTTTTTTCATCCAGGCTGATCTTTTCCAGTTCTGCCGGAAAGTCTGATTCAGGATTTAATTTTTGTGAAAGAGTTCCTTTGTCTGATTGCAGTTCCTCAAGAAAATTAGGTCCTATGGTTAAGCGATCACATCCGGCCAGCTCTTCAATTTCACCAACGTTTCTAAAACTGGCTCCCATCACGATCGTGCGATATTGAAACTTCTTGTAATAATTATAGATCCACTTTACAGATTGCACACCGGGATCTGTTTCAGCCGTGTATTCTTTACCTTCATTGTTTTTAAACCAATCCAGAATTCGTCCTACAAAAGGAGAAATCAAAAATACACCGGCTTCAGCGCAGGCAATTGCTTGAGCCGTTCCAAACAGCAGGGTTAAATTGCAGTTGATATTCTCTTTTTCCAAAATTTCAGCAGCTCGGATGCCTTCCCAGGTTGCCGCGATTTTTATCAACACACGGTTTTTGGGGATGCCCTCGTTTTCATATAACTGAATAAGCTTTCTGGCTCGTTTAATGGTCTGCTCAGAGTCAAAAGAAAGTCGGGCATCCACCTCCGTTGAGATTCTTCCGGGTACAATATTGAGAATTTCCCTGCCAAAGCTCACTGCCAGGTAATCCAGGGTATTATCTATTTTCGCTTTCTCACCACCCCCCTGGTCAGCGGCCCACATCAGGGCATCATTTACCAAATGGGAATATTCCTCCATTTGAGCCGCTTTGTATATCAGTGACGGATTGGTTGTGGCATCTTCCGGTGCGTATTTTCGAATTGAGTTGATATCGCCGGTATCAGCGACAACTACGGTCACGTTTTTAAGTTGAGTCAGCTTGTCTTGCATCGAATTGCTCCAGGTTGCGTCAATATTCTGATCCACCCAGACAGCTATCAGGGTGGGGACAGGTGGGATCGTTTACTTTTGATTGACAAGATAAATGCTTGAACTACAGTGACTGGCTATTCGTCTTCAGGCATAATTAAACAGCCTTCACTCTTGGGATCAAAAAAGATGTTGCGGGTTTCATCCACCCTGTTTTGAAAGCAGATGTTAACAGCTCCTTCACTACCCCCCTGAAACCAGTGATTTGTATTGGGAGTTACCGTGAACTGCTGCCCTTGTTCCAGTTTGGTTTCATGTCTGGCTGTGTAGTATTTTTCCTTGCCCGTGGGAATAAGAATGGGTTCATCTTCCTGGTTGTTTTTGGCAGAATACACTTTGGTTTGACCGAATATTACCCGGATAGTCTCCTCTTTTCCAATTTCCTCTTCATAGGGAGGATGAACATGCTGGGGCAGACTTTGATTTGGCAATAGCATCAATATTGTGATTCTCAGACGTTTGGTTCTCAAAATATCGATAAAAGCAAATCCTTCTTTACGAATATCCCCCAGTCCAAGGTCGTTCACTTCCAGCATTTCCAACTCGTTTTTCGATATGGGAAAACCTGATTTAACCAGCAAGTCGCTGTACTCAGACCTGACTTCTTTTTCCAATTCCGGATTCATGGTTACCTTTAAAAATAATTTTGCACATTTTCGGGTTTAGTAAGGCTTCAACTAGCCTGCAAATAAAGGTTTTAATTCTGGTTTTCAAGGCGTTATCGGTTATCAGTTTGTGGACTAAGACGCTGGCATATTTTATTAAAACCTTAAAATGAATCTATCAACCTTGATCTGCCCTACACGGAGGAAACTTTAAATAGATGGATAAAAGCAAGTAGAGCAGATCAAGGGTTTTTTAATGTTTATTCTGTTAGACTATCAATGGAATCTGCCATTGAGCTTAACAAGAGACAGCAAGAGGCGGCTCCTGCATCTATCACTCCGCGTGAGCGCTCTCCCAGGCGGCTGGATCGACCTTTTTTGGCAACCATTTCTTCGGTTGAGTTTTTTCCCGTTTCAGCTGCCGCTTTCATGGCACCCAGGGCTTCTTTAAGCGAGGCACCATTATCCAGGGCATTTCGGTAAGCTGCTTCGGCAGGAACGAGGCAGTCCATCAAGGTTTTATCACCAGGCTTGGCATCACTTATTTTTTGTAAATCGGCCAACCCAAGGGCTAACATATCGCCGACAATATTGCCGTCTATTGCCTCCTTACCTTCACAGGCTTTGGCCATTGCCTTGTACAGCATACCATATAGCGGTCCCATGGATCCGCCGATCTTCATCATCAAAATCGAAGAAAGGGTTTTCAGTCCGTGGCTCAAATCTCCCGGAGAGGATGCCAGTTGTTCCGCACACATGGTAAATCCCTTGTTCATATTGATACCGTGATCTCCGTCCCCAATGGCTCCGTCAATATCGCTCAGATACTGCTTGTTTTCCTGTATCACACCAATCATATCTTCCACGATGCGGATTCCTTCCTGGTTTGAAAACGATTCTTTCATAACATTCCCTTTTAAAACTGGGTTAATCCCCATGATTCTGCCGGGTAATCGATGCATGCTTTCAGGTCTTCATCCATTTTCATGATGGTGAGGGTCACACCGGCCATTTCCAAAGAAGTAAAATAGTCACCGACATATGGTCTGTAAACATTGATACCGGCTTCATCCAGCAGTAATTTAACTTCATTGAAGAGAATAAACTGTTCCATGGGAGGAGTAGATCCCAGACCTGATATCAGAACCGTCACGTCATCGCCCGATTGGAAGGGGAGATCCGGCAAGATTATATCTGCCATCCGCTTGGCAATTTGTTTGGAGGTTTCAAGTGGAACAACTTCCAGTCCCGGCTCACCATGATGACCGATTCCCACTTCCATCTTTCCCTCTTCAATCGTGAAATTAGGGTGTCCGACCTCAGGTATTGTACAGGGGCTTAATCCGATTCCCATACTGCGCGTGTTATCGATGGCTTTTTGGGATACGGCAATGACTTCATCCAATGATCCTCCCATAGAGGCTTTGGCACCGCCCACTTTCCACATCAAAATTTCACCGGCCACACCCCTTCTATTATCTAGCTGGTCTTTGGGAGCCGAGGGAACATCGTCATTGGCAACGACGGTTTTTACTTCCACACCTTCATCGGCAATCATTTCGATCGCCATTTTAACGTTCATGTTGTCACCGGCATAGTTACCGTAAAGACAGGCGACTCCTTTTCCGGCATCAGCTGCTTTGAAGGCGTCAAAAAACATTTGAGCAGGTGGGGATGAAAAAATCTCTCCCACGGCCACAGCATCCACCAGGTTTTTCCCGATATACCCCGCAAATGCCGGTTTGTGCCCGGAACCACCACCTGTGACAATGCCGACCTTGTTAGCCACTGGTGCATCCTTAAATTTCAACACCCTGGGATTTTCTGTTTTAGAGACAATGTTCGGCAATGCCTTGACATAACCTTCCACCATTTCATCCACTACATCTTGAGGATTATTGATAATCTTTTGCATACGCCCTCCCTATATTTCAAAAATTTTTCATCTGTATCGAGATGTGAAGTTGGCAGCTCTCTGAGCCACTTTTAGTAAATGTATTCCACATAATCAGATCGAAACCCGGATAAAATTTGGTTTAGCCGAAGTCAAGCAATGCATTGAGGACAAGCCAAATCTTGTCCGGGTTGGGCCAAATATTTATTTTCTAATGAGCTTCGAAAGATTCTTTTTCCAATGCCCGCATTTGCTCTACCTTTGGTGTTGATCCACCTTGCTGGAACTCAGAACGTAACCAGGCATCAACAATCATTTTCGCCAGCTCCGGTCCGATAACACGCGATCCCATTGTAATTACCTGGGCATCGTTGCTCTTTTGCAGTCGTTCTGCTGAAAAAACATCATGGCAAAGACCGGCAAAGACACCTTTTACCTTATTGGCAATCATAGACATGCCCAACCCTGTTCCGCAGATTAAGATGCCCCGATCATAGGAGCCGGATTGAATCTGTTTTGCCAGGTTAAAGCCGATCTCAGGGTAGAGGGCGCCTTTTTCTCCGGCAAAATCCAGATCCTCAATGTCATATCCCTGGTCTTTCAAATACCCATAGATGACCGCCTTTAAATCGATGGCTGCATCATCTGCATCGATAGCGATTTTCATTTTGACAATGCTCATAGGGAAAAAATCTCCTTTTCAATAAATTTCCACACCTTCATATAATCCCCACCGGAAATGAGTGATTGAAACGATTTCCGGTCGAGCTCACTCAACAATTTCCAGATTTTATTGGTCAGCCGGGTGTTCATTTCAAAGGTCTCTTTGATGTCCCAGCGGGTGGGTGAGGTATCAGATGTGACAAAGTCGGTGTAGTTGTATTTCTGCAAGTAAAACAAGAATTCCACATAAGCCAGGAAATTTCTGGTACAGACCGGGTAATCCCAATCCCATTTGCCATCGTTATCGTTGATGTGGATATAGAGGTTATAATCACTTTCTGCGACCATAGCGACTGCTTCTGCCGGATTTTCCTG
Organism: SAR324 cluster bacterium; assembly: GCA_028282825.1. Taxonomy (GTDB): domain Bacteria; phylum SAR324; class SAR324; order XYD2-FULL-50-16; family XYD2-FULL-50-16; genus JAHJTV01. The sequence continues at coordinate 79,050 of JANQGZ010000090.1, forward strand.
GCCGTACATGGAATGACCGAAATCCAGGGTAATCCCCATGCTCTTGTTCCCGATATCATTCAACAGGCATAATGCCTTGGCTGCGGTATCAACAAAACAGTGCCCCCGGGTTTCACTGGGTTTGTATTCCACAAAAAGAGAAATCTCCTCTTTATATGCCCCGGCTTCTTCAAATGCTTCCACCATGTATTTCCACATCTGGGCATAGTCACACTGAAAATTGAACTCATATCCGTCACCCAACGGACAGCAGGTAACCTTGTTTGCGCCTGTTGCCTGGGCAAAATCTTTGGCGTTTTTGATAAATTGAATGGCCTTGCTGCGAATGGCAGGATCTGTCGAAGTGATTCCGCCATTTCTGAACTCTGGTTCGGCCTTCACGTTCACATTTATGGCTGCCACCTCCAGGTTGTTTTCTTTTAACAATCCGGATAGTTCACTGGCATCACTGGCTTCGTAAGGGAACACCACCTCAACCCCGGACATGCCATCCATTTCAGCCACCAATTGCAAGCGTTCTGCTAAGGTTAAGCTTTTGTTATATTCATGAAAGCGATCTTTGGTTTTGCTGACAAACCCGGTAATCAAGGCACATTTCACTGGATATTCCATAAAAACACTCCATACCTTGTGGTTTAACGCTGGACATTAAACCTGTTGCTTGATTCCTTGCCCACCTGCCTGAAAGCGATACCTTGCCACCTACATTCCCAGGATCTGATCTGCATCCCCTGACGGCGGCAGGATATTTGTTTAGTTTCCTGTTTCGGTAACGACCTTGCGCTGCAGCTTTGACGACCACGCCCCGATTTTTTATCAAAACTGCCCATCCATTAAACACGGCTTGAGTACAGCCAATGAATATCACCGAACCTCCCTGCTGACAGGCATTTGTCAAAGAGAATAAAAAAATACTTGACTCTAATAAATTTATTAATGTATACATTGCACCATACAACAAAAAACGTCAATAGATATTTTTTAAACCCAAAGTCATTAATAATAAAGGGTTAGGAGTGATTTTTAGACAAGTTTTTTTAGGTCTAAAAAACCAAGTGAGCAACGGCTTCCAGGTTTCGGTTCAGCCATCGGAAAAGCACGAAAAAACTCTTACCCAGGTGGACTGAAAGCTTGAATCGTTTTTTTGCCTTCTCCTTTCATGATTCAAACACTCAGGTTGACTATTGTTGTGGATCGAAACCTGAAGCCGGCCGTTGTTGATTGGGGACCACGCTCTCCTTGGCTGGGTCACTCGGATATTTCCCAGGCGGTTAACATCCGGTGACACAGCCGGGATTGATTCGCAGGAAAAAGTGGCTGCGGCTAGTTTTTCCTGCACTCACGATCCACAAGGGAAATTATTTGTTTCCCTTGTCTAGGTTCAACGGATCGACAATTTGGAATCGCAGGCCCCGGATTCCGAGAACTAATAACGAAAATAACTGAAAAGTTGTTTCCAATGAGGTCAACGTTCGTTTTCCATGCCCCCGGGCACTTGAAGATGTCTCTTTATAGGATGCTGTTATCCGGATAAGTAATATCCTGAAATTTGAATTGAAATCTCAGGATAATCAACGCTTTATTAGGAATGGATCAATATAAACAAAGACATCATAACTTTTTTTCGGTAGGAGAGAGGAATGAAAAGAATTTCTATTGTATTATTAGCCACATTTTTCGCAGTTTTGACCCTGGATAACGCTGTCGCGAAAAAATACCCCCGCAGAAATATCACAAATGCTGTTGTATGGGGTGCCGGTGGTGGAACAGACACCTGCAATCGTGTGATCAGTGCAGAGATGGCAAAGTTTTTGGGTGTTAATATAAATGTGATTAACAAAACAGGTGGTGTGGCAGGGTCTGTTGGAATGAGCTACGGGTTCACCCAAAGACGAGATGGTTACACACTGACAGGACTTTCGGAAAGTAACGTAACCGCCGGCGTTCAAGGTGGTTGGAATCAAAGAATGTCTGTTTGGGATTTCTTTATTGTGGGTGGATCACCTGATTTGGTTTCTGTGACACCAAGTACTCCTTATAAGTCTCTGAAAGATCTGGTAAATGCTGCCAAGAAAAATCCCGGATCGATCAAAGCCGGTGCCAGTGGCGCAGGTTCCATTCATCATTTAAATCTTCTGGCTTTGGAAAAAGGTTCCGGAGCAAAATTTAACTTCATCCCTTACAAAGGATCTGCTCCTTCCCAAACTGCAGCGATGACAGGTGAGATCAGTGTTGTTGTTACCTCTCTGGCTGAACAGCAACAACTGATTCGAAGCGGTAAACTGCGCCCCTTGGCCATGTTGATTCCTCAATCATACAAAGTTGACGGTGTAGGAACAATCCCTTCTGCTTTCACATCATACAAAGGGTTATCCAAGTATTTGCCAATCTCCCAGGCAATTGGTTTTGCAGTGCCTGCTGACGTTCCTGCATACAGAAAGGACATCTTGGCTGATGCCTTCAAAAAAGCGATGAATACCAAAAAAGTCAAGGATTGGGCAAAGGCAAACTACTACGTACTGTCCGGGAAAACAGGTGCTGAATCTAAAGCCGAATTCAACAAGCTTGAATCTCTCTTCTCCTGGACACTTTGGGATTTAGGTGCCGCCAAGGTAAATCCTGAACTGCTTGATATTCCTAAACCATAATTATCAAGAAACAACTCATGCGTGACACCGGTTGCTGTTCAGAGCATGAATTTGCTTTAACCGGTGTTCTCACTTTTTATTTCGAGTCCGGAAAATGCTAAGTAAGGAAAAGTTAAGAAAGGCAGACGTATACACAGGATTTCTCATTACCCTTTTGGGAATCTGGATATGTTTTGAAGCCCTGCAAATGCCCATGAGAGATAGTTATGGTGGTGTGCAGAATGTGTGGTACGTATCGCCCGCCATCTTCCCGTTGATAATTGGAGCAGTGTTAACCTTGTTGGGTCTGTTGCTTCTGGCAATTGCTGTGAAATCACTCGGAAGCGGCAGTACTCTCCAATTGTTTAAAGATACCGTCAGCAAGGTGTTTTCCAGGCATAGACTGACCCTTTCAACCGCCCGCTTTTTAAGTATTGCCAGTTGCTTTGTATTTTACATTTTTATGAACGTACCGCGGGTGGATTTTGTAATTTGCAGTATTCTCTTTCTTTTTGTGTTTATTCAAAGTTTTTATCCTGACGAAGAAAGGTATCTGATCAAGATATCAACCATCTACTTTATTGGCTCGATAGTGTTTGTCGCCTATTTTGGATTTGGAATGGCCAAATCCCTTCAAGCATCTTATCGCTATATAACAGACATATTGAATATCGTGTTTGTCCTGGTAATGGTTGCCTACACTTTTTGGTTATTCCGGCGGGAAGCAGAATTATTCAGGAAATTTAAAATCGGACTGGTTATTTCTTTCACCGTTCCCCTTCTGGTGGGGCCCATTTTTAAATACAGGTTGCTGATACCATTGCCCTATGAAGGCTTAACAGCCGAGTTTATGGACTTCCTGGTATATGATGTTTTTTTTAAATAACACACATTTTAGGGTTTAGTTTGGACTAGTTTAATTCACAAGCACGGAATTTTATTTCGGCTATGACTGTGTTATCGGCTATCGGTTAGTAATTTTTGGAGCAATTATTCAAGTTTGGAAGAGAACACGAAAAATCAACTCTCCGATTAAGCAGTCAGCTTTGTCTTTTGAACTGTTTTTAGCCGGTAGTTTAATCATTGTTCATTCATATAGAAAACGAGGCTTTCGCCAAAGCCGATAACTGGTCATGTAACGTTGGTTTTGCCTCGCATGAACCATGATGTTGTCACATTTTAATAAAACCCTCACATGTGCGTGAATAAGAGGTTTCATGTTTATTGTTGAAAGATTCGGGACTTTTCTGGGCATAGTATTTGAGTTTGCTTCTGATCCGTTCGTCATGGTTGTATTGTTTGGTGCGACCTTGATGGGGATCGTGTTTGGAGCTTTACCAGGTTTAACCGCCACCCTGGGTGTCGGTTTATTAACCACCCTGACATACGGGATGGATACCGGTACAGCCATGGTTGCTTTGTTGGCTATCTATGTGGGTGGCGTTTACGGCGGTTCCTATGCTTCTATCTTGTTAAATATTCCAGGGACAGCTGCAGCTGCGGCCACAGCGTTAGACGGTTACCCCCTCGCCTGTAAAGGTGAAGGAGGAAAAGCCATTGGAATGACCACCACAGCATCTGCCATCGGAACCATGGTGGGAATGTTTTTTGTTGTAGCCCTGTCTCCATTGATATCATCGTTTGCTTTACAATTCACTTCGTTTGAGTTCTTTCTCCTGGCCTTTTTCGGGATACTCATCAGCGGTACACTGACCAGTCCTGACCTGGTGTGCAAGGGCTGGATTTCAGGTTTTTTAGGTTTATTCCTGGCTTGCATTGGCAGAGACAGTCTCCAGTTTTTCCCCCGTTACACCATGGGGTTTATGGAGTTGGAAAGCGGGATAGAAGTGGTCCCTGTACTGATCGGTGCGTTTGGAATCCCCCAGATTATTCAGGTGCTAAAAGACAAAGTTGCCACAGCAGAAGCTAAAAAATTCAAACGCATTGTACCTGAATTTAAGCAGATTATTAAAAACCTAAAACATATTGGTCGATCAGCTTTGATTGGTGTGGGTATCGGATCAGTTCCAGGTATTGGTGAAGATATCGCCGGATGGGTTTCTTACGGAGCTGCTAGAAACTCTTCCAAAAATCCGGAAAACTTCGGCAAAGGTGAATATACCGCTATCATCTCGACGGAAACTGCCAACAATTCCTGTATAGGCGGCGCCATGATTCCGCTGTTGAACCTGGGAATTCCCGGAAGTCCGCCAGCAGCCATGTTGCTGGGAGCATTAATGTTACATAATGTAACTCCGGGTCCTATGATTTCCTTTGAGCATCCCACTTTTATTCTGGAAGTGACAGCCATTTTGTTACTCGCCTCAATGGCTATGTGGGTTTCGGGCATGCTGCTGGCAAAACAGGTGGTAAAGGTTCTAAAAATACCGCCCCAGCTTTTCCTGCCTATCATCGGTATGCTTTGCGTCATTGGCTCCTATGCCCTGGGACTGAACATCTTCAATCTATACCTGATGCTAATAGTGGGAATCATCTCCTATTTTCTGGTTGAAATGGGTTATCCCATTGCTCCACTGGTCATCGGAGTGATCTTGGGGCCTATGGCTGATGAAAATCTAAGACGTGCACTCATGGTTTCCAAGGGCAGTTTTATGCCAATTTTCGAACGACCTGTGGCCTTAATTCTGTTCATTATTATCATTCTCACCTTTTTGAGCCAGATTCCAGCTTATAAAAGAGCCAGACAACGCATTTTTGCTAAATTGTTCAGCAAAAAAGGTGTGGCAGCAACAAACGAAAACTAATTGCCATCCGTTTTTCCCCTGTTGAACCCGGACCAAGCTGAAACAAAGCTTGCCCGGGTTTAGTATTTTCGTTTTGTTGGTTTTTTTAACAAAGCAAACAAACTCTCGGACTGCAGCATGGGCAAACTCATTCTATCCTTTTGCATTATCGGTTGTGGTATTTCGCTCGGTTATATCATTCAGGTCATGGTAAGCCGTGGAAAGTTAAATCTTGGCATGGGATTGGATGCCCTGCGTATTCGACTTCAAAAGATTGGCTTGTTGTTCTTTATGCCGGTAACCATTTTGCTGGCTACCTGGATTGTCAGAATCGAAACACCCTCCCTCGCCGCTTTTCCACTGGTTGGTTTAAGTGCTATTCTGCTGGGTGGTATGCTGGCTCTTTCAAGTGCCCGTTTAATGCGATTGGAAAATAAAAAGGCAGGAGCCTTTTTCGCTTGTGGATCCTTTACCAACATTGGTTCAATTGGAGCCCTGGTCTGTTTCATTTTCCTTGGAGAAAAAGGGTTTGCCCTGGTTCCTATCTATAAGCTGTTGGAGGAAACCACCTACTATTCCGTGGGATTTCCCATTTGTAAATACCTGGGATCAGCAGAACAGAGCAGGGAAGGGACCTTTGATCGCTTAAAGGGTTTGCTGAAGGATCCGTTTATCAGGGCAACTGTTTCCAGTATCTTGATTGGAGGAATACTCAACCTCAGTAACATCCCCCGTCCGGAATTTTTCGGAATTGTGAACGCCATTTTTATTCCCGTGGGAACCAGTCTGTTGCTGATTTCGATTGGCCTGGCCATGAGGTTTCGCAGTGTGGTGAATTACCTGAAAGAATGTTTCTCCCTTTCCCTGATCAAGTTTCTGCTCGTCCCTGCAGTTATTACATTCTTTGCCTGGAGTCTGGGTTACGGTGAGATCGATAATGGGATTCCCCTGAAGGTGGTTTTGATCCTGTCATCCATGCCCGTGGCATTCAATGCACTGATTCCGCCCTCTATTTATGATTTGGATATTGACCTGGCAAACTCCTGCTGGCTGTTTACCACCTCCTGCCTGGTGATCACCCTTCCGATTCTGATGTTTCTCCTGCAAATGATTTGATGATGTTTTGCGGATAATGGGTAAGCAAAGGCTTACCTATTCTATATCCCTGGCACACTCTTACTCTTACTCTTACTCTTACTCTTACTCTTACTCTTACTCTTACTCTTACTCTTACTC
>JANQGZ010000116.1:0-3288 GCA_028282825.1 SAR324 cluster bacterium
CAATTTGAGAAAAGACGCTTTTGCCAGGATTCATTGAGTTCCCAATGGTCAAATTGAAAACTACAATGGATGCTGGCTGAAATTTCAAATCGAAAAATAAATATTTCTTTCTAACTGCCCTTTTTAAGGGTGTTTACAAGAACTCACTGAGCAATCAGTGAGACACTAGTGACCAGATATGAATATAAACGAAGGGGGGTTTTTATTGCCTTAATTTCTTTTTTTAGCTCAAAAGGTGTTTTTGCACCAAAACAATTTTGCGCTTTAAGCGAGACAAAAAGAACTGTGAGTAGGAAAAAGAGATTTTTCATATATCATCCTCAATCTTTGTTTGCACTGGGGTAGCTGCCAGCCGTGATGAGGCTGGTCAGCTTGACCCCTTTGTTGGTTGGCCAAAACCAGATAACCTTCCGTAATCACGGAGTTTAAATGATTCTCTGGTTTTGAAAACAAAATGATTTAAACTCTAATCTTGAGTTTTCGATGAACTTGCTATCTGCAGGAACAAAATTGACCGATTGTCCAAGAAGCAGGGATCTTCTGAAAACTTAAGTATTTGAGAAATACGAAATTTCAAATTGTCTCTTTCTTTTTCTTGCTTGCCGTTTCTTATATTTCTGACTCCAGTTCATTGAATCAATCTATTGCAGCCAACGACCGATGTTGAGCAGGCCACTGGTCGACATTTGAGCCGACTGGCGGTATGTATCGCATAGCTCGAACGACATTGATAGACAGACCCTTGCAGGGTCTAAGGTCATTATTAGACCCGCTCAACGTCAGGCGATAAGCAAGCCCGTGAGGGCCGTCTGCTGGAAGCATTAGTTACTGCATTAAAGCGTCCATGACAGCATCAGGGTTTTTTAAAGCTACTTGAAGCAACGCTCTGGCTGGTCCATCAGGTTTCCTTCTTCCTTGTTCCCAGTTTTGAAGGGTTGAGATGCTGACACCAATCATGAATGCAAACTCTGACTGGGATTTATTAAGTCGTTTTCTGATTAGCTTTATATCAGGTGGTGTGAATTCATATCTGCGACTTGGAGGTATTTTACCCTTTTTTATATCACCAGCCTGTTCAATGCTTTTTGCAAGCTTACTAACATCTGATTGGTTCATTTTAGATACTTCTTTATTAGGCTGCTAAGAGTTTCAATTTCTTTTCGTGTGAGATCTTCTTTTTTCGTTTTCAAATAGGGAATCAGTAGATAAATGGTATCATTTGGCTTATCCCAACAGTATATGATTCTTAAACCGCCTCTCTTGCCGGAAGCTTTTGTTTTCCATCTGATTTTCCTTAATCCATTACTTCCTTGGATCTAATCACCTGCTTCAGGACGAACTAGTAGAACAGTTTGAAATTCTTGGAATTCACCATTTCGCAAGTATTTTTGAATTTCCTCCGTAAAAACAGGTGTTTCTATAAATATCATTCTAGTTAGTGTCTGGACGTAAAATCGCCAATCGCAGGATTGGCAAGTATTTGCAGGCGTACATGAGAGTCGAAGTTTCTCACAAAACGCCATGTTATCAATGGACCCGAAGGGGTTTGGATGTTATTATTTAATTGAAAAGATTAAAGAACAACAACCAACCTCCAACGGGCCATCTGCTCGATGGAGTTCATATTCAAATAATCTTCATCGACAATCTTATGAGAACCGTAATCGAAAGCCAGATGAAAATCGGCGAAATCGACATCAGCCGCATTCAATTCGACCTTCAGTCCCGGGATGAAATCCCCAAGCTGTTGATGGGGCTTCAATATGCCTATACAACCCCGGAACTGCGTAAAGCTGCCTTCGATCTATTGGAAGGTTTAACACCTCCCAAGGTCAACCCGAACATAGGCAGAACAGGGATGACCTATTGGAAAATCCTGGTTCTGGGCACGCTTCGTCTTGCCTGCAATTTCGACTACGACAAACTCAAAGAGGTTGCAGATAATCATTCGACAGTCAGGCAGATGCTGGGCCATGGTGTTCTCGATTTCAGCTCCCGTTACCCACTTCAAACCATCAAGGACAATGTCGCCTTGCTGACATCGACAGTGTTGGATCAGATCAATCGCCTGATTGTTGAACATGGACAAAGGATTGTCGGAAAAAAAGATAAAGAAACCTTTTTAACCCGTTGTGACTCCTTTGTGGTTGAAACCAATGTTCACTATCCGACAGATATCAACCTGCTTTTAGATGCCATGCGCAAGATCATCACCCTTGTATCTCTTGCCTGTGCTGCAGAAGGCATAACAGACTGGCGTCAATCGGATTACAACTTGAGAAAACTGAAAAAATCATATCGCAAAGCCCAACAGCTGAAACGATCTACATCTCAAGATCCCGTAAAGAAAGCCCAACGGGAGAAGGCTATCAAGCTGGCCCACCTGGGATATCTTGAGCTTTCGCTCTCGTTCCTGAAGAAGACCACTGAAACCATCGAAAAGCTTGGAAATAGTCCTCTGGCCATCGCACGAATAACTTCCATAGAACACTATATGGATCACGCCCATCGTCAAATCAGTCAGATCATGCGCCGCGTGATACTCGGTGAAGATATCGATCATGACGAAAAGGTCTTTTCCGTCTTCGAAGAACACACCGAGTGGATCTCCAAAGGCAAAGCCGGTGTTCCACAGGAACTGGGCCGGAAGGTCTGTATCGTCGAAGATCAATACGGCTTTATCATTCATCACCAAGTGATGACAAGACAAGCAGACCAGGATATCACCGTCCCCATTGCCAAAGAGCTGAAGGCTCTCTTTCCGGAACTGGCCGGTTGCAGTTTCGATAAAGGGTTTTACTCACCCAAAAATGTCAAAGATCTAAAGCCTGTACTGGATCAGGTTACGCTTCCCAAAAAAGGAAAACGTTCTCAAAAACAGAAAGAGCTTGAGTCAAGCGAACCATTTGCTTCAGCCAGGCGGCAGCATGCAGCGGTTGAATCTGCCATCAACGCACTTGAAAACCATGGTTTGGATCGATGTCCGGATAAAGGAGAGTTTGCCTTCTATCGGTATATCTCCCTGGCAATACTCTCAAGAAACTTCCAGATCATTGGACACTTGCTTCAACAGAAACAGCTCAAACAGGAAAAACGGAAACAGAAATACCGCCAAACCTGGTGGAACAACAGAATGAATATCGGGCAGCCGGACAAAGCGGCATAGCCTGATCAAAAACAGCATCGTCCAGGATCCCGCAATGGAGTAGTGCGCCCGAAAATCGGGCTGAGTTGCCATTTTGGCAGCTTTTAAAATGTAAATGAACCAAATGTCGGCTTACTTCAGTC
>JANQGZ010000036.1:0-163954 GCA_028282825.1 SAR324 cluster bacterium
TCCTCCGGAGCTTAATACCACTTGGTAGAAAATCAATAACGATAAACCTGGACTTAAAGGTTTTCCAGATTGGGATGTCAATCATTTATAATCAGAAAAAAGAAAAACAATTACAATTTTACCACTCATCTGCTTTTAGCTGGCTACGATATCCGGACAATTCAGAATTTGTTAGGACATAAAGATGTTAGTACGACAATAATCTTCACTCACGTCTTAAAAAACGGTGGACGCGGGGTTAGAAGCCCATTGGAGGACATGTGAGGTCCCGGCACCTGATTTCAAGAATAGGGCTGGCATAGTTCAGACGGTTAAAACAAGGATTTTGGATTGGCCAGAGGGTTGCGCCATGCTACGTTTTAAATTCATTTGCTCTTTACCTGGCGCGTTTTCGTTAATTTAGACGAAGCTGGATATTTTTTTTCTGCAGACCTTTTCGGTGATGTCCCTGAGTTTTCGGACCCGTTCTCCCAGCCATTGCAAATCTTCCCTGGTCACTTTGAAATTCTCCATGTCATAACGGGCATCGATGTATGCTCGTCGCAACAGGCTAAATCTCTTTTTTTCCAGTTTTTCTGTTTTGGGAAATACCGTTAAAATCGTCGGGTCTTGATTGGAGGCCGACTGAACCAGTTCTTTTAAATCGTGGGTTTTAGGTTTATAGCCGGTAAACACAAGTAGGAGTGCTGCCAGATAGCGTTCGGTTGCCTGGTGAAGCTCAAATGCGGCTTTATGAAGATATCTTTTGTCCGTAGCAATTTGAAAAAATTCTAAGAACTCACCAGCACTATTGAACCAGTGATCGTAATCTTTTTGTGCACTCTCCTTTCTTTCAAGGGGTTTTAATTTTCTTCTGCGGGCCAGCTTAAATTTGCCGGTATTGTATAAATAGATGCCTTCTTTTTTGATATCGCTAAAGAAATACTGTCCCTTGGCAAGCATTCTATTTATAAATTCGATATCGTGGGCAATCAGACTGACTCTTGTTTTCACAACAGTGCTTTTCTCAAAGAGATCTTCTATTTTTCTCCAAACATTTTCAGTATTGACAAAGGTTCTTGTTTTTACGACCACCAGGATATCAAAATCGCTTTTGTACTCGTAGGTAATATGGCCTTCGGTATAGATATCCTCTACCCAGTCTCCCCTGGCATAACTCCCGAAAAGAATGATCATTTCGGCCTTCTTCTTGACAACGGTCTGGATGATATTAACAATTTCTTTCAGTTCTTCCTTTTTGTATTTCGGAAGGTGTCCCAATGATTTTTTCATGCGTGATATCTGTCAGTTTTTTTACAAGAGCCGGTCAAACTTCGGGAGAGAAGGATTATTGTTATTTCTTTAATCCTTTAAATATGCTTCAAAAAGCTTTCTGACCAGCCCAATCCTGATCAATACGGAAAATACTCCACAGTTTCGTCCGTCATATCTGCCCTTACCGGCAATTGTCAATTGGTGTAGGGCGATTGTTTTCGAAAAGCGTTTTTACTGACTGGCTTTTAGCAATGTCGCTGTCGAATGTAAGCTTAACTACCCTTCATGTGTGGCTGTTTATAATAGCCTGCTGCTGAACAATATATTCAAACGTTGTCTTCACGAATTGCTTGACCAGACTGAAGCCGAGGTATCAAATATGTGAAGTTTAAATCAGGTGACAGTATACCTATTTACAAAAATAAGTATACTGTCACCTGATTTAACAGATCCACAGAATTAATGTAATCAGAGAAAAATTCAACAAAAGTGTTTTGACAAACATTTGAACCTGTTGTAATTTGTCCACGTTCTAAAACAGCACTATGGTTCTTTTCACGGGCGATCTAATTTTTCCAATTCGTTTTTCGTTATCCTGAAACAATATGAGGTACCTACATGAATCTATTTTTAAGGTTATTATTGGTTGTTTTGACTATTAGTTTTGTATTAATATCTTGTGGTGAGGGCTCCTCGCCTGCAAACAGTGAAAGTAGCTCCCCATCCATAGTTAATATCTATGCTGGTGATGATCAAATTGTATATATTGGTGACATTACCAATCTTCAAGGAACTGCTGACACGATTGATCAGGAAAGTTTAAAATATTCCTGGTCGATTGAATCTGCCCCGGAAGGAAGTTCAGCTACACTGAGTTCTGATGATTCAGTTACCGCATCCTTCATCCCAGATCAGACCGGTAAATATAATATAAAGTTTACAATCAGTAACGGTGAAATCGTTCAAAGTGACAACGTTTTATACACGGTTATAAATAATAAACCGGTCTTGAAAATTTCTAAGAATGGCTCCACAATTTATAAAATGTCACTGTTATCACCGACGACTCATCAAGACAAACGACTTCTTTTTGCTGGCGGTATTAAGATTGAGTGTCAGGACATTGGAAATAATACGGCTCAAGTGTCGGATTACAACGGGTACATTATCAATCCTACAGCGTTTGGAGATTTGGTAATCTTCTCCGTTCGGGAAAGCCATACAATAGAACCCGTAGGTGAAGAAAGAGACCTGTTCAGTTTTCCTTGTTCAGCTCCTCCCTCATTTAACTTAGATAACAACGTTGGTATCATGTATTCATTCACAGAAACAATTTCAGGGGTGAGCAATGTCGATTATGTAAATCCTTAAAGCGGGTTTTGATCAGGCTATTTGTGCCGGTAACCTGGTAAGTTTCAAAAAAAATGGTTCACTTATTTTAAGTTTTGCCCGAGCAAAAAACGAACTTTCCGTGACGAAGGACGTGACAATCCGTTACGATCTGAATAAGGCAATGCGCAATTACTTATTATTATTACTCCTGGCTGTAGTTTTTGGGTGTTCTTCCAAACCGCACGCGGTTAAAAGTCTAAAGCCATTCTCCGGAACAGGGAGTCATGAGATTTTTGTAGTAAGCCATGGCTGGCACACTGGCTTTGTTGTGCCGGCCAGAGTCATTCAACAGGAAATTCCAAAATTGAAAGACAGATTTAGCCAATCACAATTTTTAGAATTTGGCTGGGGAGACAGGGGATTTTATCAAGCCCTGGAGATAACATCGGGTTTAACTATAAAAGCAATATTCTGGCCGACAGAGTCAGTAATACATGCAGTATCGGTCCCTGGCGATCCAAATAAATACTTCTCAACCAGTGAAATAGAAAACATATACCTATCCGATAGTGAGTTCGCTTCATTGATCAATTTTATTGAAAACAGCTTTTACAAGGATAGCAACGGTGAAGTGGTAGAATTGAAAAAGGGAATCTACGGAGACAGTCAGTTTTACAAAGCGGTTGGTGATTATTATTTAATGAATACCTGCAACAATTGGACGGCCAAAGGTTTAAAAAGCCTCGGCATGAGTATATCCCCCACATTTAAACTAACGGCCGGAAGTGTCATGAGTTATCTTAAAGAGGCCGATCAAACTCAACCAAAGCCATAAGTACGAGATCCATCCCAAATACTTGCATAAAGTAAATCCATATCAATGACATGACGTGTATAGTTTATATGCTTTAGTCTTATCCACAAAAAACCAAATATTATTCCAGGCGTTTATAAATGGTCCATTTCGTTTTCCTGTTCTACCTGTCCGTCTTTATGGTCGGATTTGTGCTACTTGGATTCTTAGTGGTTTTCAGCATACAATTTAAGGATAAACTGGTTATCGGTTTAACCCCTTTTTATTCTATGTTTACATTTCAATCGTTTCTTGCGCTTTTTGAATCCTATCTTCTAACCAATCTTACCAGTGTTTTTTATGACCACTTTGCATTGATAACGTTTGTTAAGCTAGTCTCATGGGTCTTTTTACTGCTATCGCTGCTTAATCTTATTCACATGGCTAATCCAACTACCTGGTCCAAGTGGATATTGATTGTTTTTATTCCATCGCTTTTGGCAGGATTTATTTACAGAGCAACAATCAATAAACCATATCTGGACAATGCACTGACGGTTCATGGCAGTCATCCGGATTTTCTGGATATAATTGGGATTCTCATTCATGTCATTGCTTTAGCAGCGTTCATTAGTTTTATGAGGATAAAATACAAACCATTTCCAAAATTTCTGGTTAAGTCTATTACCACTATTTTCGTTCTTGTGGTTCCTGCTACAACCCTGGACACTTTTCGACTCTTGCCGGAATTTGTTCCTACAGGCTCTGTGGTATATTTAAGCTTCAGTTTTGTGCTCTATGTTTATTTACGGAAAACATTCATATCCCAAGTTACCGATGCTCCGGTTGAAGTGGGCATCATGGCTGATCATTCTTTTCTAAAATCAAAAGGAATAACTCAACGGGAACAGGAAATAGTAACGAAATTAATCGCAGGCAAAAGTAATAAAGACATTGCAGAAGATCTTTGTATATCCGTTTCCACAGTAAAGACTCACATCTATCGTGTTTTCAAAAAGTTGCAGGTTAAAAACAGAATCGAATTGATTGCCCAATGCGCTTCAACCGAAAGAAAGTAACGAATGCCCAAATTAAGGTCTGTAACCGGTAGTCCTTGAACCCGTCGACACAAGACTTTTTTACTCAATACGGTCATGTCACCGGATTAGAAATACTTAACTCCCGCATCTATCAAGAGGAATGGACATACAAACTATCATATTGTCTTTTGCTGCATTTCTCATCTCATCCTTTTTGAAAGGGTTAACCGGTCTAGGTTTCTCAACAATTTGCCTTGCTATTCTTGCTTCATTTTTGGATTTGAAATTAGCAATTTCGTTGGTGTTTTTGCCGTCTCTTTCCAGCAATTTGTTTGTAATGTTTCAAGCCGGTCGGTTTTTAGAATCAGCAAAGAGATTCTGGTTACTTTATTTAAGCGCATTACCCGGGTTGATAATTGGGATTTCGTTTCTAACCTCCAGTCAAAATCAGATTCCAAAAGCCATTCTCGGGGCGGTCATTCTCATTTACGGTATCTGGGGACTGGTCATTGGAAAAGCCCGATTATCCAAGAAAACAGAGAAGCTACTTATTGTACCCGTGGGGTTGCTGTCAGGGTTAGTCAATGGGGCTACCGGTTCTCAGATAATGCCCATTATGCCATACCTGCTGTCTTTAAAGATTGAGAAAGACAGCTTTGTTCAGACCATAAATTGTGCATTTACATTTAACACATTGATAATGATGGTCTGGCTCGGAAAAATCGGAGTGCTGACGTTACCCGTGGCATATCTATCAGCTGTTGGGATAGTGCCGGTTGCATTGGGAATACTTTTGGGAGGTTTTATCCGCAATAGAGTTTCTGAAGATGTCTATCGAAAAATTGTATTCATTTTATTGATCGTTATGGGAATGAATTTGGTTAGATACTTCAGGTAGAACACTCATACAACTAATAAGGAAAGGGATCAGGTCTTCTATTTTTTTGTTATGCCTAACCCCTGTGCACAGTCGTTAAAACTGTCATTCACCAGGCACAACAAAAACTATGACAATATAGAACGAAAAATGGGGGTAATGTGGATTTAATCTTGACCCGGTAGATATGAACAAATAAAAAGCAGGAAAAACGGGTTTTTGTTCTGTTGATGGATTATATTCACAGATTTTTTTTAAAGGAGAATCAAATTGTCATCTGAAATCATTGAATACTATTCAAACAGTTTCTTTGAGGATGAAAGATTACGTTCGGATATTTGGGGATCGATAGAATGGATTAGAACTATTGATATCTTTGAACGATATCTTCCTCCTTCACCAGCCTCTGTCCATGATATCGGAGGTGGAACTGGTGCTTACTCCGGTTGGTTGCTGGAAAAAGGATATTCAGTCACTTTTATTGATTTAGTGCCTAAGCATGTTGAGATGGCGACGAACAAAATGAGCGGGATTGCCAAACCGGAAAAGTTTAGCTCTATGATAGGTGATGCCTGTAACCTCGATGTTGCGGACAATTCAACAGATATAGTTCTACTTATGGGGCCTCTCTATCACCTGCAGGAAAAAAACAAACGTCAGCGTGCATTGAAAGAGGCCTTTAGGATATTGAAACCGGGAGGTTGTTTGTTTTGTGCAATCATATCAAAATTTGCTTCATTCCTTGATGGACTCAATAGCGGATATATTCACGACCCCGATTTCAGAACCATCATCAAAGGAGACCTTGAAAGCAGTTGTCACAACAACCATACCAACAAGCAGGAATATTTTACGACTGCCTATTTTCAGCATCCTGATGAACTGAACGACGAAATGCTAACCACAGGTTTTACTAAGTTAAAAATGATTGGTATAGAAGGTACATTATGGGCATCTATGGATTTAGATGCTTTGAAAAAAGATGCAAAGGCTTGGAAGACAGCTATTGATTTTATGAGAATAATAGAAAGTGACAAAACTATTATCGGTGCAAGTCCTCACATAATGGGGATTGGGATAAAACCTGATTCATTATAGCAACCAAAGCTCGGCAATTGATTGCAGTGGACTATGATCGCGGCTGTTGGATCATACCTTACCGGTGTTTTAAGATCGTCCTACACAAAACAAGATTCTTTGAAGCCGGTCGTTTGTACTCAAAGAGATTTTTTTTTGAAATTGAGATAGCAGACAATTAAATGGAAACCAAACCGTTTAACGAAAAGCTTAAATATCTGAAAAGTATCATTAAAACAGAATCAAAACATAAGGAATCGATTAAGCTATCTCTTTATCTGCACTCGTCAGTTCATGTCTCCCAAATGAGTGGAATAAACGAACGAACCTATGAGGATGATTTATGGGACGGCTTGAGCGAAAGCATTGCTAAAACAGCGGTGAACAAAAAAGGTAGGACTGTTGTCTATGGAACCTGGCATTCAACACGGATCGAAGATATCACAACCAGTTTGTTGATTGACAGGTCCAGTCAAATTCTGGATGAAGATTGGAAGAAAAGGATCAATTCCTCGATTTCGGATACCGGCAATCAGCTTTCAGCATCGGAGATTTTATCGTTCAGCGAGAAAATCGATGTTGATGTATTAAAAAAATACAGAATGGAGGTTGGTAGAAAGACTCAAAAAATATTAGAAGGTCTTTCATATAGTGATTTCAACAGGAAGTTTCCCAGGGATGATTTAGAACGAATTTTTCACGAAAAAGCTGTGGCCAGGCATCCGGAAGCGGAATGGCTGGTTGATTTCTGGGGAAACAAAAATGTAGCGGGAATAATCTTTATGCCTCTAATCAGGCATCATTTGGTGCACATCAACGAATCGAACCAGGCCAAAACCAAAGGATTGAAGAAAAAAACAAATGACTGAAAAACATACCGAATCTATTGTTCATTACTCAATTGAAAGATCGGTTGCCGTTATCAAAATGGATGACGGGAAAAACAACTTGATTTCCCCAACTATGCTGCTTCAGTTAAACCAGGCGTTGGACAAGGCTGAAAAGGCAAATGCCGTGGTCGTTCTAACCGGTAAAAACGATGTTTTCAGTGCCGGGTTTGACTTAAACATTTTGAAAACCGGTGTGGTAAACACCTTTAAAATGCTGATCGGCGGATTTTCTCTCTCCAAAAGACTATTGGGATTTCCAACACCGGTTGTTATCGCATGCAACGGACATGCTATCGCCATGGGTGCATTTTTGCTGCTTTCAGGCGATTATCGGGTTGGAACGGAAGGGGAATTTAAAATTGTTGCCAACGAAGTAGAAATCGGATTAACGGTTCCTCATTCGGCTATTGAAATCTGTCGCCAGCGTTTAAAACCAGCACATTTCAACACGGCGGTATTGCTTTCCCGGCAGTACAATCCGACAACAGCAGTAGAAGCCGGATTTTTGGATGAGGTAGTACCGGAAAATGAGCTCCAAACAACAGCGCTACAAAAAGCTGAACAATTTGCTGCCTTGGATTTAGGAGCCCATCAAAAAAGTAAGTTAAGGATGCGTCATCATGTACTAAAAGATTTGAGCCGGGCTATTCGGGCTGATAAAATCGATTTTTTTTTAATGGGACTGAAAAGAGTAATGGGGAAATGAGCTTTAAAACCTTTTTTTCCAAGCAGGCACGGAAACCATCGGGGATATTTGGTCGATTGATCATGTCCAGAATATTCGATATTGGAAATTATTACTTAAACAATTTTGTATTCGATATACTTACACCCGGGGCCAACGATCGTATTCTTGAAATTGGCTGTGGCACAGGCAAAATGCTGAACACATTGGCAAGTAAAACCGATGGTGACTATTTTGAAGGTATTGACTTCTCAACTACCATGGTTTCAATGGCCAAAAAGAGAAATAAAAAACATCTCAACAACGGAAGAGTCGGCATCATTGAAGGAGATTTTGATGTCCATCCCTTTAATGAGGACCTGTTCGACAAAATGTTTACAGTGAATACCATCTATTTCTGGAAAGATCCGCAAAAAACCGCACAGAAGGCAGCCGGCCTATTGAATACCGGTGGAATCTTTATCGTAGCCCTTGAGGATCATAAGCAACTGGAACAAAGGAAATTGAACGAGGATGTATTCACTATTTACAGTCCGAAGAATGTGCAATCCCTGTTGACTGACTCCGGTTTTTCATCCGGAGTCAGAATTCAATCAAAATCAAAAGGCAAGCTAACGTTTCATTGTGTTGTAGCCACAAAATGAAGAAAGGGATATTGCCAAATCATTCACTTTTCTAAAAGAGCCATGAAAAAAACCACTTTAGCATTCAAATTATCATTTTTGCTGTCATTGTTCTTATCAATCGGCATTACCGCTTATTCACAGGGTAGCAGAAAAGATACACAAAACAGCTTTCCCTCGTTCCACATTCCCAATACTGAAGTCCGATCAATAAACTCCGAGATCACAAACATTAACTACAAGCTCTACATCAGCCTGCCCAGGGTCTACCACCAGGAAAAAAGTAAGTATCCGGCTATCTACACGCTTGATGCGGACTATTCTTTTGCTATCGCTCACAACACAATTGAACATTATGTTGACCGTAGGGATCTTCCCAAACTGATTGTGGTCAGCATTGCTTATTTCGGTGCCAATCAGGATTTAACAGTGTACCGAAAAAACAGGATGAGAGATTACACCCCAACCAAAGCTGCCATGGGTGTTTGCGGAGTAGGACAAAAAATTAAACAAGGGCTCGGAGGAGCTGAAAAGTTCTTATCGTTCATTAGCAGCGAACTGATACCTTTTATTGAGACCAACTACAGAGCAAAAAAGCAGGATCGAACCATTGTAGGACACTCCGCCGGAGGGTTGTTTGGAACCTACGCCCTTTTCACAAAACCTTCTGTTTTTCAAAGATATATTTTGGTAAGTCCTTCCCTGTGGTGGGACGATAAGATGATTTTCAAACTTGAAAACAACTATGCGGCCGGCAATACCTCACTTAACGCAAATGTCTTCTACTCCATTGGAAGATGGGAAAATCCAAAAATCTGCCCGATGGTAAATCAAATGAGGCAGTTTGTTGATAAAGTAAAATCGAGGAATTACGCGGGACTCACCATAAACAGCCATGTATTTCCGGCTGAAACGCACAACAGTGTGTTCCCCGCTGCCCTTTCGCGGGGATTAAGGGTTGTGTTCAATAAAATGTAGCAGTCCACAATGTAATTAGGGCCTGAACGAAAACCAATTTAACCCATATCAATAAAAGTTTTAGAAACAACTTGCTACTTCAAAGTTCAGTGCTTTCAGCGATCAGCTCTCAGCCGGTTTTTTGCTTGCAGTTGTAATGTCTGCAGCTGAATGCTGACGGTTGACAGCACGTTAATCTTTAAGCTGAATTCTGACATCTGACATAAGGCTGGATAACGGTTTAACGATTTTCCGTTTACAACTCATGGGGACAGCATGACAACATATCGAACAGAAAGTGATTCATTTGGTGAGTTAAAAGTACCCGCCGATAAATACTACGGAGCCCAGTCAGCTCGCTCATTGCTGAACTTTCCGATCGGAGAAGAAACCATGCCCAAACCTCTGATTCGCGCCCTGGGAATCATCAAACAGAGTGCAGCAAAGGTAAACATGGATCTTGGCATTTTGGATAAAACAATCGCTCAATCAATCATGGAGGCCGCTGGAGAGGTCATAGAAGGAAAACTCAATGACCATTTCCCTCTTTCCGTCTGGCAGACCGGCTCCGGCACCCAGAGCAATATGAACAGCAATGAGGTGATCGCCAATAGAGCCATAGAGATCCTGGGGGGTGAGATTGGCAGTAAGGATCCTGTGCATCCCAATGATCACTGCAATATGGGGCAGTCATCTAACGACACCTTTCCAACGGCCATGCACATCGCAGCTGTTGAGGAGATTACTCACCGGTTACTGCCTGCATTAAAACATCTGCATAGTGAACTGAATGCAAAATCCAAAGCATTTGAAAAGATCGTGAAAATCGGTCGAACCCATACCCAGGATGCTACTCCGCTGACCTTGGGACAGGAATTCTCGGGTTACACAACACAATTGGAGAACTCGATCCGCAGGGTAGAAAATATCTTGCCGGCTTTGTACAAATTGGCCCAAGGCGGCACTGCCGTGGGCACAGGGATCAATTCTACCAGGGGATTCGATAAAAAATTTGCGAAGCAGGTCGCTAACATTACAAAACTACCTTTTGTAACAGCGGAAAACAAATTCGAAGCACTTGCGGCTCACGATGCGGTTGTTGAGGCCAGCGGAGCACTAAATACCGTCGCTGTGAGCCTGATGAAGATCGCCAACGATATTCGTTTTCTGGCTTCCGGACCGCGTTGCAGCATTGGAGAAATCAGTCTTCCAGCCAATGAACCCGGTTCATCGATTATGCCCGGAAAGGTGAATCCTACCCAATGTGAAGCCTTGACCATGATATCGGCCCAGGTGATGGGTAATCATACTACTATCACTATAGCCGGTTCAAATGGTCACTTTGAGCTGAACGTATTTAAACCTGTGATGATCTACAACCTGCTGCAATCGATTGGGTTACTTGCAGATGGTTGCCGCTGCTTCACCGATAAATGTGTGACAGGCATTACAGCCAATGAAGAAAGAATCGCGAAACTGCGCGATGAATCCCTGATGCTCGTAACGGCATTGAATCCCCATATCGGTTATGACAATGCCACCAAAATCGCTAAAAAAGCCCATCAGGATGGATCAACTCTGCTGGAAGCGGCGCTGGCTTTAGACCTGCTATCCGAAGAACAGTTCAAGGAATGGGTTGTGCCGGAGAAAATGATCGGTCCAAAAAGCTAGAGGTATTGAGCAACTCTAATTAACATTCATTGATGCCGGGTTCAAAGCGACCCGGCGCTCCTTTTTTTCTGCAAGTAAAAATGGGATATGTATGATCAGCTTTAACAGCATACCTCCCATCAGCACAGCAACGGGCAAAACCAACGACTTGCTGTCAAATAACTGCCCAAATAGCTGAAACCCTGCCATACGGCCGGTAGAGAGCAATAGCATCGAAACAGCTGTATAACGCCCCAACAAATCGCCAGGTACATTCGTCTGGTAAAACGAACGATAAAATACCAGGTAATAGCTTAATACCGCCGACATTAAAAATGCCAGGACCGAAAAATATGCAGCGATTCCAAAAGATTGTTGCTCCATTGTATCAACAAAGGATTGATTCCAAAGCAGCATGTAACCGAATGATACCATAATCATCCCTACAATTCCGATCCCTATGTGTAACGACATCCGATCTTTGTTTTTGACAGTTGAAACAATCAGTAGTGCAGCCACTGCCCCCGCTGTAGCGGATGACTCAACCAATCCGTAGTGATGACCCGGCTGCTTGAAATATGTGACTATTAAATAGGGAATCCCTACCATGGTGAAAGGAAATAGGAATATATGCGTCAACATGCCATTAAAAACAAGAGAACTTAACCGTATATCTTTTTTAAACAATGAAGTTATTTCCCTGATACTATTTATTAATTTTGATTGTGAGACTGACTTTACAGCTTTTTCCAGCTTTAAAAACGATTCAGAGACAGCCGATCCTAAAAATGTCACTGCATTTAGGATAAATATAACTCCCAGCCCTGCCCCTTCAAATACGAATGCTGCAGCAAATGGAGTAACCACTTGAACCAGCCTTAAAACAGTTTGGTCAGCGGTATTGGCGGCTACAATTTTTTCCTTGGAAACGATTGAAGGAAAAACAGACACAATCGTTACTTCAAATAAGACCTCCCCTAGTGTGAAAAACACCAATAAACAGATCAAAGCGGGAACAGGTAAATAATTAAAGAAATACAATATGATAAATATCGTCTGAACCAATAATCGAATCAAATCCAATGATATCAGCATTTTTTTTCGATCAAATCGGTCAACAATCAAACCACTGAAGGGGCTGATTAGAATGATGGGCAAAATGCTTATCGCCAGAGCTGATCCAAACACTGCTGCCGACCCTGTAATTCTAAGAAGATAAAGAGAGATTCCGATTTTTAAAAAGATGTCGCCAAAAGTAGATGTCGCTCTACCAAATATAAGCAAACTGAGATTTTTGTTTTTTAACATGGTTTCCTGATTTGAATTGCCTTCTATCTGTCAATTAAAAACCTACCAGTAGGTAGGTTACATCGTTCACCTACCCAAAAGAAGTTATCATAGCAACTAATTAAAAACCTACTGGTAGGTAGGTTCGATTATATAAAAAAGCAAAACTCTTTATATAAAATATCGGTCTGCTTCATATCATTTTGTAGGATGGGCAACCAGACTGTGTCATAACTCACATTATCCAAGAAAAAATGTAAAAAAAATCAGTTATTTGCTTTCTATAGGTGGTGTTTTTTGTTATTCTGATCAATGATATAGTTCTGATATTACTAAATAAAAATAGAGATTTCACCATGCCATATCGATCAGGAGACAGACATCAGATTTTCTTACTTCCGCCAACCATAGAAGAGTTTGTGAATGAAGACGATCCAGTTAGGGTTTATGATGCATTTATTGATGCGTTGAATCAAAAAGAATTGGATTTAAGAAACAGTTACTACCGAACAGGGAATCCTCCATACGATCCCATGACGATGTTAAAAATATTAGTGTATGCTTACAGTTATGGCTGGAACTCAGCCAGAAAGATAGAAAGAGCTTTACACCATAATTTATCCTTTATTTGGCTGGCAGGTGGTCTTAAACCTAATTTTAAGACGATTTCCAAGTTTAGAAAAGACAACAAGCACGCTCTAAAGAATGTTATGAAGCAATGCGCCAGGCTCTGTCTTAAGATGGATTTGATTGAAGGGAATTGCCTGTTTGTTGATGGAACGAAAGTACGTGCCAATGCCTCCATATCCCAAACAAAGACGAAAGATGGCTGGCAAAAGATGCTGAAGCGAGTGGATAACCGTATCGATGAAATTCTCGCAGAATGCGACTGTTTGGATGAAAAGGAAAGTGGAAGTCTTGTTAAATTGGAAAAGGACTATAAAGGCAAGCAAGCCCTTAAGAGCAAAGTTCAGTCGATCCTTAATGAAATGGAGGAAGAGGGGCTGGATAAACTGAATGGGACGGATACTGATTGCATCAATACCCATGGGCGACAAGGGAGCCATGCCGGTTATAATGTTCAATCGGTGTATGATGAAAAGAACGGCCTGATGGTTCATGTCGATGTGGTTGCTCAACAGAATGATCAGAAGCAGTTTACCAATCAGATCGATCAGGCGATTGAGG
Organism: SAR324 cluster bacterium; assembly: GCA_028282825.1. Classification (GTDB taxonomy): domain Bacteria; phylum SAR324; class SAR324; order XYD2-FULL-50-16; family XYD2-FULL-50-16; genus JAHJTV01. The sequence continues at coordinate 13,654 of JANQGZ010000036.1, forward strand.
TCTTAGAAAAACCATGCAAGATCGCTGTTGCCGACGCAGGATACGCCAATGCTGAAGGGCTGAAAGGCTCTTTAGAGCAAGGGATTGATGTTATCGTCCCATCTCAACGGCAGATCGTAAAAGAAAGACATCCTACCAAGCCATTCGATAGGGACCAATTTAAATATGAAGCAGAACGAGATGTTTATATTTGCCCGGAAGGGCATGTTCTGACGCACCGCACCCTGAATAAGAAAAGGGGTGAGCATGTTTACCGTACAGTTCCATCGACTTGTAAACAATGCAAGCACTTTGGGGAATGTACCAAAGGGCAACGAGGAAGAGAAATAAGACGTTTGGTTGATGAAGAGGTCATTGAGCAGATAGAACGCCGCTACGATAGCGAAAAAGGGAAATCCATCTACAAAAAGCGAAAGGAAATCGTTGAGTACCCTTTTGGCCATATTAAACGGACATTAAAAGGAGGCTCCTTCTTGGTTCGTGGCATTGAGTCTGTTTTAGGGGAGGCATCCATTTACGGTAGCTGTTTCAATATCGCTCGAATGATCACTTTATTGGGTGGGGTTCGTCCAGCGGTGAAAAAAATGAGAGCAATGGCATGCTAGAGAGATAAGAGTTCAATACCATTGCATCAATGACTTCTTCAAAAAGCGAAGTTACTAGGTACTCTTTTAAGCAGGAACAAATCCTTTTAAGATACCTGACAAAATTCAAATATGATTTAGTCAGGTAAACTGAGCGACGAAATGATGAGCAGTTAAAGATTTGTCTTATGACACAGTCTGAACTCGTTGCCCATCAAGCAGGTTAAGAATCTACCAAAAGTCATTTCAACCCATAAAAACCAGCGAAATATCAACAAACACCATTCCAGAAAAGATTGAACATCTCTTTCCCGTATTTATCCAAATCGATGTTAGGATTAAGCATGCTGACGATCAGGGCACCTTCAACAGCTGATGTCAGCATAAAGTAAAACGAATCAAAGGTGATGTCCTTGCGGACCTCTCCTTTTTCTTGCGATTGCAAAAATGCGGCTTCAGCGTTTTTTGCCAGTTGAGATTGTGAAGCCCGTTTTTCTCTTTGTTGAAGCAATTCAGGAAACCTGCGGACACCATCCAACATCAGGGTGAAATACCCGCGCTTAGCGTCTGCCAATCCGCCGGATAGCTCGTAAAAAATATCAGGAACTTCATCCAGTGATTCAAATATCTCCCTGGCCACCTTTTTTATGGAATCAAAGGAATCCTGCCTGTGGACCGATGTCATCCACCAAGTTTCCGAAGCTATTGAAAACTGGTTGGCTACTTCAAAAAAAAGGTCCTTTTTGCTACTAAAATAATGATAAATACCACCCTTGGTGATTTTTGCCTTGGCTGCAATTTGATTCAGGCTTACATGATCGTATCCGCGCTCCAAAAATAACATGAGCGAGCTTTTAATAATCAGGTTCCGCGTATCCTTATCTGCCATAACTAGCTGATTAGAGGTTAAAGACCTACCGTCCGGTATGTTTAAAAAAATCTCAATTGAAAAGTTATTTGTCAAGTAAATGATTTCTGCACAGTCAGTGTTGTGTTCACGCCTGAGCTTCGCGCAATCATGATAAAAAGGCGAGTATGCGGTAAGGCACCCTCTATTTCAAGGGATCAACACGACTAGTGACAATTGATTAGGCTTCAGCTGGATTTACGAAATTGCGCTATTTGCCGGGAAATTGCAACCAGGTTACCTGCTTCATCCCAGAGTTCGCCATCCTCTTCCAGCAACCCGCAGGTAATGTGCCGGGTTCTGAATCGACATTTCAACCATTCACTTACGGGCAGATTTCGAATATTAACCGACATTTCCACCGTCGGAACCCAGGCAATGGGGCCTTCCGTCACGAAAATCGGTGGCGGAAAGGTATCGGAAGCCAGCAGCACGCCACATAGGTCAAACTCACGCTTTTCACGAAACCTTATCCAACCTTTGATTTCAGATTTATCACCCAGTTCTCCATTCACCCAGGCCAGACTTTTTGGTTCCAGTAACACTTTCATGTTGTCATAGATACTGAAATTGGACATGTTTGGGATTTCCAAACACTCTGAACGGGGTGCTACATCAATAGCACGTTCTTCGTATTTGTCCAGACTGCATTCCAGATCATTTGCCACAAATGTTCCCGTAGACCACAGAATTTCCTTGCCTTCCTGAAGCAACCTGGCTTCGTAGCGATTGAACTGTTTTGAACGGGAGATCACACGAGTAACGATTTCTGCTGATTCTGTCGGTTTAGCCTTGGTTAAAAAGTTAACAGTGATAATCGGTGTCGAGGTTTTATCGCTTTGGCTTAAGAGTTGACGAGCCAGTAACCCCATCAAATAACCGCCGTTTGGTGTGCCTTGTACCAGAAAACCATCGGAAATCCTGACTGTGTGCACCCGGATTCCGTCCTCTCTTTCTCTGGTCTTTTTTGGTTCTATTCCCTGGTCAAATATGTGCATATGGGATTACTGTTGTTTAATGATCACTTTGCCGATACCAAATACGGAAAGACGCATATAATTAATGATCGGGTTATAGTCTTGAGTTCGGGATTCTACAACGCTATTAATCCCGTTGAAGCTTCAAAATGTGCCTGGGGATGAGCGCAGGCTGGACAGGCATCCGGAGCTGAATTGCCTTCGTGAATATAGCCACAGTTTCTGCAGCGCCAGATGGTTTTTTCTGCCTTTTTGAATACGACTTCATTTTTAATATTTTCTTGTAGTGCGCGGTATCGTTCCCCATGCCATTTTTCCGCTACGCAGACAAATTCAAATACTCGGGCAATATCTTCAAATCCCTCTTCCCTGGCCACCTTGGCAAAACCGGGATAAAGCTCTTGCCATTCGCATTCTTCACCTGAAGCAGCAGAATCGAGGTTTTCCAGAGTTGTACCGATTTTTCCGGCCGGATAGGATTCGGTTATTTCGACATCGCCGCCTTCCAAAAACTTGAAAAATCGCTTGGCATGTTCCTTTTCCTGATTTGCTGTTTCTTCGAATATAGCGGAAATCTGGACAAAACCTTCTTTTTTAGCCTGGCTTGCAAAGTAAGTGTATCGGTTGCGTGCCTGTGATTCTCCGGCAAATGCCTTTAACAGGTTCTTTTCTGTTTTCGTCCCTTTAATACTCATCGCTTTTCCTCCATTTATAAATTAGACTTTTCTCAATCGCGGTTTTAATCATCACTCGATTATGTGATTTTTTCAAGAAGGTAAACGAATAAGCATTGACCCGCTCTACCCAAACCCAATTTTGTTAGGATTGTTTGAACAACTTGAGACCCAGAATATTTAATATGAAAGAGCCGGGGTTTTGTAAAGAAATGAAGTGGATAATAAGAGAAAATGTTCCCCTGCGTGAAGCTGGGAAACCGATTAGGCTATCAGTCAAAACCGTCTTTTAACCATGCTTTTAAACCTTTTATCCGGGTCACCCCGGGTTTGGGTAACCCGGGAATATGCATTTAAAATCGAATCTTAAATCGCATGTATACCACGTCCTTCCACGGCAACCTGACAGGCTTCTTTAATTGCTTCAAGAAAGGTTGGATGGGCATGACTGGTATGAACGAGTTGATCGGCGGTCAATTTTTGTTCAAAGGCAATCACAGCCTCGCCGATCATTTCTGAGGCATGGGGTGCCACGAGATGCAGTCCGAGAAGTGTTTGGTCGGTTTCGTGTATCAGAACTTTAGCAAAGCCATCCAGCTTATCCGCAGTATGTGCCCTTCCCAAGGCCCTGTTTTGGCAGATTCCTGATTTATACGGAACGTTCTGTTTTACCAGTTCTTCCTCTGTGTATCCCACGCTGGCCGTTTCCGGTGAGGTATAAACGACCGAAGGAATTGCCTTGTAGTCGATTTTTTTGTCTTTTCCCGCAAACAATTCTGCCAGGTAGATCCCTTCTTCTGAAGCCTTGTGAGCCAGCATTATACCGCCTGTTGCGTCTCCAATGGCATGGATAGTGTCAACAGACGTCTGCAGGTTTTCATTCACTTTGATTGAACCGTTTGGGTTCACCCCAACGCCGATAGTTTCAAGGTTTAATCCTTCTATATAAGGTTTCCTGCCTGTTGCTGACATACAATAATCGGATTCCAGTTCAATGGGATTACCTTTATTGTCTGCAGCCCTGACTCGAACTTTTTGTCCTGAATTGGATACCTCTTCTACCCTGCAGTTAAATTTAAATTTCAGACCGAGTTTTTTCAGGGATCGCAGCAACTCTTTGCACAATCCTCCATCAAAATTGGGCAATACGGAGTCTGCAATTTCCAGGACTTCCACCTTGGTGCCCAATCTTGTGAAAATAGTGCCAATTTCAAGACCTATAACACCAGCTCCAATAATGACCAACGATTCCGGGATTTCTTGTAATGACAGCATATCTGAAGATGAAAGAATACGCTGGTTATCAAAGCGGGCAAATGGCAAAGAAGCTGGTTCAGATCCTGTAGCTAGAATAAACTTATCAGCCTCGAATGATTCGCCCCGGTCCTCTCCTTCAGTTAGTTTGATCGCTGTTGTAGATTCAAATGAAGCCCGTCCATTCTTGACATCGACAGCATTTTTATTAAGCAACGCACTTATCCCTTTGGCGTTTTGCCGGATGACTGTTTCCTTGCGTGAGAGCATCTTAGGGTAGTCGACTGTTACCTCTCCAATCTCAATACCTATTTTCTTGAATTGCTTGTTAGCGTCGTAAACATGGGCTGTCATTTCAAGCAGGGTTTTAGTGGGAATACAACCGACATTGAGGCAGGTGCCTCCCAGGGTTTTATCTTTTTCTACCAACAGTGTTTTCATTCCCAATTGAGAGCACCGAATCGCAGAAACATACCCTCCTGGCCCTGAACCGATAACAACTACATCGTATTTCATATATCTTCCTTTTGAAAATAATTGATAACCGCCAGTAATGCGGTTTTCATCTTATCGAACCCTCTATATTGGTGTTCTGTTTATATTATGGACTTAATTTCTGTTTCCAACCCTTTACAATCCGGTAGAACAATCGTCCCATCCGGGAATGTGACTTCACCCTGAATGCCGATAAAACGTATACCTGTTTCCCGGGCTGCGTTTAGATCAGTTAACGCATCTCCCACAAAAATACATTTTTCCGGTGAGAAGTTGTTTATACCCAGTATGCGCCTCACATGATCCGGCTTTTTAGTGGGTGATCCCAATACTTCCTGAAAATAGTCTGTCATACACCTCCTATTCACAATCTCAAGCAATTCAGACTGGGGTGTGCCGGAAATGACATATAACTTCAGTTGCCGATGAAATTTCTTCAAAAACGATTCAGCGCCTGAAATCCAATCTGCCGCTACCACCTGATCTTTCACCATGCTTGAGAATTCTTCTGCAAGCACCGTTAAGTGTTCACCAGAGATGGGATCATTTAAAAAATTTTCATGATAATATTTAATCTTTTCCACCCTGCTGATACCACCGTGTTTCAAGTGATGGTCAATCACATTATTTACGACCTCGTCACCGTATTTTTTGAACATCGATTTGAAAGTCTCAGTTTTTATACTGGTGGAATCGAGAATAACTCCATCAAAATCGAAAAAGATCGCCTGCAGATCGGAGAATTTCATAGGCATTCATTAATAAAAAAATGGATCAGTCACCTTATATTTAAAGCCGGATTAAATGTTTCCCTAAAACGTCGTTCATTCTAAACATGAAAGGGATAATTGACAAAGGGTACCTTGATCAAGCCGACACAGCTCGTTTTGGTTTGCCTAAAAAAAGCGGTTAAACACGTTTAAACCGACAAAAATTAACATTACAATCACGAGAAAACGAAGAATTTGGATTCAGTTCAAAGCAAAATCGTTTATTTACTATTGATTTTTTCTTTCATTTGTTAAAGACTTCAACTTGGCAAAAAAGGTGAGAAATCACGAATCTATCGTAAAATGTGCGATGGACTATAAAGCCAAAATGTAATACGGTTTGTGTTGCTTGCAAACAAACGTCTGTAGCACGTCAGGAACGGACCTTAGTTGTTCAACACCGCTGGAGAGTTATAAAAGCGGTGAGATTTGAATTGTAGGTTAAAAAAGGAGATTTAAAAAAACATGGCTGCACAAGAAACAAGCGAAAGCAAGGCATGGATTGTATATCCTATTGGTAGTAAACCGGAATGGCCTAAAGCCATTCTACTTGGAATTCAGCAATACTTCACCATGTTCGGAGCAACAGTTTTAATCCCTACCATTGTAGGGGGAGCGATGAAACTGCCTCCTGAGCAGATGGCATTGTTGATTTCCACCATCTTTTTTACATCCGGATTGTGTACATTAATTCAGCAATCCCCTTTGGGAAACCGTCTTCCCGTAATTCAGGGCGGAACATTCTCATTTTTAGGACCAACCTTTGCGATTATTGGTATGGTAGCCGCAAAAAAAGCGACAGGCGACCTACCGCTCTGGCAGTTGCAAATTCAGGAAGTCGCCGGGGCTATCATGATTGCTTCCCTTGCGGAAATTGTATTGGGTTACACGGGGGTACTGGGCCAAATTAAACGGCTTATCAGCCCTGTTGTCATTGGTCCGACAATTGCCATGATAGGGCTAGCATTATTTAATATTGGTGCTCCCACAATGGCTGGCAACTGGTTTATCTCACTCGCCACCTTGATTGCATTGATCCTTTATTCTCAAGTATTTTCCCGAAAATCGAGAATATTCATGCTGTTTCCGGTCCTGTTGGCGATTGCTACAGGATGGATATTAGCTGCCCTGGGCACTATGACAGGGCTTATTGCTAAAGGTAATGCTGCATATCTGAATACAGATCTGATTGTCAACGCGCCCTGGTTCAGTCTGATGCCAATGATGCCCTTCAAATGGGGAGTCCCCGATTTCGGTAGCACAACACTTTGGGCCGGTGCATTAGGAATGTTGGCCGGCTATCTGGCTTCGATGATCGAATCCATCGGTGACTATTACGCCTGCGCAAGAATGTCAGAGGCTCCGGCACCCACCAGTAGAATGATTTCCAAAGGTCTTGGTGCAGAAGGACTGGGCTGTTTTGTGGCTGGTATCCTGCAAACTTGTAATGGTACTACTACATATTCCGAAAACATCGGATCTATTGGTTTAACCCGCGTGGCTAGTCGTCGTGTTGTTCGTTGCGGTGCTATCGTTATGCTGTTTATTCCCGTTATCGGCAAGTTCGGGGCTCTTTTAGCTACCTTGCCCGGACCGGTCGTAGGGGCAATGTATGTAGGCTTATTTGGAATGATCGCTTCAGTGGGACTTTCTAACCTGCAAATTGTCAATCTTAACAATTCACGTAACCTCTTCATTATCGGCCTTGCCTTCTTTTCGGGTTTGAGCGTTCCTTACGCTTTCAACCCTATGCTGTCGACAGGCGCTGTCCCCATTGATTGGAGTGCGGGAGGTCAATTCCTGAGAGTATTGGGAGACATCTGTCAAGCGATCCTGACAACTGGAATGGCAGTTACCGCCCTGGTTGGAATTGTTCTGGATAACCTGTTACCTGGTGCAACCAAAGCCGAACGAGGTTTGGAGGTCTGGGAATCTGAAGCCTCGGAAGAAGCTTGGGAAAAGGCTGAAGCTCAATGGGCTGCAATGAAAGAAGGTGAAATGCGACCTGTTTAATTTCTGCTTGTAAAAGTGCTCTTTGGATGCGAGCTTTATAGTTCGCATCCACCTTAATTTGTTCTGACCTCCCACCTTTGACGACTAACAAGCCATCTCCAAACCCAAAAATAAACAAGGAAAAACCAGTGAGCAGCATAATCAAATCCATTCTCTACTTTTTACTGATTTCAATAGGGTTACTCGCCATGTATTCAATTTTGAATGCCGGCAATCCAAATAGTCTGCTTAGAGAATTTGTACCCAATCCCCAATATGATGTTTATGTTGCTCTTGGCAGCTCTGTAACAGTTTTTGTGCTAGGTTTTTTTGTGTTTTACGGCAGGGATCGAGAGGGTTTTCAGCAAATTATTCAGATGAATGATGAGAAGATCCGATCCTTGAGAAAAAAAGGCAAATCTGACGATGAGATCGCAGAATCCATTCTTTCGGCGATGGGCAGTAGAGGCGGTTATCGATACAAAATGGCCAAAAAGAAACTGGTGGCTTATCTCTCTTCCTTTTCCTAGGCAGATTGCTTCAACCCGGCATTTATCAAATCAAAAATGATAGACTCAATATTAAGCGAACAATGGATCTTCATCGCTATTACTTTTTTTGGATTTATCGGATACATTTCCTGGATTCGCTGGCGAGATCATCGTTGGATTGAAAAACGATTCCGGAGAGCAAATGTAATTGCCATGAGCTTTGGTGTCAATTATTTTGGCAGGGAATCAGAACCGGGAAAACCATCTCGAAGCAGTGGGTTTCTGGTGTTGCTAAAGGATCGTCTGTTTTACAGAAGCCGCTGGGCAAACATTGAAGTTGAAGTACCCGGGGCCGAAATTACCAGGATATACCCCGATTCGTCGCATAAGGGTGTGGACCTCCATCAATCCGTTATGAAGGTGGAGTTCATGAACGACAATAAAACGATTGATTCCGTTGCCTTCCGAGTACCCTATCCCCCGCAATGGATCAATGCAATCAGCAATATCTGCCCTCGTCTGAAAAAGGACGAACACTAGCAGGTATTTATTCCATATGGCCTTCTGGTCCGATAGCCTTTCGACCTGTCCGGCTTGATTGTGATAATGGATTTTTTTGATTTTTTTCGCCTGCCCAATTTGGCAGCTATTCTGGAATTTCTAAACCTGGAAAAGAAAAGCTTGATTGCTCCGATTCTTCTGGCCTTTTTGGAGATCGTGATCACGTCATTGACAGCTTCCACAGCGTTTATTAGTGCCGCTTGCAACTCCATCTGATTGGATTTCATTCCGCCCCTTTTTTTAAATTCCACGAAAAAGAATAAAAGATTTTATCTCTTTATCGGACAGGCAGAAAAAAACTTAAGAACAGGATGATGATTCGAGGAGGGATCTATAGCTCAATAGCCTGCATGGTTCGCTCTATGGCATTATCAATGTAGGATTTCCCTTTCATGTTGTTGATCCAAAGGTGGCGTGTAAAATAAACTTCGTTGGTGATTTCTTCCTTCAACCATTTTACAAATCCAAGGTATTCTGTTTGATTATCCGGCTTTCTCTCTAAAATTTTGTCCTCAAGCTCCACAACTTGGTGAAGTTGCTGGCAAACCTTATCGAGATTTAATACCTCAAGTTGCTTTTCGTTCACTTTTTTAAAGATATTTTCGATTCGTTCCCTAATAGCCCCGACTTTAGTGATCTCTTTGAAGTAATCCAGGTATAGGTATAAGGTACGAACAGTCTCTTCCGTCGATCCCGATTTTAAACGTTCCAGCTCTTCGGTTTTTGTTGTTATCACAACTTTCAGGTTGCCATCGTTTGACAACCGGAACCGTTCTTCAAGCATGGAGAGTTCTGCATCCAGCTGAATGATTTTATTGTATTCCTTAAGCAGTTTACTGACCACTTGGTCAACAATGGTTTTGTAAGTAAAATTCTCCGATTTGGGATAATGTTTCCCGGCCATAAAGATGATACGTTGCTCCAAACTGACATTCTGCTTTAGAGCATCTCTTTCATGATCTCCGGAAACCGGATGAACCTCGTTTAAGCATTTCACAAACACCTTAAACACCAGGTTATCGATCTCTTTTTTCAAATCCTCAGGTGAGAAGCCTATAACAGTGGAAATTTCCGCGATTTCATGAGTATCCGTTTCGGCAGGTCCGTCGCTTTTCTCCTCAGTTAAATAAACTTTTTTGTCAGTTCCGCCCAGGTAGATGCCATCGTCTATCACTTCAAATGTCAACCCTTTTGCCAGGACAAACCTTTTGACTTTGTCTCGGTATTTTAATTTTGTTTCGATGAGGATTTTTTCGTACTGCCGTATAAAATTCAGAACAGAGTCCGGGGATTCGGCATCGTAAACCTCTTCAAATTCTCTGGTCAGCAGTTTGACGACAAACTTTTTAAATGTATCCTCATTAACATAAATTTTGTTCGGATCTTTTACTTGGATAGTGATGATCACATCTTCCAGTCTTCTTGATCCCTTCCTGCGCTCCTTGCCTGTGGCTGATTTCAAAGGATCGCCCCTGAGGCTTTTTCGTCTGTCGACTTGGGCTCGTTGTTCCGTAAGCGGACTATCACCGGATTCATTCATCCGGGAGAACTTTCCCTGATGTATCACAAGTTGAGTTTTATCTACTGACGACGTCACTGTATCTCTAATATTTTATTCTTTGGATAGCGTCAATTACATGAATGATCGTAATTAACAAATATTGTATCAAACTATTGCGGGGCAATCCATTAACAAGAGATGATTTTTAAAACTCTTCATCAAAATCCACATAATTACAGGCTAGTTCAACAACCTTACCGCTGGAAATCAATTCAGCCAAATTCTGCAGTTCGTCCGACATAACCCGATCCTTTTTTACAACAGGAAAAATATCGGACACTTCAGAAAGAATAGACTCACCCATGGGATTCAGTTTTCGTAAAGACGGATCTACCGCGTATTTTTCCTTAAGCTGAATATCCAACGAGAATGGATTGGTGATTTCACCCAGGTTTTTTTCTATCTTTTTGAAACGTTGCCTAATTCCTTTTGAAACAGGCACTTTTGAGGGGATGTATTCAAGCAGCTTTCGTATGGCGGCTGCCTGACTAATATAAGCCATTTCAATTGCCAGAATGTAAGAAAGCTTCGGTAATGCCTTCATGATGCGAACTGCCAACCCGGCCCCCATGCTGACATGATCCTCCTGACCGGTGTTGGTGGAAATATTGAACAGGTGACTGGGCATGGCCTCCCCCCAGATGGCATTTGCCAAAGCAGCCGAGCTGTATTCCGGCATCATCATGGCACTTGATATGGCTTTCAACTCATCTGACAGTTCCGGCCATTTCAAATCCCGCCCCAATCCTTTATTACGATTGTCATCAACAAACCGTGCGCAACGCTGATTAGTAAGTCCGGCCATGATTCCCATGGCCTGAATCAGATTGTAAATCTTTGTCGCCACCGGCATACCATGGAAATGACCACCTGAAACAATATCTACAAATTGATTTCGATAGTTTTTATAGGACTCTTCCCGATTATCATCCGAAACCGGCAAAACCAGCGGATTATCTGTCACGCTGTTCACTTCTCTTAATAGTGTATTCAGGCATTCATCAATCAGTTCCGAGCAACTGCCTAATATCTGGGCAGCACACCTGATGTTATAAGGATCTTGAATTTCACCGTCAATATAATATTCCCTGTGTGCTTCTCTTAGTGGAGAGCCTTGCATTAAATTAAAAATCCAGGCTGCTGTTTTCTTGGCGCCCGGATGCGGCCTTAATTCATGGAGGTCTTTTCTGAAAGGAGTTTCCGTGGATAACATTACTTGGGCTGTCATAGCTGTCTGAATGCAGGCAGTTTTTAGATAAGTCTGCATTTGCAAACAACAATAGAGTCCGATCGCTGTCATGAACTGGATACCGTTGTTAAGCGCCAGCCCTTCTTTCATCGCAAGTTGCAGAGGCTCTATCCCGGCTTTTTTGAAGGCTGTTCGTGCGTTCATTATTTTATCCCGATACAACACCCTGCCTTTACCCATCACTCCCAAAGCCAAGTGGGAAAGGGGGGCTAAATCTCCACTGGCACCTACCGACCCCAGTTCAGGAATTAGTGGTAGAATGTCATGTTTCAACAGCTTCAATAATTGGTCTACCAGTAGGGACCGGATGCCGCTAAATCCACGACAAAGAGATTGAGCTCTCAATAAAATCATCATACGGACAATCTCAGGTCGCACCATATCGCCAAGACCCACCGCATGAGACACGATCAGGTTCTCCTGCAATTTGGAGAGATGATCGTTGCTTACCTGCAAATCCACGTTATGTCCAAATCCTCGATTAAAGCCATATGCCGGAAATCCCTGCTCTTCGATAAAGGTTTCCAATTGTTTTCGACGTTTGTCTAATTCACGCCTGGTTTCTTTCGACAGAGTCACACTAGCCTTCCCCTGGCTGACAGCACTGACTTGATCCAGGTTAATCTCTTTTTTATGATGCAATTCAATTTTCATGATTTCCTTAAAAACAATGCAGTAGGAGTTTATGTTTTATGTTGGTAAACAATAGGTGATCTTTTAATAATGTCTCGATAAACAGGCTAGCAAACGGTAGGGCGGGGCTACGACCCCGCCGACAATCTCTTGTGATGCCAAAACCCGAGGAACCTTGCATAAACTTAATTCATAGGTACAAACCCATTTAACTATTTTGTTCATTCTCCCATTCCAATCCTCCGGCGGCCACGTAGGGCCGCCCTACCATTGGTAATCTGCTTCAATTTAGATAATGTCCCGATAAATTGGCTGGCAGATGGGAGGGCGGGGCTACGACCCCGCCGACAATTTCATGCAATGCAAAAACTTGGGAAATCTTGCATTAACCTGATTTATAGGTACAAATCCATGTATTTTTTTGTTCATTCTACCATTCCAATCCTCCGGCGGCCACGTAGGGCCGCCCTACCGTTTGTAATCTGTTTCTATTAAGATCCTGATGAATTGTTAGTCTTAACCTAATGACGGTAGGCTCAAGTAGGCACCAACAGTCAACTAAACCCGATTCTCCAAACATCTCGATAAAAATCTGAAGATCAATATAGCAGCCAGTTTGGCTGTTCTGGCATCGATATCAAATTCGGGATTCACTTCGGTTATCTCAAAAAGCCTGGTGTTTTTGTAAATGGCTAAAAACTCTACGATCTCCACGGCCTGTTCAGCGGTTAATCCTGTCGGAGAAGGAGCACTTACCCCGGGAGCATCGCTTGATTTTACTGCGTCCATATCAAATCCCAAAAAACAGGTCTCGGCTTTGTCCAATACAAATACCTTATCCAGACCTTTTTTAATTGGGGTTTTAAGCAGACTATTTAACGGCAGCATATTGACCCCTTTTGTTTCTGCATCGGAGAGGTATTTGGGTGAATTGGCGTGGTATTGGAACCCGATTTCAAAAAACCGCTCTGCCGTGATTATCTTTTCTTCAAGTAGTTGCCTGTATGGAGTTCCGCTGTTTCTTTCTTTGTTGATCCTGATGTCAAGATGGGCGTCCACATTAACTGTCAAGCTCCTCGGGTAGACTGCTTGAACAGCTTTTGCATCCGGATAGGAAATATCATTGCCTCCGCCAAGTACAATGAGCACTTTCCCGTCTTTTAAAACCTGTTCAATAATAGCGCAGTGTCGATCATGAATCTCCTCCAATGACCCACCTGTTGAAACATCACCCAGGTCCAGCAGTTGTCCTTGTTTCAACCCATTCGGCGCAGTAAGTCTATATAGTCGATCTCTAATTTGCTTGGGTGCTTTTGCTGCTCCGGTTCTGCCGTGGTTGCGTTTCACTCCTTCATCCTGCGGGCATCCTACCAATACGAAATCACAACTCTCATAATCCTTCTTGTCACTGGAAGCCATTGCACCAATTCGAATATCGTATGGATCATGCGAATGGTAAAACAGGTTTTTTTGAGGTTTTACTAATGATTCGAAGTTTGATGGTTGTGCCATACTGCCTCTTACGAATGGTGTGATTGTGTTATGACTAAATTTTAGACCGTTATGTGGTGGTTCGAATTACTGGTTTTGAATCTTCCACCGATAGAATAACGTGATCCCGGGTAAACAAAGCGATTTCTGGTTACGACGATATTCTTAAACCAGGTGGTTCTGTGTAAAACCAGACAAGGCTCGCCGACTTTCATATCCAAATGTTTACTCATCTGCCTGTCCGGTATACTGGTTTCCACCACGTGCTCCACTTCAGTGACAGATGCAACTCCGAGTAAATACTTACTTGGAGTGATTTGGGTAAAATCCTGGTTAAGATAATCCGGCGCCATGGTGGGATTGACGAATCTTTCTGCCAATTGAATAGGAGTATCCCGATCCCTGTGAATGATAATGGAATGAAACACCTCAGATGCTGCCTTTAACCCCATATCGCTGCAAAGTTGTGTATCTGCCTTTTCTTTTTGTAACAAAACCACATCGCTGTGATGCACCCCGCCCCAGGCTGCAATCTCATCAGCAATACTCCTGATCTCCAGAAAAGCAAGTTGAGGTTTTTGAACCTTTACAAAGGTCCCTGCTCCCCGCTTTCTCATTAAATGCCCTTCCGCTGTCAGCTCCCTGATGGCACGATTGATGGTCATCCTGGAAATTCCCAGCGATTCCACCAATTCATTTTCCGAAGGTATTTTTGATCCCGGCGACCAATGTCCTGATTCAACCCTCCGTATAATCAGATTTTTCACCTGCTGATACAACGGCCAGGGGGCATCTTTATGATTTGTTTCGACAACCATACTTCATGTTTTATTCAAATTGACAAATCAAAAACTAGTTGTATATACATTTAAAAAACTAATGAAATTGACCTCATAAGTAAATAACAAAAGGTATTAGAATTGTAAAAAAGCTGAGGTAATTTGTATATACTTTATCGCAACTTATCAATGAATGGATTCCAATGAATAATTCGGAAATTGCTCAAACCATGCAACTTCACCTGGGAACAATTTTTAACAAACTTCCCGAGCAACCTGGTTTCGTTGAAGGTATAAGGCGCGCTCCCTTAAGACGACTTACATTGACTGGTGCAGAAATCAAACTGGCCTTAAAAAATGCCCTGCGATACATACCCCGGGAATGGCACGAAACACTTGCACCGGAATTTCTGCAGGAATTGAAACAAACAGGCAGGATATATGGTTATCGGTTTCGACCAAAAGGTAGAATCTTTGGAAAACCAATCGACGATTATAAAGGTAAGTGCACAGAGGGAAAAGCATTTCAGGTAATGATCGACAACAACCTGGATTTTGAAACCGCCCTTTATCCGTACGAGCTTGTTACCTATGGAGAAACAGGGCAGGTCTGCCAAAACTGGATGCAATACCACCTGATCAAAGCCTATCTGGAGCGACTCACAGATGAGCAAACCCTTGTGATGCAGTCCGGCCATCCGCTGGGATTGTTCAAATCGCCTTCTTCAGCGCCACGAGTTATAATAACCAATGCCTTGATGATTGGTTGCTTTGACGACCAGGAAAACTGGCATCGAGCCATGGCGCTGGGAGTTGCAAACTACGGACAAATGACTGCAGGCGGCTGGATGTATATAGGACCGCAAGGCATTGTCCACGGGACCTACAGCACAATCCTTAATGCAGCCCGTGCTAAACTGGGCGTTTCAGATGACAAGGACATGCGCGGGCATCTATTTGTATCGTCCGGTCTGGGCGGGATGAGTGGAGCCCAGGGTAAATCGATAGAGATCGTTAACGGGGTTGGAATTATTGCTGAAGTCGATTACTCCCGAATCAAAACCCGGCTGGACCAGGGATGGGTGAACATCGTGACCGAGAGCCCTGAAGAAGCGTTCAAAGTAGCAAAAGAAAACGCTGACCAGCAAAAGGGCATTGCCATTGCCTTCCATGGAAACATTGTTGATCTGCTGGAATACGCCGTGGAAAACAAGGTTCAGATCGATCTGCTATCCGACCAGACCTCTTGTCATGCTGTTTACGATGGTGGTTATTGTCCCCAAGGATTATCCTTTGAAGAGCGCACGGAGCTGATTAAAACGGATAACCAGGCATTTCGAAAAAAAGTTGATGTTTCTTTAAGAGCACATTATCAGGCAGTTAAAAAGTTGGTTGATCAAGGATCTTATTTCTTTGATTACGGAAACAGCTTCATGAAAGCAGTCTTCGAAGCAGGTGTGGATGAAATCTGTGCCAATGGAAAAGATCCAAGAGACGGATTTATCTTTCCCTCCTATGTGGAAGACATAATGGGACCGCTGCTGTTCGACTACGGTTATGGTCCTTTTCGCTGGGTATGTTTAAGCGGCAGAAATGATGACCTGATGTTGACCGATCGCACAGCTATGGAATGCATAGATCCGGAACGCCGATTCCAAGATCGTGACAACTACAACTGGATCAGGGACGCTGCCGCCAACAAACTGGTTGTAGGTACTCAAGCCAGAATTTTATATCAAGATGCCTTGGGGCGAATGAAAATAGCCCTGGCGTTTAATAAATTGGTTAGGGACGGCAAAACAGGTCCGATCATGCTGGGTCGTGATCATCATGACACAGGTGGCACTGATGCTCCGTTTCGCGAAACCGCTAATATCAAAGATGGCAGCAATGTGATGGCAGATATGGCGACTCACTGTTTTGGTGGCAACATCGCCCGGGGTATGAGCCTGGTCGCCCTGCACAACGGTGGCGGGACAGGTATCGGCAATGCCATTAACGGGGGCTTTGGACTGGTTCTCGATGGAAGTAAACGCATTGACGAAATCATTCAAAACGCAATGCCTTGGGACGTTATGTGCGGAGTTGCACGTAGAGCCTGGGCCCGAAACCCAAACTCCATATCCACAGCCGGAGAATACAATCTGAACAGACCTGACACAGATCATCTGACCTTACCCTTTGTCGCCGATGACGAATTGATCAATAAAACCGTGAAAGGTTAAATACTTTAATTGGAAACAACTACTTCGCCACTAATGAGAATTTAAATTTTCAGATTCAGAGGTGGAGCCGTCGTTTCACTCCTTGATCCACCCTACAATTAAATTCTAAACCCTCATTTATATAACGCATTAAACAGACTGTAGGGTGGATCAAGCGAAACGGATCCACCAACCTGATGAAAAAAATTCTCTTTTTACTAAAAATCTCAAGCACGGTTAGTAAGATAGAATACTTGCAGCTTTTAAATAAACCTAAATAAGTCACTATGAACGGAAACTCTATAATCAGGAATGCTTCGGAAATAGTCACCTGCAGCGGCTTCGAGGCAAAAAAGGGGAAAGAGATGTCTGATTTAGCCATCAAATCAGACCAAAGTCTGTTGATTGAGGAAGGAAAAATCACAGCCATCGGTGATTTCGAGTCTTTTCAACTTGGCGGGCCTCTCACCGGGTACACAATAATAGATGCTAAAAACAAATCGATTTTACCCGGTTTTGTTGATTCTCATACTCATTTCGTTTTTGGTGGATATCGACCCGATGAATTTTCCTGGCGGTTACGCGGCGATAGTTATATGGACATAATGAATCGAGGCGGAGGTATTAACAGCACGGTCAAAGCAACCAGAGAGACTTCCAAACAGGATTTGATTGCTTCCGGGAAAAAACGTTTGGATTCCATGCTTTCTTTCGGAGTCACTACTGTTGAAGGCAAAAGCGGGTATGGTCTTGATTGTGAAACAGAGATCAAACAATTAGAGGCAATGGACGAGTTAAACAAGGTACATCCCGTTGACATAGCACCAACGTTCCTGGGAGCTCACGCCATTCCTCCGGAGTACAGGGGAAAAACAGATGAATTTGTTGCTTTTGTTAAGGATCAGGTGTTACCGATTGTGGTAGAAAGCAAATTGGCGGAATTCTGCGACATTTTCTGTGAGCAAAATGTATTTTCTGTTGAGCAATCCAGGTTGCTGTTAAACAAAGCAAAAGCGTTGGGATTGGGTATAAAATTCCATGCAGATGAAATCGTTCAGTTGGGCGGGGCCGAACTGGCAGCTGAACTTGGAGCCGTATCTGCTGATCACCTCTTGCAGGCGTCGGATGAAGGTATCCGGAGAATGGCTGAATCCGGAGTCGTAGCAACCCTTTTACCTGGCACAGCCTTTAGTTTAAAGGAACCTTATGCTCGCGGAAGACACATGATCGACAATGGATGTGCTGTTGCTTTGGCAACGGACATGAATCCAGGCAGTTGCTTTACGGAGTCTATCCCCCTGGTTATTGCCCTTGCCTGTCTGTATATGAACCTCACACCGGAAGAGTCGATAACGGCATTCACAATCAACGGGGCTGCAGCCATATCCAGGGAAAAGGATATTGGCAGCCTGGATATCGGCAAAAAAGGCGATGTGGTGATTTTGGAACACCCTTCCTATAAATTCATTCCTTATCACATCGGGGTGAATTCAGTGGAAAAGGTAATAAAGTCAGGAAACCTTGTCTATCAATCAGATTAAAGAAGTAACATTCCCAAATCACAAAATATAAAATGCAGTCATCCTTGATCCGGAAACTGGGCGGCTATGGCTTTAAACTCATCTTCGATTTCCAGAAAGGCATCCACGATATCCGGGTCAAAATGTTCTCCCCGGTCTTGAATGATCATCTCTCTTGCCTTATCGTGCGAAAAAGCGGGTTTATACACCCGCTTGCTTATCAGGGCATCGTAAACGTCAGCTAAAGCCATCAGTCGTGCTGAGATCGGAATATCATCACCTTTCAAACCTCTTGGATAGCCGTTCCCGTTCCAGCGTTCATGGTGACCCTCTGCAATTTCCAGTGCAATATTCAGAAAAGAATCAAATCCCAGTTTCTTGATAGCTCCGGTTAATGCTACTGCTCCCAGTGAGGCATGTTTTTTCATGAATTCAAACTCATCATCGGAATGCCTGCCCGGTTTTAACAGAATGGCATCCGGGATACCTACCTTCCCTATATCGTGCAACGGAGCGGAATTGTACAAGAGGCGAATGGTTCTTTCGTCCAGGCTTTCTCTAAATCTCGGGTGATTTTTTAGATGATTAGCCAAAGCCCGGACATAAAGACGGGTTCTTTCGATATGTTCCCCGGTTTCGGGGTCTCTGACTTCAGCAAGACTTGCAAGGGAGGTAATAGTTGCTTCCTGGGTTAATTGCAGCTCCTGGGTACGTTCCTGAACGAGAGATTCCAGATTGGCGTTAATATTTCTCAGTTCATTTTCTATTTTTCTAAGATAAGTGATGTCGTTTGCCACAAACAGGACTGTTTGATCCTCTTGAAACGGTGAAACCTGGTACCGAAAAACCCGATCCTTGAAAGCAAATTCAAAATCCAAAGGTTCCTGCTCCTTTAAACTTTTCTTAGAGAGTTCCACATAATCCATTGGTAATACGGATTCTACTTTGTCAAAGCCGGTACTTGCGTTGCCCAACAATTTATTACCTGCCGGATTTATATAGATAACTTCACCCTTTTTGGAAATTTTATAGACCGGATTGGGATTAACTTCAGGAAACCTGGCCAAAACCCTTTCCTGCCTGATGTATTCGGACAGCAACTGATCACTGTGCTCCATTCCATATTGCATGGCTCCCAGGACATGCATCGTCGCCCAGGCTCCGACCGGTGGTAAAACGACTGCCGGAATCCAATAAATCTCCCAGACTGAGTAGCCTCTAACAATCAGAAGCAGTGGTAACGAAAAAATCAAAAAGGAGACGATGGCAGCAATTGGGGCCAAGGCAAAATAAGCCCTGTGATCCGAGAAACGTGAAAACGAACGGGCGTAGGATTTGACCAGACGAGCCATATAAAGTTCACAATAGGTATAATCCACCTGGAATATCCTGGATTCCAAATTGAACCTCATATCTGCACAGAATCGGTGAAAACCGCTTTTTGTGAGCATACCTCCGGCTATTGCTTTTCTTTTCCAGGTCCAGAATCCAGCAGTTTTTAGTTTACTATCCGTGATAACCGGAATTGCCCAAAACAGCATTAACATGGTTTCCATCAGTTGATTGCTTTCTAAATAGGTATCGAACTCCAACGCCCTGATATCTCTTGTTTCAAGCAATCTATGAAAACGCTCCGTCCCCGGGAAATCGATCTCTTGGTCTTCATAATAACCTGTTAACAGTACTTCTGATTGACTGTTTATCCCCGGTTTGATCGTCAACCACTTAACTCTTCTATCCCTTAGTTTCGGAAAAACCTGCTTTTCCAAATAAACTGCAAGAGGTTTAAACGCCAGGATTAAATGGTTGTAACGGATTTTCAGGTAGTAAAAAATAAATTTTCCCCATGTAGTCGACAACAATACCTTAATCTTTCCAAACAAGGTATTTGGAACCTCCATCTGATATTCGCCAACGATGAGTTTTCCATCGACCATTTCCTGTTTTAAACCCAAATCCTTATCGTTTTTCATATTTTCCAACGTCTTTGATCTTGTCGCTCCATTGTGAAAGTAAAAATAGTTTCAGATTATTATCTTAATTTATCATGAAGTCATTCCGGGTGAAACCATCGGATGAAAAAACTTGGATTTTTCAGGTAAAACATTCTTTTTGCGCTGGCAGTCAGGCTGCTAAGAAAATATTACAAAAAAAGCAATGTAATGTTCATAAAAATTCCGTATTTATTCTCCACGAAGACAGGAAGGATAAGAAAACCTTCCCTGCTGACGGATTCTATCTATTTTTTCTTTGTTTCGTGATCTTCGTGTTTTCGTGGTGAATAGTTACAAAATTCCTATAAAAGCAGCTAAAAGGATACCAGAGAAGACAATACATATTCCTGCATGAATTAATTTTGCAGAGATTAGGGAATGTTTGCTACAAATGACCACTAAACGGGTTTATCAGAATCCAGTGCCCGTTGACAAAGCATCCCGTTATATTAAAAAACAGAAAAGAAAGCATTTCAATCCGGAGTGAACAGATCTGTTTTTAAGTATCAAAACAGAGGTATTGGCAGTCAGAAAAAGGTTTCCCAACTAAGGAGAGCAATCTGCTTCCCTATTTAAAACAACCTTCCCGATTTATTAAGATGTTTGGCAAATCCCTTGGCAAAGAGAAAAATAAAACCCATAAGACAGCTCTTTGCATTATCCCTCCCAAAAAACTCTGGCAGCCGATTCAGGCAATACGAAAAAAGCATGACAAGCAGTTCTATCGATGGATGCCCCATATCAACCTCTTGTATCCTTTCAAGCCAAAGTCTTCGTTCTCCTTGGTGCTTGATATCCTGGTTCATGCTTGCTCGCAAATAGAGCCGTTTTATATTACCTTATCGGAAATCAACTATTTCAAACACGGCAAACAGAATTTCACATTGTGGCTGGATATGGACAAGTCCGATCGGCTTGTCCGATTGCAGCAAAGCATTTGGGACCTGGTACCCGAATGCAATGAACTCAACAAATTTCCTTCCGGTTACACCCCGCATTTAAGTATCGGCCAATCCAAAAGTGGAGTGAAAGCCCTGCGATTATTGGAAAACCTTCAAGCAACATGGCAGCCAATCCGTTTTCAAGTGAAAGAACTCCATTTAATCTGGCGAAAAGATCCTCCCAACGACCGTTTTCGAATAGGAGAAACGGTCCGTTTAGGTAAGAATTAGCTAATCACCTTCTGTTGCTCGCTCATTTTTTTTAATGGATCATCGCTTCGGTAAGCTGCTGCGAACCTCACTTCTCACACTCAGAATGACAGCTTACCGGCCAACATCCCTTCACTAAATGACATTGCCATAGGGACGAAACAAAACATCTCCTGAGTGTGTCACTGCTAAACCCGAAGTTTTCCGATTTATCTCTGCTTTTCCTGTCTACTTGACAAGCCCGAGTTATTGTGATCGTTGTAAAGCGAAAATTGCTTTAATCAACAGTATTGGCAACCGGTAACGACGGTTCCTACTGTTTTGATAGGTTATCCAAGGAGGATATATGACTGAATCCATTTATGATCAAATGGCAGAAAGGATTTTTTTGAAAGGATCAAAGATCATTCCAAGACTCTTTTCAATGATAGTTGATAAGGAAGAGGCAGAGTTGATGATGGCCATGCCGGGAACTCCGTTGCAATTGTCCGAAAAAATCAATAAATCTCCGGAAGAAATTGAAAAAATGTGCCTGGAGCTTTACTACAAGGGCACTGCTTTTAAGTCGTTTAAGGCAGATACCGTCGGCTTTAAAATGTGTAGGGATATGGTGCAGTTTCACGATGCCACGATCCTCTGGCCTGATGCCCCTCAGGAATTTCTTGATTTATGGCAACAATTTATTGAAGAGGAGTGGCCGGGGTTCGCTCGTATGTACACCGAGATTCTCCCCAAACCGTTTACCAGGGTTATTGCCGTTGAAGCTGCAATTGATGCCGGCAAACAACAAATCCTTGACGCGGATAGCGCCAACAGAATTATCGAAACAGCGGATATTTTAGCTGTGACCAAATGCACATGTCGCTTAATTGCGCACAAATGTGATCAACCCCTCGAAGTCTGCATCCAGGTAAACAATTCAGCCAGATATTCAATAGACAGGGGAACAGGAAAAGAAATAACAAAAACAAACGCATTCCGAATGCTGAGGGATTGCGAAGATGCCGGTTTGGTGCATGTGTCAATGAACAAAGTTTCCGGAGGACATTTTATCTGTAATTGTTGCGGCTGTTGCTGTCAGACATTCCCATTGCTGATTTCGGAAGGTTTGGAAATTTGTGATCCCAGCAGGTTTTCGGCAAAAATCGATTCTGAACTCTGCACAGGTTGTAAAGATTGTCATGATCGTTGCTATTTCAATGCATTGGAGACTGTAAAAAATGATAACGGGGAAAACGTCAGTCGAGTCATAACGGAGAAATGCATGGGATGTGGTTTATGCCAGACGACCTGCCCTGCCGAAGCGATTTCACTTAAGGAAGTAAGAAAAATCGATTTTATTCCTGCGTAAGAAACGGGCTTGACTCGTTCAGGCCCTCTTCAAAAACACTGCTTTCAGATACCTGCAGATATTTTTATTACAAAAATCTCACAAATTCCTGCCAAACTTACATCTTTCATGGTATTTCGCCATGTTGTTTGACGTTTCCACACTAAAAATGCCGAGAAATTATTCATTTTCGTACTTACTTCGCATATCGTATTTTTTTTTATTGTTTTTTGTGTTTTCTTTAGTATATATTTAATTACCTTGCGATCTAACCATTAAAATCGCCTTATCGTTAATTGGCTTTTTAAGTTTAAAAACTCGTCAACTTCGCTCCTATTGCCTCTTTGTGCATGACATCATTTATTGACAATTGATTTAAAATGACTTCAAATAATCACGATGTACTTTTGGATAAAAACTGTTAACCAGATCAAAGTGCAATGATTATTATTGCCCAGAATCTGTCTATGGATGAAATGAATTTGTCATGTTTGGTTCCCTTGACTAAGGAGGAAAAATGAAAAAACGCTGGATTTTCATTAGCTTTGCCTCATTGCTAATTTTTCTGTTCAATACTGCAATGGCCAATGATAAAGACACTTACACCCGAGCGAGCTATGGATTAACCAAAACACTCGATCCTGCGATAGCGTATGACTCTGCAAGCACAATGAAGCTCTACAACATTTATGAGCGTCTTGTAGAATTTGATGGAGATTCCACCGAGAAATACAAGCCATTGCTGGCTGCAAAAGTCCCCACCATAGCCAACGGTGGCATTTCAAAAGACGGAAGAACCTATACTTTTGAAATTCGTAAAGGGGTAAAATTCCACAATGGAGAAACCTTGACCGCCAAAGACGTGGAATATTCTCTCGAAAGGAGTATGATTGTCGATCAGGATGGAGGTCCATCCTGGATGATGCTGGATGCTGTAACCGGCTACATTTCAACAAGAGAGGGAGGTGCTGTTGTTCCGGGTATCTTCAAAACGATCGTAGACAGTGTCAGTTCCAAGGGTAACAAGGTAACCATCAAACTACCGGGTCCATACCCCCCATTCATGAGCGTCCTGCAATTTCCCTTGAATTCCATTGTCAATAAAAAATGGGCAATTGAAAACGGAGCCTGGGATGGCAAACTGTCCACCGCCGCAAAATTCAACAATCCTGCTCCCGACTCAGAACCCTTAAAAAGTATCGCTAATGGTACCGGCGCATACAAACTCAAAAGCTGGGAAAAATCGAAGCAGTTTGTCATGGAGAAATTTGATAATTATTGGGCCGGAGGAGCATCAATCCCGACGGTTGTAGAAAAATATGCAGCCGAATGGTCTTTGCGAAAACTGATGCTTCAGAATGGTGACGTGGATTCAATAGACATAGACGCCAGTTATTATACTGAAGTCAAAGATTTACCTGATGTGAACTTCTACTTTGTTCCCCAGCTGTCGGTTACCTTAGCTTTGATGAACCAAAAGATAGCCACTGCAAACAATCCTGATGTAGGAAGCGGAAAATTAGATGGTAACGGCATCCCATCAAATTTCTTCTCTGATGTTAACGTCAGAAAGGCATTCCAACATGCATTTGATTACAACACATACAGGGAAGAAAGCGCACAAGGCATGATTCAAACTCCTCGAACTCCTAACGTGCAGGGAATGCCATACTACAAAGAGGTTCCGCTTCCGGAATTTGACCTGGCAAAAGCGGAAGCCTTCCTCAAAAAGGCTCATGAGGGGAAAGTCTGGGAAAATGGCTTCAAAATGACAATCGCCTACGCAGCGGGAAGTCGACTAAGAGAAGCCCCGGCTCAAATCCTTGCAAAAAATATTAATTCCATAAATTCAAAGTTTCAGATTTCCACTCGAAAGGTTTCAAGAGAAGAATACAATAACAACTTCCCGCAAGGACGTTATCCCATAATTCTTGCGACTTGGACAGCCGATTACCCGGATCCTCACAGTCTCCTAAGCACATTTATGCACTCATTAGGCGTGTACGGAATTTACCTGGGCGTCATTTACAAAGATGTTGATGCTCTTTGTGATGAAGGGTTCCTGTCAGCCGATCCGAAAGCAAGAAAGGAAATTTACCAGAAACTTCAGGACATCTGGGCTGAAAGAGCCCTGGGAATCGGCATTTATCAGCCAATTGCCGTAAAAGTTTATCGGAAAAGTATTTCAGGCTTTATACCAAATCCGATGTTTAATACAACACATGATTTACTGAAAACGTTAAAAAAGAACTAGTTTTAAGACAGCAAAGCGGTGTTTTTATGATGCTGCCTTGCTGGGTAAATCACCAAACACTTTCGAGTATGTTTTGTATGGTCCGGATTTTGTGTTTGAAGATTGACTAAGACCTCGATCTATTCATCCAATGAATGATTTCTATTAATCTAAAAAAACAAAATTACTCGTTGGCATCCAGGAAAAACTTGTTTATATTAATTCTGTTTGAAAACTCCTGGAATCATGTTTTTTCCATGTTACTACATTGTAATTTTTAATTTTTACAATGTTCAACCTGCACTTGTTAGTAAAAAAGGAGGGAAAATGAAGAAGCTTTGTATTTTCATTAGCTTTATTTTTTTGGCAGTTACCTTCAGTAGTTGTGAGACGGACAAAAAGGAAACCGCAACTCATCCCGATTATCTCAGAGTACCCCTGGGATCAGAAGTTCCTACTCTTGATCCTGGTGTTGCCCAGGATAATCAGGCAATTGAGGTGATTGAGCAGCTTTTCACGGGTCTGACAACATACGACTCAAAGACTTATGAAGTGATGCCAAGTCTGGCTACAAGTTGGGACGTCACAAACGGCGGAAAAACTTATACGTTCAACATGAGAAAGGATGTTAAATGGTCAACCGGTGAGCCAGTTACCGCCCATGACATCGTTTATGCAGTCAGAAGAAACATCCTTCCTGAAACAGCCTCCCCTTATGCTTTCGTATTATTTATCATCGAAAATGCTCAAGACATCAACAGTGGCAAGATTAAAGACAATAAGAAGATTGGTGTTAAGGCTATCGACGATTATACTGTTCAGTTTAACTTGAACGGCCCTGCTGCATTTTTCCCATCCATCGCCGGAATGTGGACACTGCGACCTCAGCATAGAGCAACCATCGAAAAGCATGGAACTCGCTGGACAGATCCTGAAAATATCGTGACTTGTGGATCTTACAATCTTGAGAAGTGGGACCGTGGTAACACAATCGTATTGAAGAAAAACAATGATTATTTTGATGCAGCCAATACCAGCATTGAAGAAGTTCGCTATCTGATTGTTCGCGAAGCTTCGACAGCTCTGGCCATGTATGAAAATGATGAACTGGATTTGATTGGCATTGAACATCAGGCTATTCCTGCTCCCGAGATTCCTCGTGTTAAAAAGGATCCAGTGCTTAGCAAGCAATATTCAATTTATCCTCGATTTGGTACCTACTACCTTGCATTTAACAATGAAAGACCTCCAGTTAACAACCCTCTCGTTCGTAAAGCAATATCGGCAGCGATTGACCGACAGTCCATCATTGACCAGGTTGTAAGAGGTGACCAAACCCCGGCTACGACATTCACAAGCCCTCCGGTTTTTGGAGCTGTTGATCCTTCCGAAGGTATTGGTATCGGCTATGATCCGGAACAAGCAAAAAAATGGTTGGCAGAAGCCGGATATCCCGGTGGAAAAGGCATCCCTGAAATCATTTACATGCACAACACATCAGAAAGGCATGCTCAAATTGCCCAGGCCGTTCAAGCCATGCTAAAGAGAAACCTGGGAATTGAAGTCAAGATTCAAAACCAGGAATGGAAAGTTTACCTAAAGACAACCACGCAGCCAGATGCTCCCCATATGTTTAGATTTGGCTGGGGTGCTGACTATCCTGATGCAAACAACTTCTTGAGTGAAAACTTCCATCCTTTCAAATCCCTGAACAGAATCCGATGGAAGAATCAAGAGTTTGCTGATTTGATGGACAAGGCTGTTAGTTCTACTGATCCGCAGGAAAGAATCAAAATGTATCGCCGGGCTGAACAAATTTTATGTGAAGAAGAAGCTGCTATTGCCCCGATTTATTTTGATACAGCCCAGTATCTGTCCAAGCCATACTTGAAGTGGAACTTCATTGCTTTGGGTGGACAGCACGTTCGTGAATGGTACTTTACAGATAAATAATCCGTAGGTATTCATTCACCATATCAGCACATATGCACAACGCCTTAACCTGATCAAATCAGGTTAAGGCTTCATTTTCCGAATTATTACTTTTTCAACCTGAGAGATAATCCCGCTTCAAGCCTAACATCATTCAGGAGATTCATTAACTGTCGCCGAATTCTGCGAACTCCAGGCGGTTATTGCTTTATAGTTTTCTTACGATAAATAGTTTTAAAATACTTGATCTTTTTTCAGATCCAAACGCTCGAGAATGATAAATGGGTAATCCAGATTTGATCCTGCGTTAAGGCTTTATAAATTCAGCATTAAAAACAAAGTCTTTCTTTGATCGGTCTAGTTTTTCGATTTATATTCTTGATCATTCTACGATTGTCAGACTCGATCGATATGCGTTTTCAATCTTTTGAGCAGACCATTGTGGGATTGTTTTTAGTAATCGGGGTGTCAGCGTGCCGTTTTTAGTTTTGCACTGCCGATCTCCCGAATTAACTGCCTGCATTATCTTTTTATGATGAAACGGGATACTGAAACTAATCAGCCGTTCAGTTTAATGTTTGAAAATGTTGCTCGTCCTGTTAGTAGCGTATTCTGCCTCATTTACAAAGAATTGAAAAATCAGAACCTGCCCCAATAAAGTTTCGATTGGGATTATAGCTTCAACTTTTCTGTAAGAGTTAACATGACATATTTTCTTATTAGACGGGTTTTTGGAGGATTCATATCCTTAACTGTAATTGCTTTTATAGTGTTTTTCTTGTTAAGAGCCCTGCCCGGCGGACCTTTCGATCAAGAAAAGAGTTTGCCTCCCGAAATCATTAAAAACATTGAAGCATATTACGGACTCGACAAGCCACTTTGGCAACAGTTTACCACCTATATTTACAATGCAGTCAGGGGTGACTTGGGTGTATCTTACACCCAAAGAGATCTGCCGGTTACAGAATTGATCAAGAGTAAGGTTGTGATTTCTGCCGAGCTGGGTGTCTATTCCATGATTTTCGCCATACTTTTAGGAATACCCTTAGGGGTGCTCGCGGCATATCATCATAATAGCGTCTTTGATTATGCAGCGAGTTTCTTTGCAATTATTGGTCGAAGTATACCCAACATGGCTCTGGCGCCGATGCTGGCGCTATTCTTTGGTCTGTTTTTACAGTGGGTACCTGTTGCCAGATGGACAACCTGGGATTCCAAAATCCTCCCAACCATAGCATTAGGTCTGGGATCTGCGGCTTTTATCGCACGGTTGACTCGTTCCAGCATGCTTCAAGTTATTCGTGATGATTTCATCCGAACTGCCAGGGCAAAAGGACTATCCGAAATGACAGTGATGTTTCAACATGCCCTGCGTAATGCCTTGCTTCCTGTTATTACTATCATAGGACCGATTTTCGCTTATACCTTAACGGGAACACTGGTTATTGAAAGGATTTTTGCCATTCCAGGCTTGGGCTACTATTTTGTGGTCAGCATTACCAACAGGGATTATCCGGTTGTTGTAGGTGTGTATTTATTACTGGGATTCGTAATCATTCTGATGAATACCATTGTTGATGTTTTATATGCCGTTGTAGATCCACGTATACGCTTAGTTTAACGTTAGAGTCGAATCACCAATAACGGAATCACCTATTGCTTTTAGAGCTACAATAAAAACGTAACTCGTCATTTTGTTTTCAAATTATGGTATTTTTATGGAAACTATGAAAACCGAATTGGAAGAAACTGATTTACCAGTCGTTGAAGAAAAGAGTGAGAATCTCACCAAACTCGCCTACTACCGGTTTATCAAGAACAAGATGGCTGTAGTGAGTGCCGTCTTTATCATACTCCTTATTATTGTTGCAGCCTTTGCTCCTTTTTTTGCGCCTCAACACTATGCTGAAGAGGATTTTTTGAGAGGATATCTCGCACCTGGAGCACAAGAAGAATTCATCTTAGGAACCGATTTTCTGGGTCGTGACTATCTTAGCAGGATCATTTATGGAGCGAGAGTTTCCGTAGCGGTTGCGATCATTGGAGCATTTACCAGTTTTGTGATTGGCGTTGTTTACGGACTGATCTCAGGTTACATAGGCGGCAAGGTTGACGAATGGATGATGAGGGTGGTGGATATACTCTACGCCGTTCCTACCCTGCTGTTTATCATTCTGATTATGGTTTATTTTCGATCCGGTAAACCTGAAGATTTCACCGGGCTAAAGGCATTTTTCTATACGATCGACGACTCCATGGGAGGAATGCTGTTTATTTTTATCGGAATTGGGCTTACCTCCTGGCTTAGAATGGCAAGAATTGTCCGCGCCGAAACCCTTTCCATGAAACAGCGTGAATTCATTGAAGCAGCTGTATCACAAGGATTTACCAAAACAAAGATTGTATTCCGACGCATATTACCAAACATTGTCGGCCCCTGCATTATTGCCGAATCCATGGAAATTCCTGCTTACATCTTATACGAAGCATTTCTGAGTTTTATAGGACTGGGAGTAAACCCGCCCATGCCCAGCTGGGGTGGAATGATCTCGGAAGGGATACAGGGAATGAGATCATACCCTCATCTGATTCTACTGCCTTCTATTGCAATGACCGTTACTGTGCTGGCATTCAATTTCTTTGGAGATGGATTGCGAGATGCTATTGATCCAAAATTAAAAGATTAGACAAAACAATTTGATTGCACCTTCTAGAGGATTCATGAACGACAATAATCAAACCAATGATAATCAATCCCCACTACTACACGTTAAGGATTTAAATGTTGCATTCTTTTTGCGGCAGGGAGTTGTCAAAGCCGTAAACAATGTGAACCTTCAGATCAATAAAGGGGAAACCTTGGGCATTGTGGGTGAGTCAGGTTGTGGAAAAAGCGTAACCTCTCTTGCCTTGATAAGGCTCATCAACGAACCGGGAAGGATTTTAAGTGGTGAAGTGCACCTAAACGGATACGATATTTTGCAACTGAGTAACAAAGAGATGCGAAGTATCAGGGGAGACAGGATCTCAATGATATTCCAGGACCCCATGACCTGCCTGAACCCTGTTATGTCCATCGGTAAGCAAATGACCGAAACGCTTATCAAAAACAAAAAGGTGAAGAAAAAAGAAGCCCTGGAAAGAGCCGAATTCATGCTAAAGGAAGTTGGAATCCCAACTCCAAAAAGGCAATTGGCTGCTTATCCCCATGAACTTAGTGGAGGAATGCGACAGCGAATTATGATTGCAATGGCTTTAATCTGCGAACCCGAATTATTGATTGCAGATGAGCCAACAACTGCGCTTGATGTTACAATCCAGGCTCAAATCCTTGAACTGATGAAAGAACTTCAGGAAAAGTTCAATACCGCCATAATAATGATTACCCACGATTTGGGAATCATCGCAGAAATGGCTGATAAAGTAGCAGTGATGTATGCAGGTGACATTGTGGAAAAAGCGGATGTCGACAAATTGTTTGATAATCCGTCACATCCTTACACAAAAGGGCTAATGAAGGCGATACCTTCAACCAGTGAACTACTCTCCAATGAGGAACGTTTATACAATATCCCGGGATCAGTACCTCCGCTGATTGATCTTCCCCCGGGTTGCAAATTCGCTGCCCGGTGTTCTGAAGCATTCGATAAATGCACAAAAACCAGACCGGAACTAATCGATAAAGAAAATCACTCTATCCGCTGTTATTTGTACGAATAAGACTTAATTTCACTATTTGGTGGTATCAAAATGACAAACATTTTAGAAGTCAAAAACTTAAAAACATATTTTCCCATTCGTGGTGGACTGATGCGTAGTGTGGTAAACTATGTGAGAGCAGTTGATGACGTATCATTCAACCTTAAGGAAAACGAAACCCTTGGCCTGGTAGGAGAAAGCGGATGCGGAAAATCAACTGTCGGTAGGACCATCTTGCACCTGATTCCGCCAACAAGCGGAGAGGTGATCTTCGAAAATAAAAATCTGGAAGACTTTTCGCCGGAAGAATTGAGGAAAAACCGCATTCATATGCAGATGATCTTTCAAAATCCTCTGGCATCGCTCAACCCCCGGTTGACGGTTCAGGATATTTTAACCGGTGCTGCGGTGTTTCATAAACTGATAGATAAAAAAGACGCAAAAGATCTGGCAGGTCGACTTATGGAGTATGTGGGCCTAAACAGAAAACAGCTTCAACGTTTTCCTCATGAGTTTAGTGGCGGTCAAAGCCAAAGAATTTGTATTGCTCGGGCGTTGGCTTTAAATCCAAAACTTCTGATCTGTGATGAGGCTGTTTCTGCGCTGGATGTGTCTGTACAAGCCCAGATTCTAAATCTTTTCAAAGATTTGCAATCAAAATTTAAAATGTCTTATCTCTTTATCAGCCACGATATGGGAGTCATTCGCTATATCTCCGATCGTGTGGCGGTTATGTATTTAGGTAAAATAGTTGAAATCGCTACCAGAGATGAGTTTTTCAATAATTGCAAGCATCCTTATTCTAAAGCTTTACTTGAAGCCATTCCGGCAGCTCATCCGAAATTCAAGAAAAAGCATAAGACAATCGAAGGCGATGTGCCCAGTCCAACAAAAGTTTATACGGGTTGTTCTTTTGCCGAACGTTGCCCCATGGCAGAAGAACGATGTAAGCATAATATTCCGCAATTAAGGGATACCGGTGATAATCACTTCGTAAGTTGCCATTTGGTTTAATAATCCCTCAAGACATTTCAAAAAGAATCGGCCTGATTTTCTGAAGGCTGATTCTTATTCCTCGCCATCCATTCAGACATGCAGTATCCAACCAAAGCCCACGTTTAAATTGTAAATAATAGATCTAACCGTCCTTTAGGAATTGCATGATTTTACCAATTAGTATGAACCGCAGCTATGCGTCATGTCGGACTTGATCCGGCATCTAAAACCAGCCAGCCAATGACACCTGTTTAGATTCTGGCTCATGAGATGCGAAAGAAAAATCGATCTGACACATATCAGGGTTTCCAGTTCCTGCATTCAGGATCTTTAATCAAGTCTGACTTTGTTAAAAGTAAATAAGGATAGGCAAATGCCATGGCATCATTTTGAACTTCCCGCGGAGGTTCGTCCCCCTTATAAGGAGCGATCATTAATGAAAGGCATTGTTTCTTTCCATTGTAGGAAGGTGCAAGAGGATCAAGGTGATCGGAGGTCATAAACGCTCCCATTTTTCCCAGGCCTGTCACTGCGGTTGGATATTTGAACTGCCTGCCAAAATAGGTTCCAAAGGGGTTTAGGTGGATATTGGTTTCTCCTCCGGTCTTTCTGGTGCGCATTGGGCAGAACGCAAAACTGGAATTGGTCTCCACGGTTTGAGCAATCAATAAACCTTTTGTTCCATCACTGACAGCAACCCAGCCATTGGTGATCTGATTGTTAAACGCATCCAATTCATGATTTTTTGAAAAATCAGCATAGTTTATCTGATAGGAACTAACATGCCCGAAATAATTATGCTTCCAGACTTTGAGATGATTGTGGCTGGTTCCGAAAAAAGTAGGAACCAGTTCGCAAGGCATAATCTCTATCCAATTTCCGTCCCAAGCTTTTCCCAGCCTTTCAGCTCGTTCCCTGCTGTATTTTTGAAACGAGGTAATGGGGTATTTCAAGCTCATATCAACATATAAATAGGGCAAGCTCTCGGCTATTTTGAATTGTCGTTTGACTTCAACTTTTTTGCCTCCTGCAGCTTTAAGCAATAATTCGGTACGTTGCCGTCGAACCATTAACTGTCCTGCCCCAGTCGTGTTAAATTCTACGTCTTTCCACTCATTTGCATCCGTACGATGACGAGCATAGGTAATAGCTGTATTAAACCCGTTATCACCAATAAATTCATGACCTCGAAAGATCAATCCAACGACGTTGTTTTGATCATCAAATCGGCACGTTAAATCGGAATTCTCAAGGATGTTTGCTGATAATGCCCTTTGGGATGATTTTGCCGATTCATTTTCAAGTTCATCAGTCTCAATAAGCTTGTAGTCCTTCTTTTCATAAGGTTCAAAGCTTTCCAGAAAATAAAGCTGTGCCCTTTTTTCACCCTGCTCATTGACTCCGTAAACCATAATGTGCGGAACTTCATTGCCGGAATCATCTACTAAAGAAATACAACCCGTTTTATCTTCAGGAATGTTTTGTAGTCTCAGTTTTACAAGGCTTTTGGATGGTACCGACTGGAATTTGAAAACATCTGTGTCTTGACCACGTTTATAGTCGACCAGGGAAAAGGATTCGGCGTCTCTGGATTCATTATAAAATATTTCAGCCACCCCAAAAGCTTTAAAGGCCTGATCAACAGATCCTCGGACTATATTTTGGGCTATCTGCAAACGACTGGCATTCATGATCGGTGTTGATAAGCCAAAATGAGTGGTGGAAAAGCTCTTAATCCTTTCCTCATATGATGATTCGAGAAGCGCATCGACCTCTTTTGCGATTCCCTTGTTGTTAACCAACTCCAACACACGCCTTGTCTGTAACTCAAGAAGCCTTGATCGTTCAATACCCGTCCACAATCGCTGGTTGCTCCATTTCTCCGCCCAGCTGGAGTAACCATCGAAGCTGCCGTCTGCCGTATCCTGTCTGATTTCAATGGTTCTGATGGTATCATGTTCCTTCAGATATTTACCCGGTGTCGTATATTCGATGAAATCCAGACCATCCAAACTATCGACCAGACCTGATAATCCCTGTAACGACGAATAAACCTTGTTCACCAGTGGGAAATCCATTCCAATCCAGAAATCATCGTCAGCATCCATATCGACTAATACCATTAAATCCGTTGGTTCATGCAACTCCAGCTGTTGTTTCCGAATCTTTTTCACCCACTTCAAAAGAGAGATGTTATCCACAAGATCACCCGTGTTGTAAGCAGGAATGAGAGTCAATGTTTCTTCAATGCCTTCGTATTTTAATGTTAAGGGATTAAAACGTTCCACGAGTGATAAAGGAGGGATGAAATTGCTGAAGGTGTTAAATGGTAGCGCACTATTGAAAAGACTGATCGATTCAATGCCATGTTGTTGATAAGCCTTAAGTTGAATCGGAGTGAACATCATTTCCTGAGGCCTTACCATAGGCTCATATGAACCGAAAATATCTTTGATGCCGGATTTGTCATGATTTGATATCGATCTTTTTATGACCTCTTCAAATTCCCGGGCTGTATGAGCACTGATCAGCCCGTTATTATATGACATTATTTGGAATTCATCCCTGCCTGATTCGAGTCTTTTTTTCCAACTTTCGATAAGATCCGGACTGTGTTCCGGGATTGCATTTTGTAATGAAAAATAGTTGTCTGCATCCCATGTGCCACAAACATCGATTCCTTTTGAGTTGTAGTCGTTTAAAGTATCGATGATATGACGGATGATCCTGATATCCTTACCAAAACCATTTTCGTCTGGTGTATTCCCCCTGTAGGAGTGATTGAAATTAACATGAAATCTAAATGCGATGTAGATCTTGGGATTATCCATTCCACTCCTGTTCCTTGAAAATCTCTAAAGCAATAATCTGCAAACTGAATAGAATCGGCTTTTTTTATGTAAAACGCTGAAACCCTGATTTTATAGAGTTTATAAAAGAAACAGCGTCAAAGTCTTTTGATCAGTAAATACTATCGACAAGCCAACTAAAAAATCAATCCAAAGCCCCTGTTTTTTTTTAAATTCCGCCTAATTTTACGAGTTATTCTGGACCACAGTTTGAGCCTCACGATGAAAATCATTCCCCTTGCATCCAACTAACATGGCGATTTGGTCCGTTGGAGTCCATAAACCAGCCATTTTCGGGGGTATGGCAAAGCGCTATTGCCCTAAGTTAGTTATTTGTTGAATCCCTGTGGGTGACGATCTCCCGGATGGTTTGGTCGACTTCTCTTTGGGCCATTTTGATACGGAAGCGTTCTTTTTGATAGGTGAGTTTTAGCATTAATACTTCGTAGGTGACACCCAGTTGAAGACCTGCTTTGAAGTAGTTTTTAACTTCGACGGATTGCTGGTTTTCATTCACAAAAATTGATGACACCAGGGTATTGAGCATGAAAATGAGGTGTTCAGGATTTTTGACCTCGAATTTTTGTATGTCCGGTAACTCTTTTGTCTTCAATAGTCTGATAATTTCTGCCAGCGTTTCCTTTGATTCTTCTTCCAAAAAGACCCTGCTCATTTTTTTCATAAAAGCAACCTGGCTGTCTTCCACCCTATTGTCGGCCAATATCACCGAAACGACTGCTTTTGCCAGCCACTTTTGTTCAGGCGGCAACAGTTCGTGCATGTATTTGATTTTTTTAGGCTTGGTTCCCATAAATTTTCTTTTTATTGGTTTTCAAATGCAGGTATGATTTTATTGTCCCCGAGGGATGATAGTTCATTTGCATGGAACGCCACAGGATTCTTCTTGCGGAATTGCCTAGGTGGATAGTTGGAAAGCAGCTTTTTCACGTCAAGCAGATGACCTTGCCCATCGGTTAATCGTTCCAAATACTTGTTTTTTTCACAGTATTGAATAAACCTGTCCAATTTATAGTGAAGATATCCACTTTCTTTTAATCCCTGATCCATATGTGGTAAAATGCCTTCTTTCACTCGTTTGTGAATAGCCAGCACAGCCTTTTCCAACTGATCTTTTAGCTGGTCCCTTTTCAGTTGAACGGCCGATTTGGACCTGGACGCTGCTATAGATGCTTGTTTTTTAAGATTATATGCGGCTATCTGGCTGAATGTAATAGTGTGCAAGCGTTGAAGAACGTCATATAGTTGCTGGTTGAACTCATCTTTGGATTTGATGAAAAACTCCGGTTTGCCCACATTGATGAACACGTCTTTCCAGCCCTTAACCAATTTATCAACCTTCACATTAATAGGTAGCATGTAAATTTTCTTGCCGTGTTGATCAAACGAGGTAGATACCAATTGATAGACTGCACTGCGAATCTTTCTCAATCCTCCGTATCCCCAAGTCGTGCCTTCAGGAAATATCACTGTCGAAAATCCATCCGAAATGCGGGACTTGAACTGGGAAAACTGAGATGAAATCTGGTGTTTAAAATTACCATGTTTATTAAGCTGCGCATCTGCAAACGGTCGGGGTATTGAAATGAGATTAAGCTTATTAAATATCGCTTTTGGTGCGCCCGTTTTATCTATCAGTTTGAGTAAGCTACTTAAGAAAGCACTATCTTGAAAGAAATTCAATGAGAGATACCTGCCACTTAGAAAATCTTCCTTGGCCATGATAGTAAAAGTTGGTGCTGGTTCAATAGCTTTATATACACTTGCCAGTGAAGGAATCTCAAAATAACTGTCATGAGTTATTGTAAAAATTACCTGGGCAGGTAGATTCTTCAGATGTTCCAGCCCTTTGATATGGGGACGTTGCTTCATTAACCATTTTGCACAGTTGAATCCGTTTACGATTCCTTCGTAAATTAAACCGTTTTTCGACATAGCTCTGTTACTTAATCATTCTGCAAACTATCAATCCTAATCCATGCTCCAACAATACACATTCAACACTTACTTGTATTTGATGGCAAAAGGTTACTGGTTTAATTGCAATTGTCAATTTAGCCGGTTACAAATTCGACAAAAATTTAATTATTTTAACTAATTACGATTAAGTATTCTGTAAACCTGCTACTAAAACCTCAATGAAAGGCAACTTAAGCCACCATCAAGCTTCCTGAACTCGGACATATCCAACTCAATCAGTTTAAAACCCGCCCCAACTAGCTTTTGTTTTGTGATTGGGTACCCCTGTGCAAAAAGGATAAAATCATTCACTCTTATGCAATTGGCTGCGTATGACTCTGCACTTTCGACCTTAATATGTTGATATGGCTTGAATTGTTCTTCTGATGCCAGCTCAGGGTCTACAAGAATCGTTTTATCTCCCAAGGTCGAGACACCCGTTTTTAGATGAAGTAATTCATCCATTTTCACTGTATAGGCCTCGTATCCATAATCTTCTAAATTTATTATCAGTTGTTGTGCCCCTTCTTTGTTTGTTCTCCCTGACAAACCGATGTAGAACCGACTGCCGATTCGCATCACATCCCCACCTTCTAAAGTCCCGGGAGCTTCTATTTTTCTGACGTCTTTGAACATTTTGTCTATCGTTTTACCCATAGAAATGATTTCGGACTGCCTGGACTCTGGTGCCGGCCTGGTAATAACTGCCAGCTGATCCGAAACAATGGCTGTATCCTCCACAAAAACAGAATCAGGGTGGTCTTCATCTGCATCCAAAACGGTCACTTCAAGGCCACAATATCTAAGCGCATCTACATAAGCGTCATGCTGAATCATTGCTTTGCTGAAGTCAGGAGTACCTAAATCGGCAGTAGTGATGCCGTGAATTAATGAGAGACCGGGTTTTCTTACAATGGCTTGGGAAAATTGTTCAGTCGGCATGTCTACCTTTGGTAATCATTCAATAAATTGGATGTAGTCAACTATATCAGGATTTGAATTGTAGAGACCTGATTTAGCTATGTAAATAGTATGATAAACTAAGTTGCATTTTCTGCCGAATGGAAATTACCTTACAAAAAGACTACAATGACATTCGATACATAAAAGCTGAATCTGCGCTCAACAGACCTTATGAACACCGGGCAAGTTATACAAAAATTATCAAAGCCGGTAAGATATCCCCAGTCAATTAAGCACTCCATCACAGGGGTCAATTTACTCTGGTATTGGAAATAATGAAACAGTTAATGCATTCGATAATCATCTTTATTATTGCTGCTTTGCTGGTTTCTATCAAAGCCAATGCAGTTGAGACTGCCCTTACCTCGGATGATGCACTGCAATTGAATTTAAACCCCTATGTTGAATTGCTGGAAGATCCTGATGGAAAATTAACAATTGATCAGGTGTCTTCGCCGGCATACGCCCATAGTTTTAAAAAAAGCCATCAGGAAGTTCCGACATTTGGTTACACTGCATCTGCTTATTGGGTACGGCTAACGATCCGCAACCAGAGCTTGCTAAATGAGGCCTGGGTGCTTGAAACACGACCTGCAAATATTAATGTGATAGAGCTCTATATGCCCAAAATCGATAACAAAGGATTCTGGAGCATAAAAACCGGGGTTTCCACTCCGAAATCCACCAGGGATGTATTCCATCATCGCTTTGTTTTTGATCTAAGCCTGCCTTATCACCTTGATCAGACCTTTTATCTTAAAATTCAAAACCAATCCACATTGGTTGTAGACCTGCATCTTTGGCATCAGGTTGAATTCCTGAAACAAAGCAAGACCGAATATTTTTTGTTGGGATTGTTTTACGGCACCATGCTGATCATGCTGCTTTATAACCTGTTTCTGTATATTTCGCTGAGGGAGGTCAGCTACTTCTACTATGTTGTTTTCTTTATTGCCTTTCTATCGTGGAACATACTGTATGAAGGCATTGCACAGTTGTATTTTTTTCCGGATGACCTGGTAGTCAATCAAAAAGTAGGTCTGGTACTGCTTTCAATCTCAGGCATCTTGCTACTCGGTTTTGCTAAATCCTTCCTGAGGTTAAAGGCATATAGTCCTCAACTATCAAGTGTCATCACATCGCTTCAGTATATTACCTGCTTCATCCTGATTTTTATCCCTTTTGTTAGTTATGGAGCAGTTGCTAAAACTCTTGTTTTTATTGCTCTTATTACCTTCGTCACGATAACAATAAGCTTTATCCTACTGCGAAAGGTGCAAAAGCAACCCGTCCGTTTTTATTTTGCGGCTTGGGGATTTCTTATTTTTGGGTTTACCCTGTTTTTATTGGTCAGGCTTGGCATCCTTCCGGCGATTGGATTCAATGAGTTCGCTTATCGTTTTGGCATTGTCTGGATGATAACACTGTTATCCCTGGCCTTGGCTGACAGCATCAATGCTTTAAAAGACAACGCAGAAAAAGCCAACAGTGAATTGCGCACAAGTGAGCAGTTATTTAAGGCAATTTTTAACCAGACCTACCAGCTTATCGGTCTGCTCTCCCCAGACGGCAGGGTTATTAAGACCAATAACACGGCATTGCGATTTGCAGACATCGAACCTACTGATATTGTAGGTAAATATTTTTGGGATTGTCCCTGGTGGAATAACAAAGAGTATTTTGAAGACGTGAAGGAGGCCATTCACAGGGCTGCAAAAGGTGAGTTCATCCGCTTTGAAACAACTCACGTGGACCATAAAAATAAAAAACACATCATCGATTTCTCCTTGAAACCAATTTCAGATGATGATGGAAAAGTGGTCCTGTTAATTCCTGAAGGCAGAGATATTACAGAAAGAAAAGAGATGGAGGATGTACTCAGGGAATCGGAAGAAAAGTACAGGGAGCTGGTAGATCTGGCTCAAGATGGCATTCTCGTTCTCCAGGATGGTATGATTCAATTTGCCAATCCCTACCTAGGAACAATGACAGGTTACGAAGTATCCGAGCTGGTTGGCACTGAGTTCAAACAATATATCGACGCATCATCTTATCAGGAAATCATGGATCGATTTTTTGTAAATGAAGAGGAAGTCTCTCGACCATCCAATTACGAGACTAAATTAATACACAAAGATGGGAGTGAATGCTATGTTGAATACAATGCCAACTCAATCACCTATAAAGGGAAGCAGGCCTTCTTAGTATTAATTCGAAATATCCATAATAGAAAACAGGCCGAGGCTGCATTAAAAAAAAGCGAAGCCAGTCTAGAGTCCTCCGAGCGACGCTATCGGGAATTGTATGACCGATCTGTTGTAGGAATGTTTTCCTCCAGGGCTACCGACGGTAAGATTTTGAGTTCAAACAGGGAAGCGAATCACATATTTGGATTGAGCTCCAATTCAAAACAGGTCGACCTGTTCCATACGGTCGATATGTATGTTAATAAGGATGACCAACAGGAATTATTGAAAAAATTGTTCCAAGAAGGTACCCTGCACAATTCCCAGGTTAAATTCAGAAAAATCTCCGGCGAGGAATTCTGGGCGGAGCTTTCTGTTAAATATTATCCTGAATCAAATCTGATTGAAGGATCAATTAAGGACGTTACCCGGAATAAAGAAGCGGAAGAAGTTTTGAAACGATCAAGAGAAGAGCTTAACAAACTCGTTAAAGAGCGTACAAAGCAGCTGGAGGATTCTCAAAATGAGCTTTTGGAAAAAACCCGGCAATTGGAGCTTTCCAACCAGAAATTACAGGAGAATGAATACCAAATTCGTTCCATCCTGGAAAATTCGCCAGATTACATCCTCAATGTAGATGACTCTTATAAAATTCAGTATTGCAATAGATCCG
Source organism: SAR324 cluster bacterium (assembly GCA_028282825.1). Taxonomy (GTDB): domain Bacteria; phylum SAR324; class SAR324; order XYD2-FULL-50-16; family XYD2-FULL-50-16; genus JAHJTV01. The sequence continues at coordinate 53,779 of JANQGZ010000036.1, forward strand.
TCGTTGGCTACGAAAAGCAGGAACTGGTTGGCACCAGCATTCTTGAACTTACTTCCGGCGAGAATCAGGAAACATTAAAGACCTCAATAAAGAAAGTTTTATCCAAAGGCGCAGCCGAAAATATTGAATTGGACATGCGGTTTTCAGGGGCCGATAATCACTGGTTTGAGATAAGATTTGCCCCTTTGAGAGAGAATGATCCGATTTCCCAGGTCATGATCATTGCTACGGATATTACCCAAAGACTCATTGCAGAAAGCGAGCTGGAAGACGCACAAAACCTGGCAATTGAAAAAGCACACAAAGCAGGTATGGCAGATATCGCTTCAGGGATACTTCATAACGTCGGAAACCTCCTCAACAGCGTAAATACGTCCATTCATGTCTTGGGAAAGATCCTCAGGAACTCCTCCCACGACGGATTAAGCCAGGCTAATTCCATCCTCAGGGAGAAGCTGGATTCACTCGACGACTTTGTAGCAAGTGATCCTAAAGGTAAGCTCCTTCTGAAATACTACTTTCAGGTAGGAGAAATGATAGAAAAGGAACATGATCAGCTCGCAGACAACACAAACAGAATCAAAGAAAAGCTTGAATTAATCTCCGGAGTAATTGCAGCCCAACAAAGCTTCGCTGACGCGGATTCGCTAACAGAAAAGCACTCGCTTGCCTCAGTGGTTGAAGATGTTTTGACCATCCACATGGGATCTATTGAACGTTACGGCATTGCAATTGAAAAAGATTTTTGTGAATTGCCAAAAATCCCTATTCAAAAAGCAAAACTTGTTCATGTTCTAATCAGCGTCCTGGACAACGCAACTGAGGCAATGGCCGATCTGAATGATCAGCATAAAAAAATCACCATTTCCACGGCAAAAGAAGCTGAAAATGTGATATTAACAATTAGTGATACTGGGATCGGCATTGCGGAAGAAAACCTGAAACGTATCTTTATGCATGACTATAGAAATGCTCAAAACCGTCACTGTTTCAGCCTCCATTGCAGTGCTATCTATATGACGGAAATGAACGGTAACATTTGGGCAAAAAGTGATGGTAAAAACAAAGGTGCAATGTTTTTTTTGCAGCTGCCAATGCATTAATCTCAATCATTAACCTGATATGCATTTATTTTATCTATTTGAAATTACAAGATAGATATGTAATCAGCTCACTTTAATTGTTGAAAAAACAGATCTTTTTAAATCAATCTGCCGCTTGATTTACATCAAACACAAAAATACTTTTCTCATTTTTGTATTGATCTATGTTGAGTAATACGGTGGTATCAGATGTGCCAAGTCGTTTTTTTCTGGGAGGGTATACCTCAATATGACAAACCATTCAGACAAAGGAACAGTAGAGACTTGAATGCTGCTGAACTACATTTTTATTAACATACAACAGATATCGGACTGACATGGTCTGTTTTTTGGTTACGGGAGATTGAAATTATGGATGTCAATGTGTATTTAAAATTTGGCAAAGAAATCAACGAACACACCAGGACTATCATTACCGATACCTTCAAAAGCAAGAATCTCCTGGTCAATTCCGGAGACCTTACCGACAATGATAGAGTTGGATTTGTTATTCGCAATAATGTAGCGGATATCGATTTGTTTGTTGAAAATACTTATAAATTGCTACAACAGATAAAAAGCCTTTACTTGGTGGCACCACAAAAATGCCTTGATAAGATCAAACACCATCCAAGGGTTCATTGCTTCGATTCAAAGATTTTGGATGATCCGACCAAAGGGATCACCAATTTGATTAATTTCGCTTACCATGGACGACCGCTATAAATTTTACCTTGTAAGATAGCCGGTCTGGCTATCTTATCCCTCTCATTGGTCCTATCCGGAAGTTTAATGTCACTTTTTCCCTCCTGCTGGCCTCAGCTGCATTGTTTATTGAATCCGGAATCACTATTGTGTATTACTAAAAATAGGGCTAAGAAAAGATAACAGTAGAATACTTCTGTTTCTATCCAGGTGCTGTTTTTATTCATTAAAAACGTAAAACACGGATTACTCTCCTAAATTACGCATGAAATGCAGGACGTTAGTCACGAAGGTAATAATCAAAAGGCTTCCGCTTATCCTTCTCCTTTTAGTCACTCTTGGGTTCTCTCCCTTTGATCTTCATGCTCAAACGTTTGCTCCTGAGTTTTGTCCGCATCCCTCCCCTTCCCAAAAAGTAACACTAATCGCCTTGGCAAATGCTGTTAATGAATCATACTCGCCTTCAAATTGTGAACATATTTATCAGAAACTAAACGCGCTTTATGAGTTGAATCTGGAAAGCAAACGAGTGGAAGATTTGACACCCGTTCGAGAATTGGAGCAACTGGAAAAATTGATTCTGGATAACAATCGCATTCATGACCTGAATCCCCTATCTGGGTTGATTAATCTAAAAAAACTCTTTCTGGTCAACAACAAAATCACGGATATCACACCACTGGAATCGTTAAAAAAACTGCAAACACTTTATCTTAGCTACAACAAGGTGGCTGATATAAGTGCACTCAAGAAACTCCATTCATTAAAGTTTCTTTATCTCAGCTATAATCAAGTAACCGATTTATCCCCACTAAGACATGCTTATAAACTTGCCTGGCTAATTGCTGACAACAACTATATCGATAGTGTTGTACCGTTAAGGAGGTTAAAATACATCAAAAAAGTTGACCTGCAGGGGAATCCGATCAAAAAAGCCGGGGAGATTGCCCATTTTCCAAATTTCAAACGCTTCCGCCTTCCAAAGGATGTTTCCCTCACATCTCCCGCCAAACGGGCAAAGGTTGTTAAGAAAAAAGCGGTCCCAAAGCGTTCGGTTACAAAGAAAGCTGCAGCTAAAAAGCCCGCAGTTATCCCTAAATCAAAGGCAGCGAGGCAAATTAAAGAAGCTAAAAAAAAGATAAAAGAAAAAGTATTACCGGATCGGCGGGAACAGGAAAGCCAATCGGAAGAACCAAAAAAGCTGGAAATTGCCAAAATGGTGCCGATTGAGCCCCAAAAACCGGGGGTTGAAGTCCCTGGATATTACGTCGGTAGAACCTATCCTCTATTATGCAAAAGCCCGACAAAAAAACAGAAAAAAACTTTGGAAATTCTAGCCGGGAAAGTAAACACATTTTATTCCCCTGACAACTGTATTGAACTTTATAAGCGATTGAACAAGCTAATCATGCTGATTATTCAGGGTCAGCAACTGGAAGATATCAGCCCCCTGGAAAGTTTAACTAATCTAACCTGGCTCTTTCTGTACAACAATCGCATCAAAAAAATAGATGCTCTGCAAAACCTGACTAAACTCAGGTCGCTTGGCTTGAATCACAATCAAATCCAAGATTTAACAGCGCTTGAAAACTTGAAGCATTTATCCACCCTCTCATTACACAACAATCGAATAAATGATATTTCCGCTCTTAAAGGATTGAAAAAACTCAACAACCTATCTTTACATAATAATGAAATCAAGGACATCAGCGCTTTGAAACAATTGGAAAACTTATCGTCGCTCAAACTTAACTATAATAAAATCAGTGACTTGAGCCCATTGAAAGACTTAATATTGTTGAGTGAATTACATCTTAAACAAAACAGAATCATTAATATCTCTCCCCTAAAAGGCCTCCCCGGACTAAAAAAGCTGGATCTTAGTTTAAACAGAATTCAGGATTATTCCCCCCTGCATGGAATGGAAAACTATAAACATTTCATTCTAAAAGAGAAGAAAGCGCTGGTGAAGTAAATAAGCTGACCGTTTTGAAAACGTCGCCCCGGGAATCTATTTCAAAGCTTTTCTCTAATTACCACTCGAAAATAAATCAAACCAACATTGACAAGCCACTGGAATTAAAATAAGTTGACGACCGGTAGAAGCTATCTTTAGCTGACCATACCACTTGAAAAACAAAAAGGAGAGAGATCATGGATGAAATTAAAATAGCCACAATGGCTGATATCAAGGAGATCGAGCAGGTGCCCTTTGATAAACGGTTAAGGGCAACCAACATGTACGATTTGCTGAAGCAGGGATCAGAGATAGATCCCGAAAAAGTCGCCATGAGTTTCATGCTGAACGGCGATTTGTACGATAGCCCAATGGAGGTAACCTACAAGGATTTTTTCAGCCAGATTAATCGTACGGCTAACCTGTTTCACGACCTGGGAGTTGGCCCTGGGGATGTCGTTTCATACTTATTACCCAATGCGCCACATGCACACTATGTTTTATGGGGTGCGGAAGCTGCGGGTGTTGTTAATCCTATTAACCCTCTGCTGGAGGCACACACCATTAAGGACATTTGTCAGGCAGCAAACACAAAGGTACTTGTTGCACTGGGTGAAGTGCCGGGATCAGAGATTTGGCCCAAGGTGGAGCAAATCCGCAAGGAGCTTCCGAACCTGAAAGCTATTGTCAGAGTGTTCGGATCCGGAGATGAAAAAGAAGGTATAATCGGTTATGACGAAGTTATTCAGAACTACGATGGCGACAAACTGGATTCAGGCAGGCAAATCGACCCTTCCGATCTGGCCTCCATTTACCATACAGGAGGCACAACAGGGATTCCAAAGCTGGCCCCACATACCCATTTTAATGAAGCCTCCATGGCCCAGATCATGGACTCAACAGGACTATTAAAAAGGGAGCAGACGGTTCTTTGCGGGCTACCGCTGTTCCATGTAAACGGAACCATGGTTACAGGGGGTTATCCTTTCTCTGTTGGAGCCCATGTAGTCATTCTTTCGCCACAAGGCTACCGTGATGCAGCAGTGATGCAAAACTTTTATAAAATTGTAGAACGCTACAAAGCGAATTTCTTCTCTTGTGTCCCCACGGTGCTTTCCGTATTGCTGGACATCGAGCAGGGAGATGCGGACATTTCGACTTTGAAATTTGCCTTGTGCGGCGCCGCCCCACTTTCAACAGAGCTTATCAATCGCTTTGAAAGTAAAACCAACATGACTATTTTGGAAGGTTACGGGCTGACAGAAGGGACGACGGCTTCAACACTGAACCCTCCATACGGTAAACGAAAGGTGGGTTCCATCGGTTTTCGACTTCCCTACACTGAAATGACGGTACTCACCAGGGATGAAAAAGGTCTGAGAGAAGCAGCGGATGATGAAATAGGGCAGGTCTGCATAAAAGGGCCAACGGTATTTTCCGGTTACCTTGATGAGAACAAAAATAAAAACATCTGGGTAAAAGACGACTGGCTTGACACGGGAGATTTGGGACGCAGAGATGCTGAAGGATACTTCTGGCTAACAGGCAGATCCAAGGATCTTATAATTAGAGGAGGTCATAATATTGATCCGGCCGCTATTGAAGAACCTTTATACATGCTTGATGATATCCAGGTTGCTGCTGCAGTGGGACGTCCGGACCGGCACGCCGGGGAGGTACCGGTTGCCTTTGTTCAGCTACAGCAGGGATCTAAACTGACGGCAGAAAAAATTCTGGAGCACCTGCAAGAAAACATTGGTGAACGCGCAGCAATTCCAAAAGAAGTTTTTATCATGGAAGAGCTGCCATTAACGCCCATCGGAAAGATCTTTAAACCGGCGCTACGTCAAAATGCCGTTCAATTTGTCTATCTGAATGAAATCAAGGCACTTGGTGATGTTATTGAATCGCTCTCGGTTGACGTCACCGAAGATAAATTGCTTGGCACCATGGCCAACGTCAGGATCAAAAAAAGTACGAATGTTTCAGTTTCTGAGCTGGAAAAAAGCATAAAAGAGGTTCTCGCTCGATATACTATAAAATACGAGCTAACCATAACTTAATCCCCGATTAAGGAAAAGGCTGGATCTCACTGATCAGCGCACGCGAAGCAGTAAAAAGAGGCCTGGATGTGCCTGTCCCTTGCTGCCGCCAACAGCCTACTCATATGCCCTTGTCTGACCAAACAGCGTATTCGTTTCCGTTGGGATCGTTGAAGTGAAAACGACGCCCCCCGGGAAAATTGAAGATGGCCTGTGAAATGGTTCCACCAGCTGATTCGACTTTGGATTGGGTGCTTTCCAAATCTTCGCTGTAAAACACAACCAATGCGCTTCCTTTAGCTGCCGTGACAACCAGATCCGATTTGAAAAAGCCTCCATCCAAACCTTGGTCCGAGAATGCAGTATACTCCGGACCAAAGTCTTCAAATCTCCAGCCAAACGCTTTGGAAAAGAACTCCTTGGTCTTTTCTATATCTTTGGAAGGAAACTCAACATAATTGATTTTCTCATGTACATTCATTGTACTCTCCTTGTACTAACATGCTGTTCAGTATCTATTCCAAATGTATATAGTAAACCTGGCATACAAAATGGTAAATCGAGCATGGATCATTTATTTTCCTCTTGTTCGTTTTGTGTTTTGATCAGGAGATCATATAACTTTTGGGCAAGTTCGCCGGTCAGTTTTTGACATTCCGCCAGTTGCTGCTCTTCTCCAAATCGTTCTTTCAATGTTTTACAGTGAGTGGTTTCGTAAGATTCGATAAACGCGTCACGAATAGCCGCCCCGAGATTAGCAGGAAGATTCCAACAATCGCCGGGATTACGCCGTCCATGCAGATGACCTATAGCGATCAAAGCACCGGACAGTGCACCACAGGCATCCTCGAAGGATCTCCCAAAGCCTCCTCCAAACGCTGTTGCATGGGCAACGGCCTCTTTTGAGTCTTCGCCTATTGCTCCTAATACCGAGGCCACAATCGATTCTGCGCAGTGATATCCATTTTGAAAATAGTCAATTGCCACGGTCGATACATCCTTTTTTACTTCCGATTTTGTCATTTTTTATCTCCGTATTATTGTTGAAATCTAATTTATCTATTAATATAGCTCATTCATCGTGTAAAACGATTTATTTCGATGGTTGTTATCGGAATAACTGATAGGAGAATTTACGTGGAATTCAGACAACTCAGAACCTTTCGGGTTGTGGCAGAGACACTCAGTTTCACTAAAACGGCTGAAAAGCTGTTTATGGCCCAATCATCGGTTTCGGCTCAAATTCGCTCTTTGGAAGAAGAATTGGAAGTAAAACTGTTTGATAGAATAGGCCGTAGTGTCATGATTACGGACGCTGGAAGAAAACTGTTCGAATACGCCCGTAAAATGGAAGATATGACGGACGAGATTCGATCGGAAATTACAGATGCCAAGTATGCCAAAGGCCGCCTGACCATCCGTATACCGGAAACCTTAGCCAGTGTTTATATACCTGAAATTATAGCTCACTACCATAAATCAAATCCGGAGGTAAACCTTAATTTCATTAATTGTTCCGATCAACAACTTAGGGAGGAACTAAACTCCGGCCGTATCGACTTGGCTTACTTAATGATAGATGATATCCGCCTTGAAGAAGTAAACATCCACAAATTAAAAACTGAGAAATTAATACTGGTCGCCGGCAACTCCCACCCCCTGGCCAAAAAGAAAACTCTACTGTTGGAAGATTTGCATAATGAAACTGTTCTCATTGCAAAAACTGACTGAAGCTATCGACGTCAATTCGAGCAGTTGCTTGAACAAACTCATGTATTTCCCAAAATGATGGAGTTTTCCAGTATCAACAGTATTCGCGAATGTTTGCACCGGGGACTGGGCATAACCATCTGCCCTGAGGTATCTGTGGCAAATGAACTGAAGGATAGAACGTTGGTAAAACTGAACTGGGAGAATGACTACATGGAAACAACGGTTCTCATGATCTGGCACGCTGAAAAGTGGTGCTCTCCCCTGCTGTCCCAATTCATGGAGATGTCAAAATCGTATATTCAATGAACTGGTTTTCTGCAACACAATCAATAATACTTTTATGTATTTTTCTTGGGTTCAGATTGCAAACTCTTCTTTGGTTTGTCTTTTTTTGATGACGTCGCAAATCTCACGAACAAAAGCACATTCACAATATGCCTCACAACGCTCAAACTGTTCCTGATCAAGGCAATATCGTGGGCAATCCTTTGTTTTGGTTTGCCGTTTTTTATAGACGGGACCAGTATACAAATTTCGGAAGTCTTTTACTTCAATAGCCATGGTTGAATAGCAATTATCAATATTGTGGGTAAAAAGGAGTAATCCTTTATCCAGGTTTTTGAAGTTCGCCATATAACCATTCAAAACCAGGTTACCATCAGATATGAATTCTGACTGACTTGGCCAGGATTGCTTGCAACAGGGGCAAATTTTAAAAGAATTACTCAGCATCTTCCCTACAACATAAGATATACACCTTAACTACCGGATTTAAAAGGCAGTTAAGATCCAACCACTCACGGTAACTATTCGTAATATTTAAACCAGTGTATACCTATCACAGGATTGTTTAAAAAGACAAGCGATTGGCTATGACCCCACCAATTGAAGAACTGCGAATCTTGGAGGTAGATTTTATAAAGAAAGGACAGTCAAATTCAGTCGCCACGGGAAAATCTGTTTTACCGGGTTGGCCTGATTACAACAGGAAAGGCTTATAATCTTTATAAATTGAAATCATCCAAGGAAAGAAGAAATACGAGTTGGGTAGTCGTTTTCCGAATGCTCCCGGCAGGTTTATAATCCCTGTTGATAAACCTGACTTTTGGGTAACTTCTTATGCAGTACAACCCCGGTGTCCGAATATAGGTAGATAGTTCTCCCAAAATTTCCGCCAGTATTTTCCCCCATTATTTTGAGTCCGTTATCGTTTAGCAGTTGCTTTGCGATCACAACATTCTTTGGACCAACAGACGTGATATCGCTGGATTCCTTTAATATTTTCGCTCCTCCAAAGAGTTTTACCTGAATATCGTTCTTCGATATTCCAATGTTATGAAACTTCCGAATCATATAAAAAACCGTACACGTCACATACTTAAATTCAGTTGCCGGATCAGCATCTTGCAAACACTTCACCGGGCAATGATCACAACAATACTCAGGTTCTTTTCTTCGCGAAGGAAGTTGTGGGTGGCAGATTGATGAAATTTGTCGCTGCGGATGATAGAAAATGATCGAAATGCAGGAACCAAGGGTCGTCCAAATCAAAGTTGGTGTTTTGGCAACATGGAGTTCGCTTGGCTTGAGATGAATGGAGCTATCCCTGTATTTGATATTTGTGTTTAGCAGATTTCGAAATTGGGTCATTTGCCGGAACTACCTATGTGAAGAAGAAGCTTTTTCTTGAGCCCAGTCAAATGGGCTATCTTAATACATATCAGCTCCGGCTAAGACGTGTCAAAAATAATCAGCTACCTGGCCCCTTATCAAAATGACAAAATGAAAAACCTGATCCTCTCCCCCGAATTCCCGGTCCATTTAAAATGAAACCTCAATGTCAATCTGGACAAAAGAATCTTTTCGAAATGACGACAGGGAACTTTCGTCATCCTCTTCAAAATGAAATCCCCGCACCTCAACTGATCCAGTTAGCTCATCAAATAGCCTGCGACTGGCTTCCATGGAAACTATCCGGGATGTGCTTTCATTATCAAAGATAAATCCCGCCAGGAAGGAAGTATCTTGGGTATCATTAAATCCCAACCTGACGGCAAAAAAACTATGATTATCAAAAGGGGTAAGAGCGTTGTTTTCCTTATCTGAACTTATATATTCTAAAATAAGGCCTAAATCGATTTGTGATTCCGCAATGGAATAGAAACTATACTCAAGCCCGATAGCTTGGGCATAAAAATCATCATACTCGCTTGAAAGATAGTTTCGAAAGATAGACTCATGTTTAAACAGGATCGCTTCCATTGTAACCTGCGCGTCAATACCAATTTGCCTTATCAATTGATAATGCGGAATGAATATTGGCTCGCCGTCTGAGTTGCTCCCTAAGACTAATATTGGATCACGACTGGTACCTTCAAAACGGCTTAGACCAATATCGAAATAGGAAAAGGAATGTTCCCATCTCAAAGCAGTGTCCAAGTGCCTTTGTTTTTCCGATGATTCATAAACAGGATCATCATCGATAAGGATAGCTCCCCGAAGCCTGCTTCGGTTACCGGGATAAGGTCTCTCCCTGAAATAGGGAAGAACAAAACCGGCAATAGTTCCCCAAACGGTAATTGTTTCTAAAGCCAACATGGGTTGTCCAAGTTTCTCTTCTCCGTCCGGGTCTTCAACAAGATCGGTTTGATTGATCACATCAACCAAATGGACAGACTCTGTGACGCCCCAAAATATTTTGCTGATCCCAAACCTCAGTTCGATTTGCCCAAAACTTCCTAAAAAACTAGCTTCGCGGAGGTCAAAATGAGACTTTTCATGGTCCGGACTACTCCACATGGCATACGGAGCAAACTGAATCACTTTTCGGTTATGGTCCCATGAATAGGAATAGTCGAACCGAAGCCTGAGCGTATTCTCAGATTGACCCGTATTTGCGTGCTCTCCCTCTTGAAGAAAGTAACGGCTTTCCAGGTTGATTTTGGTACCAAACTGATGTTCAGCGAAAACACATGACGCAAGCATGATTATGCAAGACAGTGTCAATAAAAGGATACTTTTCACTTTTATCCTATTTGTATCGTTTCATTGCACTCTTTGCGAAATCACCTTTGTGGAGTCCAGTCCCAAATTGCCGGTTTTGCCAGACAACAGAAGTGCTCTTTTTCGTTAGGTGATTCACCATTTCCCAACGTGACGCTCTCCAGAAGCCATCAATCTTTTCATAATTATGGCGAGTCAACGTCTTAAGATGATCACCTTTGCGGTCATAGTACTCAATTAGATGAATGCGATAATGCGCTTTGTCCGCATAAACTATCTGTTTGGTGTAACCGGAGTTTTTGTCAAGAGGATATCTCTCGAACACATGGCATACCAGGTTGTCTCCACATCGATCTTCCCTTATGTAACGGTAGGTGTAGCGCTCAACTTCAAATGAGGTAATATCCTCATAAGCAAACTCACTTCCCATGAAAGGGCCAGATCTGTTGCTGGAAGAAATACGTTTGATTCTTTTTAACGCAGGAAGAAAAAGCCATTGATCATCATTGCCTTTTTTGCGTGCATAAGTCAGAAAAACAGTACCTTTGACATCCCGTGGTTTTTCAAAAACTACCAAGGTTTTATCGCCATCTCCCAGAACTTCAATGGAACGGCTTTTAATATGTCGAACAACTTCTTTACCGTTGGCTTTCCTTAAAGTCATCAATGCAGACACCTGTTGGTCTTTCCAACCACTATTGGCTTGATCAATTTGTTTCGCGATTTCAAGCCCCTTCTCAACATCCGCCCAGGCCGCTCCATTTGACAAAATACTAACTACTATCAAAATCATAAGTCGTTTCATTTTTTTCTCCTTACGCATTTATTTTCTGAAGTATATTTAACTTACGCTGGTGTGGGCTTTGTACTGGCTGTTTTGTCTTATCAAATATCATTAACAAGATTGGTAGAGTAACCAGATCAAATATCAAGGCAATGGTTAAAATCATCGCCGTCATTTTGCCCATATCCGAGTTGACTTTGAATTCTGCAAAAGCAGCCATGGTAAGAAAACCTGCAACCAGCACGATGGTCGTTAACACAATGGACGGACCGACATTTCTAAAAGCGTATTTGACTGATTGAACAGCATCTAACTGCTCTTCTCTTCGTCCTTTCAAATATTTACTGAGAAAATGAACGGTATCATCCACGATAATTCCGATGGTCATTCCAGATACCATCGCCATTCCCATACCAACTCTGCCAACCCAAAAGCCCCAAATACCGAAAGCGATCGCTGCCGGGAATATATTCGGAGCAACACTCACCAGGCCTATCTTTATGGACCTAAAAGCAAAGATAAGAAGAAGAGAGATAAACAATAATCCCGCAACTGCTCCTAAAATAAGCCCTCGGGTATCTTGGTTTAACAAATGAGCGAACATCAATTGCACACCGGATCCCAAAGAAGTCACCCCAGGCATGTGATTATCAATCCACTGGTTAATCCTTTTTTCCATCGCCAATACCTGGGTTGTAGATAGTGTTTTAAAGGTTACCAATATTTTTGTTGCGGACTTATCCAAATTAATCTGGTTGTTGAGATCAAGTCCGTAAGGCAAGGACATTTCATAAAGAAGTAAATACTGTGCTGCCAGTTCTCTGTTTTCAGGAAGCCTATAATACTCTTGATCATCTCCGTGCATGCTTTTGTTTAGTTGCTTGAAGGTATCAGTAACTGTATTCACCGAAATAGCTTCCGGTAAGCTTCTGAGCCAGGTCGCAAATTGATCTACTTTTTTCAAAAATTCAGGATCTGTAACGCCATCGGCTTGTCCGGAGTCGATCGAAAAAGAAAAGGTGTAAGCACCCCCAAAATGTTTTTCACCGAAATCATTGGCTTTGCGCCAGGGAACTTCTTTTGAAACATAGTTGGGAACACTGTCGTTAAATTCGTTCAAAGTGACACCGTATGCAAGTCCCAGGGACAGTAAAAGACTGGCCAATAGAACACTCTTTCGATACCTGGCAAGAAATTCACCTATCCCATTCCATCTTTCGCTGGAACCTGGTCTCGATGTCATTGTAGCCCTAAAGGGGAGCAGGGATAAAAAAGCGGGAAGAAAGGTGACAGAGAGAATAAAAGCAAACATAACCCCTACAGCGACCTGGTTACCTAAAGCTCTAATTCCACCCGATTCACTAAAATTAAGGGTTAAAAACCCGATCGCGGTTGTTATGCTGGTAACAGCGATCGGTTTAAAATTCAGTTTTAGTGCAGCAACCAATGCGGGTCTCTTTTCCATTCCTTCCCGAAGTGTCTGCATAAAACTGGTGATAAAGTGAACACAGTCTGCAACTGCAAGTATTAGAATGATCATCGGTACTGATGCAGTAAAAGGTGTCAATTTCCATCCCATCATTCCGGCAAAAGCCATTCCGGCTATGATGCTAAAGACAAATACCAAAACCGAAACAGCGATTGGCTGAAAGGTTCTTAAAATAAAAATCAGCAAACCCACAACTATCATCATCACTAATCCCAGGAATAAACCCGTTTCTTTTTGAGAGATCCTCATGACAGTTGCATCCAAGGCAACCAGGCCTGCTACATAAGTGTTGATTTCGGGGTAATCCTTTTGTAATTCTTGCACGGTTTTTTGGACAAAATCTTCTGCATCCAGTTTTTCGTTTAGCGAGAGGTTGGGAAATGCAAAGCTGATATTGACAGCCAAAACATTTCCTTCCCTATTCACCGCTTTGTTTAATAGCAGGGGATCAGAAAGTGCAATGTTTTTTATCCGATCCAAATCAGCAGCCGTAAGCATACTTTGGCGTTCTACCAGATCTGAAACCTGCAAATCATCACCATTCGCTTCGATATGCTGAAAATTGGTTATGGAATCCACCCGCACTGAATAAGGTGTTTTCCAAAGTTCCGTCGTTAACGCCTGAACCCCGGCTAAAATACTACTGGTAAAAACCGTGCCTTCTTTTGCCTCTACAAAAACCAGCAAATTGTCATCATTGGTATATTCGCTTTGAATTTCGTCATAAAATTTTAATAACGGATAATCAGCTCCAAGCATGTCTTTGTAGGTAATGGATGGAGCTACAAATCTTAGGAAACTCCCAATGATGAAGACGCCTAGCAGACAAATCCCGATAACTTTCCAAGGATGGTGCACCACCTTTTCGTAAATAAAATGCTCCTCTGGATAATCCTGTTTCATTTTTACCTCTTTGCATGGTTGATGAAACCGTTTTCAAAAGATTGTTTTAACAAGCCTTCCGATAATGTTGATGCACTGTCCCGCCAATGGGGAGAAGCGAAACTTGTATGTTTGAATGGGTATAAATTCCAAAGATGAGAAACAAACTTCTTTTCATGATTCCTCCAGTCTCAATGCTTATAACAAGGTTAAAAATCCTACTTCATAAACTTGACGGATGAGAAATCGATTTCCCGACAACCTTTGTTTTTTTTTAAGGACTATGAGGAGATTTCTGAGAGATCTGCGATTTGGCGCTTTAGATATTTAATTTCGGCAGGATTGCTTGCCAGGGAGAGAGCAACGTTGAAGTGTTTTAATCCTTTGGATACCTGACTGTTCTGTCGGTATAATTCCGCCAAAGAAGCATGGTAGGGAAGATAATTCTTAAGCTCTTTGTATTCGGACATTGATTCAAGAGATCGAATACCAAACTCCACTCCTTTGACCATTGAAATGGCAATTGTTTTATTAATTTGTACAATGGGAGTGTCTTGAAACTTTTCCAACTCAAAATAGAGAAAAGAAATCTGCAACCAATCGGTATCAGAGGCTGTGGGAGCCTGGCAATGTAATGCGGAAATGGCTGCCTGAATCTGATACGGCCCGGGGGACTTCAGGCGAAGCGCCTTTTCAACCAGTGCACAGCCTTCCTGAATTTCCTGATCAAACCAAAGTGCACGGTTTTGTTTTTCCAAAGGAACCAGGCAGCCATCATCGTCCACCCTTGCACCACGTCTGGAATTTTGAAATAGCAGCAACGCCAGCAATCCCATCACTTCTGCGTTTCCTTTAAACAGACGTCGGATTAGTCGGGCCAGCCTTAGTGCCTCATTACATAGATCCTGCCGGATGAGGCTATCACTGGACATAGCCATATAACCTTCGTTAAATATTAAATAAACAACCAACAGAACCGATTCCAGCCTTTCCTCAAGCTGTGTTTCTTCCGGTATTTCGTAGGGGATATTGGCACTTTTAATCTTTCTTTTAGCCCTCACAATCCGCTGCTCAATAGTTCTTTCGTTAGCAACAAAGGCACGGCCAATTTCAGGAAGAGAGAATCCAACGACTGTTTTTAAGGTAAGCGCTAATTGAGCCTCAACGGATAGTCCAGGATGACAGCAGGTAAAGATTAACCTGAGCAAGTCATCGTTAAAATAGGACTGTTCCATTGCGATTTCCTGGGATACAAAATGATCATAAATATCAAATAAACGGATACTCCCTTGTATATAACCTTGTTCCAGTTTCCGGTGGCGAAACAGGTCTATTGCACGATTTTTCCCTGTTGCAATCAGCCAGGCGGCCGGATTTTTTGGGATACCGGAAAGCGGCCACTTCTCGATGGCTTTGATCAGGGAATCCTGGAGCACATCTTCGGCCAGGTCAATGTCCCTCAACAATCGGATTAACGTTGCCAAGGCTTTGCCTGATTCATCTCTGATCGTTTGCTGTATCAGTTGTTCCATGATCAAATCAATCCGGTTGATTCCCATCCCGGACTGGACCGTCCTCATTAAACTTCATTATCGGCCGGACCTCAACTTTGCCGGTTCGAGCCATCGGGACCTTGGCTGCAAAATAAAGTGCCTGATCAAGATTTTCGCAGTCAAGAATGTAGATACCTGCCATCTGCTCTTTGGTCTCCGTAAACGGGCCATCAGTCATAATCGTTTTTTTGTTACGAACTTCAACAGTGGTTGCTGTGCTCGTTGGCATCAATGGTTTTCCAATTATGTAATGTCCACCCGCTTTCATTTCTTCTTCCAACTGGATATATTCTTCTATCAATTCCTTGTGTTCCTCCCGGGAACGTTTTGAAAAGTTGGATTCGTCTTCCGTTAACAGCAGCATATACAACATATTTTTCTCCGTTTAGATGTTTTTTATTAAAAACAGACCAAACCTTCTCTGGCTTTAAAACCAATACTCAAAACCAACTTCCCTCCTCTAATATGAACTTCTTAATGAATAGACGAATGATACAGCAAAACACCGACACGATATATCCAAAAATAGAAAATTTATTTCTAACCAGGTTATTCGAGCACCTTCCAGTGCATTTTGATCAAAATTCATCTTTGAATTGTCAAGGTTATTGTTAGAATGGATTATTGTATCGAGGAAAATGGTTTGGGATCAGTCGGTTGGATTTGAATGAAAATGTTAAAATGAAAGACCTGACTTACATTTGGAGATTTGGGAACTTGGGAATTGAAGGTGGAAGTGGATATCGGAACTCGGTTTGGGGTTATCGCAATCTTACGAAAATACAAAGATCCAAGCCTGACCCCATTCCTTAACTGGTGTTGCGACGGATTTTGATCATCGGCAGGTAGCCGAATAGATCGTTGAGTAGCGGAGGGGGGGGCATAAGCGCTTATGGAGAGGAAGTGGTTAAGATTTGAGGATTTTTAAACTGTGGGTTGTTGGTAACATCGTTGTTTTGTGGTTGCCTGGGCTTTTATGTTTGAAGATTTGGGAACCCAGGAACTTGGGAGTTGAGAGTGGAAGAGGATATTGGAATTCGATTCGAGGTCATCATAATCTAACGAAAATACAAAGATGCAAGCCTGGACCCTCCATTTCAGAGTATGATCGGAGGCAAAAAAACAGGCCCTCTAACTAGTATTCTATTTCGATATATCAGCCGATTCCCCCAGTAAACTTCCAAAAAGTACGGTTGGGAATGAATGGGAATATTGAAAAAAACAAAACGTCCAAATCCGTCTGTTGTAGAAGGAACACTTCTACCAAAATTTTGATGAATTAGAGATATTGTCAATCCTGGAACGGGAGCATTGTTTCTGCCATCAATGACACTTCCTTGAATCTGGGCTGATTGAGCATAACTTGTCGTTGAAATACCTACCCAAAGTATTGAGATTACGAATAAGCAAAAAAGTAGTTTTTTTTGAGTTATCATCTTGTACCCCCAAATGAACCGCCTTCATTAAGAGATGAAGCATTAAAATTATCTGGTAATGAACTTATTTGAGTCGGGTCAGTTTGAATTTCATCCACAACTCTTTCAAGAGAGATATCACCAAGATCAGCAACACCATTGATGATATTTTCGTTTGATACTGAGGTGACAATAGGCCTGTAACCCGGAGCTGTTATTTTCACCCATAGAATATCTAAATTTGGGTGAATAACTCCATGCACTCTTCCCTGCGAACTGGTCGAAACCGGCCACTGATCAGCCTGAACAAATACCTTTAAATGATCACGAACATTATTAGCTCTACCCCGAAATTCAATGGATGAGATTAATGGTGGCTTAGCATAAATCAAAGCCACTAACACGAACGCTAGACCAATTAAAAAAATTCCAAGGGCAGGATATTGAGTTGTAAGACGAAAATATTTCTTAAATTCAATCGACAAAGCTTTATCGGAGGGCGTTGCCGCAAGAGTTATAATGCCCTTGTACAGAAGAACAATTCCACCACTAACCATCATAAAACCACAGATGGAGCAAATTATTAAAATGATTTTAAAAGTCACAACTTTCTCCGTTTAATCATTGGAAAAAACATAATGGTAGTATTCTAAAACTTGAAAACTGAACATTGATTATGTATCTGCTAATCAATTAACACTGGATTTGGTGGTATTTGTGGCAGAATTGAACAGTGATTCTGATATTTCGTATATACCATTTTGGTTCGCAACATAAACCGGCTTCAATAATGTTTAGTTGGTTAGAGAACACATAAATCACAAGCACGAAAATTTCCTAAACGATTTGCAAACTTGCTAATGACGAGTGTTTTTAGCATGTTTTGATCTTAAGGACAAAAACATTTTGCTTCCAATTAAAACTTTATTTTTATCGCATAATTAGGATCTTGTTTTTGAAGTGACCAACTGGAGATTAGTGAGGATTGGTGGATTTTTTGGTTGGATTTGAGTGGGAAAGGAATGGTTTACATTTGGGATTTCGCAATTGTGAGTTTTCGGGGGCGTCTTTATTTTGTGGTCGCTTGGGTTTTGTTCAAAAATATCAAAATGAAAGACCTGGGTAACGTCTGGAAAATTGGGAACTTGGGAAACCAGGAATTGAGGTTTGAAGGAGATGTCAAAATTCGGTTTGGGCTCATAGTTTTTTTGCGAAAATCCAAAGATACAAGTCTGACCCTCTTCAAAGGTGATTGGAAGAGATTTGCCTTTGGGATATAGGGATTGAGGGTGGACGGTGTGTTGGGATTCGGTTTGGGTTCATCGTCTTTTTGCGAAAATCCAAAGATGCAAGCCTGACCTCCATCTCCACTTAAGCCAAAAGAGGACCTGACCCCTTTACTCCCTTACCTAATCTTGCTTTTTACCTTTGCCAAAGTAATAACCGATTATTAGACCCATGATACTTGATAATAGTGACCAATATTCTTTTAAGAGAGTAATGTAAGTATCGCTTGGTTTACCAGTAAGAACTGGTACCAAAGCAATCACAGTAGTTGTTAGAACAAAACCACCAACCACTAATATACTTAAAATACTCGGTACTTCAATTTTCATTTAGTATGTCCTTTATTTTTTTTTTGAAAGCTACGAATATTTTTTCAGCTCTTTCAGTAGAATCTACAGCTTTCCAATCCCAGTAAGCATTTGGCCTTTCCCAAGCCTCAGCATATAGAGTCACCCGAATAGAATTGTTAATTGTTTTAATTTTAAGACCTAACTGAATTCTTTCTTTCCACTTTGAAGCCCACCATAAAATGCCTTCCTCTCTGCCTTCATAATGAAAATTGTCTGTAATATAATCGTTTTCGGAGATGTTGGTATCTAGTTGAAATAATTCATTGGCTGCCGTTCGAAAAGAACTCACAACATTCTCATATGAAGAGTCAATTACAAATATTGATTCTATGTAGGTACCATCAAGTCTTGCATTTTCGGCACAAGGAATCTTTGCTGGCAATAAAGTAGCACAAATAAAGAATGATAAGCCAATTGCCAAATTATTATAGTTTTTAAAAATCATAAAGGCCTTTAAAAATGCTGATACAATAATTCCTCTAAAATGAAGGAAGATTTCCTTTATCGAAGTCAATCTTTCCCCCTTCAATTCCGATGATTAGATCAAAAGCTTCAATTATGCTTTTTTTTGATTCTTCAATGAATAGATCAGACAATGTTTTTTTTTCCTCCCAACGCTTCAAAAATCTACCGACAAGATGACGTTTGGGATCAATAAAAATCTGCCACATCTTTACGATAATATCGTTATCTTCACGGCCCTTAGCATATTCATATGCTTTTAATAAATTTCGTTTTAATTCATTTATTTCTTCAACATGATTTTGGTATGGCTCATTTGCTTTATCTAAAAGAAATATAGTGTCGACCTTAAGTGCTGTAGTTTGTTGGAAAGCGAATTCATTAAAATTTGAACGAACTTGTAATGTACAACCGGCAACCAGTAAAGAAAGAAAAAGAATGATAATCCTAAAGAATGAAATATTTTTTTTCATACTGTCCTCATTGCTTGAAGAATTAAAATACCTACCTTCAGTCTAATTTAAATTGAAATTTCAGAATAGAAGTTGGAAGTTCCTGCTTACACTCTCCACTTATTTTCATTTTGTACTCATTCATTCAATATGAACCTTAAATCGAACCCAACAATTAACTACAAGGAATTGGGTGATATTTAACTAGACGGATTCTGTATAGTTAAATATCAGATGCTTTCGGTTTTTCTTGTGCGATTTTGTTGTTTGGATCGTCTTGATCTTACCAAAATAAAAAGATGCAAGCCTGGCTCTTCACTTTGATTCTTCACTTTGTTCATTTTCACGATCCTTTTGTAGTTGTTTTCTTGACTGCTCTATCCGTTTGTTGCCTAAAAATGGTTCAGATTTTTTTAATTTCTCAATTTCCTGAGTAATTTCTTCTAATTTTGCTGCTTGCTCATCATCAGCATTCAAAACCTGAGCTTTTCCAATTCTACTTAAAAGAACATCGTAGGCTACAGATTTTTCGATATGGCCTTGTGATGTTTCGTAAGGTTTAAGGAATGAGTTTGTTGCTGTTAGCGCTGCTACCAGCCAGGATAAAGCAAGGGCGAAAATCTCGATTAAAGTTAATTCATCTGTCGTTTTGGGAGTGTTGACCCCGACAGTGACTAATGCCCCGGTCATAGTTGCAGCAATAGCTGAAGGTAGTCCTATGTTCACATGCAAATTTCTATATTTAGAAAATCGACTTCTATGAGCGTGACCCCTGATCTTACAATCTATTTCCATTTTTTTGAATAGCTCTGAGTATGTCATTAATTCCCCACGAATACGTTACTTAAAAAAAAAGAAACAAGTCACAATTGGTTTAGCCGGATTGACTTTTATGTAAGGGGAAATATTGAAAAGAATGATTTTCCCTTTCATTTTTTCTAAATCAATCCCTTAAAAATCAAGAAAAAGGCATCATTTAAAGCTTTTAAAATGGCATTTATAGCTTTTTGAACAGCTATAATAGTCAACTGAGAAACTGCAACCAATACACTTTCACAGGCAGTACGTTGCATTTTTAAAAGAATTTTCCCGGTTGCCTTGGAATAACCCTGAGTTTTATCAGCCTTATATAAAGCAACGTTTTCTGCAATTTCGGCGAGTTGCACAGACATTTTCTTTAATTCAGCAGGTGCATATTTTTTTACCGCATCCCATCCATCCTTAAAGGCATCTTTGGCAGAGCTGATCATATTGTCAAAAATTTCATCTGCAGTAATACTCATTTAATCCTCCTTATTGTTTTTTAGCCTTCTCTATTATTGAAACCGCATTTATTGATTGATTTGCGATTTTTAAAGCTGTTGATGCAGAAGCAGGTCTAATGCATGATAAATTATTTTTCCCACATTTATCTGTTTTTTGATGAATTTCCTGTATGAAGTTTAGCTGCTTTTTTACAAGCAGCAATAACCGTTCATTACATCCATTTGAATTTCCATCTTTTTTGGGCTGAATTTCCAGAGGTGTATCTTTTTCTAACAGTTCTTTGACTCTCAAATATATTTTATTCTCCAGTTTACATCCTTTTCCTTCTGCGGCTGCAGATGCCCTGGCAATTAATCCTTCAAGTTTTGATTCAAGAGCATTGTATTTTTGCACATTATTATCATATGTACCTTCATTTTTACCGCCCAAATCTCCCATATTTTTTATATGAGTATTGAATTGTTCATAAAACTCGACAGTCCCTTTGTCGATTACCTCATCATAATCACTGATTAATCTTACGGTTAAACAACCGCCGAATAATAGAACAATTAAAACAAGTACAAAGATTTTTTTCATCAGTTCTCTCCTCATCATTTTTTATTTATCAGTTTTAACAAAATTTCAAAGGCGATTAGAAGCTCTTCAAACTGGGTTTTTTTATCACATTTTTTCATTGAAAACAAAATAATTTTGGAATTGGGGTAAAAAAGGTATTTAATCGTTGGGGATCGATGGGATTTTTTCAGATTGACCGGGTGTGAAAAACGGGAGTAAGTTTTAGGGGTATTGAGATTTTGTTTCCTTTGGGAACGTTTGTTTCATTGGGTTTTGAGAATTCTGCAAGCACAGGATTCGTTGGACTGGTAATCCGCAAGACTGTGGGTGAAATGAGATGGGCCCAGAGGATCGCTGTTCAGAACCACACTTCCGAACTCGTCAAGAGTCTTTCCTCTGAAAAATCATCCGCTCCATATGTTTTTGCTCTATGGTAAACCTGCTTTTCTTGCTCAAGAAGTTAGCACTATCCTCGAAATTTCGAAACCAACTGACACTTTAAGGCGCTCTAAAGCTTTAGAAAGTGCCATTGATTACGATATTATTCCGGCAGTATCCCTACCGCTAGGCGGTAAATTTCTCCCTACCTATACACAACATGTCGCGATTTTGTACCTTTCCAGGTTCTTTCTGTTCGTTCTGAGATCCAACAAACCGATTGCGATGCCGTTCACCCGTTGGGCGATCCGGGAAGAAATTCCTATGGCCATGATGAAAAACGATCCTCCGGAGGTAACGAAAGATGATCTGAAACTGATGGAGCTGGCCAGCAAACACAAAAGCAAGTTTGTCAAACAATTGCTCATTCAAAGGGGATTTGTGGAAGCTTCGAGTGGTAACAAGCAGTTGAGCTTTGGTGATGACGGAGAAGTGTCCAAAGGAGGAGTATAATGGACCCCAGTTCCCTGGATGTGATCAGACAATTAACGATAATCAAGCAGAGGTTATTTCAAAAGGAATTAGTCCGTGAATTCTAGCATGTTAATTGCGTCTTCTTTCAGCAGTGGCAGAGTGTTAAATCCTTCTGTATTAAGAAAAGCCAGCATTTCTTTAGATTCTTTGTCGAGGTCTAAAAAATTGGATTTAATAATCATTGGAGGTTTATAAATCTTGCCTTCTGCATCCATTTTATATCTTTTTTCTTTTTTATTAACTATTTTAGCATTTCCGTAAAAATATCCTGAGAACAAGGCTTCAACGTCTCCAAAGTTTATCCTTCTAACACAAGGAAGAGCAAAGGGTTTACTTAAATCGGCTTCATTCTTCAAAGTAAACTCGAAAGCTAAATTATTTTCCAATATATCGTTTAATAACCTTGTTTCAACAATTTTATAATGCTGTGACTCTATTTCTGATATCCGAATTTTTGAATTAAATATTTCTACTTGTTTAGCTAAAAACCACAAACTTTGAATAATATAACTCATCTTTATTGAATATTCCTGCATACGAATATTATCGAAAGCGTTCTTTGATAATTCATACTTAAGAGCTTTCTCTGAATTAGGATGAATTATCTCGATGATACACCCTTCAGATTTAGTACAACTTAAGATCGAAATACTGTTTGCAATAGCTTTTAATTTTACAAGACTTGTCGCTTCTTGAGGAAAACTCAAGTTTAAATTGAATTTAGTGCAATTATCTGGTGTACCAATTATTTCGCCAATACAAGAATTAATTCTATATTTGTATTTGTCATCTGGTATATTTCTGATTAGTTGTTTTGGTGAAAAAAAGTCCGCATCAAATTCAGCTCCTTTTGTGCCATTTCCGTTTCGCATATTCCATTTGACTTTTGCTGTAGGATTGACGAGTTGGATGAAACCACTCTCGCTCATTTTTGTCTGGCCAGGTATATTAAATCTTATATCTTCTTCAACCTTAAGATCTTTGACAGGGAGCTTTTCTACGATACCAATAGCAAAATCAACAATGCTTTCTATCGGACAATCTGTTTTAAAGCTACTTCTTTGCCTAACGGATTCATAGCCAAGCTTGTTTAATAACTCAAGCTTCCTGTTACAATATGATTGAAAATCATGACCTGTATACTTAAGGATTTCCTCTTTTAGGCTTTTACCAGTTAAATCTGAAAGCTGTTCCTCATTTGAAACTGTCAAATATATTTATTCTTTATTTAAAAGAACTTCTTTATTTTTATTTAATTCTCGTAATTTCTTAAGTACCTTAAAACACCAATGTTCCCAAACATGAACTAGGTATGCTTTAATTAGGTCTGCTTCTGTTGAATAATAGTATACAATGTAAAATGCCGGATACTGCTGTTTAACTAAATGTACCCAATTGCTAAGTTTTACTCTAAACCGTTTTTGATTGGTTGAAGTAGATTTAACCTGGAACCAGCACGTAAAATCTAACATCTGCCGATCAAGTGGAATAAATAAATCTTCCAATTTAGATTTGAATTGTAGGCAATGATCCCACCCCTTTTTATCTTGCTGTAATGATCTATTATGAGTGATTTTCGATCTGTTCGCCCAAATATCGAGTTCATTTTCACCCATTTGTCCAAAATCGTATAGTTCCTCCATATCTATTCCTTTTTTAATTAATAAAATCAGGTGACATGATACCTATTTTTCTAAATTAGTATGCTGTCACCTGATTTAAAGATACAAGCTTGACCCCTTCACTTAAATGTAATCGAAAATGATTATTGAACCCCACAGCTATTCGTAAAATGTCCAAAGATTAACATTTTCTAATTGCTTCAATTTATCAGTTATTTCCTGTTTCTCACTTTCATCTAGGTAAGAAAAGCTCCAATTTTGCCTTGAATAAGTACCGTCAAGTTTGATTTTGGAAATAGCAAGCCTCCGATTTAGAACTGTGATCTGGTTCGGTTTTATCTCAAAATATGATTTATAGACATATTCTGACCGACTACCTCTTCGACCTGCCATAATTGAGTTATTACTTATACCGAATGATTCTAAAGAAGTAATTTGATAAGTTCCTGCTGGGAAGTTTTCAAAGATATAGAAGTCTTTGGAAATGCTTGGAACAATTCGTATTTTTACAGGGGTTTCAGGGTGGTACTTGATATAGTAATTGTATGCAAATTTATTACTTTTAGTGTTGTTTGTTGTGCGTTGTGGAATGACGAGAATACCCTCATTATTACCGGCAGGAACAGGAAATTTTTGTCCGCATGAGGATACAATTGCAGTAGAAATGATTAAAATTGTGAGTAATAAAGATAGTCTTATTTTCATAGTTTACCCTGCATTTTATTGGGAAAGGTTACTTCATATTAAAAGTTGCAAAGTTTAAAACTTCGTTTATGGTGCCTGTGCTAGCAGTGAATTAAACAGACTCTGTCTAGCACCATATTTGATACTTCTGGTTTTTCGTGTGCGATTTTTGGAGGTGTTGAATCAGGGGTATTGATAGCATGGGGGCGATGGATTGGGCAAGATGGCGGGGCTTTTTGCATTTGAAAATCAGGTGACATGATACTTATTTTTTAAATTAGTATGCTGTCACCTGATTTAGCAAATTTATTTCGACCAAGTCGGTCATCTTTTTTGGTTTCTATTGCTTTGTCTGGAATAAACATTTTTTTGATTTGATTAATTCAAGTAGCAGCTTCTTGGTCTCCCAATAGTTTAAGAGTATATTGACTTTTTTAGAGACGGAATTTTACTTAATGGCTAATTGCTTAACAAGTTTACAATGTTATCAATGTTTTAATATCATGGTGAGAATTAAAAAGACAGGTTTTTTTGGGGTTGACCGCCACTCGTTGAGTGGGTAAGTTTTAGGGGTATTGAGATTTTGTCCTTTGGGGACGTTTGTTTCATGCTTCATTGGGTTTTGAGAATTCTGTTGGAGCAGAATTCGTTGGACTGCCAATCCACAAAACTGCAGGTGAAATGAGATGGGCCCAGAGGTTTGGCTACGGCGGAGTTGGCGCTCCGCTTTATGGTGTCTGCACACCGCCAGGCTTCTGGGCTTTTTTCATTTTTGGAGCCCAATGTGTTGGTCTGGCGGTGACCATAATCTTCTTTTATGGAGATTACACCATGAACCAAACGTTGTTATTCAGGCACATTGAACGTCATTTCAAGGAAACGCGTCCCCTTCATGCATTCCTCAACGACCAGAGGCTGGTCTGTTTGACTCCCCAAACCTTTAAATTCTTCTCGGATTTAAACATAGCTCTGCTGTCTGGACATAAAAAACCGAAAACATCTGCAGCCGGCACCGGGAACATTCCCATTTTATCCCCGGACAAAGTTAACAAGGGGCTGGTTACCTTAACCAACCATTCTACCATCCACTATCCTTCCGTTTTTCTGAGGCTCATCATTGAAACCAGCAAACCGGCGTCGGTTTCGATGGTCCGTTGGTTGACACAAGAAATTCTTCCTAACATAGTCAGCTCAAAGATTCCCTATGCCGCTGTTACCGATGATACGGAATTGCAAAACATTGTCGGCAGGCATAAACACGGAAAGAAAGGACAGATGCTGATCGATTTGGATGCAATCAGGGTTAGTAGTGATGAAGCATCCGGAAAATGCATGCAAAGAAACGCGATCAAAAAGGGAGGTGAGGATGTCTGAAGAGCTCAACGACCTGATGAACGATCTTCACCAAATGCAGGTCCTGCTGGATTTTATGATCAAGGGTTTTGCCGTTCTTGCATCAGAATCAGTCGATGACAAGTTGCGACCGTCGGATGATGATATTAGCATTCAGCTTTTAGCGATTGGCTGTTAGCTTCTATAGTGTTGCTTCGCAACGGCTATATTTTTTTATTATGGACCCCGGATCAAGTCCAGGGTGACATGACGCCTTGTCAGTGCTCCATATTTACGTCTATGGATTCAGGATCGATCCCAGGAGGACTTAGGTACGGTTATCAGTTATCGGTTGCTGGTTATGAGCTGATATAGAGTCGCTTTGCATGGAGTCGCTTTGCGACGTTCTTATTTTATTATGATGGGTTCGGCTTTGCCTTAAGCCATCCTACGAGTCCTTGCAAATTTCATAGGTTTCGATGCACTAAAAATTCAAACCAAATACCCAACACAAACGCATGAGACTTAAAATCTCATGCTCCCAGGATTGTTATTTTTATCTATTCTGCTCAAAAACAACGCTACGATGCATGAAAAAATATTAAACCTTGGAAGCATATTTGCGATAAGATATTGATATTAAAATGCAAAATTTAAACAAAAACAACTCAGTCAATAAGTTTACTGATCCATTAGTGATCCACTGTTTTGGGAAACTTATTGGGGTAAATTACTGAAATCCTGCTGTTGGTACCTGGACCCGGAATCGAACCGGGACGTCCTTGCGGACATGAGATTTTAAGTCTCACGCGTCTACCAATTCCGCCATCCAGGCAGGATCGTCTTTGGTTTGTCTTATGTGGGATTTGGTGGAGGCGACAATCGGAGTCGAACCGATCTAAAAGGTTTTGCAGACCTCTGCCTAACCGCTTGGCTATGTCGCCTCTTTGGTGTGCTAAGATTGGCTTAAGTCGCTATTTAACTGGGTTGGCAAATACTGACTTAATCATCCCTTTATCCCCTAAAACTATAATTGATTTAATTTGGTGTCAAGGCATAAAACGGCAATTTTGATATTCAGTTGACATTCAATCCAAAAACCAGATCAAAATCAACCATTGTGATTCCCGGTCAATACTCAATCTGCAACTTTTTGCTTGACACTATTATCTTCATATCTGAAAATGTCGTTTTACATAAAATTGATAAGCGAGCATGGTGGAACTGGTAGACACGCAGTCTTGAGGGGGCTGTGGCCCTAGGCCGTGAGAGTTCGATTCTCTCTGCTCGCACCACCACCCAACCTTCCTAAGTTACTTCCATCCAAGGGCTTCTCCGTACTCCAATGACAAGAGCTGCCTTTTCAGACGTTACAAAGACACCCGGTGGAATCTGCAAACTTCTGATTTACTTTATTACCCCGTTATTGCTTGTCAGCAGCATTCATCGTGATATTCTGGCTGCAGACATACAGTTGAGCAAACAGCAGCAGTTTAACTACGCCACGCATCTATATAAGAGTCGGGAATATTATAGAGCAATTACCGAATATAAACGTTTGATATTTTTCTTTCCCGAAGATGAGCTTGCTGAAACTGCCGTCATGCAGATCGGCAG
This sequence comes from SAR324 cluster bacterium, assembly GCA_028282825.1. Classification (GTDB taxonomy): domain Bacteria; phylum SAR324; class SAR324; order XYD2-FULL-50-16; family XYD2-FULL-50-16; genus JAHJTV01. The sequence goes on from JANQGZ010000036.1 coordinate 80,946, forward strand.
ATCTTATCTTGCAGGTAGCCAGATCGAAAATGCCATTGACCATTGGGAGTTACAACTCCAGCGTTCCGAATTAGAAGCAGACCGACTGGAGCGAATGAGGATCTTGCTGGGGATTTCTCTTTTGGACCTTAAACAAACAGCGATCTTCAGCTTTCGTGAACAAAACATCGGCAAAGCGATAGAGATTTTTAAGGAGCTGGACGACACAGATCCTTATGCACCTGCAATCCAAAGCTTCACTACAGCGTGGGATAATAGAACCATAGACAAAAAATCGCCATGGCTGGCCGGTAGCTTATCTGCCATCATACCGGGTGCAGGAAGCTATTACACCGGCAGATACATGGAAGGAACCTATGCTTTTTTCCTGACGGCATTGTTCTACCTGGCTACCATGGATGCTGTGAGTAACGATGCTAAGGAATCCGGAGCTGTTTTTGGATTGCTCACCATCGGATTTTACGGAGGCAGCATCTACACGGCAGTTAATGGAGCCCATAAGCTAAACGATAAAAGGGAATCTGATGAATTGCTTCGATTAAGACAAAAACATGGAATCTGGTTCATTCCTGCTACCGACAAATATCCGGGTCGATTCTAAAGCAAGAATTTCAATTCCCGGATCATCACGTTTACAAGACATCAATAATTTTACAATTTGCGTTTAACGAGGTTCGAGCATGAGTCTTTCCGATTCGGAACTCAATATCATTAAAGAAGAAGAAAACAACCTGCGACGTCTGCAAAAGAGTTTTGCTGACCAGATCAAGGACACACTTCGTGATGACATCCTGAACGAGATCACGGAGCTTAACGAGCTGATCCCCGACGTCAACAGTGATGATTTACCCCAGGTTAAAGCCCAGCTGATAAGGCTGGATGCCGTATTAAGCCAGATCGATTCTGCCGGTACCACCAAACTGGATATTCTGAACCCATATTTCGGGCATATGAAACTTGCCGATCAGCATGGTTTCAAAGATCTCTATCTGGGAACCCAGGTTTATCGAAGCGTAGACGGCAGCATTCAGATTATTGATTGGAAAACCTCGCCCATTGGCCGGATTTACTTCTTATATGAAGAGGGAGACGAATACGAAGAAGATATTGAAGGCAGAATCTTTGAAGGGGAAGTTCTTTTCAAGCGGATTTTAAGAATCGTCGATGGGAACATTGTCGAAATACAGACCGGAGATCAAATCCTCAAAAGCTCGGCTGACGGTTCTTGGGTTCAAAGTGATACGCAACGATATTTGCTGAAAGGAGGAGCCGGTTCCGCTCCTCGTCCGCAAAATACGGCTTCTATAAAATCTAAAATGGGGATTGGATCAGAAAGTGGCATACGGGGCAGTAAATTCCTCCCGGAGATCACCGCCCTGATCGACCCCAGTCAGTTTGACCTGATTACTCAACCGGAAACCGGCGTAGTAGCCATTCAAGGTCTGGCAGGTTCCGGGAAAACCACCATTGCCCTGCACAGGGTTGCCTGGCTGCATTTTCAAGACAGACAACGATTTTCCGCAGAGAAAATCCTGGTGATGGTGTTCAATCGGGCCCTTTCCAACTACATCTCGAAGGTACTTCCTTCCCTGGGTGTAAGTGGCATTATCATAGAAAACTTTGAAAACTGGGTCAGCAAACTGAGAATCCGTCTCTTTTCCGGTCATTTACCAAGAAGTTACTCGGAACACACCCCGGTGACCGTGATCCGCTTTAAAAAACACCCCGTTTTGTTTCAACTGATTAATGATTTTATAGAGGCCAAAGAACGGGAATTTGAAGTTGGCATTTTGAATTTGGTGGATCAGCAGAAGTTTCGCCTTGTATTGCAAGATCTGGAAGGTATTCCCCTGATATCCCGATTGTACAACTTTTACGAATGGTTGGAAGGCAAACGCCAGTTGGGCAATTGCAAACCCGAATTCGATGCTGTCACCAAAACCAACCTTTTACGAGTGGTAACCGATCTGATCGATCCGGAGAAAGACCGGATGTCGATGTTGCTGGAGTTCTGGGAAGACCTGTTCACCGATTATCATTTCCTGCAGTTTGGCTTTAATGAAGGATCTGATGATTTTACAACCACGCAGATTGCTGAAGTGATCGACTGGTTAAGACATCAGTTTGCCGAAATCAATACCAAAGATCCGGCTCCTCAAAAAGATCTGGTTGAAATTGTATCTAATGAAGAGGATTCAAGCGCTCCTCGAACTTCGCTGGATTATGAAGATGATCCCATATTACTTTATATGTACCAGCGGTTACTCAAAGAGATTGCAAAAAAGAACAAAAAACCGTTGCAATACAATCATATTATGGTGGACGAGGTTCAGGATTTCAGCCCCATTGAACTGGCTGTGCTGACCAATATCGCCAAACAACCTCTGAGTCTTACCTTTGCCGGAGATGTGAATCAAAAAATGATAAAAGAAAGTGGATTTATCAACTGGGAGACCACCTTTCAGAACCTGGGAATCAAGGGGCAGAAAGTATCCACTTTAAAGGTTGGGTATCGCTCTACTTATGAGATTATGGATTTCTCGTTCAGAGTACTGGGCAACCTCTCCCAAAACAGGGAATTCATGGCAACCCGGCACGGCCCGCCTGTTGAAGCCTTTAAGTTTAGTAACCAGGGTGAGTTGATCCAGTACCTGAGCAGGAGTCTGATTGACACCATGATCAATGAACCGATGGCAAGTATTGCGGTGATCTGCATCTCTCCTGAAGAAGCGAAGGCTTATTTTGAACTTCTCAACAATGTTGAAATTGCCGATTTGAGACTGATCGATGATCAAAATTTCCCCTTTACCCCGGGAATTGACGTAACTGATGTAAGGCAGGTGAAGGGTTTGGAGTTTGATTATGTGGTACTGTTGGATGTGGACATGGAGAACTATCGAAATGACAATTACTCAAGATACCTGCTCCATATCGCGGCTTCCCGGGCTGCTCACCAGTTGTGGATAGTGAACCATAGAAATCCTTCCTTGATTTTGCCCGAGGAATTTCGTGATGAATCGGGAAGGATCGATAGTCTGGAATCACTATAAGGGTGTTTACGAGAAACACCATGCTTTTTCTCTTGACACCATTAGCGATTCAATCATATATTTTTTAGATGGTATACCAAGGTGGCGGAACTGGTAGACGCGCACGGTTCAGGTCCGTGTGAGCTTTGGCTCTTGGGAGTTCGACTCTCCTCCTTGGTACCACCATTCCTCACAAATTTTCCTGTTTCTACTTCCCCCAAGCCAGAGTTCCCAATAGAATTAGCATTAGCCTCTTCGTGTTGTTTGCTGTTTTCCTAAGAAAAGCTGCCTTTTTTACATAAGATTCGACTTTTGGAGCTTTTATTGCACATCCGAATCTCGATGGATTGAATAGGCAAATTGGATTGCCTGATTATTTGGAACATTCGAAAGGTATCAGGAATACCGCACAGACTTAAAGACTATGGCGAGAAAAGGAATTTGGACCATTGCAGGGGGCAAAGGAGGAGTTGGTAAAAGTTTGTTGTGCAGCAACCTCAGTATCGATTTAGCGCAAAGGGGTAACAGCGTTGTGCTTATCGATGCGGATTTTGGCGGTCCTAACATTCACACCTTTTTTGGCATCAGCACATCTATTATTAGTGTTTCCGATTTTATAAAAAGCAATCAGTTACGTCTCGATGATATTCTACTTCCCACCGGAATCGCCAATCTCAAACTGGCCAGTGGTGCTCATGACGTATTGGGGATGGCTAACCTGAATGTCATCCAACAGAATAAACTGATCAAAGCGATAAAGACGCTTGATGTTGATTATGTTCTGGTCGATCTTGGCGCTGGAACCAGCTCCTACACACTTGACCTCTTTTTGATGGCCGATGTGGGTGTTCTTGTTGCCGCTCCTGAGCCAACATCTGTAGAGAATACCTATCGCTTTATCAAATCGGCATTTTATAGAAAGTTGAAATCGGTGATCAAACACCAGGAAGTAAGGGCTTTTCTTGAGAAAATCACCGAAAGCAAACATGAAGAAAGCCCCAGGACTCCAGCTGAACTTGTTTCAGACATAACAGATATTAATCCCCAAGCTGGTGAATCCTTAAAATACGAATTATCCAATTTTACACCTAAATTGATTCTGAACCAGGTAAGAACACCAACTGATGTTCGTGTTGGATTCTCTATGACTGCAGCCAGTAAAAAATATTTTGGTGTGAATCTCGGGTATGTCGGTTTTGTCGAACATGACAGCTACGTTATTCAATCGATCAGACAACGAAAACCCATCATCCTGCACTTTCCGGATTCCACAGCCGCCAATTGCATTGTCAGAATTGGGCAGAACATCCGCCAGAACTACCATCTGGTCCACTCAAATTAATGACTCGGATCCGGGTCTAAATCATTCATAGCAACGGTATCCTGCTTGCAATCAGGGGCAGGAAATTTTAACATGAAATGAACAAGGCAGTTGGAAATAGGCCCTGAATCCAGTCTGTTTTCAAGAACCGCCCAATAAGTGCAACATATCCCGGGCAAAGGGTAAGCTCCCGTTATTAGTATTACAAAGGCAGCAAATGACAGTATACAAAGTTTTGACATATCCGGATCCTTTCTTAAAAACCGTTGCCACCCCCGTTACGGAGTTCGATAACAAACTGAAAGAAATTTCAGACAACATGATCGAAACCATGTACGAAAATGCTGGTATTGGACTGGCAGCAGTACAAATAGGTTTTGGCAAACGGTTGTTTGTGATGGATGTAACCTACAGCAAGGAACTTCCGGAATCCGCCCGCAATCCAATGGTTATCATAAATCCTGAAATCATTGAAAAGTCTGAAGAACAAGTTAACGAGGAAGGATGTTTGTCTGTACCGGAATTCAGGGCTGAGGTAAAAAGGTCCGGTTCTATTACCCTGAAGTACCAGGATGTGGAAGGGAATGAACACACCATGGAAGCCAGTGGCTTGAAGTCCATCTGTATTCAGCATGAAATGGATCATCTGGAGGGTAAACTCTTTATCGATTACCTTCCCTCTTTGCAACGGAACATGATCAGAAAAAAACTAAAAAAGCGCTATGCTTAATCCTGCCAAAGCTTTCCTCTCCCTTACAGCGTTTCTGGTTTGCCTGCTACTTTTAGCTGTGCAACCAGTTGCAGCCAAGACCTGGTGGAAAATCAAAGTCAGAGATATTCCAATCGAAGCCGAAGTCGTCATAACCAACGAGGAACAACGCATGGGATTGGGCAATCGATTTTCCCTCCCCGAAGGACAAGGCATGCTCTTTGTTTATGACCGACCGGGTAGCAGGGTCTTTTGGATGAAGCGTATGAATTTTTCTATCGATATTATCTGGTTTTTAGGTAACAAAGCGGTGAAATTCGAAGAAAACATACCTTTTCCTGAACACGGCACTCCGGATGACTACCTGGAACGGTATGGCTACGGCGTTACCTCCGATATGGTTCTGGAACTGCCGGCCGGATACATAAAAAAACACCGGCTTTCCCTGGGCGACACACTCACTATCCTGAAAACGGATTAAATCTTGAGAAATCATTTGGAACTTGGAATTGACGAAGCCGGCAGGGGACCTGTGCTTGGCCCTATGGTAATGGCAGGTGTAGTGGTACCAGCCAACGATGAGCAGATTCTTCATGAATGGGGTGTTGCAGATTCAAAAACATTTGGGAGCAGTAAAAAAGCCAAGGAGAAAAGGGGAAACCTGGCTAAAAAGATAAAAGAGCGCTTTCCACACCAGGTAACAATCATTCCTTCAGACACCATCGATCATTATGTTCACAACAGCAGCCTGAACCGTTTGGAGCAGGAAACCGCCCTTAATATTATTTCTTCATTAAAATCGGACAGGGTTGTTTTGGATGGCAAAAACCTGTTTGCCCCAATAGAAAACGATAAAATCAAGGCGTATAACAAAGCTGATAAGGATTATATCAGCGTGGCAGCGGCTTCAATTTTGGCAAAGGCAGAAAGGGACAGGCAGATCTTCGAGCTATGCAAGCCTTTTGTCGATGAATATGGTGAGATTGGCGGGGGAGGTTATGCGAATAAAAAAACGCTTGAATTTGTAAAGTGGTACCTGGAAAAATACGGCTCGCTTCCACCATTTTACAGGGCCAGCTACCAGTGGAAAGAGCTGCGGTTTAACTAGCCGGCTTGTTCCATTCAATTGGGATTTTCTTCAACGTCGTCTTCAGGCGGGATGACAACATCTTCCTTTTGCTCCTCCAAATCCTCTTCCTTTTCTCTCTGCCCAAGATTCATTATATATAAAAATCCGCTGATCACAACAATCGCACTGGCTATACTGGCAATAAAACGAAACAAAAGCTTTACAGCCGTTGATTGGAAGATCATTTGAAAAATCTTTAGCATATATTTTACAAAGAAAAGGTGTATGTCGTGTAATGGTCGAAGGAGGTGATTCCCTTTTTTACTTTTGTTTCACGATTCTAGTAAATATTTAGTAAAAAAGAAAGTGAGTATGCGTTCCCAGGTGCCATTATGGCATTTACGGTCTAATAATTTACTTGGATAGCGTTACCATAAAGTATGGACTCCTCGCAATTAATCAAGTTAGAGTGTTTTTTGTCTTTTTGGTGTTTTAAGTTTAATAAAAACACGGGTATCCAAATTAATTCAATCGATTAATTGGCCTGAAATGTGCTATACTAATTCCGTAGTTTTTATATTGATAAACAATTGGTATTTTTGTTTTTTTAAAAAGGGGTTGCCAAATTAGGCCGAATTAAGTAAGAAAGCAGGAAATACCGTGGGAACAAGTCTTCATCATTTTTTTCTTATAATTCCAATCACTTGTTTTTCAGCCAAGGGACTGAAAAACCATTTCCCAGAAGCAGACAATGACTAAAAATATTAAAAAAATTATAAAGTTAATAACTGTCGCACTCATTGTATTCACTCTGGCAGGATGTCCACAACCGCAAGTCAAACCCTGGGATAACAACTCACTGAGTCAAATCACATTCTCTTTTGCAGACACAGACAATGATGAAGGTGAAATCGGAGGTGATATCACTCTCGATTTACCGGACAGCTTAAAACCTGCTGCAGTGACTCACTACGTAATATACTGGGGAACAGCTCCAAATGATACAGGAAAAGGAGCAATGCTGGCGGAAGTTGCCGCGGCTGATTTCACAAGTGAAGTGCTTTATACGGTACCGGAGAATACAGCAAAAGCAGCAGAGTATTTCCTGCTTTATCTCAGGGGTGGTGGAGAAAATGTTGTTGAAATATTCAGCGGCAAAGCATCACTGGCTTTTGACAAGTTTGAAGGCGTTGAAGTTATTGAGCAAACAGATGTGACTCAGCCTCCTCCAACAACTGTTGAGCCGACAACCACAACCGAACCAACAACGACTGAGCCAACTCAGACCACAACAACTGTTGAGCCGACAACAACTGAACAAATTGTTGTAGCAATCAACAATGTCTTGTTTGAGTTTGACAAGTCTTACCTGAGAAACGAGTTCAAACAGCAGTTGAGAACAGACTTGGCAAATGTTGCAGACAAGGAATCTACAGAATTGTTGATCGCCGGTCACGCAGATGAAAGGGGTTCCAATGAATACAACCTGGCTCTTGGTGAGCGCAGGGCATTTGCTGTAAAGAGATATTTGATCAGTCTTGGTTTTCTGGCTGACAATATCAGAATTATCTCTTACGGAGAGGAAAAGCCGCTTGATACCGCACATAACGAAAATGCATGGCGAAAGAACAGGAGAGCAGAGACTGACGTTCAATAAATAGTCAGTCTAGCTTGTAAAATAAAAAAGCCGGGATACCTAAGGTATTCCCGGCTTTTTTTTGCTGTTTTTATCCAGCGAACATTTCTGATTCTATTTCATCAAACAAAGGTTTCAACCCTGCCAAAATCATCTTCCAAACGTTCGATATCATCCTCCGAGAGGTAACTTCCCTGCCTGACCTCAATAATCTCCAGTGGAATCTTTCCCGGATTAGCCAGCCGATGAAACTCATTTTTGGGAATATAAGTAGACTCATTTTCGGCCAGAAAGTATGTTTGTTCTCCGCGTTTAACTTCAGCAGTTCCTGATACAACCACCCAATGTTCATTGCGATGGAAGTGACGTTGCAATGACAATCGTTTGCCAGGAAGTACTGTGAGCGTCTTGATCTGATAATCCTTGCCTTCGGCAATCACTCGATAACTCCCCCAGGGACGGGCAACAGTCGTATGGAATTTGTATTCAAACCGGTCTTCCCGTTTCAGGGTTTCCACAATCTTTTTCACATCCTGGGATTTGGTAAGATCGCACGCCAGGAGCGCATCTTCAGTCTCAATAATAATAATATTCTTTAATCCGGAGCAGGTAATCAATCGTTTATCAGAGATAATCAAACAATTCTCGCTGTCTCTCATCATCACATTGCCACGAGTTACATTGCCGTTATCGTCTTTATTACTGATTTCATAGATGCTTTCCCAACTGCCGAGATCGCTCCAACCAACATCAATGGTAAACACAGCAACCTTTCTGGATTTCTCAAGAATGGCATAATCGATGGAATTGGAAACCACCTGGGAGAATACCTGATGAACTCCGCTGTCTTCGTGCAGTTCCGGCTTTACCTTGGCTCCTTCGAAAAAAAGATTGTAGGATTCAGGGTCCAGCTCTTTGTATTCATTTAACAAAGTGTTGGGAGTAGCCATAAAAATTCCGGCATTCCAGCTATAATCACCACTCTTGATGAATTCTTCGGCTGTTTCTTTATCGGGTTTTTCTGTAAATCGGTCGACCTTGAATCCTCCGTTTAACGGCTTGCCGGATTTAACATAACCATATCCCGTATGGGGATGATCCGGTTTGATGCCGAAGGTAACGATCCAACCTTCCTTCGCTAACTTTTCACCTGCTTTTAACTTATCAAGAAATTGTTCCTCTTTCTGGATTAAGTGATCGGCCGGTAAAATAATGACAGCTTCGTCACGAAGGTTTTCGGGAATTTGACTAAGTCCCCAAAGAATAGCAGGAGCCGTGTTTTTACTTTGTGGTTCAAGCAACAGGTTCTGCTTTGGATAATCGGGAATCAACTGCTCAATTTGGCGCCATAACTCATGTTCATGCACTATGGAACCAATAATGAGCATATGGTCTTTATCCAGAAGTGGGGATAATCGCTTGATGGTTTCTTGCAGGAGGGATTCATGCGTGGACCCCAGGTTTAAAAACTGCTTTGGGGTCATCGTTCTGCTAAACGGCCAGAGTCGAGTTCCGCTTCCTCCGGCTAAGATCATTCCTATCATAAAGTCTCTTGTTTGATATTAGCTACTCCGCCGCAAACGGCGGTGATTCCCTGCGTCATTCCGGGCTTGGCTGGGTATCCGGGGTGACAAGTATGACATTTCGCCTGTTAAATGAGAAAAATCATAAATTTTTCTGTTGTGAAACAGTCTGTGCCAATCACCAATGCTTTTTCCGTTCTACAGGATAAAATGTGTGTTTGTTCATAATTACCTTGTCAGCCTTCAGATGGATAAAAAAATCCATGGTTATATGTCGTTTGGTGGGAACGCTGTAGTCGAATATAAATGTGATCGAATCCTGCTTGTCAGTGGGCAATTGTTTGTAAACCCCTACAAGGCTGTCCGCCATGCGATTGTCCGTTACAAAGTAGATATCACGTTCCAAAATAGGGTTGAGCTGGATTCGCTCTATGCCTTGTTTGAATTTGAAATATTTGGATTCTTTCGCGGCCCAGACGTCCTCAAGGAAATCCTGCAAGCTGATGGCCGGCGGTTTAATCAGTTCAGGTCGCCAGCGAAGGTGTATCCTTTGTTTAGTTCGTGTATGCCTGGTTGCTTGGACGTAGGTGAAGTTCACGGGGATCTCCAGGGAGCCTGTCAGACCCTGCGCTTTTTGCTCCATTTTCAGTTTTTTAATCCTGCATCCCCTGTTTCCTTCAATGTATCTCCTACAACCCAGTACATCCCTATTGATTCGATTCCTTGCGGTACTGCGGTTTCCTTTTAAATCGATCAAGCTATAAAACACATCTCTCACCAACTCCGGGTGAAATAAAAACATATTCTCCGCTTTGGTTAGAAACTCCGTGTATTCGATAGGATATTGCTCTTGCGAATGCACCGGCCCTGTGAACGACACAACCGCTACAAACAGCAATAACGGGCTGAGCAAATGCCATGCTTTTACATAAAATTTACGATTGAAGGGCTGTATTATCTTCATAAAACAACAGAAATAAATTATATTTTAGTTAGATGCAAAATTAAATGAAGCGTCGTCAATAAATTAATGACGGCAAAATCGTTCCAATCTGTTTTTTGGTTTAATACTCATTCCACTGCTCGAATAGGACTTGAAATGAAGATATTTCATGCTGTTGCCTTTGTGATGAAGACAATGCTTTCCATCGCAGGGATTGTATTACTGATCAATAAATTAAGCAAAAACAAGAGTGATTCGGGATATCAATTCACCATCGACTCAGCTATTAGCAAAGACGGTTTGAAAGCCCGTAAATACCATGCTCCCAGAAAGAAATTTGACTTTGCGGACTTGCACAAGTCTTATTTTCAATCGATGGATTATTTATAGATATCTATTTTTTGTAGCTGCGAACAAAATTATCTATTCCTTCTCTCTTGAGGGCGCTGCTTACCCTATCAGCGTCTTTCTTCTCTTCGTAAGGTCCCGCTAATACATAAAACAGTTCTTTTCTCGTTTCAACGAAGATTGGAATTTGTGCATATTTCTGGTTTAACTGCATTTTGAAAGCATCGGCTCGTTGTCTGGTGCTGAATACACCGATCTGCACAATCATTTGTTTGTATGGCGTCATGCCTTCCGTTGGATCATAATCTTTGGGATAACGAATAACCTTCAAGGATACCCGTGCTGTTCCCTGTTCTTTGAACTCCAACGATTCTGCTGCTCTTCTCGTTAAATCTATAATTCTGTTTTTCTTGTAGGGTCCCCGGTCATTGATTCTCACAATGACAGTTTTATTGTTTTCCAGGTTAGTCACCTGAACCCAGGTATTCATAGGCAGAAAGCGATGCGCTGCCGTTAATGCATCCTGATCATATTGTTCCCCGTTAGCTGTTTTCTCTCCGTGAAACCCCGGACCGTACCAGGAGGCAAAACCTATCATCTGCTCTTCGGGATTTTTCGGCTCCTCCTCCTCGTCAGGCAATACAATAACCGGTTTGGATTTGGGTTGAGTCGGTGCAGCGGAAGGTGAACTTGGCTGCCCCTCTTTCTCAATAGGTATTTGCCAGTTCCTGGGAGTAAAAAACTTTCTACCGCTTTGTGCTGGTTGCCTTTTGTAGGTTGGTGTACAACTCGAAGCCAGGAATATAACTAACAGTGGGATTAAGACAAGTATCTGTTTCATCGCAAGTTTTGTAGCTGTTATAGGTGCATGAACTGATTCTTAAGCGGTTAATGCCAGATTTTTGCCAAATGTCTGATCCTTAAAAATTAATAAAAACAAGCTAATGCTTTCTAATAATCTGAATAATCTCTCGCATTCTGAAATTGATGGAATCCAGGATTAGCCCGATCGCAAAAAAAATGGTTGAAACCAGGACCAGACCTGTTGCCAGAATAGCCGTTGGGAAATGGGTAACCAGACCTGTTTGAAAAAACTCGATGATGGGAATTAAGCCAAGACCAAAACCAGTAAGCAAAAAGAGTATCCCGAGAGTACCAAAAAAGAAAAGAGGCCGGTATGCTTTGGCAATATTGGCAATTGTTAACAACACGCGAATACCATCACTAATCGTATTTAGTTTTGATGTGGACCCTTCAGGGCGTTGGCGAAGTTCGATCTCAACCTCAAGGGTTTTGTATTGATAGTATAGAGACTGTATTACGAGTTGCGTTTCTACTTCAAATCCTCTTGAATCCAGGGGGATGTTTTTTACAAAATCCCTGTTGAAGACCCTGTAGCCCGACATGATGTCTTTTAGTTTGTTGTCAAAAATCCAATTTACCAGGGCGGCAACCAGAAAGTTCCCCATCAGGTTTAACGGTTTAAATGCCTTGGATTTATACTTGGAAAGGCGTGTACCCACTGTCATATCCGCATCCTGATTCAAAACCGGCTTGATGAGGTCGTGAACCGACTCAGCGGGGTAGGTATCGTCTCCATCTACCATGACATAAATATCTGCTTCAACTTTCTGAAACATGGAAACCACTACAAATCCTTTCCCCTGTTTAGGCTCTTTTACGACGATTGCATCTTTTTCCTTGGCTATTTGGGCAGATTTATCCGTGGAATTATTATCGAACACGTATATGTCGGCTGCTGGTAATTCTTTTCTAAAATCATCGATAACTTTGCCAATGGTAATTTCTTCGTTGTAACAGGGAATAAGGACTGCAATTCTGGTTTCAGAAGGATACATACTGAGATTTATTATGATAGTTCCTGAAAAAACGTGATGATCACGTATGTTTACTAGGTTTTGAAAAGTATAAAGAACCAGACCGTTTAGGTAAACAGGAATCCCATAAACACTATTTACCGGGATCTTTGAGCAATTTACCTTCTTTGACCTTTGTAATCAATTCTGTTACCAGCCGTGGATGACATTCACTTTGAAAAGCATTATAATCATAAACTTTCTAATCAAATACGCTGATACATCCACAGCCTCATTGGTCTGACAGAGAATCAAGCAGCTGATTCAACGACCGCTTCAGATAAATCCATTTTCAACTCCATGACTATTACACCTGGTAGTGATTCTAAAGTCGTTCAAAAACAATTTGTGTTATTACTGATTTTTGGTGCAATATTCCTAATTCCGGGAATAGGTAATGTCCAGCTTGTTGATTGGGATGAAAACATTTATGCGGAAGCAAGTCGGCAAATGATGGTTCGGGGTGACTATTTGAATGTCTATGTGAACAACCACCTGTTTGCGGAAAAGCCGCCTTTTTACTTCTGGGAACAGGTACTGAGCTATAAACTTTTTGGCGTCAATGAGTTCGCTGCCCGCTTTCCTTCACCTGTCGCCGGATTGTTGATGATCGTTCTGCTATACATTGTCGGGAGCAAAATTGAATCACCGCGCTTCGGGCTTGTCTGGGGATTGGTTTATCTTACTTCTTTTTTGCCCTCGGTTTTTGGGCGAGTCGCTGTCATCGACCATACTTTTAACCTGTTCATTGCCACTGCTGCTTACCTGCTTTATTTGTTTGATCACTCCTACCGCCACCATCTGGAAGCGCTAGCCAAATTAGGTAGAAGGAAATCACCACCAAAAAGGGTATATTTGATCTACCTCACGATAGCAAGCATAAGCATGGGTCTGGGAACGTTGACCAAAGGTCCATTGGCGGGTGTGATTCCCCTGGTCGCCTTCGCAGGTTACAAAATATTCAATCGAAAACCGGGAATTCGGATTGCTCATTTCCTCTATTGTGCGGTTCTATCACTTTCCATAGCATTGTCCTGGTATTTGATTAACTGGTTGAATACCGGCGAGTCTTTTTTGGAAGGTTTTATAAAATTTCAGTTATTGCTCTTTTCCAAACCCATGGAAGGACATGAGGGCCCCTTCTTTTACCACTTGATTGTCGCCGTTTTTGGTTTACTGCCATGGACAGTCCTCCTGTTTGCCTTCCGCCCCTCACAGATCAAGTGGCAGAATAATCATATCGGATTCCTTTTTCGCTTTGGATTAGCCTGGATTGTGTTTGTTTTGGTTTTGTTTTCCCTAGTTTCCACCAAACTACCGCATTATTCAGCTTCCATATACATTCCCTTGAGCATGCTGGTAGCAATCAATATTGAGAATGCGTTTATTACCAAAAAAGGTTTACCCAAATGGAGTATCTGGGGAACCGGTATGATCGGTGTTTTTCTTGCGCTATTGTTTACAGGTATGCCCACAATGCTTGGAGAATATTCCAAAGTACAACTGGTTTCGATGCCCGATGTAACAATGGGGTTTGTCTTTTTAATTGGTGGGCTCATTTTGGTTTTATTTGTCGCCGCGGTTTTTTATCTGCTAAGAAAGCAGTTGGCAGTCGGTCTGGTGTTGGCTGCAATGGCCATGCTGGTTTTCACCCAGGGATTATGGCGTATCCATTTGCCGGTGTTTACTGAAATCCATCAACAACCGCTGATTGACGTGGTCAAAGAAGCCCAACTAAAGTCCGATAAAGTCATCTTCTACAGGATGGTTTCCTTTGCTGCATTTTTTTATGGAAACGGACCCATTGAGGTACTACACAACTACAAATTTCCCGGAGATCCGCAAATTCTGAATCAACGGACAAACCAGGACATTTATATAATCAGTGATTATAAAAACGCAAAACGATTGCAAAAAGACCATCCCTTAGTAGAGAAGATCAAACAGGTCGGTCGTTTTTGCTTGTATAGAATTGAGAAGTCATCAACTATTAACTAATCATTAGAGCAACACTTTTTTGTTTTTAAGCCCTCTTTTCATCAGGAAGTAAATGACAATAGTAGACAGATTTTTAGCATCCAAATACACCATTTGGATTATCTTGATCATCCATTTCATTATATGGTTCACCGTTTTCAACTTTCTTGATATCCACCCGGACATGGCCGATCACTGGATCTGGTCCCGCTATCTCGCTTTTGGGTATTACGAGCATCCGCCCTTTGTGGCCTTTACCATGCGAATCATCACCCTGGTGTTCAGCGATATCGTGCTGGGATTAAAATTGGGCAGTGTTCTTTTTTCTGTCATCATCTTGTACTTGGCTTATTTAGTGGCAGAGGAGTTTTTCGAAAGAAAAACAGCGCTGGTTTTCGTGCTGATCCTTATTAGTACGCCTTACTTTTCAACAGGATCGGTATTCTGGCATATCGATCAGCCTTATATGGCTTTCTGGTTGATCTGTTTACTAATCATCGGTAAATACATCACCACGCAAAATCCAAACTGGATGATTCTATTTGGACTATCTGCCGGATTAGGGGCAATGTCCAAATATATCATGATTTTACTCCCACTCTCCATGATAGTTTGGATGATTTCCAACAAGCATTCCAGAAAGCTTCTAACCAATTGGCAAACTTATGTTGGAGCACTACTGGCATTTGCCATCGTGGCCCCCAATATTTATTGGAATTCTCAAAATGACTGGGTAACTTTTGGATTTGTGCTGGATAAAGGTTTAAAAGGAGCCAGTTTCGGCGTTCATTTCATGCATTTTATTGTCTCCCAGTTTTTTCTGTTCTCAGTCGTATACTCGGTCTATTTCTGGTGGCAGTTAGGTACAAAGAACCTGAATCCGACCATTTTTTCCAATGGCAAAATTATTGTCAGTCAAAAATGGAAATTCTTGCTTTACTCGGGACTGGTGCCATTTTTGTTTTTCACCGTGACTAGCTTTCTTGGCAGTAGAACAGACCCGCACTGGGTCAATGTTGCTTATTTCAGTTTTTTCATGTTGCTGGCGCGTTTTGTGGTGATAAACATCGCTCAGGGACAGACCAGCCGACAGGTAACGATGTTTTTTACTTCCACCGTCCTGAATTATTCGTTACTGGCAGTTGTTCTGATTCAAATTCATTACATTTTTATTCCCTACCAATTTCCCGATACACCTTCATTGAAAGTCATGACGGGATGGAACAAAACAGCAGTACAGATCAAGGAGCTTTGCGAATACAACAAAATCAAAGTACCAGATTATGTAGTTTCCCGGGAATATCAACTCTCAAGCGCCCTGGGATTGTATATGGAAAATAATCCCTGGCCTCATGCGATTGAAAAGAAGGAAAGAAACATGTGGAGTCCGGTTCGTACAGTTCGTAAAAATGGTGCATTACTGGTTTGCCCCAGATCGGAATGCGAAGGATTGCTGGAAGACTCGAAGGATCGATTTAAGTCTGCCTTCAAGTATTTAGGTGAGGTTCAAACCCTACACAATGGCAAGGTTCTTCGGAAGCTAAAGATTTTTCACATGCCGCCAAGATAAAACAAACAGGTATCTCGTATGACAACATCGGAGAAACACAAAGGATTGGTATTATTGCTACTCGCCTCATTTGGTTTGCATTCCATTGTTGCTTTGATCCCGCCATTAAACGGAGACGAAGCTACCTTTTGGGAATGGTCACGCCATCTGGCCTTGGGTTATTATGCTCATCCCCCGATGACAGCCTGGCTGGTAGCCTTAACGACCAATCTGTTCGGAGTGTTCAAGTACAATGTTCGCCTGCCTGCTATTCTGTTGCATCTTGGTACCATTATTTTTGTCTACAGACTGACTCTTGACCTGTTTAAATCCCAAAAGCCTGCTTTCTATTCGGCCTTACTTTATGCGGCACTGCCAATATCAATGGTACTTGGAACAGCCATGACGACAGATGCCGGGTTGGTGTTCTTTTTTACGGCGGCTGTTTATTACTCCAAACTGGCAGTTATTGATGACAAGAGAAGAAATTGGTATATGGTGGGGCTCACCGGTGGCGCTATGTTGCTTACCAAGTTTATGGCTGTCTTGTTTTTCCCCGGATTGTTTCTGTTTTTGCTCATTAACGGTCGCTATCGAAAAGTCTTTTTGACCAAGGAGCCTTACCTGGGTTCTCTAACGGCTTTATTGCTCTTCAGCCCTTTTCTTTACTGGAATTATCAAAACAGTTGGTTGACCTTTCAGTTTAATTTTTTCATGAGGCACCGGGAAGAGGGATTTGATCCGGTAAAACCAATGAAATACCTTGCAGGTCAATTACTTGCGGGATCGCCCTTGGTGTTCTCGCTGTTGCTGGCTGCTCTTGTGGTTTTTTTATTCCGTCTTCATCGCAAGAGATCCAGAGCCACGCAAAAGAAAGATGACACTGTTTTACTGCTTTCATATTTTTCAGCCTTTCCCTTGGTTTATTTCGCAGGCACTTCCTTGGGTGTTGAGGTGGCCCCGCATTGGCCGGCAATTGTTTATGGCCCCGGTGTTGTGTTACTCGTTACCTGGCTTTATAAAAAACCTTCTTTTGTCACAAAAACTCCAACCTTCCAATCCGGGTTATATTGGAGCAGCTTTTCTTTATCACTGGTCATTTCAGCTCTTTTATCATTCCTGGTTTTGTTTCCTAAAGTATTACCGGACAACATGATTTACACCGAAAATGTATATGATGAAGCCCCCGTGCTTTCCCACTATTTCGGCTGGAAGGAAGCCGGAAGACACATCGATACCATCATCAAAGAGTGGGAAGGGAGACCGGAAGGGCTGTTCATGACGTCCAAAGACTATAGCCTGGCTTCGATGCTGGGTTTTTATACTCCCAGCCATCCCAATTACTATTTGATGAATGTGACAAAAGACGTGGTTCATGGTAAAAGTTATCTGCTTTGGGAAAAAGGTAAGAAAAAGCTGGGTGCAAACACCATTTACGTGGGTGATGAACCCGATTCATATAAAAAACGAATTCCCGAGTTTTTTGAAGAAGCAAGGCAGCTCGATCCTCTTATCGTTCGCGACAAAGACGGTCGGATTCTGCGTATCTTTTATATCACTTTAGGGCTAGGTTATCTCGGTGGAGAGCCTGATAATCTTTCTTTATGGTAATGCAAGACTTATAAGATAGCCTATTGTGCTGTTATTTTTTTATGTAGTCATGGAAATGGTGTTCCCTTTTTTGCTCAGCACAGGGGTAATCACCACTATCCTGATGATGAACCAGATTTTTGAGTTCATCCCCTTTCTACAGTCAACAGGGGTGGAACTGGATGCCATTTTCCAGATGATCCTGTTTTCACTTCCACCCGTATTGATGATATCCGTTCCCATCAGTTTGATGATCGGCATTTACGCGGGTATCAGCCGTCTATCTGCTGATTCGGAACTCATTGTGATGAGAGCTTCCGGTGTTTCACTTGCCTTCTTTTTCAAACCCGCTCTGTTCATGGCTTCTATCGTTGCCATGTTTGTGTTATTGCAAACTTTTTTCCTGGGACCCCTAGGTGTAAGCAATTTGGAAGCATTGAAGTATAACATCCTGAAAAAGCAGACCCGCATCAATCTTTCCGTACAGCAAATCAATAACTTCTTCGGTCAAAAACTTATCTATATCTTTGATAAAGAAGGTGAATTATTCAAAGGTATTTTTATCTCCGATTGGAATGCAACAGACCAAAGTGGAATTATCGAAGCCAAAAGCGGCAGGATTTATTTGGATGACAAAAAACATAAAATTGTCTTCCAATTGTATGATGGAAAGATTCACAATCGCCTTGGTGACGAGGGATATCGAATCATATCATTCGAAAAGCTGGATTACGATCTGACGCCACCAAAAGCAGAAAATCAGAAGGTGCCGAGTAGGTTTAACAAAGAGAATCCTTCAAGAAGCAGAATGGATACGGAATTGACCATCGATGAACTCTACAGGGAAATCTCCAGTCTGCCATCCGATTCAAAAGACTACTTTGAGTATGTTGATGAGTTTCATGCTCGTATCGTGACTGTGCTTTCCTGCCTTTGCTTTGCCATCTTTGCTCTGCCAATGGGGATTTACAACCCTAGAAGTCCAAAAGCCGGGAACATCGTATACATGGTATTGGTTCTTATTACCTATTTCTTTATATACGCCAGACTCAGAGCCATGGTAACCGGAGGAGATATTTCCGCTATCGCCTTGTACCTGGCCTTGTTATTTGTCATTTTGAATGGTTTAATCAAGTACTACAAAATTAATCAAAACATCGATTCGCTGCTTCAGTTTGCTTTAGGTTTAGGTAAGAATAAAAATCCGGCTTCATAGAAGCCGGTATTGGTCCCCCCTGGACATGGTTAGACCGCTGTATCATTATCTTGTTCTTAATCTTACTCTTACTCTTAATCTTACTCTTACTCTTAATCGTATTCGTGTTCTTAATCTTCTGAAAGGCCTGGCATTGCTAAAACGTGATGTCACCATGTACAAAATTTCCTGATATTCCAATTTAGCTTCTTGGTTTGGAATATCCATCCAAAGGAAAGATTAAGATTAAGATTAAGATTAAAAGCAAGAAATAGAATAATGACACTGCCTTGGAACATTGCCTTGCTCAAAGAGCAGGGTTTTCTATTTTCAAACAAAGTCACACCCTGACCCCGGTAAAAGCTATGGCAAGACCGCTCTGGCAAGTCAGTCTAATCAAGAAAGCGTTTCCCACCCCAAGCACAGCCAAACTAACGCGGCTTCCTCTCATCGGCAAATTGGCTCAAAAGCTTCTTTTTGACAAAGACGACATCGTCTACATTCCTATTAACCAATCAGTCCCCGGTGAAGATAATATAGCGCTCCCTTCTGACGTGGTTCGCCATTTTGTGAAGACGGCTAAGTTCCGCTGGGTAATGAACGATTGTATTTGCCGTTCCGCTTCCAACTGTGATGATTACCCCTTAGATATTGGATGTTTATTCCTGGGAGAGGCCACACAACAGATTAATCCTGCCTTGGGAAGACTTGTCTCCGTCGAAGAAGGGTTGGCGCATGTCGATCGTTGTCAGGAAGCAGGGCTGGTTCATTTAATTGGCAGGAACAAGCTGGATTCTGTGTGGTTAAATGCCAGACCCGGAGAGAAATTGCTGACCATCTGCAATTGTTGCGAATGTTGTTGCCTGTGGAAAATTCTGATTCCCAATGCCTTCCAACCAATCGGAGATAGCGTTCAACGTCTGGAAGGTGTGCAAGTCACAGTTACCGACGATTGCCAGGCCTGTGAAACCTGTGTGGACCATTGTTTTGTTAAAGCCATATCTATGAATGGCGAAAAAGCTGAAATATCCGGCGATTGCAGAGGATGCGGACGTTGTGTCACCATCTGCCCTGACGAAGCCATCAAGATGAGTATTCCTGATATTGAAGAACTTAATCAGAAACTGATTGAGAAAATATCCAAATTGGTGGATGTGTAGGGATCACCTCGTAGATCGTTCTCTCCAAACCACAAATTATTAGACTCATTAACAGTCTGGTTGATGAGCAACAAGTTGCCCATCCTACAATTACCATTCAGATTGATTTGCCCCCTGAGTATGTTTTTCTTTGCTGCAAAAGCTACGGTAGGGCGGCCCTACGTG
Organism: SAR324 cluster bacterium; assembly: GCA_028282825.1. GTDB lineage: Bacteria > SAR324 > SAR324 > XYD2-FULL-50-16 > XYD2-FULL-50-16 > JAHJTV01. The sequence continues at coordinate 101,037 of JANQGZ010000036.1, forward strand.
GCCGCCGAGTATTATTGGCAATGAGTTGTTCTAAATAATGCATGTAGATCGTTTGCAGAAGAAAATAGCTTATTCATTTGTTTGTTATTCCTTCCAATCCTGTTTCTCGGCGGGGATGTAACACCGCCCTACCATTTCCTCTCGATTTAATCAGTCGGATATAATATAAAATATCTCAACCGTCGGCATAGATATTCAAAATTCTTCAAATGTCGGCAAAGCCGACACCTACCGGAAATCTAAAATGCCCCTACATATAGTTTCTAACCTTGCGGAATTCTCCTGAATTGATCTGATCGTAGCGCCTGCGCCTTTGCACTTGAAACACATCCGCTTTTCTCTGTTGCGGTCCAAATACCTGGGAAACCAGCAGGGAGAAACCATTGCCTTCCACCTGCAATCTGCCCAGTACGCACAAAAAAGCTTGTCCTTCGATTAAATGTCTGTAACGGCGATAAATATTGGGGCGGACTACCAGGGGGATAGTGCCGTACTCATCTTCCAGGGTCACAAACAGCATTTTACGGGCAGTCCCCGGAGACTGGCGTACCTGCACCATACCAAAAACCGGAATGAAACGTTCCGGCTGGCATTGCATGATACGATTAGAGGAAACCACCTGATCCTGGGGAATCTGGTAAACCCAGGCTTGTTCGCGTATCAGACGAGAGAGATGTCTGCCCAGGGAGGTTCCGGTTGCCCGATAATCGGCTTCCACGCTTTCGATTTCGCTTTCTGTTGAGAATACCACATCCGGCTCCGCCACTTCATACTCAGGAACAGATGGCTGCGAATAACCTTTTGGAGTGTTCGGTGTCTGGTAAGGAGCAGCCTCTGCCATCCAGATAGCATCCTTGCGTTTAATACCAAAGGTCGAAAAGGCATTGGAGGCTGCCAATGCTGACAGATCCGGGCGAGACAGGTAATTTCCCTCCAGAAATTCCGCCATGGAATGCCACACACCCATTTGATTGCGTCGTTCCAAAAGCTTATGCATACCGGTTTCGCTGAGTCCTTTTACCAATCGAAATCCCAGGCGCATGCCATATTCAGCCTGACCCGACTCCCAGCTCACCAGCTCCAAAATCGTATCCCATTCGGAGCGATTAATACAAATAGGCAGAATCCTCACACCGCATCTTCTGGCAGTTTTGATCAAGGTATCAGGTTGATAGAACCCCATGGGTTGTGAATTTAACACCGAAGTAAAAAATGCCCCGGGAAAATGGCATTTCAAAAAAGAGGAGGCATACGCCAACAAGGCAAAAGAAGCCGCATGGGATTCGGGAAAGCCATAACTGGCAAACCCCTTAATCTGCTGAATGACCTCATTGATAAATGCTTTGCTGACGCCATTGTCGATCATTCCCTGGATCAGCTTTCCCACCCATTTGTCAATTTTTCCTTTGGTACTGAAAGAACCGATGTTTTTGCGAATCTCATTGGCTTCTCCCGGTGAAAAATTACCGATAGCCATGGCTACCCGCATTAACTGTTCCTGGAAAATAATAGTGCCGTAGGTTCGTTTCAAAATAGGTTCCAGCTTCGGATGTGCATAAGTCACCGCTTCCAGACCATTTCGTCTTCTCAAAAAGGGATGTTTGACACCAGCCAGGATGGGCCCGGGGCGAATTATAGCCACCTGAACCACCAGATCGTAAAAATTGGCGGGTTGCAGAGTAGGTAGACTGGACATCTGGGCAGTGGACTCGATCTGAAAAACGCCGGTAGTATCAGCCCGTTGAATCATATCGTAGGTTGCCCGATCATCGGCGGGGATGCTATCCAGGGTTACTTTGAGTCCGTAATGATCGTTGAGCAACTCAAAGCATTTGCGAATAGCGGTCAGCATGCCCAGGGCCAGCATATCTATTTTGAAAAATCCCAGGGCTTCGATATCTTCCTTGCACCACTGAATAACCGTACGACCATCCATAGTGGCCGGCTCCTGCGGTACCAGCCAGTCAATCTCCCTTTCCGCAAGCATAAATCCACCGGAATGTATCCCCAAGTGTTTCGGGAAATGCAAAATCCGCTGCGACATATCAGCCCATACTTGCCAGACATGGTCACTAACTTCCAAGGGGAGTCCATTCTCTTCGAATTCCTGCTTTACGCCTGTAATAGTTTCTTCAATCGTGCTTCCGCGGAAACTTATGAGTCCACGCAGTTTCGAAGCCCTGTCTATCATCGCTCCTGGAATTCCCAGGGCTTTTCCGGCAAAACGTATGGCACCCTTGGATTTGAAGGTGATCACGTTGCAAACCATGGCAGCCTTCTGCCGTCCATAGCGCTCGTAAATGTATTGGATTACCTCTTCGCGTCGGCTGTTTTCAAAATCCACATCAATATCAGGTGGATCACCCCGCTCCACCGAGATGAAGCGTTCAAACAACAAATCAAATTTGTCAGGATTGATAGCCGTAATTCCCAAAGTATAGCAAATCGCACTATTGGCAGCACTTCCCCTGCCCTGGCAAAGAATGTCCTGGGAGCGTGCCCAACACACAATATCCCAGACAGTCAAAAAATAATCCGCAAATTTCAGCTGCTTGACCAGATTCAGCTCATGCCCCAGTAAGTCTGACACTTTGTCAGGCAAAGGGTTCCCATACTTTTTCTCCGCCGCTTCCCAGACCAGGTACTCCAGATATTGCTGGGCATCGTATTCATCAGGAATCATCTCCTTGGGATAGTGATAGGTCAACTCATCCAGGTCAAAGGCAAAGGTTTCCGCCAGTTCAAGGGAATTGCGCAACGCAATCTCTATCCCGGGAATGTCACCATAGATTTTCCGCAAGGCAGGCAAAGAATGCAAACAACGTTTGCTGTTGACAAACAGTTGATCCGATACTTCATCCAGGGTTTTATTGAGACGAATACCATGCAGTAAGTCACTAATATCCTTGTCCGCAGCTGTGGCAAAATAAACGTCCTGGCTGGGCAGGATGGGAAGATTCAGCTTACTGGCCAACTGTAGAGTGGGAGAGATCCATTTGTCTTCCACATTATTGAGATGGCGACTGACGGCAAAATAAAACTGTTTGGCAAAATACTCTTTGAGTTTTCCAAAATGATTTTGCAGAAAAGCCGGATCATTTCCTTCTTCCCGGCGGATCAGACCCCGCATAGGTTGGATGGCTACCAGATCTTCAACATCCGCCGCCAGGAGATACTCCAGGGGAACTGTGGCATTTTCCTTTCCATCCCGATGACTGTATGTAAGCAAACGACACAAATTAAAATATCCCCGGTGGCTTCTTGCATAGAGCACCAGGGTATTTTGGAAATACACAGGCAGGGTATGATCTTTTTCCAGGTGGATTTCTGCACCATAATAGAGTCGCAAGGGCAGGGAGTTTTCCTTTTCTTTTAGCTCTTTCAGTTCGCGATAACTGCGGGCAATGCCATACACCCCATCTAGGTCGCAAATTCCCAGTCCATGATATCCCAGGTTTGCTGCACGATATACCAATTCGTAAGGATGTGATGCACCCAGTAAAAAGGAAAAATTGGTATGGCAGATCCATTCATGCCAACTGTTAACCGAAAATGCCATGTTGATACCACTGTCCTGCAGTGTTGCGAAACACCCAAAAAGCATTACCCTCGGGATCGATGTGCTTAAAATAATTGCGCTCTTTTTCAGCGGAATTTTCAGCTTTCCACCACTTACCCATGGTGCTCTCCAGAAAACGAACAGCAACCTTTTTCCCTAACTGACCGATCGGCAGTGGTTTGTTGCGAATAAAAAGCGGTCTTTCTTCCGCCAATGCTTCCAGGGAGCGCCGGATTTCCGGAGTTTCGGAAACGATCTCTTCCGCCTCAAAATGCTCAGGGGTGAAAGAATCTTCCGGAAACCAGTCTCCCCGGGGTGAAAAACGACTGAGATGAACCGGCAATTCATTCTCCAAACGTAACAACACATCCAATTCTTTACCTTTTTCCTGTCCCTCACCAAAGATATCCAATACCACATCCGGTAAATACAGACTGTCAGTGATTCTTAACTCCCAGGCCAAAACCAGTGGCATGGTTTCGTAATGCCCGTTTTCCGGGTCAGGGGGGAATGCTTTGGTTATAGTATCCGTAAAACCGTAATTAGCCTGCAGCAGCGAAGTAAGATGCCGTTTCTTTTCTTCCTGCAGATTGTGAGGATTCCGAAAACAGATAGGAACTGTCAGCTCATTCATGTTTTCAAAGGTCAGGGTCCATTCGATACGGGTCACTCGCTGTCCGCTATTCCCGGTTACCAGACAAAGCTTGTCAAAATCATCCACCAGGAGTGGTTCAAACTGTTGCCAAAGGAGCAGCGGGTAGTCCAGATTTCGTCGGACAAAAGGAGGTTCTCCAAAACGCCAGGATTTCCAGGGAAAACGACTCTGGTAAACACTTTGGGGCTTTTTTGGATCGGAGCCATAACTCCAGCCCCAGATATTGGCCAGCATCTCTCCAAAACGTTTTTTAACGCCCGGCCAATTAAGGATTCTCATTTCCCAGGGATATTTGAAATCCAGACGGGGAGTGGCCAGCTGCAAATGCTTGCATTGCTGCCTGAAGCCTGACTGCTTGAATCCTTTTATTTTCGCATGCAAAAAGTGATCTTCAATGGTATTGATCAGCTCCCACCAGGTGGTCCAGGTGATCGATTGAAACAGGGATTGGCCGGATTTCCCCCGCAGGGAAACCAGACCTTTGGCACCTCTCTGTCTCATAGCCTGCAACAACAGCATAGCAGACCATGGATTGCGGGCACAGCACGCCCGATAGGATGGTGCCATCGAAATCACACGGGAACCAGGATCAATGGTTTCTTCTCCCAGCAAATGATTAAACAGTTTCCGCCAGAGTCCCAATACCCCAAGCCGGGTTCTTTCGGCCTGTTTCAGCCAATACTTGTAATAACGGGAAAGATCCATGATCCAGGTATTTTCAGACCACCGCATGACATCGGTTGTCAGACTTTGTAAGATCTGTGGGTCCTCTCGATTTGTTTCCAGGGCAATATACACTTCCGGATAAACATCTTCCTGAAACGGTTTCATCTTAATCTCTCTTCATGAACACTGATCTGGCGACGTGGCAATCCACGTACTGTTTTAAGGACAAAACGCCCTCTTCCCTGTTGTTTCCAGCAATTGAACCTTAGTTTTGCCCAGACATTTCCCTGTTTGTTGGTGAGGAAAAAGTTGCGCAACAGGATAATCAATTGCTGGTTAAAACGGGCCTGGGTGTTGACGAAAAAACAATCATCTTTGCTAAAACGCTGTGGTGAATCCAACACGATCAGCTTGAACAACGGATTAATGATTGCCCGTTTCAAATCCTGCGCCGGAGCTTCCGACTGGGTAAACACAATGCGTGAAGGTGAAACCCCTTTGGCAAACCAGGCAGGAGGAAACACCGTAAAATCATTATGCGAGGAAACCCACAGGGTCCAAATCGGTTTTGTCAGTATCCCTTGAGTGGCATTAACCAGAAACTTGAGCAACAAAATCCTTCCTTCCTTACCCAGCGGCATACCAAATTCGGTTACCCCGTTAAAAGGCAATCCTCCTTCCAAAAATTCATCGATCTCTTCCACGCAGGTTCCCAGTTTTTGCGGCTGAAACTCCAGTGTTTTCCCCGGTACCACAGAACCGGGAAAGCGCCTGGCAATTTCGGCTTTGGCATTGTCAAAGTTAATAATATCAGTCTTCAAAGGCTTACTCATTTTTTTCCTTTACGAACATGAGAAACAGGATTGTTGATTCAATAGTATACATATGTTCACTATTCTGCAAGCAGAAAATCGCTTTGGAAAAATAAAGAAAAACAGGAAAAAGGGAGGTAATTGTTTAAAAGGAAAGACGAATTTTGTTAATCACATTCACCTTGCTCTTAATCATCATGTTAATTGGCCATCAGGGTAGAATTAACATGATGATTAAGAATGTGTCATAAAGACGGCTAAGGCGATTGGATATTTTTATCCGGAGGACGGTATTGAAATGCAGTCAGTTCCCAATTCCAGGTTTGGGTATCGAGTTGAAGAGTGTACATGGAGTTGTCATCACCCTGAATCAGAAAATTCTGATAACCAGGTGAACGCCACTGTGAGCGAAGGCCAACCACTTCGACTTTCTTATTACGCAAAGTAAACCGCTTGGGTTTCTCGTCAGCGCAATATCCGGAATAGCATTCAACAGATATTTTCATAACAAAATCTGCTCTTTTGACCGTTTAAGAGTTTTCGAAATATAAAAATAACAAGAATGTCCAGTTACCGTAAAAAAGCTTTGACAGCTGGATTTACAATTTTTCTGGTATTGTTGAACCACTGACATGAGTCTATCACTTTTAAAAAAAAATTGCATTCCTTATCCATAGTCCCAGGAATAAACAAAGTTTATGGATCAACACAAACGTCATTGCCTTTTTACACTGCCTGTAACAAGGATAACGGCTTCTGAGCCAGCACTTTTCGGGTTCCCAGGTATGCGGCAATCATCGTTAACGTTGTAATGGCAGAAATCGTAAACGCGACAATGGTCCAGGAGATCGCCCAAATGCTGTCAAAAATTAAAAAAGACATGATCCATGCAGCTGCCAAACTAAGAATAGAACCGGCCAGGGAAGCACCAAATCCGAAAAGGCAGAATTCAAGAATGATAATCACCCTGATATCACTAAACCCCGCTCCCAGCACTTTGAGCAGGTTAATTTCTTTCATCCGACTTTGCGAATTGTAGCGTGCAATAGAGTAAACCACGATCATCCCTACAAAAATGGCTGAAAACGCCATGACTTGAATTGCCCAGCTGATCTGTCCGGTGATTTCCAGGATTTTGTTGACAGCCATGCTGATATCCACCATGGAGACATTGGGAAACTGCCGAACAATAGAATTTTGTAAATTTATCTTGTCTTCGCTTTGGACCCTGTAAATGGTTCCCAGAAAAGTGCTCGGGGCGTCATCCAGTACTCCGGGCTGAAAAATAACGAAGAAGTTGGGTTGCATGGTTTGCCACTTGATCTCTCGGAAATTAACTATTTTTCCTTGAATTGGAATCCCCTGAACATCAAATGTAAGCGTGTCTCCCAGTTCAACTTCAAGATTGTTGGCAAAACCGCTATCCAAAGATATTTCCGGCAGTTCGCCAGACTCAAAATTATAGGTACCGGAAAATGGTCGACCGCTTTCCAGGGATTCGGAAGGATAAAGATCCAGCCGATAGCTCAAATTTTGAGTACGTCTTCTGGAATACCCTCTTCGCCTTTGCTCCCTGGTTGTGCTCTCCGCCGGTTCAAACCTGGAATACTCTTCTCCGTTAATCTGGCTTAACCGTGCTTCGATCCAGGGAGAAATATTGTCCAATTTGTAACCTGAATCTTCCAGGGTTTGTTTGATCTTATCAACCTGATCAGGCTGGATATCGAAGAGGAAATAGGATGGAAGATTAGTTGTTTCAGGTCTTTTGATCTCCTTTTGCAGTCCATAATCGATCTGCGGAATCAGGTTAATCAGGAGCGCTCCCAGCCCAATAGCCAGGAAGCTGGATATCACGGCTGTTTTGTTGCGATAAAGGTTTCTGAAGGCAAGCCTGAAAACCAGGTGAATATCGGTTGACACTGTATTTGCAAAGTTAATCAACAACCAGCCGATGATTCCTAAAATCGCAAACGAGCCAATAAGACTACCCATAAAAATACTGCCAATGAACCACGATGTTGACTGCCATACAGCAACCAGCCAAAAGGTAACAAGCAGGGGTAGGTAACTCAGGTACTTGAAAGGATCTATGCCCCGGTTTTGGGAAGTGGAGCGCTGGCTTTCATTGAAAACGATCAATGGTTTTAGATGATGAATACGATTTAAGATTGGCAAACAGAACAATAGACTCCCCAGCATTCCCATGGCCAAGGCTAACACAATGCTTTGCCAGCTAAAAATCGTTTCAAAGTCCTTGGGTAAAAAATCACCCATTAAAGAGGTCAGAACCGGAATAAAAAAGAAGGATAAGGCTACTGAAAGTAACGCCGCAATGGTCCCCAACATAGCTAATTGCAGCAACAGAAAGATATAGGTATTGCGTTTTTCGGCACCAAGAATCATTAGTATCGCAAGATCCTTTAAGTTGCCTGCAAGGTAGCTGCGAAACAGGTACGCCGTTCCCACACCAGCTAAAAAGAGTGCTACCAGGGATACCAATCCCAGGTAATCATTCATATAGCCCAGAAAACGAGTCATTTGTCGTCCCGCATTATTGTGGGTAATGACACTCAGGTACGAATTTTTTCCAAACCTTTCCGAAATCGCGTCTTTAAGCCTGTCAGCAACGGCCTCGGCATTTGAACCGGAAGGAAGCCGATAAAAATATCGATGGGATCGTCGACTACCCGTATCGATCAACCCGGTTTGTTTTGCCTGGTCGATTCCCATAAACAGGCTGTAGGCAAAACCGCTTGAATAGGCAAATCCGGTTGAGGAATCCACCACCGAATCGGCAATACCAAACTGTTTCGCACCAATGGTAACTGTCTCCCCTTTTTTAAGGTTCAGGACAGTAAGAATTTCAGGTTGCACCCAGATATTAGGTGATTCAAGCAATTCGGTGTCTAACAGCTGTTGATCGATGTTTCCGCTGTTTTTTAAAATGATGCTGCCGTATAAAGGATACCCGCGGTCAACTGCCAGTATCTGTACAAGCCGCGAACTTTCCCTGCCTGCCACCATGGAGAGAAAATGGATCCTTCGTGTTTTTCCTTCAAATTCTCCAATTTGTTCTTCCAAAAATGCCAGATCTTCTGCCTCAAGTTCATAAGTGCTTCTAATACTGATATCTGCAGACAGGATGGCCCGGGAACGATTGGAAATATGCTCATGAATGGAAAGCTGAAAGGAGTTGAGAGCAATAAATCCAACTAGTCCCAAAGAAAGGTTGAAAATAAAAAACCAGCTGAAGCGTGGATTGTTGCGAATCTCTTTAATTGCTAATTTTAACCAGATCATCGGCCAGACTTCCATTTCTCAGGGTTAACTGTTTGGAGCATTGCGCAGCCAGATTTTGATTATGCGTGACCAACAGCAGTGTCATATTTATCGATTCCACAAGTTTAAAAAGCAACCCTGCCAGCTGATCACCTGTTTTTTCATCCAGATTCCCTGTTGGTTCATCAGCAAGAAGAATAGCCGGTTCAATCACCAAAGCCCGACCTATGGCTACACGTTGACATTCCCCACCGCTGAGCTGGTGGGGGAAATGAGTCTTTCTGTTAAACAAACCAATCGACTCCAGCATGGCTTCCGATTTTTCCCTGGCAGCCTTGTCGTGTACCAGTTCAAGAGGAAGGCTTATGTTTTCCAGGGCGGTCAAGTGTGGCATCAGATGAAATTGTTGAAAAACGATGCCAATATTTTTTGCACGAAATTTGGAAAGATCTTTTTCTTTCATGGTGGTCAACGACTGGTCGGCAACCAAAACATCCCCTGAAGTAGGTAAATCAAGTCCGGCAATCAAGGAAAGCAGGGTCGATTTTCCGCAACCTGATCTCCCCAGAACAGCTACAGTTTCTCCTTTATCAACGGATAATTGAAGATTAGACAATACGGTAACGGGTTCAACGCCTTCAGAAGCAGGATAGGTTTTAGAAAGGTTTTTTAATTGAAGAATCATGTTAAGTCAGCCTAAGGTTAATGTGTACCGGAATATGCACTGCGTTTAGTTCCATTGAGCGTTGTTCAGTAAGGGACGAATGTGAGTCAGGACATTCTCGGCAACGATTTTATGTCCTTTTGGATTGGGGTGTATGCCGTCGGCAAGATTTAATTCCGGCCTGCCGGCCACGCCTTCCAGTAAAAATGGTATCAAAGGTAATGCATATTGATCTGACAATGATTTGAATAATGCTTCAAAATCACGGGTATAACGACTACCGTAGTTGATAGGGAGTTTCATTCCAGCCAGCACGGTAACTATATTGCGTTCCTGCGCAAACCGAATGGTTTTGGCAAGGTTGTTTTTGATCGATTCTATTTTGTGTCCTCGCAGTCCATCGTTGGCACCCAGCTCAAGAATGACCATGTCCGGTTTCAATTTCATGTACCAACGGATTCTTTGAAAGGCACTGGCAGTTGTGGAACCGCTAAATCCGCCGTTGACGACTTTGACCTCCGTGAATCCCAGGTCTCGCAGACGATCTTCCAATAACTTGGGAAAAGCCTCATCTTTTTCCACACCATATCCGGCTGTTAAGGAATCCCCCAAGATGAGAATGGTTTTTTCGGCAGAATAGACTGTGGCGGTCGATAATAGAACAAACAGAAGAAGAATCAGATGGATTCCAACAATCAATTTGAAACTGCCGGGGAAAAATCCCAAAGAATTGAAAATAGCTGTCAATCTCTTGGTAACTGGGTTTACCAAGCTTATGATTTTTTGAATCACAACATTGAATGGTTGAGGTTGAGTGAATAACTAATACGTTGGATTCTTTTTTTATTATCCAACGTTTTCATTCCGTTGTTCAACCCTTATTTCTTTTGAAGCAGAATGAAGGACGCCGTTGCAGATTTTGGTGGCTTTTTCATCAACAAATTTCTTACAGATTTCGAGTGCTTCGTTAATGATGATTTTACTTTCTGTGTCTTGGTATTGAAGCAGTTCACCTATACCAATTCTGAGAAGGGCATTGAGAGAATCGGAGATGCGATGTTGTTTCCAGTTTTTTAAAAATTTCTGGATAATACCATCTATTTCATTCAATCGTTCCCAGGTAGAGTTAATCAGTCCCTGGCTAAAATCTTTGTATTTACCCTGCAAACCGGATTCTATCAGCAGGTGGTTCTCGCCTTTGGCCTGGATCCCTAATTTATGACGGGAATAGATGGTTTGAAAAGCCAGGACTCGAGCCTGGTGTCGGGATGGTTTGGGCATTTACTTAGCGGAGAGAAAATTTATCCACGAGTTCATTCATCAACCGAATATAGGCTGTAGCCCCGATGGAATTAAGGTTGTAGGTAATAACGGACTTTCCCAGGGCACTGGCTTCAATGATAGCTTCGTTCCTTGGTATTATCGTTTGGAAGACAGAATCGGAAAGGGCTTTATAGATTTGTTGGCTAACGCGACGATGAACCTCAATGTCCCGATCGTACATGGTGAGAAGGATACCTGCCAGACGCAAGGTCTTTTCTGTGAATTGTCTTTGTAAATCGTTAAAGGCTACCAGAAAACGCTTCAGCGATTTAATCGCCAAACTTTCGCACTGCAGGGGCATAATTATCAAATCTGAGCAGTAAATGGCATTAACGGCCATGTTGTTTGTCGATGCCGGTGCGTCGATCACAATGAAATCATATTTGTCTTTATCGATGTTTAAGCGTTTTTGCAGAAATTTGGAATCATTTCCAACCTCAAAAACAGATCGTTCGTTTTTCACTGTTTCCATATTGGAAAAGATAAAATCCAGATTTTCATGATCCGTATCCTGAACCAGCTTCTTAATCGGCACCGAAGGCTTCAAAAACAACTCCTTGGTACCAACCGGCACACTGTTATTCATTCCGACTGAAAATCGGATGGAACTTTGCGGATCAAGATCCACCAACAGTGAACTGTAACCGCCAAATGCAAATGCAGTCGCAAGATTGATTGCACTGGTTGTCTTTCCAACTCCACCTTTTTGACTTACAAACGAGATAATGGTTGTCATAAGTTATCCTTCGATTTGATCCAGGGCTGGTATCATTTCCTTATAAAAGCCTGAAATCAAAAGCTGAGACTGCACTCTTTGGTTAAAACTGCAAATTAATGAAATAGTATAAGCATTGCCCAAAAAAGTAAAGATCATGTTTCATTGAATAAAACAAGACTTACACATAAAATTTCCTGTATTTAAAATCATCTAATAGACTGATGCGAATACCTTTTTAAAAAAACATTCACCCCTAATCGCCGCCATTACCTTGTTCAAGTTTCTGCCAGGATAAACCGATAAAAAAGTAAGCAATTTATTCGCTTTTAACAGACAATTTTGGGAGTTTATCATGGCGACGAAAAAATCGGAGTATCGCACATCAACATTGTCAATAAAACGAAAACAAACCAAGCCTTTTTCTCCAGTTCCGACCAGGGAGGAGATAGAGAAAGCAACAAGAGAATTCCTGGCAAAAGGTGGAAAAATAACCAGAGTCGAACCGGAATGGATTGAGGAAGGCAGACTCTACATCAGTGGATAAAATTCTAGTAAACAGATTACTATTCTCTGTTTTGCCAGGATTGACTTTCGTTTTGCCCGAGCCAACCATGGTAGTCCATGATCGAGTCCAGTTGGTATAAGTATTTTTTGGCTATATCGACAATGGCTTCCCGATGTGGTTCTTTCAAATAGTTTTGATCTCCGGACAGGGTCTCAATCATTTTATACCCCTGCGCCAACATCTCTTTATACTTACCCTGGGAATGCAAACCATCGGAAGACTTGATAACCCAAATCGCCTTGAGATAGGGATCAATCTCGTACTGCTCTTTTAATACACTGGATTTGGTATAGTTGTTTATGGTGGCGATGCAGTAGCCATACAAATTATCGCCTGCCACTCGTGCCTTTTCTTTGTCGTCTCCCGCCAATGCCATTTCAAACTCTGTGGTCAGCATGATGGTGTGAACCATCCTTTTACGCAGCTGAATACCTTTATCCTCATCCGGCATTTCCGAAAGAATACTTTCAACCAGGTCTTTTAGAATGGGAATGCGCGCCATCAAAAACATGATGGTTATCAGGACGAACAGTGTCTTTCCTGCAATCCTGTCATTGGCGATTGTTTTCATTGGCTCACCGTTTTGCACTGCCGTAACGGCCTTCTTAATTTCTATCGTATCAAAGGCGTCTGAGAGATAGGTTGTACCATTCAGCCGTCTGCTTAGCCTGGAAAGACCACCCAGTTTATCTTTTACCGTCAGCAGGCTGATAATGGCCGCCTGTTTGTTTTTTATCGTTTTGGCAAGTGTCACCAACTGCTTATCGTTGCGACCATCAAGAGCAGCGTACTCGTAAGTCAAACGACCCTTATAGGTATTCAGATAATCAAGATATATTTTTACAAACCAATTAATGTTAAACACATTTAATCCACCATTGTGAAACGCCATGACAATCTCATCAATTGCCTTTCTTAGCTGGGCTAACTGAGCCTCGTTTAACTTGCTTTGGGACATCTCACTGACAAAGGCATTTTTATCCTGCCGGGGGATATCCTGATAGGTATAAATAGCATTGATGACGTGCAGGTCAGGAACTTCCGGGTAGTTTTTAAGATCAGTGCGAACTTTTTGCCTGTTCAGGACATCCGCTTTTCCATTGGCTGATAGTTTATTCAAATCAACCCTTAGTGCTGTCAGATCCGGATAGTTTTTTCTTCGAAACAGTTTTCTCTTTCTTTCTTTTACTTTTAGTTTCTTTTTTCCAAAAAAACCGGGGGAATCCGGAGATTCCTTCAGCAAGAGTTGGATACGCTGAACCAGTTCATTGGCAGGGACAAAGCCGGAAAATGAGTCCTTTTTCTTTCCCCTTGACCTTTTATCAGGGACAGGAGCTGCACCTTTGCCTTTAGACTTTTTATTTACAGCCTTTTCAGCGGAATCCAACCATTTGTCTATTTTTTCAACTCTTGCCATACCGACTGTAATTTAAAAACATTGAGGGTGAATTTAAGGAAACCACTAAGAATTGATATTGTTATTATATTAAACCAGAAATCGTATAATTTCAAGATTATGACACTGTTTTCTAGATTTTCCTATCGAGCGTACATCCTCGTCAAGACACTGGCCACAGGCCTTGCAGGAATTAGTCCATCTTTCATCTTAATTTCAGCGAATGGATTTAGGATTGCATTTTTATTTTGTATTTTAGTGTTCCAAAATACACTTTTTCAATTTAACAGATATACTTCTAGTGATAATCCGGTCTTATAACACACATTCTATTTTTTCGATAATAAAGTATTCCATATCTTTCGTGAAAAAGATTTTAATTTCTATAATACAAAGCTGGAAAATTCACTTTAAATGTGCTTAGTTTTTCATAGGTTAGGTAACAACTATCTGCCTTTTAAAATTTTTTATTCCCCATTTTAATTTGCTAACTCAAGCCGTATAATAAAAGGTATGTTTTTAAAGCGAATGCTGGGCCCTGTCTTAACAGGCTTCAGAAAGGATGACCCTGAAAAGTCAGACAGGCTTCTTGGCGAAATGTCTCATACGGAGAAAATTGCCTTAAAGGAAGCAAAGAACATCGTTCGAGTCTACGGCAGCAAGGTTGTTCATCCTTTTAAGTATGGACAAGGATCTTTAGATAAGTGAACTGCAGTTACCCGGACTTCAGTTCCCAAAAGGCAGCGTAAAAGGGGCAATGAGCACAGATAATCTGGAAAGCAACGAAATACAGGACCAACCTCAGGAATGGGAAAGAATTCTAAATGAGGAAAAAGGTCTTACCCTGTCGCAAAGAAAAGCCAATCAACTGGATAAACTGCAACAAATTGTCGGCTCATTGCACTCTCATTTCGGTACCAATCTTATCGCTTCAGTAAAAAAAATCCGGGGAGATACCTTAAATCCGGAAGAATCCCGACATCTTCAGGAAAATCCAAATCAAGAAGAGCTTCAAGATCGCGTCAAAGGGCTGATCAAAGAATTCTACAAGGATTTCTATAAATCCCTTGAGGCTGTTTCCGGCGTTTCTTTTATTGTTTCTGAAGAACCACCCAAAGATCTTGTCAAAAAAGATCGTGACATTGAATCCGCCACTGCTGAAGCCGATATGGATTCCACAAAAGTCGCAAAACTGCCAAAAGGCTTTAATAAGTGGGATTTAAAGCTTATAAAGCTGCATGAAAGCAGACCTAATGATGGAAAGCGCATGTGGGTGGAATTTTGGTCTTTAAAAGGACTGACCGGCGTCGGTGAGATTCTGTTCAATCCCACTAAGAATCTTTTTTATTTCCGGCCTTACGACTCCTCTAACCAATCGTTTGCGATGACGGACGGGGGTGGAAGAAAGGCAACGGCACAAGCCAGGAACTACTATTTTAGAGTCTGCCCCAATCCTCCTGAAGAAGATTGACCGCATCCTACAATTTTATTTTTAACTGTCTAAAACAGCTTTTTTCTAATTCTTTACTAAAAGCTGTTGCGTGTAAGCCTGCGGGTTGTTTATAACTGGCAAAAAGGCAAGGAAAATTTTTTTTTGCCAGGTTAAAACAACACACGCTTAATTTGGGAAATACCCTCTCAATCATTCCCATCATCTCAGATTTAATACCCGGAATTGATGTCTCCTAAAAAAATTGTCATTCGAACCCCAAATTGGCTTGGGGACTTGATGATGTCCACGGCATTTATCAACGAAGTTTTGAGACAATTTCCCGACTCACAGGTAGATCTGATTGTAAAAAAAGGATTTGAGACTATTCCTTTGCCAAGACGAGGGATGATCCATCCGTTTGACAAAGAAGTTGATCCCGTATTTGGTTTTGGTAAAAGTCTGGTATCAAGAGCGTATGACCGCTTCTATGTATTGCCTCCAAGTTTCTCATCTGCTTTGATGGCGTTCGCATCCGGATCGAAACAGCGAATTGGATATCGCGGTAGTTTGAGGGGTCTGTTTCTTAATTTCAGCAAATCATATGCTAAATCACATCGAAGTCAGCACTTAGTGGCTGAGTACCTGCAGTTGCTGGATGGCTGGAGTGAAAGCCAGAAGATTGTCCCTGGGTTGGATATTAGTGAGGAATGGCTGGCAAAAACCCTTGAAGAGCTGGATTTTGACTTGCCCCACCGATTTATTTGTATCGCTCCCGGGGCAATATACGGTCCTGCCAAGCAATGGCCTGTAGCTCACTTCAAATCCCTGGTGGACATTCTAAATACCAACAATATTTACACAATCATTATTGGCACAGGAGCAGATCGACAATTAGGGGATTATCTCTCCAACAACGCCAATAGAGCGGAAAATATCTGCGGAAAGACAAACCTTAACCAATTGATTGCTGTGCTAGCTAAATCGACAGCGTTGGTCAGCAATGATTCAGGGACTATGCATATTATGGCAGCCTTGCACAGACCGCAGGTTGCCATTTTTGGCTCGACCTCCACAGTGTGGACCGGACCGGTCAACGATCTCGCTGAAATCATAAAGCTCGATATCGACTGTTCACCCTGTTTTAAACGCGTCTGCCCGTTTGGACACACCAATTGTTTGCATGAAATTACACCGGATCTTGTCTGGAAGAAACTTCAGCCCATAATCGGTTAGGATCATGTCAGAATTTTATCTGCGTTATGTCTGAATCAACATCTTTCGGAAATGTTTTACTCGCAATCAATGTCCGCTGGTGGAATGCAGAAGCAGCATATGCGATTAACCTGGCAAGAGGATTGGTAAGTCAGGGGGTCAAGGTCCATATTATTGTTAACCCCGCGTCACCAGTGCACCAGAGGGCAGAAAGATACGGCTTGAACACCGTCACATCAATCCTGCTGGATTCACATTCTCCGATCGCTCAATACAACAATCTCAAAAAACTCCTGAGCATCATTGATGAACATAACATTGAGCTAATCAACTCGTTTAAATCCAATGGGGCCGTTTTATTCAGTATTGCCCGTAGATACCGACCTGGCCTGACCTATATTAAAACCAGGGGAGTTGCTGCTCCTCCCAAGAACCATTTTATCAACAGGTTGCTTTATGATCGCCGCTCCTGTGATGGTATCATCACCGTGGGTTCCCCGGTTTACCAATGGATTAGAGAATTATTGGGTAGCACATCCCAACAGCATGTTAAAACCATTTATTATGGAGATTCGGCTGTCAACCAGACAAATTCAGAAAAAAACCAAAATCAAGTGGCAGGGTTTACCCCCCCGGATGACAACAAGGTTTTCGCCCTGGTGGGACGGACTCAAGAGGTCAAGGGGCATCTGCTGTTGTTGCAAGCGCTTAAAAAAGTGGAAAAAGCACCGATTCATGTGCTTTTCCTGGTCAAAGACCTGGAAGAATTTCCGCATGTTTTGAAAGAAATTGAAGAATTTATTGAGATCAACCAGTTAAAAAACAAGGTAACTATTTTAGGATTTCAAAAGCACCTTGGAAATATCCTGAAACTGGTGCATTGTGGGGTCATTCCTTCCCTTGCCAGTGAAGTAAATTGCAGGGTCTGTGTAGAATTTTTTTCGCTGGGAATCCCTGTCATTGCCTTTCCAACCGGGACGTTACCGGATATTATCTCTCATCGCAGGAACGGTTTTCTATGCAAAGAGAAAAGTATTTTTGAACTGGTAAAAGCCATGAATTGGGCTTTGGATGACACTGTGGAATTTGATAAGGCAAAGCAGGGTGCATTGAAAGATTATCGGGAGAAATACACCCTGGAGAATCTTGCGGCAGAAACACTGGCGTTTTATCAATACTGCAAAAATGCTTGAATCAATCATAACGGCATGGATGATGAATTGATTTTTTATCAACAAAAACCAATTGACTTGTCCAGACGTTATCAACTTGTGGAAAACAAACGAATGAATAAAAATTTCAGGTATTTCGGCACAATCGCGTTAATCAGCCTGTTCATTTTCCTCCAAACAACCTCAACCTACGCACAAGATACAGGAAAACCGGCAACTAGATCGGTGGCTTATTATACTATTGGAGGTGGTGTACTAGGAGCAGGAATTGGTATTGCGTACTGGATGCTGGATCCTTTGGCACCCAGCGCTGATCTTCGCGGAAGTATCGCGCAAGGTTATGGGGTTGGGGTCTTTCTAGGATTTATTTTTGGCGTCATGCAGTTGAACAAACAGGCAGTGTTTCCTTATACCGAGCCACAGATACCAAGTGAGTTTGAGGGAGGCGCGCAAAACTTGCCTTTGCAGGGCAATTCCTACCACTTTGCAGAAAACCCCACAAAACCAACAAATCCGGCAATACCCCTTCTCAACTACCAGTATAAGTTTTAAGCCCGACTATTTTACTTTACCGTTTTCCACTGTTTGGGTTTTTATCGGTTGATCGCCAATCAGAAGTTGTCGATCGCCAATTTTCATTGAGAAATTTTCCACCTTCAATCCAGCCCGGGTAAAGTGATCAATCGTAATTTCGTCTTCAGCACTGGGGCTAGCTTCTCCCTCCATCAATACTTCTGTCCCCGGTTCCGCCTTGTCAATTTCTATAACTTCCAGTTTTTTCTTTTTTTCCGCTGTCAACAGCATGCCTTCTGATGTCACACCTCGAAGATCTGCGGGAGCCAGATTGGAGACGATTAACACTTTCTTGCCCAAGAGTTCTTCAGCCGTGCAATGTTTTACAAGCCCGGAGACAATGGTTCTTGGTTTTTCTTCACCACAATCCACTTCTTCCACATAAAGCAGATCTGCCGACGGATGTTGCGAAACCGATTTAATTTCACCGACTTTCAATTGAATAGCAGACCAGGCCGCTGTGGGGTCCGGTTTCTCTTCCCTTTTTCCGGAAAACTGTTCACGGTATAGATCGATCTTCTTTTTCTGCAACTTGGAAAACAGCAATTCCGGCTTGGCCAATTGTCTCCCGGTAAAATCTCCCCAGTCACCTAGTTTATTAAAATCCGGATCTTTTTCACCCAGCATGTTCAATATTTTAACTGATGTGTCCGGCATATACGGTGAAAGCATAATACCCAGGTCTCGCACCAGGTAGATCAAAACCGTTAGACTGGCCTTTGTAAGCTCCTTGTCGGTTTTAACAGTAGACCATGGTTCCTCATCCTGGAAAAACTTGTTTCCGGCCTTTCCCAGGCTGAGAATCGCTTTCAAGGCTTCTTTCAATTTTACATCATCCAGCATGGAGACGATCTCCTGTCCCTCTTTTTTAACTTGATTCAAAAAAGCTTGTTGATGATTTGAGAAATTGACATCCTCCACTTTCCCATCAAAATGTTTTTGGAAGAATACCAATACTCTATTGAGCAGATTTCCAATATTATCAATAAAATTGCTGTTAATGTCTTCCAGGAAGGTATCCCAAGAGAAATTTGAATCCGATTTTTCCGGGCGATTGAACAGCAAATAAAAGCGCCAAAGATCGATCGGTACATCCGATTTTACCACATCGCTGCCAAAAACGCCTATGTTTCTGGATTTGGAGAATTTGTCCTTTTCATAATTTAAATACTCTGTAGCGTTAATGTGGTGGAGTAGTGTCCAGTTCTGCCCTGTCCCGATGAGGCAGGCCGGAAAAACAACGGTATGAAAAGGAATGTTATCTTTGGCCATGAATTGATACAACCGGGTTTGTTCAGGGTTGCACCACCAATCCTGCCAGGTATCAGGTCGAGCTCTTTTGGTAGTGGAGATATAGCCAATGGGAGCATCAAACCAGACATAAAACACTTTGTTCTCATATCCGGGTTTGGGAACCGGAATTCCCCATTTTAAATCCCTGGTGATTGGCCGAGCAATCAGACCGGTTTCCAACCATCCTTTGGTCAGGGTAATTGCATTATTTGTCCACTTTCCTTCCTCAATCGATTTATCATGAAACTCGACCAGTCGCTCTTGTAGTTCAGGCAATTTAACGTACAAATGCTTGGTCAGGCGTCTGGAAGGGGCATTGCCACATATTCCGCACTTTGGATCGATAACTTCAGTAGGCTGAAGCAGCTTTCCACAATTATCACATTGATCTCCCCTGGCGTCATCAAATCCACAACTGGGGCAGGTACCGACAACATACCTGTCTGCCAGAAACATTTCATCATGATCACAATAGGTCTGTTCTGTTTCCTGCTCTTCGATCATCCCTTTTGCTTCCAGATCTTTGAAAATCTGTTGCGTGATTTCTGTCTGTTCCGGGTAGGAGGTTCGACCAAAGTAGTCAAAAGAAATGTTAAAGTATTCATAGATTCCTTTGTGAATGTCATGAAACTTATCGCAAATCTCCTGGGGGGTCATACCTTCTTCACGCGCCTTGTTTTCGGTTGCCGTTCCATATTCATCAGTCGCACAAATGTAGAGAGTATCATACCCTTTAGCCCTGCAAAATCTGGCATAGACATCTGCCGATAAAACGCAGCCAATGATGTTACCCAGGTGAGGTGCATTGTTAACATAGGGTAGTGCGGATGTGATTAGCTTTTTTGGTTTCATTGCGATCCAGTGAAAATAAATGTTGAGGAGCAGAAGGAACTCAAAAACAATTTGTTATGATAAAAGGTGAACAGGCGATTGTCTATGATTGAAGTCATAGCGTCTCGCCCAGGACAGGTAGGTCGGTTATACTGAGGCTAAATCGATAAGTTCTGCCGGATCAAGAATCAGGATGATCTCTCCGTTTCCTAAAATTGTAGAACCACTGATTCCAGGGATGTTTGCCAGGTATTTTTGTAATGGTTTCACAACGATTTCCTGTTGATTCGAAAGGTCATCCACTACTATTCCAATGACTCTCGCCCCTGCCTGCAGAAAGACAACACTTAGGACATTATCCGGGTGTTTTGGCTTTTCCTGCATTTCCAATAAAGCTGACAATCTGGAAATACCTATGATATCTCCTCTCAAGTTGACCGCCTCTTTCTTCTTGAGCATTTGTAGATCCCGCTCCTTGATTTCGACTGTCTCTTTAACTGCTTCCAGAGGAATAGCATACTTTTGACCGTTGTTCATTACCAGCAGGGCATCAACAACGGCAAGGGTCAACGGCAAGAGCAAGCGAACCTGGGTACCATGGCCAATATCCGATTCAACTTCCACTGTGCCATGGATTTTTTTAATATTGGTAATTACCACATCCATCCCCACTCCACGACCACTGATATCCGTCACTTTGGAAGCAGTGGAAAATCCAGGATGAAAAATAAAATTGTTGATTGCCTTTTTATCAAGAGTCTCTGCCTTTTCTCTTGAAATCATTCCTTTTTCAATGGCCAGTTGCCTGACTCTTTCGGTATCAATTCCTTTTCCATCATCGAGAATATCAATGGCTATGGCACTGCCAAGATGGCTTGCCCGAAGGATAATATTTCCAGTTTCGGGTTTCCCTGAGTTCTTGCGTTCATTGACCGATTCAATCCCATGATCGCAGCAATTACGAACGATATGCACCAGAGGGTCACCAATCATCTCAATGATCGATTTATCAATTTCTACGTGTTCACCGATCATCTGGAACTGGATCTTTTTATTTTCTTTTCTGGCAATATCACGGATAATTCTTGGAATCTTTTGAAATACAGACTTGACAGGAAGAAGTCTGATTTCCATGAGGGTGGCCTGTAAATCTTCAGAGATCCGATTGAAGTTGGCTTCCATCGATTTCAGTTCAGCCAGTAATTCGGAAGGGACTCTTTGCTCGGTCAGCTCACTGATGGTATGAGTATAGCTGTTTCGAGTGATAATCAGTTCCCCTATCAAGTTCATAAAAGTGTCCAAGCGGTTGGAGTCAACACGCATGGTTTTAATGGTGCTTTCTTTGAAAAGCTGGGGAAGACCTGTTGCATCTTTAATTGGCTTCAGCGTATCCAGATCCGAATCAGTGTCGATTACCTCAAACTTCTTTTCCGGTTTTTCTTGTATTTCCGGTTCAGGCGATTTTCCCGTTCGCAGCTCAATAGCTATGTTTTCAATAGTTGCCGCATCTGCACCGTTAAATCGAGTCAAATCAGCAACCAGTCTATCACTAACGCTGATATAGGTTTTGGCTACCCCACTCAATTCGGCTTTTTCAGAAATAACTGCAGAGATAATACTTTCCAGTTGATTTGCGTAAGAAATGATCAGTTCAAAGCTAAACTTGGTTGCGCTATCTCTTAGAGTTTTAACGGAACGTAACAGCACCATAAGCTCTTCCGGTTCCAGATTCTCTTCCAGAAAAGTGGTTCCCAGGTGTTGGATAACCAATAACTGCTGTGATGATACATTTTTAAATGCTGCGTAAATATCCGGATCTGAAGCGACTTGAGCCGATTCAATGGTTCGTGGTTTGGTTTTCGGTTTCTTCTCTTTTGTTATGATCAGTTTTTCAAGTTGTTCTATAATCTCTCCAACCCTGATTTCAGCAGTCATATCGTCATTCTTCAGCATAAAAACCAAGGTTCTCAAGATGTCGGTACCCCTGAGAACAACATCTGCCAATTCATTGTCGTACTTTTGAACTCCCTTTCGGATTTGGTCGAATATCGTTTCCATCTTATGGGAGATTCGAGTGATAGTCCCCAGGCTCACATAATCCGATGTCCCTTTAATTGAATGGATGGCTCTGAAAACCTCATTGATTGAATTTTCATCGTCCGGCGATTGTTCAAGGATTAGCAGGTTTTCTTCAATAGTCTCCAAATGCTCTTCCGCCTCCACCACAAAATCCGATTTCAACTGGGGAGCGACTGACCTGATGCTCTTGCGAAATTCCAACAGGTCTTCATCAGGGCCTGCTTGAACCTTCGCAGGGGGCTTTGTAACTGGTATCGGTGCCGGTTTGCTAACTTCCGGTTTTGGCGGCTCGGGTGGAGGGCTTTTCGGCCTTGTTACTTCCGTGGGTTTGTCTTTTGTAAGTTCCAGTAAAGCAGAGAGGGTATCGTCCAGTTTGTATTCGGACTTATTAGGCTCCAGCAGCTCGAACACCATCAACTTCAGCAAATCAATCGACGGCAGCAAGGTATCCATGATATCAGAGGTAATTTTTAACTCCTCTCTTCTAATCATATCAAAGATCGATTCGATTCTGTGGGCTAGCTTACCAATATCATCCAGGTTTAAAAAACCGGCAGTTCCTTTGATAGTGTGCATCACACGGAATATACCATTTACAATGCTCAGATCATCCGGGTTGCTTTCAATTGTCAACAGATCGTTTTCAATATCATCAAAAGCTTCGTGGGATTCCTCCACAAAACCTTGAATCATATCGCTTAGGTCATCTGCCATGTTAAAATCCTGGTTACTGTTTAAAATGAAGTACTGATAATCGGGTGTAGGGTCTACTTCCCGTCTAATAGCAGGTTAACATTTTCGACAAGGACTTCCGGTTTTACCGGCTTGATTAAATATAGGTTGGCTCCTGCCTTAAATCCTTTCATCTTATCTTCAGCTTCCGATTCTGTGGAAACTATCAGGAGAGGGATGTCTTTATATTTATCGGTTCCGCGGATTTCCTTACAGAATTCGTAGCCATCCATTTTAGGCATATTGATATCCACAATCATCAAGTCAAAATCCGAATTCATTGCCTTTTCCAGTGCATCAAATCCGTTTTCCGCATCCACGGTAAAAAAACCTGCAGACTTGAGCATGACTGAGTGTAGATTTCGAACAATGGGGGAGTCATCAATTATTAAAATTCGCTTCGACATTCAATTCCTTGCATTCTTTATTCTAGGTGATCTATTGCTTCTTCTACTACTTCAACCAATTCCTCATCGTCCGAATTCAGGAGTTGTTCCAGGTGTTTAATAACGGAGCTGTCACCCTGTTGTTTCAGGAACTCAACAGTTTCCAGGCGCACCCATGAAGATTCGTCTTCCAATAACGGTATTACGGAATCTACAACATTAAACTCTTCCAGTCCAGATAAGACTTGAATGAGCTCCACCTTCAATCGTTCGGAGGTAGAAGATTCCAGAAGCTCTTTAATAAAAGAAAGCGTGGATTCGTCTTTTGGCAAAGATCGAATGGTACGAACTGCTTGCACCTGGACGGTATCCACAGGATCCGCAATCCCTTGGCGGATCAGATCCAACGTTGCCAGTTTTTGATTTGCAATCACCTTGAATGAAATAACGCGGATCTCCACGCTCGGATCCTGCAAACCATCAACAAATTTGTCACTAATTTTGTCAGGATGGTGAATTCCAAAGTATTGAAAAGCTGTTTTTCGTTCCGATTTGCTAAAAGAATCCAAATACGGAGCAAGCAACGGAATTTCGTGGATTTCACCAATTCTAATCAATGCATCATCGACAGCCTCCTGCACTTCCGGTACTTCATCTGCTAACTGATTCACGAGATCGTTGATAAACTCTTCGTTCTTCAGTCGCCCCATGGCATCAGCAGCACTGACACGTATTTCCGGTATCTTGGAAGTCAGCAAAGATGAAATCTCTTTAACCGGTGCCGGTTTGAAATCATTATGTATGGCATCCAGGGTGATTCTGGGTAAAGTTTCATCCTTGGAACTCAGGAAATCTTTGATGATATCGAATCTTTCCTTACCTGAAGATCGACCAATACAATCCAAAGCTGTGCATTTCTGTTCGAATGTGGCATCGTTATTTTCCAGGTACTGCTTTAAAGATGTTAGATCTTGAGGATCGATCTTTACGATTGAATTGACGATAGATTTGCGAGTATCGATACCATCTGCTTTTATCAAATCGATCAGGGCAGACACTATTTTTTGGTTTTTGGAAAAACCCAAAATTTCGATAGCCTTCAACCGGCAACCAATATCACCCATAGTTGTCAACCGCATCATCGCTTCTATCAATTTATCATCAAATAGATGCGAATAGTCTACATCCGGGTATGACGTGATGATCTCATAGATTACATTGAGTGTTTCGGTGCCGAACAACTCCAGGGACTCTTCTTTGAGAAGATTTAACAGTTCCGGGAGAATAGTATTGTCAGCCAGTTTGGATAATGCCTGAATAGCCGACATCTTTATCATCAAATCATCTTCCTGTATCAGCGGCAAAATGCTATCAATGGCTTTTTTATTTCCCAGGCTGCCCATGCCGCTCAGTACCGCGCATTTCATCCAGTTTTCCGAATCCAGATACTTTTCCAGTATTTCAAGATGTTCGTCGTTCCCAACTTTCCCTAAACCGTTTGCTGCCGCTGCTGCCACATTCAAATTTTCATCATTAAGTGCCTTAACCAGTATGTTCACACTTGTTTTGCTGGATATGTAAACCAGGTTATCTATGGCAAACATGCGAACATCGTGATCATCAGATTCCATGAGGTTCGCCAGAACAGGAACTGCCGGTTCTCCAAGGAGATTCATTATTTCCGATGCGTGGTTGCGAAGCCTTACATTTTCCGTAGCCAAAGCGGGAGCTATCTGCTCTGCCACCTGTTCTCCACCGATTTTTACCAAAGCATCGGCACAGGCTTCTGAAACAGAGATCGCCTGATCTTCCAATCCTTTTACAAGGTGAGGAATAGCTTCAGTCACTTTTTCATAACCAAGGTCTTCAGCTGCGTACCTGCGAACTTTTTCATCCTCGTGCTGCAGGTCTTCAATTAATTTTTGAACGGCACTGTTAATTCCAAGATTTCGGTGCTTATCCATTCTGCATCAGAGCTAAGTTTCAAAAAATATCCCGCTGATAATCTTCAGGGTTTTGATTTTTACGTCCCTCCTACTAAGCAACAAAAAGACCAAATCAATTAAATCAGTTTAATCCATCTATTTTTGATATGACAGAGATTTTTTTAGTTTGATCAGCTTAAAGGTTGCGCTGATTTTTCCTACCGATTCCGAGTGTCCCAGGAAAATAAATCCACCTGGTGCCAGACAATCGTAGATCGAATTTATTACCTGCTTTCTGGCTTTATCATCAAAATAAATAAGGACATTTCGGCAAAATACAAAATCCATATCACTGAAGGACCGAATAGCTTTGCGATCCATCAGGTTCAAATAATCAAACCGTACATTGTCCTTTACATCATCATTGATATGAAATCTTGATTCGTTGCAGGAAAAGTATTTGCCAAGAATTTTTGGAGAAACCTCCTTAACAGCTCGCTTTTCATATAACCCACGTCTTGCCTTTTCCAGCACTTTATGGTCAATATCTGTGGCAAACAGGTTGATTTTCCATTTTGAAAAATCTTCCAAGTGCTCTTTAAGAAGGATATAGATAGTGTAGGGTTCTTCGCCGGAAGAGCAACCAGCGCTCCAGATATTTAAGATGTAGTCATTTCTGGCTCTTTTTGCTTTGCACACCATGGGAAGGGCTTCTTCGGCAAAAGATTCCAATTGGGGAAGATAGCGAAAAAAATAGGTCTCGTTTGTGGTTAGAGAAGCGATCAGCTCTTTCATCTCGTCACTGTTTCCACCCAGTTTCAATAGTCTGAAATAGTTACGTGGAGATTGTGTATTCGTTGCTTTGATCCGTTTGGCTATCCTCTTTTCAATGAAATAGAACTTCTTTTCATCAAAGAACAGCCCGCTGGCATCCGCAATCAAATCCCTGATCGGGACAAGTTCATCAAACGTCAAATTTTGAGCTATTTCTAATGGCATACAGAGTTCCCAATTAATTCAACAATTTTGCTTGCAATCTTATCCTGATGCAATGTGAATTCAGCTCCCTCCAATTCGATCACTTTCCTGGGCATGCCAAACACCACGCAGCTTTCTTCTGCTTCAGCAATGGTATGGCCCCCAATGTGCCTCAAATCAGTTAATGCCTGGGCACCGTCACTTCCCATACCTGTCAACATAACTCCCAGCCACTGGTTACCGGCATTTTCCAATAAAGACCGGAATAAAACCTCGACTGAGGGTATATAAAGACTATTTACAGGCTGATTGACGACCTCAATTCCGTGATAGGCGTCCGAATGTTTCATTACCCTAAGATGCCTACCCCCGGGAGCAATGTAAATAACACCATTTTGTATGGCCTCGCCGTTTTCAGCCTCTTTGACTTTTAAGGCACAAATTCCATCCAACCTGTTGGCGAAGGAATAGGTAAACTTCTCAGGCATATGTTGAGCAATGATAACGCTGCCTTTAAAATCTGAAGGCAGGGCAGGCAAAATTGACATCAATGCCCTGGGACCGCCGGTTGAAACGCCAATTGCCACTATCGATGAAGGGGTGGCAAGCCTCTCATGTCTTGAACGGTTTAACGACTGTTTAATCCTCTCTATGACTTTGGTTTTCTTTTCAATTTTCCGCCAGGCTTTGCTCTTGGTTCGGAGTCTTCGCTTGTAACGTGCCGCAATACGGACTTTTTTGCGAATGATATCCGCTTGCAAAGCAATATCCAGGGAAATTGATCCGGAAGGCTTTTGAAAAAAGTCAAACGCCCCGACTGCCAAAGCTTCTATTGTTTCATCTGCTGAATCACTTGTTAAAGCACTAACCATCACAACCGGACAGGGCATCTCCTGCATGATCCGCTTCAATGCTTCCAAACCATTCATTTTCGGCATGTTGATATCCATGGTGACGACATCCGGTTGGTGCTCTTTGACCAGTTGAAGCGCCTCCTGACCATTTTGCGCCGTTGCAATAACTTCAAGATCAGGGTCCAGTTCAAGGATCTTTTTTATTTCAGTCCGCATAAAAGCGGAATCATCAACGACTAGTGCCTTGAATCTCATGAATCCATGCTAATTTGCGCATGTGCCTTTTGTTCATAAGCCAGCTGTGCTTTTTCATCTTCCTCTTCAAGGAACTCCAATTCCCGGCGAATTTCTTCCAGTTCCTCTTCGTCTTCTTCCAGTGTTTGTGCTTGAAGCAGAGTGGTTTCGATGTCCATCAGGACCACGATATCGTCCGATTCATCAATCTTCCCAATACCTTCAATAAAAATATTGCCTTTTTGTTTGATCAAATCGGAAGGTTGTTCAAAGCTGGACAGCAAAACCTTTCGAATCCCCAGTACCTTCGAAACCAACAAACCCGCAGATTCCTTACCAGCCTTGACAATGAGTATTCTTGCGTCTTTGGTGAGTTTTCTTCTTTTTCTATCAACCAGCAGACCTACCTCTACAATTGAGATAACATCTCCTCGCAGGTTAATAATTCCTTTAATATAGGGAGGTGCTTTAGGGACAGGTACAGTCTTTATCACTTTGATGACCTCGTTTGTGTCCGCTACCTTAATTGCATAACGCTCATCGGCTACTATGAACTCCAAAATACCAACTGTAGATTCTCGTTCAATCTGTTCGGTTTCTTCAAGCTCCGTGGAATATTCCAGTTCTCTGAGCTGGTTAAGTTCAATCTCAGTGAACAATTTCTCCAATTCCAACAGCATGATGATGAGGCTTTCATCATTTCTCCTGAATTTAAACACACCTTTTAATTGCTCGCTTTGGGCTTTGTTGATGTTTATTGGCGATCCGACAATTTCATCTTCCAGTACAAAAAAGATCTCGCTGATATCGTCCACTATCAATCCCAGCTTGATGCCGTAAAGATCTCGCTTAATAATAATTACCTGGCTGTCCGGGGTCACTGTCATTTTACCGCTCCCCAGTCTTTCTCCAAGCCTGACAACAGGAACTACCGAGTTTCTGAGATAAAAAATCCCATCAACCAGATCTTCCATATCAGGTACTTCGGTAAGCTCAGGAATAAATATAATTTCCTCAACATACTTACTTTCCAAGGTATAGTGCTCTTCACCGATTTTAAAACTGACCAGGGGAATTTCTTTTACCCAGCTATCCCTGGACTTGGAGCCGGTTTCGACAATTTCCTGGCTGAATTTTATCTCTCCTTCAACCACAAAATCCTTATCATCTATCAGTTTCTGGTGATGCAGGGTGAGAAGAATCTTCTCGTTGGGAAGTTTGAAAGAACTGGAAATGAACTTCTTATGTTCCAGTTTAGCCATTGGTGGAGCTTTCTGCAGTTTGCCAGCCGCCATGCTTTCTATGGAGGCAATCCTGTCTACCAGCATTCCCACTAGAATTCCATTGGTGAGTATAACCACAATCCGGGTATCCGGAGTTTCTTCCATAGGCTCCAAACCAAACCGTTTGCGCATATCTATAATTGAAATTACATCTCCCCTCAAGTTGA
Source organism: SAR324 cluster bacterium (assembly GCA_028282825.1). Lineage (GTDB taxonomy): Bacteria > SAR324 > SAR324 > XYD2-FULL-50-16 > XYD2-FULL-50-16 > JAHJTV01. The sequence goes on from JANQGZ010000036.1 coordinate 129,825, forward strand.
TAATCCCCAAAAAATAATCCGGTGTGCGAGGAACCTCGGTAATTGTTTGGGGCGGTATGATGCTTTCAACACACATGATGTCGACACCGAACAGTTCTTCACCGATACTGAAGGTAACGTAGCGAAGAGTGCTTTCCAGGCTTGAATCTACGACTGTCGGTAAATGTTCCATTTGGTCGGTTACTCCTTTAGAAATTCTTGTATTCTCTTATCCAATCTGTTGTTACGAAATCTGTCACCCCAAAAAACAATTCGTATCTTAAGATGCCGGTCAATCGAATTTAATTCGTCCTTTTTTCAATGCACCTCTATCGACGACTATAACTATTGGCCATAGATCATTTCTATCTAAGCTTCGTGCATCTCAGTTAATAGAACATCAATCCCTATAATTGAGGGATTCTTGCAGCAGTATGCGTTTTTTACTATCATACAAGAGTGTATAAAACAATGGTGAACTTATAAAGCACAAATTCTTTGGCACTTCAATTGCTGAAGGATACGTCTGACTTATTTTTTCACAGTCATCACATCAAATATAAACCTTTTAATTTCAGAACGCTACAAAAGACTTCAAAGCAAGATAAACTGAATCGCTTCATTACTGACCTTGTTGTAGCTTTGAGATTGAAGAACAATGGAACAGATGGCAGATTGATTATCACAGTAATAATTATGAAAAGACAACCCGATCAGTATTTTAATAACCATGTTTTCAAATCCGTTTCCCGATAAATGTTATTTTCATTATGAAAAGGTTTCCGAGCGTGCAACAGAAATCCATCCCAAAGAGCTTGAAATTGCTGCTCAATTTAAGGCCTCAAAACGTAGGGATGAGTTTATCACAGCCAGGCGGTGTGCTCAAATGGCCATGCAAAAAGCAAAGCTACCCGGCCTACCAGTTTTAAGGTCGCCAAACAGATCTCCTCAATGGCCGTTTTCAATTGTCGGCAGCATTAGCCATGGTGCCGGATATGCAGCCGCAATTCTCTGCAAGCAGGGCAGCGGTTTGGTCGGAATTGGAATAGATATGGAGAATTTAAATCGGGAGATTAAATCAAACATTTGTCGGCAGGTACTAACCGAGTTTGAAATCCAAAAATGGCTGAAAGGTAGGGAAGAAGTAAACCGGGATATAAAAATTATTTTTTCTCTAAAAGAAGCAATATACAAATGCTTTTTTCCTATTTCGGAGATTTATTTAGGGTTTAAGGATGCTGAAATAGACGAGATAACCGACATAGGATTTAAAGCCAGACTATTAAAATCTCCAATTAATAAAGACCTTCCTCTTCCTTTGAAAATCCAGGGCACCTTAACCATAAAAAATTCCGTGGTGCTGTCTGCTGTAAGGATTTTTTATCGTGATCTTACAACAGACAGTCGGTAAATGGCCTTGCATCTTTTGAAATTAACGGTCTTTAACCAAAGGTATCTTTCAGATTTTGCTCGTAGGGTGGGGATATAATTCCCTTTTCAGTTATAATTCCTCTTACCAGGTGGTGGGGAGTGACATCAAACGCGGGATTTCCTACTAAAATGTCTTCAGGCGCTGTTGGTTTTTCTCCAAAATGGGTCACCTCATAGCGGTCACGCTCCTCAATTGGAATTTCATCCCCAGTGGGAGTAAAGAGATCAATAGTTGAGAAAGGGCATGCAACATAAAACGGGACATTGTAATAATTTGCCAGAATTGCCACACCCAGGGTTCCAATCTTGTTGGCAACGTCACCGTTAGCGGCAACCCTGTCCGCACCGACAATGACCAATTGAATTTTCTTCTTGGACATGAAATGAGCCGCCATGCTGTCACAAATAAGTGTCACATCCACTCCGCCTCGTTGCAATTCCCAGGAAGTTAATCGGGCTCCTTGAAGCAAGGGCCTGGTTTCACCTGCATACGCCTTGAACTTTTTCCCTTGGTCGTGCGCCACATACATAGGTGACAGGGCTGTTCCCAATTCAGAAACGGCGAGACTTCCAGCATTACAATGAGTTAACACGCCTATTCCGTCTTCAATCAACGATGCACCATTTCGACCGATCTGTTGACAACAATCGATGTCCTCCTGATGAATTTGAATAGCTTCTTCCACCAAAATATCATAAAGCTGTTTTGAATCGGAAACAGTGACACTCTTTGCCTTATTCATCATCCGCTTTAATCCCCATCCCAGATTCACCGCGGTAGGTCTGGCGGAATCAAGGTAAGCTGCCTGCTTTTCAATAAATTCTAAGAAATCGCTTTGTGGCTTTGCCGTATGATTCTTGATCGCAACAAGCAAGCCATATGCTCCTGCAATACCAATAGCCGGAGCTCCCCTGACCTTGAGTTTTTTTATGGAGTCCCAAACCTGTTCTACGGTTTCCTGTTTCTCTTCAACAACTTCATTCGGAAGCCTGGTTTGATCAAGAAGAATTAATTCCCCATCTTTCCATGTGGCAGCCAGGGGAACATCTATTGTTACTTTTGATTGGTTTTTTGTGGTCATAATCAGCTATAAGTTTTTCCGTCATCGGATGGTGATTCGAATTGGTTAATGTCTTTGATATTTAGCACGGCAGAAATTAATCGCCAAGCGCAAAGCTTGAACACTCAATACCAATACGCTTCTGAAAAAGAGAGTTAGGAAGAAATGATAAATATTTGTAAACTCGTTGACTTCAGATAAATCCGGCTTGACAAGTGCTATATAAGTCCCATTAGAATGGCTCTACAAAATTCTATGACTGGAAAATGCAATATGAACAAAATTGAATGATAAACAAATGAAAGGATCCGCCAAAAATCCAATTACCAGACTCATCAATGCTGTCCGATACTCAGTTTATGGATTAATAACCAGTTGGAAAGATGAGCAGGCATTTCGGCAGGAAGTCGTTGCAGGTATCGTTCTTTTTCCTTTGGCTGCCGTAATCCCTGTGGATCTTTCTCTTCGCATGATTTTATTGGTCAGTATGTTTTTAGTGCTGATTGTTGAATTGCTGAATTCAGCAGCCGAGGCGTTAACAGATCTTATCACCGAGGAGTTTCATGAACTCGCCAAAAAAGCCAAGGACTGCGCCAGTGCTGCAGTCTTTGTAGCGTTAATCTGTTGTGTATTGATGTGGATAATTGTGCTTTATACTTGGTATACGGATGTGAATGGAGACATCTTCTAAGTTAGCTGCTCCCTTGTTTTTTTTGATCATTCGGATTGTCTTTGTCATACCTTGCCGAGTCTTCATTAACGAAAACTATCCTGTTCTGTTTTGACAATAATTTTTCCTTTAGCCTTTCTCCTCCTAAGGCAAAGCAAAGCCTTCTCAACTCGCTGGTTTTTTTCAACCGTTGAGTTATAGCTTTCGGGCTCATGTCAATCTTCATCGACTTCTTGGTCTACAGTTCTCCTACCTGGATGCTTCCGGTCAGAACCTTGTTTTCGATTAAGGAATTATCCGGCAGGTGAAGTTCCCCTCGTTCGCAAACAAGAATTACATTTCCTCGCAATGTTATGTTTTTGCCAAAAAACACATTGCCGACAATCGTTAACAAATCAAGTTCAAGAATATCAGGGATCGATTCGAATCGATTCTGGTATTCTTCCACGGATTGAAACTGGTTCCCAAGCCTGATCAAAGGAATACCGCCAAATTGGCGATCCGGATTCTTTTCCAGAACCCCGTTTTCAAAAACAAACAGATTGGATTGAACTAACAACAAATCATCTGTTTTTTTAATCGGGACAAATCTCACCCTCGGAACCTTTACAGCCAGGCTGCCCTGAAAATTGTTAATTCCGGAACCAATTGCCGTTTCCAGTTGTATGATAGGAAGATGATCCAGGTTTTTGCGGTTAACGATGACATCCAGGTGTAGCTTGTTGCTTTGAAGCTTTTTCTTCAGTTCAACCAGGTTAATCCAAATGTTATTGGTATTGAATATTTTGAATTTTTTGACACTTTTGAACTCTTCCCGATGGTTTTTGGGAACCTGGGCTATTTCAAGCAACCGTAAATCCTGACTTTGGGTCTTGATCAGTGTTCCCCCTTTGACATCAGCCCTGGTTTTATCTGTAACTTCCATAATGAATGGCGCACCGGTTTTGTGCATTAGACTTAAGATTTTGAGATCGACTGAAGCCCCCAGGTTGTCCACATTGGCAATAAACATGTATTTTTTACCTGCATTTATCAATTGGTCCAAAATACCTGTATTCGCCAAACTTTGATAGAAGTCCCCATGACCCGGAGGGTAGTTGCATCGCTGTCCATATTTCTGTTTGGACAAGGGTAGAAGCGAGTCTGTTCTCAACCTGGGAAATTTGTTTTGCTGGAAAGTATAGATGGGCAACATACCGTTGTATTTACCAATAATCTTCTGCGTATCCTGGTCTGTATTAAAGCTATTCATCAACACAAGGGGAACATCCGAGCCATATGTCTGATTCAGAGAGAGAATCTGATCCACAATAAGATCCAGGAAGCTAAGTCCGTTTTTCACTTCAATGGCAGATTTGGGTCCAACACAGCCCATGGAAGTTCCCAAACCACCGTTTAACTTACAAACCGTCAGCTTTGACAGCATTTCCGGAATCTCATCTTTATCGATGTCATCCAGATCATCATAATTTTGAATTGAATCTTCTGCAGGAGACGTTATATTTTGCCAGTCAATTTTGTTGTCCTTTTCGGCTGTAAACCGGTTGTAAAGGTCACCAAACTGTTCGATTTGATCAGGGGTAAAATCCTGATCCACCATTATTTTTTCGATCTGTTTAAAATTAGTTGCCATGAGAATAAAAGCTTAAAATTTCAGCATATTAATTGACGTTAGGATTAGAAATATGAAAACTATTGTTTTTTACTATAACTAAATAACACACATTTTGGGGTTTGATTTAGCCTTACCTTCCTTTTAAACACGTGCTTTTATTCCGGTTTTGAACGTGTTATCAGTTAAGTGAATTCAAATTTATATAATATTCAGCAGCAGATCCCAACTCCGTTGAAATCAAATGCCTTGAGCGACAGAATACAACTCTGTCGATTTGGCATGTTCGCCGATTTTGAAGTAGAGCCCTCCCAATAAATCTGCTGCTTTGCGGATTTGAGCCTTGTTTCCGTTTTCACGGTAAAAATAATACAGCCATTCAAGATGTGACACGGCTTCTCGGACTTCATCTTGTGAGATTAAAAGTTCATAGAGTTCTTCGTGCAATGCCGCCGTTTTTTCCTGATCTCCGGATGCCTGCACAAAGTCCAATGCCTTTTTCAGGTTTTTAACATAAGCTGCATAATCACCACGGTTGTTGTGAATTTCTGCCAAATACAGATAGGTCTTGGCCAGCAAACTGTCCGCCACAGAAAGTGAAGTGTGGTTGATCACTTTGTTGAAAGACGATTCGGCTTCCTTCAATTTTTTATTATGGTAAAGCATATGGCCGTCGATCAGCCATAATCTTGCAACATCCTCCCTATTCAGGAGGGACATGTCGAAATTGGCCGAAGTCAGCAATTTGTTCAATTTGTCATACTCGCCCAGATCCAGGAGGAGCAGGGCAATGGAAATTAGATTTTTGTATCTTCCGGCAAAATTCTTAATATCATTGTTCAGTTTTAAAGCTGAGGAAATCAACCCAATGGCTTTTTCCTTTTTGTTTAATGCTGCAAAAATGGAAGCCATGCGAGTTTGTATTTCCGAAACCAACGGCCAGTTTCTATGCTTTTTTTCAATCTTCATCAGCCAGTCACAAATGGCAATGGTTTCCTTTTCATAAGGTAACTCTTCCAGGATTTCCACCAATGAAAACATCGCCTTCTGAATCAGATGACCTTTACGGGTTTTCAAAGCCAGTTCCAGACTGGTCACCATGTTTTGTGCATATCTGAAAGCATTTTGGAACTTGCGGGTTTGCTTTTTACCAAACTGAAGATTTCGTTGCAGCGGGTATTCCAGGTCATCTAACTGAACCAAGTGCAATAAGCAATACTGAAAGCCGGATTCAATGTAACGCAATTGGCTAAAATTATCTTTTTGGTATGCTATAAGCTGTTGCAGCAACTCTTGCCCCATGCTCAACAAAGTCTTTTTGGGAACCAGGTTCAGCCTTTGGACGTGATGGTATAGATGAGCCGGTATCCAAAACATGTCAAATTCAAGGTTTGCTTCTATTAAATGGCCATCATAGAGGTGTTTTATATCCTGCTCTACACCTTTGACGCTTAATATCCCTGTTAATAGATCTTTTGGACATGCTATTCGCATCAAAAACAGATAAACGAATAATTTTAACCTGTTAACTGCCAGATCTGCTAAAACGGTCTCAAATCCTTTTTTATAGAGCTGATCCAACGAGACTGATCTATCAACATAGTTAATAAGCTCAGAATCGCCGGATTGCTTCAAGATATTCAGCAGCGCCACATCTTCCATGCAGGAAGGAAAATCTGATTCTACCAAATCGATCCATTTCTCGGGGAGACTATCTTCAAAACTGTTGATAACCTGCACCTGACCTGTTTTTGCCAAATCAATCTTGACTGTTCCGTGCCTTGTCCAAAAGGTTTGATCATAAATATAGAAAATCTGCCAGTTTTCATTTTGTTTGCTGCCAATCCAGTTATCAAACTCATGATCAGGCTTCTCAGGTGGTGTATAAACGAGTAATAGTTTTTGGGACTGTTTCGGAACATCAACCTGGTTTTGCGAAATCAGGCTTTTTTCAAAGTGATTAACCAGTTGGTGTTCTTTGATAAGAAATGAAAACAATTTTGCGAATTTAGATGATTGAAGTCGAGCACTTGTTTCAGAGCTCATGCCCCAGCGCTGGTAATATGTGGTAGATATGGCTATTAATTGTTTCGTTACAGCCCGTCTTAACCATTCTCCCAGGTAACTGTCGATAGGCTGTCCATCTGCAGCACGTAAACAGATTATCTTCTTCGAACCAGCTGCATTGATCGCTTCGGTTAAGCTGTGTAATACGGAATACTTTCCGTAAAACCTTCTATGAGGAAGGTAATGTTTGTAAGGATATGCGGTTTCTATTGCTGTTTCTGCGTCAATCGAACGATTAAAATGAAAAGGCGGAAGAGGCTGTTCGGATGCCGATTCTAAAATCTTCTGGTTGATATGAAAGCGAATCCAGGACCAATCCCAACTAAGTGGCAAAGTAGCTTGAATATGATTGATTGCCAGCCTGTGTGCTCTTGAAATGTTTTCTTCCCGGACCAGATTCAGCAAAAATATGTTAAGATATTCCAAAAGCCTTTTTCTGGCTAGCCTCCCTTGAATAGCTATGACATAGGGAACTCCGCAATCAAAAAAGAAACGTATTGGACTGCGGCGAATGGTGTTTGGCTGATTTAGCAGAAAAGAGGTTTGTAAAACCACCATTTTCAATCCGTCTTTCACCGCTTTCATCAATTTGGGTTTAAGCTCCGTAACAGTCCAACCGTAGGAACCGGGATTTTCGCTGTCCGGCTCAAGTATCCAACCTTCTTCCGAGTCGTAACCCGTAAAAAAGAAAATATTTGGGGATTGATCCAATGACTGCGAAATTGACGTTCTACTGGCATTACCGTTGACTTTCAGATCAATCAAAGGAGATTTGGGTACCGCTTTTGCCGCAATTTCCTCAATATAGGCACTAAACCGCGGGTTGACTTCCTGCTGGTCAAAGGGCAGATAGGAATTTAAGGAAAGCCTTAGCGAAGGAAACATGTAAACCGAAGATTCTTCGGTAGGTATGGCATCCGACTTGTGGATTCTGATCACACCTTGTGTCAAGGCAAAAAAGGATGCGCCGTCGTACATTAATTCCCATGGTAAATCCACAATGTCTTTTTCCAGGGAATAAATAAAGATACCCCCTGCTTTATAAACCTGGGATCTACTTTGTTCGGGAACTATGGAATTGTATAGGGCTTGTCCGTAATGCTTGAGAAGTGTGATTACCTCGTCTTTCTGATCTCTTGAAGATTCGGTTTGCAGAACTTCCGATTGTTTTAGAAGCTGGTAAGCCCCCAACGCAGCCTTGGTGAGATTTGGCGCTGGCGGGTTGAAACGAAACTCAAGGTTATATTTGGATAGGATAACCGTTTTTTGAGAAACGAAAATTACCAGGGACATTAGTCAAAGTTCCGGGGATAAGTCAGTTTTTGGGTAAATGAATAAGTCTGATAATACTTATTGTTCTTTATGCAACACCCTGTGGTTTTCAATTCTTCTGGTCAGGTGCTGACCGTCAAAATATTCTAATAAACCTACAGCATGTTTTCTGGATACACCAATTAACTCTTTAAAATCTCCAACTGTCAATGTTTCATTGGAAGAAAAATAGCCCAGCAAACTTTTTTTAATATCATCAATAGTTTCAGGAAGATACCACAAATCATCTTTCGCTTTGATGACCCATTTCTCCGATTGCCCAATCTTTAATATCTTCTCTACATCTTTTTGATCAACCGCCAGCTCCTTGGCCAGGTTCACAACTCCAGGAGGTTGAAATCCCATTTGGCGGAAATTTGCCAGAATATGTTCCTTTATTTTTTTTTGTTTTTCGTTCATTCCACCTTCAAATCCAGGCAGATGATAAACATTGTCCGTTTGTGCGACAAATTTCTGCTTAACAGCCCAGTTTAGGGATGAAATCACCTCTTGATGAGAAAATGTCAAGCTCATTTTGCCAAAAAAGTCCGGACCCATCGCGCCAGGTTTTTCCGGATTCTTTTTGTGAAATGCTTTGAGAGTTCTGACGAAAAATCCTGCCAGACGTTTGTTGTGGAACACATGCAGGTATTTTTTCTTTTCATTGTTTATGGATACAACCTCGCTCCGACTTGCCAGCGCCTGCAATGATTTTTGAATCGTTTTTTGAGAGCTGCCGACAAGCGGCACCATCTGGTCGGCCATAATACCTTTGGTTCCGGACAAAAATACAGCCTCCTGAATTCGTTGGGTTTCATCCTGGGAAGCCAGTCCCTTAAGAGATTCCTGCAGTCTGTGTTTATTCTTTCGCGAACGGTTCCCAAAAGGCGCAATAATCCTTCCACCAGCAATGGTATGCATTGGAGAAAGGCTCCTGATAATAAATCTGTCCGCATAACGACAGCTGATTTCAGATTCCAGTCTCAGTTGCACAAACTGCATTTCAGTGCTTTCAGGATCAAACTCGTCACCGGCATACAGTCGACCGGTCACCTCCTGTGCGTTGCTGAAAAATCGCAACTTACTTTTGTTTTTGAGAACACCGGCTTTATCTGGAATTATTTTCAGTTCAACTTCGATCACGCTGGTATTGACTAGATGTCCCGGAAAGGCTATTTGATTCCCCCTGTCGATCTGATCCTTTTGCAAACCTGTAAGATTGATTGCTGAACGCTGACCGGTTTTTATTTGTCCTGCTTTTTCACCATGAACTTGAAACCCTCTAATTCGCAGGGACTCCTTTTGAGGGTAAAGCATTAGATTATCTTCCAACCCGGCTTTACCGCTATGAACAGTTCCCGTAACAATCGTGCCGAATCCCTTAAGCGAGAAGCAGCGATCAACGGGTAGCCGAAACGTGGCAAAAGCAGTGGATTCTTCCAGAGAATCAGCAATTCTGGCAATTTCTTCCTGTAGCTCAGGCAGACCGGTTCCCTTAATAGCTGAGGTTTTGATGATCGGGCTGTTCTCCAAAAAGGTGCCCTGAACCAGTTCACTGACTTCCTCTTCAACCAGTTCCACCATTTCCTCATCAGCCAGATCGCATCGGGTCAACACGACAATCCCATTTTTTATACCTAACAAATCACAGATATGGAGATGCTCCTTAGTTTGTGGCATAACCCCGCCATCTGCAGCTATTGCCAAAAGCAGAATGTGTATTCCGCCAACTCCAGCCAGCATATTATGAACAAACCTCTCATGACCCGGCACATCGATAAATGAGATATTCAGCCGATCTTGCCAATTGTAATGGGCAAACCCGATATCAATTGTTATACCTCTTTTTTTCTCTTCTTCGAACCTGTCCGGATCAATGCCAGTTAACGCTTTCACAAGCGCGGATTTGCCATGATCGATATGACCGCTGGTGCCGATAATAATATTTTTCAATGCTGCCTTGGGTATGTATTGCGATTATGTTAATTGAATGTCTGTAGATGATGATAAACGAGGTTTATCCCTGATCGAATCTCTAGGTAGTGCCTGAACGAAAAGTCGCTAAACCCTTATCCGGCTTTGTGCTAGATACCGAAATTCAGCTTGAAGTTTTACGTGCTGTCAGCCGTCAGCTCTCAGCGTTCAGCTTAAAACATTACAATTACAAACAAAAACAGGCTGAGAGCTGATCGCTGACTGCTGAAAGCACGAAACTTCGAAGTGCCAAACTGCTTTTAAAACTTTTATTGGCATGGGTTAAATTAGTTTTCGTTCGGGCACTAGGCAGGTTTCAGCTCAATCAGTAACATCTACAGATAAACCTATAAGAATATGCTCAAAAAGTGAAGAGAAGGAATGTATTAACACAAGGATGCTCAGCCTCATGATTTATTCGGGACTTTGCAGAGAAAAAAAGCAATGAAGAGAGGTGGTTGACGAATTGTAATCCGAAGTACCCCGGCGACCGTACAAGGTCGCCTGTCATGAACGGTAGTTACTTGCAAGGTCTGCAATTCATCTAAAAATCTACATTCAGCGCCAGTTGAATCTGCTTGGTTTCAAACTGGTACATCAGATCTGCTGACCCGTATGAATTATAGATTTGAATTCCGGCAGCAGAATCGGAAAGAACATTGGGATCTTTGTGATAATAGTAGATATTGTCCGCGAAAAGTTTGATTTCCGGAATCACAACATACTTAACACCCGTTACAATGGTTTGATTATCCAGATAGACATTATATAAAATACCCAGGTTATCCAGTTTGCCTGTTACCATGGCCTGTAGGGTTAGGGTATTATACCTGTCATTGTTTTCATCAACTTCCTCGGCATCCTCATATTCTTCCGGTTCTGATGTTTTATCTATCTGATCCCTTGATCTGAAGTCGGTATTGTCTTCATCCCAATAAACTCTTCTGCGCGCTCCAAGGGATATGTTTACCGGAAGCACCGTATCGTCAATCATTAAAAATTTCAGGGAAGCATAGGCGGAATGGAGCCCTGATTCTTTATCCTGATTAGGTTCATCGGCTTCCGAATTCATTTTTTCCGCAATTGAGTAGGTCTGAACACCAAACTGAAGCAGTTCCAGTAATTTTAGTTGATAACGAAACCGGACAACTTGAACATCGGCTTCGCCGATATCCTTAAACCACAATGCCAGATGCAAAGCATTGATTTCCGGATTGAGCAGAGCTGTCGGCGAAAAATAGATCCATGAGTCGTTTTGGCCTGCCGTAAATTTGCTAGCACCGAAACCACCTCCAAAAGAATCAAAGAATGATGTTCCCGAATCTTCCGGTTCGGTGTCTTCTTCAATTTCATAAACAGTGGGAGTTGTAACATTTTGGGGAATTTCAGTTATTACACTGGAAATTCTTGAATAATCCCGGTTCATCAACCTGAATTCAGCGATCAATATTTTAGATTTGGGTTGCAAATCGACCAAAAGGACGTGAACACTATTTGACCTGTCTGCAAACTGACTCAATACCGATTTCTCATCGGCTATTTGACGGTATTCCAGTTTGTTGGATTTTATAATCTCCTGAACAATAATGGGGTCTGCTACATCGAAGCTTTTTAACAATTCGTGAGATAGATCCCTCTTAATCCCAACGAGATTGTAGTTTTGTTTGATTTGCTCCCTGTTTTCGTTGTTGAAAACAACCGCAATTTTATTTCTTGAGGCATATCCCTGCCACTTCTCCAAATCTCTGACCAAAGAGTTACGAACATCGCTGAATTCGTACGCGAATGCATGTTGAGCGACAGAAAAAAAGACTATTAACAGTGAAGCAATAAATATTGCAACCGGTTTATGCCTGATCGATGAAAAACTATCTGGTTTTGGTTTCATTAAGACTCCTGGGAAGATATTAAAATACTTGGATGAATGTATCTTCACCACAACGGCGTCGTCAAGTTGATCTTCTCTTCCGCCACCAGCCTTGACCGTAATGCACCAATAAAATTGAAATCTGACTGAAAACATGCACCAGGAATTGACCGTACCTGAAAAAAAGTACAATCAAAGTGAGCCAACAACTCTATTGCAGGATTTATTGATAGGTGTTGTTGCTTGTGAATTAATAACAGAGCAAGAAGAGCAATTCAGAAGCATTGATATTACAAGTCGCTTTAAAGTCATATGGACCGGTGACAGCATCAACCTGTTGAATACTCCTCAAGTTTTCAAGTTTGCTATACACATCTCTGGCTGTCCCCGGCTTAACAGAAATAAGGACGTAAGCAACTGACATTATTGATGTCATATCTCCTCCCGGTTGAAATTAAATTGGCTTTAACCTTTGAACAATCAAGTTACCGATGCGAACAAACCATGCCTCCTTGATAAACCGCAAAAATGATAAACCCGTGGTAAGTTTATCCAAAAAGGGATTGAAAGTAATCAAACTTTTAGGATTTTTTACAGGCATTGTACCTGAAAAAAATCCCCAATTTCTGATATGGAGTTGGAAGAATATCTGACTGATCAGGACTTATCAGGCAGAGTCAAGGCTTATGTCGAGGGAGGGTGCAGAGTGAGTCAGGGCACCGACTGAGATAAAATCAACTCCGGTTGCCGCTACTTCTGCAATATTATCCAGACTAATACCGCCGGAAGCTTCGGAAAAAGCCTGTCCATTTATTATGGAAACAGCTTCTGACAATTGTTGACAGCTCATGTTATCGAGCAGATAGGTATCGATATCCAGATCCAAAAAGGATTTCAATTGCTCCAGAGTATCGACTTCAAGCTCAATTTTTACCGTATGGGGAATTCGTTTTTTCATTTCAGTGATGGAAACATGCGGATCTTTGCCATTCGCAGTCATGATTGCCAGGTGATTGTCTTTGATGAGAACGGAATCGGAAAGGTTGTACCGATGATTAAAGCCGCCACCCATTCTGACTGCATATTTTTCCAGGTATCGCAATCCCGGGGTTGTTTTACGGGTATCCAGTACCTTGACATGTTTGGAGGATTGATTGGCTTTCAGCACAAATAGACGTGTCAGTGTAGCAATTCCACTCATTCTTTGCATGAAATTCAAAGCCACCCTTTCCGCTATAAGCAAACTTCGAGATTTTCCTTCAATTTTGGCTAACCTGGATCTTTCCTGCAAAAAATCTCCATCTTGCACAAAAGACTGCCATTTTATTGCCGGATCAACCAATTGAAATACACGATGTGCCACCTCCAGTCCAGCCACCACCCCTTTCTGCTTTTGCAATAACACCAGCTCGCTGTGGGCCTGGTCGTCAATTAATTCCTCGGTCGTAACATCTCCCCAGGTTAAGTCTTCCTGCAAACCTGTTTTGATGATTGTATCAATTATAGTTTGATTCATAGTTAGGTAAAAAAATGTCTGTCCCTGTAAAACACACGTTTAATGGAATAAAGAAAGTTATCTCTGGACTTGGGAAAGTCCGTGCGAAAATGACTGCCCCTGCTTTCCTCTCTTTGCAATGCCGATATGGCAATCAGTCTTCCCAGGTTTTTAAGTGCATACAATTCAAATTTGTCCGTGCTAAATGGCTCGTCAAATGACCATGGAACATCAGAAAGTTTGTCGATCATCTGCATTAAGGACTCTTTGCATCGGACTAACCCGGCAAGTTTCCACATATTTTTTCGTAATTCATCTTTTTCCAAGTAGGTAGGCGCGACAACCCTGGTATCACTTCCCGGAAGAATAGATTTGTTTTCTTTGTCCCATATTTCCGGTATTTGGTTCTGATCCCTTTGTATCGATTCGGCTGCTTGAATTGAAAATACGGCACATTCCAACAATGAGTTGCTTGCCAGTCTATTCGCTCCATGTACTCCGGTTCTGGCTGTTTCCCCGACAGCATAGAGACCTTTCACTGTCGTTCTTCCACCCAGGTCGCTGATCACGCCCCCGATCATATAATGTGCAACCGGTGTAATTGGGATGGGATCTTTGCGGATATCAATTTTATAACTCAGACAACTCTGGTATATTGTGGGAAATCGCCTTTCTAGTTTATCCGGATTAATTGCCGTGGCATCCAAATAAACCTGTTCATTGTCTGGTTTACCCATTTCCCGCGCGATTGTTCTTGCCACAATATCTCGCGGAGCCAGATCCTTAAGCGGGTGGATTCCTTCCATAATTGCCTTGCCTGAGCTGTTTCTCAGGATTGCTCCTTCGCCTCTGACAGCCTCGGAGATCAAAAAATTCGGTACATTCTCAATACAAAGGCCAGTGGGATGAAACTGAAAAAACTCTAGATCGGTCAATTCTGCCCCGGCTGAGTAAGCCAGTATATTACCCTCACCTGTTGCTGTGGAAGGGTTGCTGGTATACTGATAAATCTGCCCGGCTCCACCGGAGGCCAGGATTACCTGGTCACACTCCAGAAATACCCTGTTTCCGTTTTTGTCAAAATAAACCACTCCTTCTATGAATCCCTCCTCATTGACAATTTCTGTGACATGTGATTCTTCACAAACAGAAATATTGGAATGGTTTGTTACAGATTCAGCCAGGGCGCGCTGTATTTCAGCCCCAGTTGCATCCCCTCCCGCGTAAAGGATTCTAGGCAGACTGTGGGCACCTTCCAATCCCAGTTTGTACTGTCCCGACGCATCCTTATCAAAAAAAACACCCAGTTCGATCAATCTACCTATCGACTCCTTGCTGTTTTTTGAAAGAAAAGTGACCGCATCCCTGTTACATAAACCTCTTCCTGCTTCAAGCGTATCTCTAATATGCAGATCCGATGAATCCAGGTCGCTCCAAACGGCTGCAATGCCCCCTTGGGAATGCTGAGTGTTGCTGTCACATATCCCTTTTTTTGTTAAAAGAACAACCGGTTGCTTCTTGGCAATGATTTTTGCTGAGAGCAATCCTGCCATGCCGCTACCGATAAGAACGACTGGTTTGGTTTTGCTGAAAGGCTTATTGGTCATTTGTTATCTTTGTTTTGGATGTCCTGCTTTTCACCACTTGGACCATGAGATTCGAGGAGGGAGTTTTCGAAATCCCACATGAGAATTGCTAGCCATTCTTTCATCTTAATTGGACTTCAGAACTGAGTCGCGTCACTAAAACAGGAACTTAAATATGACTGTTCACAATCTCCGTTACATCTTTTGCAAAAACAGTTAAAAAAACAACTAACCTCTTGTAATCAAATTTGTTTTCAAGCATTCTGTCTCCCTGGGACGATGTAACTTAATCGAGAAGATGGCCGATTTAACAAGCAAGAGCTAATATAAAACTATACAAGTAAATACTTCCTAATTTCAGCGATGTTTTTGTAACAACAAAATATCGAATTCCGGGTAATAATCAATGAGCACCATTCGATGGGCATATACCCGCATAAGCATTGATAAATCATGAAAAAGACAACCCAGCTAAGAAAAATTGTTGAAAGCCCTTCATTAGAATTTATCATGGAAGCTCACAATGGTCTGTCAGCAAAAATTGTTGAAGAGGCCGGCTTTAAGGGAATTTGGGGCAGTGGATTATCCATCTCAGCTTCTTTAGGCGTCCGAGATAACAATGAAGCCAGTTGGACGCAAATACTTGATATTATTGAATATATGAGTGATGCCACTACGATTCCGATTTTGCTTGATGGTGACACCGGTTACGGAAATTTTAACAATATGCGCCGTCTCGTGAAAAAGCTCGAACAAAGAGGTGTCGGTGGTGTTTGCATTGAAGATAAGATATTCCCAAAAACCAATAGTTTTTTAAGAGGTGATAAACAACCACTGGCAGATACCGAAGAATTCAGCGGCAAAATTAAGGCAGGCAAAGACAGCCAGTCTGATGACGATTTTCTGATTGTTGCCCGTGTTGAAGCATTTATTGCAGGCTGGGGATTAAAAGAGGCATTGATAAGAGCTGAAGCTTACCGCCAGGCAGGAGCCGATGCAATATTAATTCACAGTAAGTTAAGCAACAGCAGCGAAGTCTTTTCATTTATCAAGGAGTGGGACAATCGCTCACCGATCGTTCTTGTTCCAACTAAGTATTACACCACTCCTACCGAAGATTTCCGGAAAAATAACGTTTCCCTTGTTATATGGGCAAATCATTTGGTTCGTGGAGCGGTAAAGAAAATGCAGGAAATCGCCCAACAGATTCACACCGAGGAAAATTTATTAGCTGTGGAAGATGCCGTGGTTCCTGTGAAAGAGATCTTCAGGCTTCAGGATGACCAGGAAATAGCTGAGGCTGAAAAACGATACCTGAGCACAGCCGCAAAGAAACCTATCAACGCAGTGATTCTCGCAGCATCGAGAGGCCAGGCTCTTGGCCATTTAACAGGGGATATCCCAAAAACGATGCTGAAGATTGGCAAAGAGAGCATATTGTCTAGAATAATCAATCATATTTACGATCATGAAATTAAGGATATCACCGTAGTAACCGGTTATCAAAGTGATAAAGTAGACCTCCCGAATTTGAATAAAATTCAAAATGAAGAATATGAAACAACCGGCCAGCTCTCATCTCTCTATAAGGCAATAGACAAATTGACCCAGACAACGTTGCTAATTTTTGGTGACATCCTGTTCAAAAAATATATCCTCCAATTTGCCATTGATGATTCGGAAGAAGTTGTGATTGTAGTCGATTCAAAACTTGACACTACTCGAAGAACAAGGTCCGATTTTGTTTATGCATCAGAACCGGACAATCAGTCCTATTTTGGTAAAGCTGCTTATGCCTCAAGAGTTGATTTCTCGCATCCAGACTTGAGCTACCAGGGAGAATGGATAGGAGTACTCAAGCTTTCACCCGAAGGTACATTGCTGGCTCGGAAATATATGGAAGAACAAAAGCAAACCCCGAATTTCAAAGATCTTGATATCAGGGATATGATCAACTGGTTCATTGACCGCGGCACAAGAGTAAAAATCCAATATATTTCAGGACATTGGGTAGATGTAAATAACATATCTGATTTAACCTCAGCCAGTGAGTTTTAGCTATGATAAAAGCCAGTGCATTTCTGTCCATTTGCAAACAGAACTCAATCGATTTTTTTTCAGGAACCCCTTGCTCTTATCTAAAACCCTTAATAAATGCAGTGATAGATGATCCGGGAATTGATTATTGTGGGGCAACAAATGAAGGTGATGCAGTGGCAATAGTATGCGGAGCAGGAATGCTAAAGCGCAAAGGCGTGGTAATGTTCCAGAATTCAGGACTGGGTAACGCCGTGAATCCATTGACTTCACTGGTTTCACCGTTTCGCTTCCCTTTTCTGATGATTGTGACTCACCGCGGTCAACCCGGAGGACCTCCTGATGAACCTCAACATGAGTTAATGGGATGTATCACCGAACAGATGCTTTCAACAATGAAAATAAAGTGGGACTATTTTCCAATAGAACCGGAAGAACTGGAAACCTCCATGAAAGCAGCTATTGAGTATATGGAAAATACTAAGCAACCGTTTGCTTACGTCTTAAGAAAAGGAACCATCGAAGCACAGGAACTACAACAAAAAAAGCCGGATAATCCCATTGGAGAAAGAAGTGTTGAATTTGCGGAAAATCTGAAAAAGAAATATACCGAAAGGCCTACAAGAACCGATGTCATCAAAGTTGTTTTGCAACACAAGCTGGAAAACGACTACATAGTTGCCACCACGGGAAAAGCCGGTCGGGAATTATACACCTTAGAGGATTCCGATAGACATTTATACATGGTTGGTTCCATGGGATGTGCTTCATCCTTTACTTTAGGAGCAGCGCTGTGCTCTGCAGACAAACGCTGGATAGTTTTAGACGGAGACGCAGCGGCACTAATGAGGATGGGCAACCTGGCGACAATCGGCTCTATCAAACCCGACAACTATCTACATATTCTATTGGATAACGAAGTAAACGATTCGACAGGCGGTCAAGCTTCGGTAAGTGGAGATATTGCCATGGCAGCCATAGCCCAATCATGCGGATATAAAAAAGTTTACTCAACAGATGGTATCGAAGACCTGGAAAAAGCAATGGCGGATTGCACTTCCACAAACGGTCCTACCTTCATTCACATGAGAATTAAAAAGGGATCACCGAAGGATCTTGGAAGACCCAAGATCAAGCCGCACGAAGTGAAAGAGCGAATGATTCGAGCCCTATCAGCTAATTAAAAAAGAATTATTGGTTACAGTTGGATTTACGAAAATACATGTAGCAGGTTTTTGATGAGCAAGGTGAAATCAGCAGTTATTCTGGCAGCGGGAATGGGTACTCGTTTACAAGAGATTCTGGAACATACTCCAAAAGGTCTGCTCGAAATTGGCGGAAAAACCCTGATTCTTGAATCCCTGCGTCGACTGACCAATGCAGGAATACACGACATTATCATTGTTACAGGGCATGCCAGCGATAAATATCAAACTGCTTTAGCAGACATTTATCCCGGTGTTCGATATGTTACGAATAAAGAATTTGAAACCACAGGCAGCATGCATTCCCTGTATCAAGCCCGTGATCTTGTTTCCAAAGATTTTTTGCTGTTGGAATCGGATCTTTTATATGAAGACAGATCGGTTCCTGCCCTACTCAACTGCCAGCACGACACAACCATACTTATATCGGGAAAGACCAACTCCGGTGATGAAGTATATGTTTGTGGAAAGGAAGGATTGGTAAAACGAATCAACAAGAAGTTGACTGATCAATTTCCCTGCCAGGGAGAATTGGTAGGCATTTCAAAAATTTCCCTGGATTTTTATGAAAAGCTTTGCAGGTATTACGAGGACAATTTGGAAAGCCAGAGGCTCGCGCACTATGAAGAATGCATATCCGAACTTTCATCAACGAGTGAAGTCCATTACTTTAAAATAAACGACCTGGTTTGGACGGAAATTGATAATCCGGAGCATTTGAATAGAGCTTTAAACCAGATATATCCCCAAATTTACGGTCATTTACCTCCCAAATAAAGATCCGCACCTGTGGTTTGTTATTGATTAACCTCAAATCAACAATTGTTTTACGCTGTTTTAGGTAAAATTGATTTGACGAACTAGCAACCTAGTGGTCTAATGAATGATTAAACAACATTTAATATCTGCATTCCTTTATACAATAAGCATTAGTGAGAGAGAATACCATATGGAAGTAAAAGTCGTTAACAATCAGGTAGAAAAATCGATGAGAGAATTAAAAAGATTGCTGATTAGAGAAGGTCTTTTTAAGGAATTGAAAAAACGACGATATTACGCAAAGCCAAGTGTGCGCAACAAATTGAAAAGAGAGGATGCAGAAAAGACAAGGCATAAGGATAGAAAAAGAGCTGCTGCAAGAGCAAGAGTAGTCATCTAAATCTTAGTCTTTGCTATCAGCCGGTAGTTATAAAACACCGGCTCTACTCCTAATACTTCCCCCGAGAGCCGTTACCTGACCATTCGTATTTTTTCATTAGTTTGGTTATATGGTTTACTTCCTCTGACACAAAGTCTTCCAGGTAATATTCCATTCCCAGCACTGCAGCTAACTGTTCGGCAAATTGATATTCAAATTGTTCTTGATCGAAAGGTTCTGTTGATTCTTGATTTACCGTCGTAATTCGTCTTTCCAAAGCCTTTGATTCGAGCGGTACTTTCCACACTTTTTTCCACAAATCCCAGTTTAAATCGATCAAGATAGACCCATGTTGCAAAAACCGGTCTGTTTTCCGATATTGAGCACTTCCCACAATTTTCTTACCTCCCACGGCTATTTCATAGGCTGAAACCTCCTGAAAGCAAATGGATGTTTCCCGTTTACTCAGTTGTTTTGGCGATATTTCAGTGTTTGCTCCGAAGCGATTCAAACTTTCCGCAAGTGGCTGACTGATCATACGGTAGGTTTTTAAAATCGAGCTTGAGAACAGGTCTATATCCGAGCAAATAGAGTAGGTTATTTCATGCTGATGAAGGACGGTTTTTCCACCTGTCAGCCGGGAAACCAGTTCAATCTGATTCGCTTTGCAAACATCCAAATCGATTTCATCCAGCTTTTTATTATTTCTTCCAAAAGAAAGTGTGGGATGGCTCCAACCGTAATATCGTAGCGTTGTGCCCGGTCTAGATAAAATATATTCATCGGCTGCCATGTTGAAAGCAGCCGAATAGTCAGAGTAGGGTATTAATCGTAAGCGCTTCATGTATTTAACGATAACGAATTTAAGGTTTTTCTTGAACCTTAATCTTACTGCCCAGTCGGAAACCTGGTTGCAGGTCTGTATATATTGCTTTAATTTAATATCTAATTTAGAGGATAACCATTTCACCAGTAGCTGTTAAATAGACTTGATCCGGATGTAAACTCATTTTACATGGCACAGTATTTAAAAAAACCGGAATGGATTCGAACCAGAATCCCGGTTGGAGCAAATGTACAAAAAATAACCTCTTCCACTAAGCACTCGGGGCTTGCCACTGTTTGTGAAGAAGCCAGATGCCCAAACCAATGGGAATGTTGGAAAAACGGAACAGCAACATTTATGCTTATGGGAGATACCTGTACTCGACACTGCCGCTTTTGTTCAGTGAAAACCTTGAAAAATCCCCCTTCTTTAAATTCAAATGAGCCAAACGACCTGGCAGAAACCATTCGCTCCCTGAAACTTAAATACGCTGTGCTAACTACCGTAGACAGGGATGATCTACCCGATTTCGGGGCTATGCATATCGCTGGATGTGTTAATGAGATAAAGCGAATCAATAAAAACATCTTGATTGAACTACTGATTCCGGATTTTCAAGGAGATCTTGAAGCGCTACAAAAAATAGCAACCAGTCACTCAGAAGTTATTGGACACAATCTGGAATGCACAAAAAGCATTACCCCAAAAGTCAGGGACCCCAGGGCGAGTTACGAGCAATCTCTAATGGTTTTAAGGAGGATTGCCGAATTTAATCCCAATATTATTACAAAATCTTCGTTGATGCTCGGTCTGGGGGAGACGGATGATGAATTGATCGAGGCCATGGAAGATATCAAACAGACCGGTGTCAGTATTTTAACATTGGGTCAATACCTGCAGCCGAGCAAAAACAGTTTACCGGTTCAACGATATGTTCATCCTTCAAGATTCGAATGGTTCAAAGAGCAAGGTTTAAAGATGGGTTTTGAATATGTTGCCAGCGGACCTTTGGTGAGAAGTTCCTATTTGGCGGCCGAACATTATCTTCAATTAAAGTTATCCCGCAATAACTAAACAATCCGACATGTTTCCCTCCTGGTGCATCCACTGCAGATCGTTTATTCACAAGCAGATCAAATCCGAATCACCTTTTTTATGTGCTGAGTGTTATTCTGTCCTACCCAGATTCGATTCCACCATATGCCTGAAATGCGGTCGATCTCATAACCCAAAAAGCTGTGGTGTGGAATGGGCAAAAAATATTAATCGGCTGTTTGCTGTGTTTGCTTACGAAGATCCCATTCGTAAATGGATCAGTTCGCTAAAGTACAACAGGAATTTTGTGATGGGTCGGATGTTTCAAAAATTCATTTTGGAGTGGTTTCTAACAAATCAAGAGTTATTGCGAGGAATTGACTGCATCCTGCCAATCCCTTTGCATCCGGCAAGGCTGTTTAGCAGGGGTTATAATCAGGCTGTTTATCTTTTAAACAAACAAAAGCTCATAACTGTCGATACCAAGGCGCTCGAAAAAAAATCGTGGACTGCTCAACAGGCGGGAAAAAGCAAAAAGGAACGCATGGCTAATCTTAAAAATGCTTTCAAAGTGACCAAAGATTTGTCAAAGATAAAAATTTTGCTGTTTGATGATGTCTGCACCACCGGCCAGACTTTGTACGAAGTTTCGCGTATTCTTAGGAAGGAAGGCGTAAAACATATTGATGCCCTTGTGCTCTGCCGATCCTTAAAGATAATCTGATTTATCTCCAATAACGCTTAAGCTGGGTTCCCTGGTAAAAATATTCAATAATATCATTATACTGATACCCTTTTTCAGCCATTTCCTTGGCAGACCATTGACTTAGGCCCACACCATGTCCATTGCCCGTTCCGCTGAATAATATCCCCCCCGGTATTCCGGAAATTTTAAACAGAAGGCTTTGGATTTTTCGATATCCGGCTGCACGTCGAAAGTCTTTGCCTTTGTAGCTGTTTTGAGGAAGTCCGTTAAGATAAATTTTAGCAACCCTGCCGGAAGGGCTGTATTCGGATATTGTTAACTCTTTGATGTTTTGTCCTTTGAATCCGAGTTTCCTGAAGACTCTTTCTAAGTCTGCTTGTGACATACGCGCTTCCCAGCTGAAACGAGGATCGGATTTTCCGTAAGGAACAGTCCGCACTTTTAAATAGGGGTAGGAATATTTCCAAAGAGCACCGGCATCTTCAGTAACACCTCCGCAATTGGAATGATAGAAGGTCTGTGCCAACTTTCCCTGGTAAGTCACCACTAATCCCCTGGTTTGTTGAATTGCATGCTGACCTCGTTTGTCAGCGATATCAGCACCAAGATATACTTGGTCTGAAAGTCCTGAAGTTACATGCCAGAGACGGTTTTTGCGGTTTTCCATTTGATAGAGCGCGAATGTCCTGGAAATAACAGCTTGGACCTTGACTACTTCTATCGCCCATTTTGTGCTGATTTCAGCGTTTAAAACCCCTGCCAGATAAGTTTCAAGAGGTAAATGGTTGATAACATAAACTCCTTCTTTAAAAGGCCTAACTTCTATAAGTCCTTGATAACGCCTGCTGAATCGGGTATTGGGTTTGAGAACCGAAATTTTGCTTTCCGATTTAAGCAGCAGCGGTTTTGTTAAAGGAACAATGTTATCTAATAGAAGCGTGCTTTTTCCCTTGGCCTTTATCTTTAGGGAACGGTTATTTTTAAATCGGATCTCGTGGCTGATTGGTATTAGCCCCGACGGACTGCTTATTTTCACGGTCTGCGACGTTTTAAAAAGCAAAACCTTAATGGTGGGATTGGAGTAAGCGTGAAGTTTACCTGAGATAATCAATAAAAGACAGGCAATGAAGCTTGTCCTCATTTGAACCACTCCGATTTGTCTCAGCTTTAACAAAAAGACCACGTTGATCATTGACTCTAAAATTGTTGTATTTGAAAGGATTTTATGAAATGCGAATGTTGCCTATGCAGGTACCAAGCCGAAACCCATTTCCAGGCACATTCCGTAAGTTTACCAATGGTTGGTTTAGAATAAAATGTAACATTCAGGAGGTGTTTATGCCGGTTCGGCATTAATAAAGGAGTTTGAACCAATGTTCAAGACGATATCTTGAGGGTTTTCCGTAAACCGCGAATAGTCACTCCATTTTTTAATGCAATGCTCCAGTTTCCTTTTCCCGATTGCACCATTTGCAGGATTTTCTCTATATTCACGCGGGTGATTTCGCTTTGACCGTGAAACAACAAATACCTGTGAATTAACTCATGACCCAGCAACGGGTTTAATTCCGAAATCACCTCAAATTCCAGCGAATCAGTCTCGTATTGCTCCCTGGGAATCTGTTTCTCAAAAAGTTGTTTTAGATGCAAGGCATCGGCATTGAGATTCAATAGTTTTTCAGAAAGTTTTCCTCCGGCACATTTATCCATTTCAGGAATTATCTTGTTTCGAATGAGATTTCGTGTGTAATCGTTTTTCTGATTGGAAATGTCATCGAACCACTTTTGATTCTGCTGTTGCAGATACCTTTTTAAATCCTCTTTTGAAGTATTCAATAGCGGTCTGATATAAGGGAGGTTTTTTACTTGTATTGGATTGAAAGAAAAAAGGGATCCTCCTCTTATCATTCGCCAAATTTGGGTTTCCACAAGATCGTCCAAATGGTGCCCCAAGGCTATTTTGTTGCATCCATGTTTTTGCTGTAACATTTTCAGCTCTTGATAGCGCCACTCCCGAGCTTTTTGTTGCATGCTTTTTTTTCCGCTTAGTTCGTCGGTTTTTTTTAAATTGAATGCGATATTTCTATCTTTCGCCAGCTGACAAACAAATTCCGCTTCCTGATCACTTTCTTTTCTCAACCCGTGGTGAAAATGTACCACATACAAATCAAAATCTATCTTGATACGAAAGGAATCCAATAAAACAAGCAGACAAACAGAGTCAACACCTCCACTTACTGACACGATTACCTTGTCATCGGTTCTCAGTAATCCGTGACGCATGATAAATTGGAAGATACCAAAGGCAAATCTATCTAAAAAGGATTGTTCCGGCATGATTATCGCTTTATCAATTGATACAATTCGAAAGTGAGATCCTGGTTTAGTTACTGATATTTCCTGTTTTCAAGGAGGGGGAGCACTAGTATACGGGATTGCCAATAGTTTGAGAATGCATTATTCTGTAAGGAGAATTGGAAAGTTGATTTTAGGTGAGTAAAATAGTCAATATCCAATCATCTTAGATGATTAAATCCTGTTTGCCGCGTTATTCAAATAGGGTTTTATAAATAATCCGGAGTCTGATACATGGTGAGCGGATCAGGTTACAATGTTTTGGTTGTCGATGACGAGCAGTTCATTTTGGACAGCCTGACTGGATTTCTGGAGGATTTTGAATTTAACGTATCCAGGGCTGATAGCGCTGAAGCGGCAATTAATCTGCTGGAAGAAGCAAAAATTGATGTTGTCATAGTTGATCTTCGCTTACCCGGTATGAGTGGGGATATATTGATTCAAAAAATACACAATCTTTATCCGAACATTCGATTCGTCATTCACACTGGTTCTGTTGGGTATGTGCTTTCCGATGAATTAAAAGCCATTGGTATGAAAACGGAAAATGTCTTTTTCAAACCTGTTCCCGACCTTACGATTTTAGTTGACTCTGTGCTCGCCTTGGTAGAAAAAAAAACTGATAATTAGATCACATTCCGCGACAAATCCCAAAAACACAATTCTGTATTGGTATTAGAAATGAAAAACGTTGTTGTCTATTCAAAAGACTATTGCCCATTTTGTGTCAGAGCTAAAGAGCTACTCGCTTCCAAGGGTGTCAGCTATGAAGAAATTGAAGTGGATGTTTATCCCGAACGTTTGACGGAAATGATAGAAAAAGCCAATGGTCGACGAACGGTTCCCCAGGTTTTTATAAATGATCATCACGTTGGAGGATGTGACGATCTATATGATCTGGAAAGAGCAGGAAAATTGGATGAACTGTTGCAGATCGATTCTGCTGCCGAAGACTCGGTTCATAGAAAAATCATCATTTTGGGATCGGGCCCTGCCGGTTACACCGCAGCAATATACGCGGCCAGGGCTAATCTTTCTCCGTTGATTATCACCGGTCCGCAAAAAGGTGGGCAGTTGACAACTACGACAGATGTGGAAAACTTCCCTGGTTTCCCTGAAGGTGTGGATGGTAATGAGTTAATGGTACAAATGGAAAAACAGGCGACTCGGTTCGATACGGAAGTTGTGTTTGGTGAAATAGCCGATGTTGATATTTCCAAACGACCATTTAAATTAAAGGAAAGTGGCAAGACATACACTTGTGATGCCCTGATAATTGCCACCGGGGCATCCGCCAGATACCTGGGTTTAGACAGTGAAATCAAATATAAAAACAAAGGGGTTTCAGCCTGTGCAACCTGCGACGGATTCTTTTTCAAAGGTCAGAAGGTAGCCGTTGTCGGGGGGGGAGACACGGCACTGGAAGAAGCGTCCTACTTAACGAATTTTTGCGAGCATGTTTATCTTATACACCGCAGGAATGAATTTAGAGGAAGCAAAACAATGCAAGACCGAGTGTTAAACAATGAAAAAGTCACGGTAAAATGGGATTCCGTTGTCGAAGAAGTCGTTGGGGATGGAAATAGTATGACCGATTTGCGCATAAAGAATGTCAAAAGCGGAGAGATATCGGAGCTTGGTGTAACAGGTTTGTTTGTGGCGATCGGACACACACCCAATACCAAATTGTTTAAGGGATCACTGGATATGGATAAAAACGGCTACCTGCTACCGAAATCAGGAAGCACGGCATTGAACGTTGAAGGCGTTTTTGCCTGTGGAGACGTGATGGACAGCGAATACCGCCAAGCTGTAACCGCAGCAGGCACAGGCTGCATGGCAGCAATCGACGCTGAACGTTGGTTAGCTGATCAAAAATAAGTCTTTTCACCGGGTATTACTTACCCGGTACTCCTCTTCATTTCCCCGCCAAAAATTATTGAGCGTTTTACCTCTCTGGTCTTCTCTTTGCATTTCTTGATTAAACCCGTAATACCGTCGCGTTGTATGACTGGTAACAGCTTGAAAAGCAAGGATAAAAGATGTCAGTAAAAATATTTGATCGAAATATGGCAATGCTGGAAAAAGCCATGGAATTAAGATCCAAAAAAAATTCCATGATTGCGGCTAATATTGCCAACCGTGAAACCCCTGGTTACAGGGCACAGGATCTCGTATTTGAAAAGGCCCTGGATACGGCTTTATACAGTAACAAACCAGGAGATCTCCAAGTTTCCGATCCCCGGCATTTTGACGGTCGACAGGAAATTCCCATTGAAGATGTCACCGGCTCACAAATCAACAGTCACAACCCTGATCCACGCATAGACGGTAACACGGTAAATCTAGATAAGGAAATGGCTAAACTGGCGGAAAACCAATTGATGTACCAGGCCGCAGCAAGATCTGTTAACTGGAAATTCAGATTGCTAAAATCGGCAATCATGGAAGGAGGTAGATAATGTCAATGTTTGATAGTATGGAGATCAGTTCATCCGGTTTAGCTGCTCAACGAACCAGGATGAAAACCATTTCCAGCAATATCGCCAATATCAACACCACTCGCACACCGGGTGGGGGAGCTTATCGCCGGAAAGAAGCCATTTTTGCCGCCATGCCGGCAGATAAATCTTTTCATGAAGAACTGGTATCGCAAGAAGCGGATGATGGAACCAGGCATGTTAAAGTCGTTGGTGTTGTTGAAGACAGCAGACCTCCCAAAATGAAATATGATCCGACTCATCCGGACGCCAATGAAGAGGGATACGTTGAACTACCAAATATTGATGCCGTTGAAGAAATGACCAATCTTATGATTGCCAAACGATCTTACGAAGCAAATATTGCTTCGATCAACGCAACAAAAAACATGATTCTTCGCACCCTGGAAATCGGAAAATAAAAAATTAACCTTTTATGTTAGATAGAAGGAAAAAAGATGACTGAAATTAATAAAATTGACTTGTTGAAAATCGATGCCAAACTCCAGGCTCGAAAAAAGAACGCACAGCAAAGTCAGGATGCCAAGTTTGAAGACCAACTTTTACAGACGGTTAAAAAGCTTGAAAATATGGGTAGTGAAATCAATAAAATGATGGAAAATAGTGGTGTCCAAATCACTCCCAAACCAGCAGGTGAATCTACCATTCCCAAGAACAAGGTAGGAAATTTGGATAATGTTGTGGAAAATTTTTCCGCAAGCGGGAAATCATCTATCAAGACGGCAAAAAACATCGCTGCTCAATATGAAGCGATGAACCAAAAGAAGCAATCATAATCTGAGTACTAATCAATAACGACTCCTGGGGGCAGATTCATGGCAAACTCAATACAACAATCTTCGGTCACCGTTCAAAAGACCCAAGTACCAAGACCTGGCACACCAAGATCAGCGGCAAAGCACATATCCGATTCTTTTCAAAAAATGTTTGATGAAGTGAATAAAGACCAAGTATTTGCTGAAAAAAAAGTGGCTGATCTGATGACACGTAAAAACAAGGATGTCTCCGGCACAGTAGTGGCGATGGAAAAAGCAGACGTTTCCCTGCGAATGTTGATGGCCGTTCGCAATAAGATTGTCAGTGCCTATCAGGAAATCATGAGAATGCAAGTTTAATCTACACCCAGGTAATAACGCAACAAAACAAAAGGATTGAAAGCGATGGCTGAACAAACTGCTGATAATTTCGTATCCGATTTTCAAACACAATTTCAGAATTTCTTCCAGGGTTTAACCACCGCGAAAAAGATCTTTCTTTTTTCATCTTTGGGAGCGATCCTGATCGGGCTGGTTTCATTTGTCTATTTCTCCCAACAAGTGACGTGGGCACCGCTGGTAAGTGGAATGACCCAACAGGATGCCGGCAATATCGTTCGCAAACTGGAAGAGCTTAATATCGAATATGTTCTCCAACCAGGCGGAAATACAATTCTGGTTCCCGCCTCCCAGGTTGACAAGGTTAGGCTGGATATTGCCTCTTCAGGCATTCAGATGGGCGGCATCGTCGGTTTGGAGATATTTGACGAAAGTAACTTCGGGGCTACCGAGTTTCAACAGAAAGTCCAATACAAAAGGGCACTTGAAGGAGAGTTGGCCAGATTAATCACCCAGATTAAAATGATCGACACCGCAAAAGTGAATCTGGCTCTTCCCGAAAAATCGCTATTCCTTGATGAAGAAAAGCACCCGACAGCTTCTGTGGTTGTGGATGTAGGAAACAATCAACGTTTGACCCAAAGAGAAGTAACCACCATTATCAACCTGGTTTCGGGCTCTATTGCAGGTATGGCTCCACAGGATGTCAGAGTTGCTGACCAAAGCGGTAGTTTGCTTTCAAAAGGTTTGACTGATCCTGATAGTGCAGAGATTCGAAACAAGAACTATCATTACCAACAAGTCGTTGAGCAACGACTGCAAGACAAATTGTTGACTCAACTGGAAAAAATAACCGGTCCCGATCGAGTTGAGGTCCGTGTTTCCGTAAAAATGGATTTTGATTCCAGCGAAATTACCGAAGAACTGATCGATCCGGATTTATCCGCCGTATTAAGTGAAGAAGTAAACACGGAAGATTCCACCGGTTCACGCTCTATTCCTGTTGGTGTTCCCGGAGTAACTTCCAATTCTCCGGAAGTCAGGGCTGGTGCCAGTGAGGTAGCCAATGTGTCCACCGTAAACAAACGAACCAAACGTACCAATTTTGTAAACAGTAAACGACACATCACCCGTACCAAATCCGCAGGCAAAATTCTTAGAATGAGTGTTGCCGTGTTATTGGATGGTCGTTATGAATACATCCGTGATGAAAGCGGAGAAGTGATTGGCAGCCCCCAATACATGCCGAGAACTCCGGAAGAGATGGAAACCATTGAGTTGGTTGCCAGGCAAACCGTCGGTTTCGAAGAATCCAGGGGGGATACGATTACCGTTAAAAACATGAAATTCTCACAACCCCTGGTAGAACAGGAAAAACTGAAGCAACATCAGCGTGATGCTACCAGGAAGTTTGTGATCGATCTGATCCGCTTCATCCTGGTCGGTGTGATCATCGTACTCCTGATCTTCATGGTTATCAGACCCATGGTTCAAAAGCTTTCCGCGAAGCCGGAAGATCTGGATCTGCTTATGGGCTTACCTACAACCATTGGTGAACTTGAAGGTGAAGAACTCGAAATTCCAACAGAAAAGGAAACTGGAATTCCACCGAGAGACAAAATTATCGAAATTGCAAGACAAGATCCTCTCAAAACTGCGACACTTATCAGAAACTGGTTGCGGGAAAAGAAAGGAACTTAATCGATACCTTCACGGGAATCTATGGAATACTATAAACCACCTGAGTTTGCAGACGCCTCGACCGATACAACAGAAGCTGAAGAGGCTATGCAAGGCTTTTCTGATGCAGATGAATCCTCCAGCCAGCCCGAGGATTATGTTGCCAACATCCTAGAAGACAAAGGTAAAAAAAAGAAACGACGGGTCGACTACTCCCAGTTTAATTCTGCCGAGTTCAACGAGGTTGACACCCTGTTAACCAATGTTGAGGATTACTCAAAAAGAATTCGGGAAGATGTTGACAAGTATGCCCGGCAGGTCCGCAATGAAACCGACCTGTTTCGGTCAGAAATTGAACTTGAGTTAGCAGCCGCCCTGATCAAGCGGATGGAGGCAGAAAAGAAAGCCCAGAAAATCATACAAAATGCCGAAGATACAAGAGACGAGGTCCGAAAGCAGGGGCATGAAGAAGGATTTAAAGCCGGCTTCGAAGAAGGCATTAAACAGCACAAAGTAGAAAACGAAAAAAACACCGGTGCGGTTTTAGGACTTTTAAATGACCTGAAAAACCTGCGAAAGCAGATGACCCAAAAGTTTGAAAATCAGATTGTACATCTCAGTCTCCTCATGGCTCAAAAAGTTGTCCACAAACATTTGAAGGCAGACAAAAAGCTTGTTTTAGGATTGTTAAAAAAATCGATGCAACATTTCGAAGGTAAAGGCAATATCAGGATAAAAGTCCACCCTGTCGAGTATCAATTTATCCTGGACAACCAAAGTGAATTGGAGAGCTTTCTGGATGAAAACCAGGTTGTTAATGTACGATCAGACGACACCGTCAGCCCGGCCGGACCAGTTATTGAAAGCGATTTCTCCTACATTGACCTCAGTTTGCAAAAACAGTTCAACGAAATTGAGGAACGACTCAACCTGTGCGTGGATGATCGCAAAAGTCTTTTTACCTAAACAGTTAACAATAGGTCTATTTTGTTTGACATAAAACCTTACATAGAATTGATGGAACAAACTCAACCGGAAAAAGTTGAGGGCAAAGTGGATGAAGTTGTCGGCTTTTTAATTAAAGCTCATAATCCCGGCTTGCGTATCGGCAGCAGTTGTTCCATTGTTAATCCCTCTACAAACGAGATCGTACCTGGGGAAGCCGTAGGTTTTAAGGATGACAAGATACTGGTGATGCCATTAGGCGAAATCAGGGGAATCGGACCACAAAGCAGAATTGTTCCCACCACCGACCAGCCGACCGTGACTGTTGGTGATGCTTTGTTAGGCAGAACAATTGACGGCATGGGAAATCCGATCGATGGATTGGGTTCGATAGATGCAATCACAAAAGTTCCGCTTTACAAAGAGCCTATCAATCCGCTTCAACGCCGACGCATCGATAGTCCGCTTGATGTTGGAATCAAAGCAATCAATGGGGTTCTCACGGCAGGAAAAGGACAGCGCCTGGCTATTCTATCCGGTTCAGGAGTCGGCAAATCAGTCCTTTTAGGTATGATGGCCAGAAATACTACAGCGGATGTAAACATCATCGGATTGATTGGTGAACGTGGGCGTGAGGTAAAAGAATTCATCGAGCGCGATCTTGGAGAAGAAGGTCGAAAGCGTTCCATTGTGATAGCGGCAACTTCTGATCAATCTCCTTTGGTTCGTATTCGAGGAGCCTTCCTTGCGACAGCTATTGCTGAGTATTTCCGGGAGCAAGGCAAAGATGTGTTGCTGATGATGGACAGTGTAACCCGTTTCGCCATGGCACAAAGGGAAATAGGGCTTGCTGTCGGCGAACCTCCAACCACCAAAGGTTATCCACCCTCTGTTTTTGCCTATCTCCCCAAATTATTGGAAAGAGCGGGAAATTCCGCTTCAAAAGGGTCATTGACAGGATTTTATACGGTGTTAGTGGAAGCAGATGATCCGCTGGATCCAATTGGGGATGCTGTGCGTTCTATTGTGGATGGTCATATCCTTTTGGACCGGGAAATTGCAGCCCGTGGGCATTATCCTGCCATCGATGTACTGCGTTCAAAAAGTAGGGTAATGGTCGATGTAACCTCTCCGACCCATCAGGAGAATTCCAGGAGACTAATTCAGACCTTGTCCACGTACAAGGAAGCCGAGGACTTAATCAATATTGGAGCCTATGTAAAGGGTTCGAATCCAAATATTGATTACGCAATTAAAAAGATAGATGAAATAAATGGTTTTTTGAGGCAGGGTATTCTAGATAGTGCCTTGTTGCTGGAATGTGAGGCCATGCTGGAACAAATGTTTCAAGATCACCCTCAAGGCAATTCCAATCAAAATCAATTTGAACAACCCGCTGCATAGAACTTAATCGGGATAATCATTTCCGACCAGCCTGTTAAGATCGTCTGATTGTTTCCCTGACTTTTTCAACAAATTTATCCTTGTCCTTCAAACTGGTCTTAGCGACCAGAACCACTGCAAATTCATCCTTTAGATGATGATATATCCCCAATAACATGCAACCTAGCGGAAGGTTTAGATTTGCTGCAGTCCTTTCATCAACGGAAACAAATCCATTTTCTTCGGCGCTGGCATTGCGTGCCAGCTTGATGGAATCTTCTATGTTTCGCATGTTGATATTTTGCAGATAAGCGACGATTCTTTTTGGAATGTATCCCTTATTGATCATAATGGCTGCTTTACGTGCATTGGTATCCAGGGTGTTCGCTAACACTGTTACAGTCGACTGCACATCATAATTTCGCATCAGCTTTAACAATTCTGTCAGCAAGGTTTTGTTAATAATTCGTTCACTGATCAGCGGGAATTGTTCCCGGGATTCAGACCGGGAAAATGGTTTTGGTTTCGAATCAGCCTTGGGTTCATCTGAGTCACCTTCCTGACGAGCATCGGCTACTCTGGATTTAAAGTACTTGTTTTCTCCCTTGAGTTTTTTCCCGAATAAATTGAATAAAGCCATTATAACCAGTGAGCTAGTGTTTTTAAAAAATGAGATTGGTTTTGAGTATTGTTTTCCAGTTGGTAGGAAATTGCAACGCTTTTTATTTTGAGGCGTGAATGTCGGAAGTCTTTGTTCTCCATTCTTGCATGTCAGTGATCAATCGTTAGTCACCATTTCACATGAAATTAAAAACCATGAGATCGATCAGCTTTTTAAGCACATCACTTGACTATTGACCACTCCGATCATGTACATTTATCACCTGTTTAAATGTATAAACCGACTTTTCCGGAAGCATTCATAATTCCATTGACTGTTCTTTTACCTATGGCTTCCGCTTTGAATCCTCCAAGAGAGGATTGATTTTTATCGGCAGCATTGACAATGTACTATGAATTGTCCGTAAATGCATAAAAATCGACTCTGAGTAGTCAAGACAATTTAATCAGTGTATCCTGGCTTGAAGCTCAAGTAGTCAAGATGCATCTTATGTTTATGACACAAAAAAGAAAATTTTTATCCTAAGCCGTATGACGACTAATCTAAGCAGAAGAAAATTCATCCAACAGATGATGATTGGCGGTTTAACAACCCCTGTGCTTCTAAATATGCTTTCATCCAATCTCCTGGCTGAAACAGAGAAATCGAAGCAATCCATTATTTGGGTGCTTGGTCAAAGCAGTGGCATTCATCGTTCCGGTGTTTGGAGCTATCCGGGATTTCATACATTTATGGAAAAGCATTTTACTTTGATAGAGTCTGATTCACCGGATATTCAGGAAATTACTATTGAAAGTAGCGAAAACGGGGGCGGTCACATTTTGATTCTTGATGGATACTTCTCCCAAGACTTGGACGATCCAATTAATATACTACTTAAGGATTTAATAGTCGTTTCACGTGCTGCCATTCTGATGGGAAATGAAGCTTCCTACAGTCAATCGGCTCCGGATGGTTTTTTAGACCTGGAAAAAGAATTGCTCTACCTGGTTGAAACTCCTTATTTTAAACTACCCGGGAATCCGGTTCCTATCCGTCATCTGGTTGGAGCACTCAACCACCTGAAATTATATGGCCCACCTGAGCTGGACGAATATCGCCGCCCCAACATGTTTTATTCGCAGGTTATCTGTGAACGTTGCCAATATCGTGGAGACTTTGAACAGGGAAATTTTGTTCGGAGATACGGACAAAAAGAGGGTTGCCTGTATTTGCTTGGCTGTAAGGGGCCGGTAACCAGAAATTCATGCGCTGTTGAAAAATGGAACGGCACGGCATCCTGGTGCGTCAGTGCCGGAAGTCCCTGCACAGGTTGTTCTGAACCTGACTACCCCAACAATAGTGGGTTAGGACTCTTCGGGCAGCTTAACGCCGACAATGCTCCTATCAATTCCTTTTTCGTCCGCAATGCTTCGACGATAGCCCAGGGTGCATTCGGTGTAACTCTCGCAGGTGTCGCCATTCACGCTTTTTCCGGTCGAAAGTCACGGTCCATGGGCGAAGATTCAGTTTTTGGTTTTGAGGAGGACACCGATGAATAGTGTAATTGT
>JANQGZ010000098.1:0-80678 GCA_028282825.1 SAR324 cluster bacterium
CCAACCGCCAACCGCCAACCGCCAACCGCCAACCGCCAACCGCCAACCGCCAACCGCCAACCGCCAACCGCTATGCAGCATTTAACAGACCCATTCTGGTTACAGCGCTCTCAACTTCTTCGAATCCAACTGTCCTGATGGCTTGGATGCCCAGTTTTTGTGCGGCAGCAATATTTGTTGCGCTATCGTCAAAGAAAAGGACTTGTTCGGGGGATTTTCCTAACGAGTTGAGTATATATTCAAAAGTTTCCGAGTCCGGTTTAAATAGACCCGTCAGATGGGATGGAAAATGGTGATCAAAATAAGTGTTCAATCCCAGGTCATTCATTACGATTGGCCAGTGCACCTCATTGGTGTTGCTTAAGCAGGCAATTGTGTAGCGCTCCCCAAGTTTTTTTAGCAGTGGTTGTACACCTGGATATAAACCTGATGGCCAGGTAACGAATCGTTCCAGAAACTGTTGTGGACTTACAGGCAGGTCCAGCTCCTTTACAATGTTCTCGACAAACCCTTCAGGAGAGCATTTCCCGGATTCGAAATTCCTGACTGTTTTTGAAGACAACCATAATTCCATCAAATCTTCATCGTTGTATTTATTCCCCATCCAGGAATGCATGGTTTTCATTCCACCCAGTTCCACGAGAACACCACCAAGGTCAAATACAATTGTATCAATTTTCTTCATATCAATTCCTGAATAGTTATCCGGCCAGTTGGTCAGGCTTTTTTAAATGATCGAAACGAGCCGTATACAATCGAGAACTGGGCGAGATAGTAAGTACTCATAATCCAATGGTCATTATAGGGAAAAGGGGATACAAAACGTTTGATCGCAATCAGTGAGTCGGAAATGATAAATATCATGGCTCCAATAACCAACATTCGATGGTTGTTTTCCCCCAATGCTGCACTAGCCGCCATAAACAGAATAACGCCCAGGTAAAAGAAAACCGGAACGGCCATGCGGTCCAGATAGGGGTATAGGACTCGACCCATTACAACCGCAAAAATCATCAAAGCGACAATGACGGATAAACTGAATTTGTTAATTCTGTTTGATCGCAGGAAAACAGAGATATAAAACAAGTGAGCCAGGGTAAACGCTCCAATACCGAAAACAAACAGCCTGTTGGCGTCAATTGCCAGCATAACATCACCAATGCCGGAAAACACAAGTCCTGCGGTTATTAACTTGCCTTTTGAATTTCGAATATTTAAAAGGACCATTGAAGCCAGCAAAAAAATTGGCAGGGATTTTACCAGGAAGGATAATGAGTATGGGCGAAAATCCAGGGAAATTATGAAACCAAGACTGCATCCGGCAACCAATACGGCCAGAAGCTTATTTTTCAGGTTTGATGTCGTATTCATGGGACAAGAGTTTTAGATGTCGATTTTATTAGATTTAACCTATCGGTATATTGAGGAAGCGACTAAAAAACCGGAGCCACTTTACAACAACTTTTCGTTGTAGTGTTGATTAAGTAATGTTTCTTTCGTAAGCTAATATATTACAGCAGTTTATAAAACCCTGCCAGGGAAATAGCTCTTTCAGGTCAACTGAACCTTGACTATTATTCGGGTAACTGCCTGAATGTAAATTGAGTTTTTATTCAATTGGTAGTTGGTGACCGGGCGTCTTTGACCGCAGTACGGAAGTAGTGATGACAATCGTAATTAGGCTTTGTATTTTACCTATTGTCACGCATTCAGGGCATCCAAATCAATAATCGTGCACCAGTTGAAACTAATATTTCAAAGGAGTAACCATTGCAAGAACTAACAAAGGCGCAACAAGGGCGGGTAGCGATCCGATCGTTCAAGACAACCGCAGACGCCCTGATCTTAAGAGGATATTACAAACCGTCCGGACGTACCGGTGCAACGCTGGAAAGGGCGTTGCGAGATTTAAGTCCCGAAATTTACGGGACTATGAATGATTCACGAAGTATCGAACTAAAGGGGCTGGAATACGTATTGGACAGGTTACCCAGGGGCATAGAAGAATGCACCCGAATTATTCTGACAGCGCTGGAAGATCTTGATCAGGCAGGTTTCGAAAAGATTGAACCTCCCAAAAGGCGCAGGGCTTCGTATCGCATGAGCGATAACGAGTATTGTTTTGTGATCACAAGAGGTGCCAGCGAAGTATACGATCTGTTGACTCATCTGACCTTCCTGAATATTGAAGCCAACAAAATTTATACTCAACTTTCAGATAAAGATGGTGATACCACTTTTATGTGGAAGGATCTGGAAAGTGTTATTGAAAAAGGAGAGACGCTGTCAGGGAAAGAGTTGGACCAGGCTCTCTGGAATCTTAGTGTTATTTTGGGAAGAACTTACCAGGAAACCAAAGAAACCTATGAAGCTTTGGAAAAAACCAGGAAAGAAAGCAACGGCAACAACGGACTTTTTCAGATTATCTATCAGTTGGGAAAAAGAGTTGAGTATGAAAGACAGAACTCGGAAAATGAGCTGATATTCCTATTTACGCCTGCTTTTCGTGATTTAATGGGGCATCAGAATATCGGCCGTCTCTGGGCAAACCAGGTTAAGGAGCATCTGATCGAATTGCAGCTAAAAGATCGTCCCATTCACATCATCAGTGCCAACATGCACAGTGTTAAAAACTCATTGTTTGCCTACGCGTCACTGCATAATAAGCGAAAGAACAAGGAAGATGCCGATTTCTATCAATTCATCACAGGTATCCGGGATGAGGCCGAAGAGGTTGGTAAATATGGTAAAACCCACGGATTGCATGAGTTTGAGGACCAATCCGGCGCCAATATCGATTTTCAATTAATCGATACAACCAAGATTTGCGGCATCCCGTTTCATGATGGACTGAGTTTTGACAAAGAACAGATAAAACAGCAAAAAGCAGTGCTGCTGGTTATGGATTATGCTTTTGGCGATCAAGCCTTTGAGGTGATGGATGAACTGCTGAATCCGTATTCGGACAATGGTGTGGAGGAAAATCT
This sequence comes from SAR324 cluster bacterium, assembly GCA_028282825.1. Classification (GTDB taxonomy): domain Bacteria; phylum SAR324; class SAR324; order XYD2-FULL-50-16; family XYD2-FULL-50-16; genus JAHJTV01. The sequence goes on from JANQGZ010000098.1 coordinate 2,988, forward strand.
GGATATCCGCTCAATATCCGTTATGGGAAAAGCGGGGATCTTGCCGGGAAACAAAGGGGATCTGATGTTGGCAACAGCCCATGTCATTGAGGGAACTGCCAATAACTATATCGTTGATAATGATCTGACAGAAGCGGATTTCAAGGAAGCTGCAGCCGTATATACAGGTCCCATCCTTACGGTATTGGGGACATCGTTACAGAATAGTGATGTTCTGGAGAAGTTTCAGACCACCAGTTGGAAAGCTGTAGGACTTGAGATGGAGGGAGGTCATTACCAGAGAGCGATCAGTGCTGCAATGATCAAAGGGCATATAGGAATGGATGTTAAAATACGATACGCCTATTATGCTTCTGATAACCCGCTGCGCAGTGGCCAAACTCTGGCATCCGGAAGTATGGGGCAAGAGGGAATACAGCCGACTTACATGATAACCAAAGTGATTTTGGAAAAGATATTCAAAGGGATTTAGTGTTAGGGGTTAAAACAATATGAGCATAAAACAAATCACCGACCAGTTGGTTAAAGAACTTAAACCTTTGTCATTCAGGTCACCTGTCACACATGTCTACAATCCCCTTGAATACTCGCGTAAAAGCTATGATGTCTATTTTGACCGCTTTGGTAAAGGGGCCAAGGAGATTCTGCTGATCGGTATGAATCCGGGGCCTTTTGGTATGGTCCAGACGGGAATTCCTTTTGGAGAAGTGGAGGCTGTCAAGGATTGGTTGCAAATTGAAGAACCGGTGGGGCAGCCCGACAATTCACATCCAAAGCGTCCGGTATTGGGATTTGATTGCCGACGGAGTGAAGTAAGTGGCCGTCGGGTTTGGGGGTGGGCTAAGGATCAGTTTGGCAGTCCTGAAACCTTTTTTAAACGATTTATGGTGTTAAATTATTGTCCGCTTGTTTTTATCGAAGAGAGCGGAAGAAATCGCACCCCTGATAAATTGCCAAAACATGAAAGAGAGCCACTTTTTGATAGCTGTGATAAAGCCTTGAAACAAACGATTGAATTGTTCAAACCGAAACATGTGATTGGGGTGGGAGCCTTTGCAGAGAAAAGAGCCATAAAAGTGCTGGAAGGTATGGATGTTCGGATCGGCAGAATCACGCATCCCAGTCCTGCCAATCCAAAAGCCAACCGGGGGTGGGAAGAGTGTATTGCCGTGGAGTTTTCAAATATGGGTATTACGATTTAGGGTTCTGTCAAAAAAGCTGATCCTCATATGGGTCATGCTCCTGCTCTTGAACCAAATGCATTGAAATTATTATTTTTTAAAGATTAAGATTAACAACAGGATTAAGATCAAGATCCAGATCAAGATTAAAAACAGGATTAAGATTAAGATTAAGATCAAGATCAAGATTAAGATTAAGATTAAGATTAAGAACAGGACCAGGAACAGGATCAGGACCGGGATTTGGTGGCAGATGAGACTCATCTTTTTGGGAGGTTTTTACATTGACTAATAAGAGGAGAAAATCACAATGAATCTTGAGAATCTCAGGGCAAAAACAGGTTTTATCTGTGATATGGACGGGGTAATTTATCACGGTAACAAACTCATTCCGGGGGTTAAGGAGTTTGTTGAATGGCTGAAAAAAGAAAACAAGCGTTACCTGTTTTTGACTAACAGCAGTCAACGCTCCCCGCGAGAATTGCAGGAAAAGCTGGATCGCTTGGGAGTACAAGTCGATGACAAGAACTTTTATACCAGTGCATTGGCAACCGCAAGTTTTCTTGCTGCACAGATTCCTAACGGCAGTGCCTATATGATTGGTGAAGCTGGATTGATCACAGCGTTATACGAAGCAGGGTATTCAATGAATGAAATGAATCCCGACTATGTTGTGGTGGGAGAAACCCGATCGTATGCTTTCGAAAAGCTGGAACGGGCAGTTAACCTGGTGCGAAATGGTGCTCGTTTAATAGGTACCAATCCGGATCTGACAGATCCAAAAGGCAAGGAAATCGCACCTGCCACAGGGGCACTAATTGCTCCAATTGAGCTTGCGACGGGGATAAAGGCGTATTTTGTTGGAAAGCCAAATCCGATTATGATGAGACACGCCAGAAAACTTTTAGGTTGTAGTCGGGAAGAAACGGCAATTATCGGAGATAGAATGGATACTGATATCATTGCCGGCATCCATGAAGACCTTGATACTGTGCTGGTTTTAAGCGGGGTGACGAATCAGGAGGAAGTACTGAAATATGCGTATCGTCCCAGGTATATTTTGGAAAATGTAGGTGATATTCCCGGCTAAAATGAGGTATTGACAGCGCCCGAAAAATGCTTCCTAAAAACATCAAAAAATTGATTTTACCCCTGCAAAAAAATGAACCGGCCATCCCTATTAAGTTTCATAGGTCAGAACCGGTTCATCATCCCGCTTAAGCTTGCCAGCGTATTCAAACGTGTTCAGAACTTGAATTAATCAATCGAACACAATCTTTAAAACGAGATGCCTCTATTTTATCTTATTTTGAATTTGGATTCAAATATTTGAACAAAAAAAAATCCCCTCTGTTAGGTTTTGTTTTTGTTGGATAATTTTAAATCCACTTGTTAGCCAGTAGAAGGGTTCCCAGTGTAATATTTTGTTATTATTAATCTTTTTTATCTTTGTTTAATTTTTCCAGTAAAGAAGTTTTTTCTTTTTTTCCTCCGGAGTTCCTTTTGATCATGGGAGATCGAGCCCTGCCTGGCTGGGATTGGAGGCTTTTGAGTAAAGATTTTTTTTCGGATTTTTCTGAAAAAAATGTGGTAGTTTTACCCGGATAATCAACAGCAGGGGGTTTGGATTGCTCCGGTGGGCCTGTTTGCAAGGCCGTGTTGCTATTTTCGGGTCTTATTGGGTCAGGAGGTCTTGGTGTGTTAGGTTTCAGGCGATGGGGCCTGGCAGCACGTGGCGTAATTCTGGGTTTGGGTGGAACAGGTGGGGCCTCTACTTGTCGATAAGGACTCAATTGCGGAGACTCGGGTTTGTCGGGATCATTTTTTCTAAGCTGATAAAAAACACTGTTTAAATAATGGCGGGGCACAAAATCATTCGCCAGGCCTGCCAGCGATTCCGAACCACCAACAAGTAATACTCCATGAGGATTTAATACCGCTGCCAGTTTTTGAAAAAGGCTTATTTTTACGCTTAATGGGAAATATATTGCCACATTGCGGCACAGAATCACGTCAAACAAACCTACTCCCGAAAATGGTTTGTTGAGATCCATTTGGGAAAAACGAGCCATTGAACGTATTTCATCCTTGATCTTCCATCCGTTTGCCAGTTTTGTAAAATATTTGCCCAGGTAATGTCCGCTCAATCCTCTTTCGATTTCAAATTGATTGTATTTGCCATAGCTGGCTTTGGCGACTGCCTCACTAGAAATATCGGTTCCCAGTATGTTGATTTCAAAACGATCTGCATTGAGCCGCATTTCCCTGAACATCATTCCGAGACTGTAAACTTCCTGACCGGTCGAGCATGCTGCAGACCAGATTTTAAGTTGTATTTTCCGGTTTGGAGAAATCGTGGACTTACGATCAATAATGTCCGGAATTACCTTGTTTTTAAGTAGATCGAAGGGAGCATTGTCACGAAAGAAGTAGGTTTCATTGATCGTAATGGCGTCGACAATACTGGCTTTTAGTTTACCGGTCGCGTCCGATATGGCCTGATTATACAAATCGTTATAGGTATCCAGTCCGTGTCTTTCAAGGATGGGTTCCATGCGGGCTTCCATCAGGTATTCCTTACCCTTGTCCAACTGGATTCCGGCTGTTTCTAGAATCAAACGGGCCAAGTTTTCAAATTCTTTTTCAGTAATATTTGGCATGGTGCTACCCAGTGGTTTCAGGCATTACCTCAGCGTTTTCATGATTTCTTCGGCAATGTTATCCAAGGGGGCTACAATATCTGCCAGACCTGCATCCACAATTGCTTTCGGCATGCCGTACACCACCGATGTTTCTGCATTTTGAGCAATGATAAAGCCTCCTGCGGCTCGGTTTACGGATACCCCCAGTTTACCATCATTCCCCATTCCTGTCATGATCACACAGGTAGATTTTGAACCGTATTCTCTGGCAACTGAGCGGAAAAGATAGTCTGCGGCGGGTTTGCAGTTGTTTTCAGGCGGATCATCGGTAATACGAATCATTTTAGAAAGCCCCGGTCCGCTGGCAACTTTCATTTGCTTCCCACCTTCCGCTAAGTAGACGGTGTTGGGAAGGATCTTTTCTCCGTCCACAGCTTCCTTAACCGTTAGCCGGCATTTTTTATCCAGACTTTTGGCTAATGAAGCGCTAAACAAGGGGGGCATGTGCTGTACCAAAAAGATCGGGACATTGATATCAGCCGGCAAATCCGGAAGTACCTGGGCAAGTGCGTTCGGTCCTCCTGTTGAGATTCCAATCGCGACAGCAGCAGATTTCTCTGTCCTGTTAAAAGGACGATTGATAAGAGGAACGGATTTCGAAACTTTTTCCGGTTCCGATAATGTTGAAGGCAATTGGTTGAGTTTTCTTTTGAAATTTTGTTGCCTGGAAATTAACCCCAGGATCTTACCCAAGGCATTGGTCAAGAATTCAACATTGCCCGTTGTGGTATCATCATCCGGTTTGGCAACGAAATCAAATGCACCCAGCTCCAGGGCCTTCACGGTTGCTTCGCTGCCTTCCTGTGTTTTTGAGCTAACCATGATGCAGGTGACGTCGATTTTTTTTTCCCTGATCATTTCAAGGACCTGAAGACCGTTCATTCCGGGCATTTCTACATCCAAGGTAATGACATCGGGTCTAAGGTCAGGAATACGATTGATGGCCAATACTCCACTGTTAACGGTACCTACCACTTCAATATCAGGCAGGGAATTAAGAATATCCTTGATAATTTTACGATAGAAAATTGTGTCATCGACCACCATTACTTTAAGTGCCATAGGCTGATTCCTTGCTGGGTAATTAATTTGTCCGGAAAAACTGGTTTATAATTGCTCATCTTCAAGAACAGCATCGATATCCAACAAAGCCAGCAATTCATTTTGCGGTGTCCGGACCACTCCTTTAAACAGTTTCCCTTGCAAACCGTTGACATTGGAAGGCGGTTTCGAGATATCTTCTTGTTTGCATTGAACAACCTCAGCAATCCGGTCAACCAACAATCCGATATACTCCGACCGGTTTTTGATGATGATAACTCGGCTTTGCTTGGTGATTTGAGTGGCCGGTAAACCGATTTTTTTCTGCTGATCGATAATCGTGATGATTTGTCCCCTTAGATTCATAATGCCCACAATAAAATCCTGTGACAGGGGAACCTTGGTTAAGTTAAGCTCATCGTTAACTTCCTGCACCAGATCGATTTCGTAACCATAAAGTGAGTCTCCCAGGTAAAAACAGGAGAGCTGAATTTCCTTTTCCGATTCTGTCTCTGTGATGGTTTCAACCATGATGTTCCTAGTTTAATTGTCTTCGGTTTCGAATTTTCCCACCAGTACCTTGAGGTGTTCCGAGAGCTCATTCAAGCGTGCGGCTGTTAACTGTACCTGGGCACTGGAGTTGCTCAACTGCTCGGCACTTTCGTTTACTTCGGTTATTTCCTGGGCAACTTTTCCGGTTGCCTGTTTGGTTTGGGTTACATTTTGGGTGACTTCTTTCAAACCCTGCGAGGTTTGGATAATGTTTTGTGAAATCTCCTTGGTGCCCATGCTTTGTTGTTCAACCGATTCATTGATTCCAAAGATAATCAGGCTCACGTTTTCTATCACCTGGGTGATTTCTTCGATGATACTGACGGTTTTATCGGTCATTTCCTGAACGCCTTGCAGTTTGCCTGCTATTTCCTCGGTAGCTTTGGTGGTTTGTTGGGCCAATTCCTTGATTTCACTGGCGACGACAGCAAAACCTTTTCCTGCATCACCGGCCCGTGCTGCTTCTATTGTCGCATTGAGCGCCAGTAAAGAGGTTTTATCCGAAATAGCCGTAATGGTTTCTGATACCATTCCTATTTCTTCTGCTGAGTGACCGAGTTCCGAAACCTGCCGGGTAGCCTGTTGCGCCTGTTCTACCGCGTTCTTCATCCTGTCGCTGGCTTGGCTGGTTTGGCTGGTTATTTCTGAAATGTTGGCACTCATTTCTTCGGTGGCTGATGCAACTGAATCGGCATTGCTATATGCCTGTTCCATGGCTGCTGCGATCGAATTCATAGCGGAATCTGTTTCCTCTGCCGCAGCAGCTACCGTTTTTGCTTTTCCCACTGTGGAATTTGAGAAAGAGGCCATTTCATCAGATACCAGATTCATTTCTCCTGAAGCCTCATTCAACGTTGCTACGTCAAAATTGATCTTTTTAATCATTTCAGCCAGGGTTTCAACGGTATTGTTTAACGCAGTTCCCAGTGTACCAAATTCGTCTTTCTGATCAATAACCATTGTTTTTTGGAGCTTTCCTTCACTTAACGTTTCCGCAAAGGTGACGCTGTCCAATATGGGTTGTACGATTTTCCTGCGAGCCCAATACATTACCGCTATGACAATTGCTAGACCAAAGATTTGTGACCCCAACTGTGCGTAAAATAGCAATGAGACCTTTGATTCAGCGTCAGCCTGCATCAGGCCTGTTGCTTTGTCCATGGCACTCAACAGTGGCAGGTTATCTCTTAAAACGATATCAATATCCTTTTGGTCCGAGGTTTCGATGGCTCTTTCAATAGCCTGTTTGAAGGGAAACCAAAGAGCTTTTACCTTTTGCAATTGTACGGCTGCTTTCCCTTCCACGGCTTCCACATATTTTACATCCGCTTCAGGCTTCAGTGAGAGTGGAATATATCCGGATTCGCTTAACCCGATCAAACTGGTTTCAAAAACCGTTATTGTATGGAACAGATTGGATTTAATCTCGTTCAGGTTTGAGCCTTCCCTGGCCGCCTTGTTAATGTAGGTCAGACATTCTTTTGTCATTTTCTGACTCAGCATTCTCTGCCGGCCGGCCAAATTAACAATCAAACTGTCGTTTTTTTGTCTTTTAGTGGTGTATAAGGTGGCGGTAAACATAAACAGGGGAACGAGAAACAGGATCAACATGATCAGGAGAATTTTATGGTTAATTTTTAATACCATCATTCGTGCTCCAGTATTCAGCTAACTATTATATGTTGTTTATTGATTCTTGATGAATTCTTCTATGGCTGACAGTAGTTTTTCTTTGTCCAGTTTGATTTGATAATCATCAATACCAACTTCCTGCCCACGCTTCTTATCTTCTTCGGCAGCTAGTGAGGTTAAAGCAATGACGGGCAGGTCGGAAAAACGATCGTCTGATTTCAAACGCCGTGTGAATTCAAATCCATCCATATTCGGCATTTCCAGGTCAGTTACCACCAAAAAAACAGAGTTCGAATATTCATCAATTAGATCCCAGGCTTGTTGTCCATCTTCGGCTTCAATTACTGAATAACCGGAATCTTCAAGAAAACCTTTCACCTGGTTTCTGAAAAACTGGGAATCTTCGATAAGCAAAATATGGTCATCACCTGATGTTTGCTGTTCCGGTTCGGATGCCACGACGACTGTATTAACGCTTGAGTCCTGGAACCAGTGGGGGTTAAGGATTTTTACCAACTCATGAATGTCCACCAGCAAGGTAGTTTTCCCATCAACAATGGTAGAACCTGCTATGCCAGGTTGTCTTAGTGTTTTGTCATCCAGGATAACTTCTTGATCCACTACATCAAGCGGCTGCACTGCTAACAAACCGATCTCGTTTCCGGCAACTTTGAAAATTATTACGATCAGCTTTTCCCTGGCTTCCATCATTTCTACACTGGCAACCTCTTCCAGCGCGTAAACGGTTAAGCTGCCGCCACGGTATTGAATAATTTTTTTTCCTCCCTTAATTTCAATTTCATTTGCCTTTATCCTATCCACCCGTAAAACCTCACCTAATGGGACTGCGCAGGGTTCATCAGGGCCATTGTGGAAAATCAACAAGGTTTGTCGGGTGGCCCCTTCAACAATCATCGAGTCATCGCTGTCTGTTGCGGAACCACGATCTCCTTCTGCAATGGATTTCAGCTCAGCCAGCTCAGCCATGCCGTGAACATCCAGGATCAAAGCAACATGTCCGTCTCCCATGATGGTGGCTCCTGCGTAGGCTTTATTTCTGGCCAGATGACGGCCTAACGGCTTAACAACGATTTCCACGGAATCGGAGACTGAATCTACAATCAACCCGTATTTCTGGGAACCATCGGTCAGGATAACGATCACTACATCGCTATCCCTACGTAGCCTTCTTTCCGGGGCAACCACTTCGGTTGATATATCTTTTGACGGCGATGCAGGAGTTGCATCCGGGTCGGAATCTTTTTTTGATTCGTCAATAAGTCTTTGGTCGACAATACTGCTACGTCGATCAGGTTTGAAAGTGCCGGTTTTGCGGTCGTAAAAAGTTGGATTCAACTTTAAGACATTATTAAGCTGCAACAAAGGGATCAACTCTCCTCTCAGTATTAGCACATCTGCCTCTCCCACTTTCTCTACTCTTTGCCTGACCTCGGCAGCCGGAATTCGCAATAATTCAGCTACATTAGCCTGGGGTACGGCAAACCTCTCCTGGGTGGCCTGTACCAGCAAGCTGGGGATTATAGCCAGTGTTAACGGAAGTTTAATTCGGATTGTGGTACCTTTGTCTATTTCTGAAATAAGCTCTACCTGCCCACCCATTTTGTCCAGATTTGTTTTTACCACATCCATTCCCACACCACGTCCCGAAACATCCGTTACCTGCTCTGCTGTTGAAAATCCGGGCAGCATGATAAGGTTGAGTTTCTCCTTAACAGACATATCGGCGATTTCTTCCTCGTTATACAGACCCCTGCCAATGGCTTTCGCAGCTATTTTTTCATGATCCAGTCCTTTTCCGTCATCTGTAATTTCAATCAGTACCTGTCCTGATTCGTAAAAGGCGCGAAGCTGGATTTTGCCTGTTTTGGGTTTACCTTTTTGCTCTCGTATGTCCGGAGTTTCTATCCCATGATCAGCAGAGTTTCTCACCAGATGCGTTAAGGGATCCGCCAGTCCTTCAATAATGGTTTTATCCAGTTCAACGTCAGTTCCCTCCAGCTGCAAATCTATTTTTTTCCCCAAATCCATAGCCAGTCCCCTGGCCAGGCGAGGAAACTTGTTGAAAACAATTCCTACGGGCTGCATGCGTGTCAGCATGATGGTTTCCTGGAGTTCCGACGTGACAAGATCAACCCGTTGTCCGGCGGCAACTACGTTTTGCTGATCTCCTGTTTTAACCGCTTGCAACAGTTGATTTCTGGCCAATACCAGTTCTCCGGCCCGGTTCATGAGTTGATCAAGAATACTGATATGCACTCGCAGAGTTTCGGAAGTGATCGTTGTTGGTTTAGTCGCAGGCTTTTTAACGGATTCTGATTTGTCCTGGGATTGGTTTGCAGATGTTAGTTCCGGAGACCTTTCCGGGGGATTGGTTGTTTCAGGAATTTTTGATTGATCAGTGACTTCGGGGGAAACTTCCTTTTTGACAATCTCGCTTGAAGTTTCCTCTTTTTGCTTAATCTGATCCTTTTGAATCACTGACACCTTGGAATCTTCAAGATTATATAAAATGCCTATCAGATCCGGTTCAACAATAGTGGAATAAAGTACGCAAAGAGAAATGACCGGTGTTTCGATATCGGCTAAAAGATCTCCACACCCTTCAATGGACGTACTAATATCTATAATGATACCGCTGTCTTCCATCATAGTGATCAGATCAAAAGGGGTTTTGTTTTGCCTGTGTACATCCTGGATTAAGTCAAAATCCAGAATATATAACTGTTTTCCTCCTTGCTGTATATCCTTGATATCATGCTCATTCAATGTGAAACCAATATCCAATCTTGGATGTTGGATAGCAAATTTCACGGACCCGGTTTTTGAAAGGCTCTCTTCTGACTCTCTGGAAGAAGCTGCATTAAGCTTGGTTATGTGCTCGGAGATATCTTCGTCGTTGCTTTCTAAAGGATTATCAATGAGTTCTCCCAGGCGATCATATGCAGCCAGCAATACATTTATCAGGCTTGATGTCGGTATAATCTGTTCTGTTCGTATCAGATGAAGGAGGTTTTCTATTTTATGGGCAAGTTCCTTAATCGTATTAAGCCCTAAGAATCCGCCACCGCCTTTAATAGAATGGGCTGCCCTAAAAACTTTGTTAACGAGGTCTTCATCAAATTGCTCTCCCTGTTTTTCCAGTTCCAGCAGATCGGATTCGATCGACTCCAGATGTTCTTTTGATTCCTCTATATACAATGACAGGGTTTCGTCATCCATAAGGCTTGTCATGATCTAATCTCCAGATGTGTTTCTATAATAACAATGGTTTCAGGATGGTTCATCAGCAGTCGAAATATCGAAATATTTGTCCAGCCTCATCAGGTTGATGACCTTGTATATTTCAGACCTGACATTGATGAGTTCCAAATTTGAATTTCTGGATTTCAGTGAATTATGCGTGGCAGCCAATAATCCCAAACCAATGGAATCGATGATTTCGGTTTCAGACATATCGATAATAATTCGTTCAGCTCCTTCTTCAAACACCTGGCGCAATTTCTCCTTTAATTCTTGAGAGTTCTTTGCGTTGATTGAAGGGCCGACTTTTAAAGTGACACAGGTTCCATTTTTTTTTAAATCACTCATACCTGTTTCTCCTTCTAAATTAAATCAAAGGGATATGGACAGTTCAGCTAAAACTGCCTTGATCGTATCCGTATCAAAGGGCTTGCTTATGATGCGATTTATTCCTGCTGCTGTTAATTCATTTTTATCTTTACCTTCTTCCTGGGTTGTTACCATGACAATAGGAAGATCTGAAAGAGAATACTGTTCCCTAATTTTTTTGGAAAGCTCGATTCCCGTGATTTTCGGCATGTTTAAATCAGTGAATACCACTCTCGGTTTATTTTCTGACAACCAAAACAGGGATACTTCCGGTTTTTCAAACAATACCGGTTCAAAACCCAGCTCGTTAATAACGCGACGATAAACACTCAAAATCACTGTCGAGTCGTCCACGGCACAGATAAAAGGCCTGGTTGCCGTATCTTGTCGTGTTAATGACATCTGTTTTATGCGGTCAGCAAGTTCTGATTTTCCTTTATCAGACAGGTAGGTAATGAAAAAATCCCTGATGCTCTGATGCACCTTAAGGGCAATATATTCGGTTGAAATGCGATTAAAAAAAGGCAGATCCAACAAAGATAAAAGTAGCTCGGCCGCTTCGGCATCAACAATCGCTTTGATAATGCGAACCGCCTCTGCATCCTGACTCTGAACCATATTTTTAATGCCCGTGATCAGTTTTTGGTCAAGATTTTTTTCAATGGCTTTGGCTGCCGCGAGCCGAATAGTGTCGTCTTTATCTGTTAACCCGGTTGCCAACAGGTAGTCTCCTTTCAAACTGGGCAAATGTGCTAAGGCTTCAAAAGCGGCAAATCGGACATTGGCATTTTCGGGTTCTGTATTGAGAAGTTGTCGAATCGCTTTAACAGATGATTCATCAGCAATTTCCAGGAGAACGTTAAGTACATGGATTTGAAGATCCGGATTGTTTTTTTGCAAAGCTTTGGTTAGCGAAGGTATAGCTTTGCTTCCAAGGCGTGAGAGTTTGCTTTTACCCAGAATACGAGTCTCTGCGTTAGGCGATTCCAGGGATTTGGGCAGATAATCAAAGGATTGTTCCGTATCCAGGTTTGTTAATATATCAAAGATTTTTTCATCAAGCTTGGAAGAAGTTCCAAAGATATTGGATAATTCTTCCAGCGCTTTACCGGTTCCGATTTTTCCTAAAGAAATGACAGCTTCGTTTTGTATGGATTCAATGGAACCCGGGATAACTTCCGCCAGGGATGCTACTGCATTTTCATCTTTCAAGTCTCCCAATGTTTTCAGGATGGCCAGTTGAAGATCAATTTCTATGTTTTGAGTTAGAAACTGTCGCAAGTGGGGAAGTGCTTCCCGGATTTTTTCTTTTTCAACCAGACCCACCAAGACAATGGTCTCGGGAGAGATATCAACCAGGCATTTGACGATTCGGCCGGGATTGGCAGCAGACTTTTCCAGCAGGAGACCCTTTAACTGGGGTGTTTCAGCAACAAGAGTCGGATGTTTGTGACTTAAATAAGCAAGGATGGGAATGGCAAAATCGTCATCCATGTTTGCCAATTCAGACAGAATTCGATTTCTCTCGGTGATGTCAATCTCTTCCAGGCAATCTATGATGACTTTGGCCTTGATCAGATCTTTGTTTTTGTAGTTTGCCAGAAATTCATCCAGCGCGAGATGTTTTTCCATACTCGAATATCCAATTTATAAAGTGATTCTGCGGACTTGTACGATATACTCCTCTGTTCAGAACAAAGGAAGATAACAACCATGATACGGCTTTACGAAATAAATATCAAATCTTTTGGAATATTAAATTAATTATTGAATTGGAAACTATTCAAAAACCAAGGTTAAAGATGAGGAAGTTTTGGTTGAGTTGAACACACATGATATCTGCTTGACATATCTGCCTAAAAATATGCTATTTTAGTAACGTCGTTTGTTTAACGACTGGAATATTTGTGGGACGCAAACAACCGTATTGAAAAAAGGGCATATAATTCAGACACTAAAGAAAGCTTCTCAGAGATATGAGTGATGCTGGGACAAAACAGGGGTTGGAAAATCATGAAAAAATTTACAGATTGGTCACTAACCAACAAATTCCTGACAGTGGGAATCGTTATTCTCATTGCTTTTGGACTAAGCCGTTTTTTGATCAGTGCCTATGTTGATAAGCAGGCTGCCATTGATGCCAATGTTACAAAGGCAAGGGCCATTTGTCTCACTGCAGAGTCTGTACGACAGGAGATGGAAGAAAAATGGGAACAGGAGTTGTTCAATCTCGAACAGCTACGCGCTTTTATGAAAACAGGCGAACAGGAGAAAATACTCTCATCAATTCCGGTTGTATCTGCCTGGAGAGCTGCCATGCGCAAGTCGGAACAAGGAGGGTATGAATTCCGGGTTCCCAAGTTTGATCCCCGCAGACCGGAAAACATGCCGGATTATGGTCTGGATTACGCCATCGAAGGTCCTGCACTAAACAAAATAAAACGTGAAGACCTTGCCGAGTACTATGTTATTGACGAAAGAATAAACTCAATCAGATATTTCCTCCCGGTCAAGCTAAGTCCGATTTGCATGCATTGTCATGGTGATCCTGAAACCTCCATGGAGCTTTGGGGACTGCCGGATGGTCTGGACCCGACCGGCGGTACGATGGAAAACTGGAAAGTCGGGGAGATTCACGGGGCCTTTCAGGTTATCCAGTCGCTGGACAAGGCTGATGAGCAATTTCGTAACCGCTTGATACAAACAGCCCTGGTGCTGGTAGTTGCCATATTTATCGCAATTTTCATTTTTATGTGGGTTTCCCGCTCCATCACCAAACCTATAATAGACGGAGTCAGCTTTGCCCAGCAAATGTCGCAGGGAGATTTAACACGAACCCTGGATATCAAACAGAACGACGAAGTGGGGAGGTTGGCTGAGGCGATGAACCTGATGGTGGCTAACCTGGGTAAAATGCTGAAAGACATTGCTGCCGGAACCAACACCTTATTTTCTTCTTCAACAGAATTGACAACTATCTCCGGTCAAATGTCTCTTGGAGCGGATCAAACCTCAATGAAATCAAGCACAGTGGCTGCCGCTGCAGAAGAAATGAGTTCCAATATGAGTGCCGTCGCAGCTGCCGTGGAGGAAACCTCAACCAATGTCGGCATGGTAACTTCAGCTGCGGATGCGATGTCTTCCACCATTAATGAAATCGCGCAGAATTCGGAAAAAGCATTGAGTATTACAGAGCAGGCCGTTTCCCAATCCAAAAATGCATCTGTAAAGGTAAACCAGCTGGGTCAAGCCGCATCTGAAATCGGTGAAGTTACCGAAACCATCACTGAAATTTCCGAAAAGACAGATTTGCTGGCCTTGAATGCTACGATTGAAGCAGCCAGGGCAGGGGATGCAGGTAAAGGTTTTGCGGTGGTGGCTAACGAGATCAAAGAACTGGCTCGTCAGGCGGCTACAGCGACTCATCAGATCAAACAAAAAATACAGGGGATTCAGGACTCTACATCATCTACTATCAGCGAAATCGGAAACATCACTGAAGTCATTGACAATGTGAACGATATTGTTACCACCATTGCGGCTGCCGTTGAAGAACAATCAATTACAACCAAGGAGATTGCAGCTAACATTCTTCAGGCTTCGCAGGGTATTCAGGAAGTATCTCAAAATGTTGCACAGAGCTCGCAAGCAGCCGGTGAAGTAGCTGAAGACATTCTCAATGTCGATAATTCTTCCAAGGAGATGTCTAAGAGCAGTTCGCAGGTCAAGGCCAGTGCCGAGGACCTGGTTGCCCTGGCTGAACAACTGAAGGATATTGTAGAAAAGTTTAAGTTTTAATCATTGCTGCAGTCAGATTTGACTGACTGTTTATTGAAGCTGTTCAAATGCAGGAAACCAGGCGCTCGTTCCTGGTAAGGAAGTCTGTAATTACAGACTGGTTAAACGTTTAAACAGATTTATTTATGGAAAGTTGTCTTTGGTTTGTGACAGACTAATCAATATTCCCAAAGTGTTTCAGCGAGTGTCGTTGGCTTTGGAGAAGATGATTATTTATCAGTAAGATGTCGATGAAAACGTTAGTTGATGGCAATATTCCCGTTGACTTTGAAAAGAGATTTTTATTGGTCGGTGAATATCACTTTTCCACAAAACCGTGCAAGGTATCAACAGTATTAGGCTCCTGTGTAACGGTGACCATGTTTGATCCGGTTAAATCCATAGGATCCATGTGTCATGGGTTGCTGCCAAAGTGTCAGAACTATGGAAAATGCAACAAGGATTATAACGAGTGCTTTCGTTATGTTGAATGCTCTATCTGGGCGATGCTTAACGATTTCAAACAGCTGAAAATTCCCAGAAGCCGGCTACAGGTTAAGGTATTTGGAGGAGCTACAATCATATATGATAATGTCAGGAAAGAGGATAAGTTCCGGGTTGGCAAACGAAACATTGAGGCTGCGTTAAAAGTGATTGAAGAAGCCAAACTAAACGTGGTGGCTTATGATTTTGGAGGTGGTGAGTCCAGAAAACTCACTTTTAGAACCGATACGGGGGAAGTGGTTCTAAAAAGAGATGGTTTGTCAGATGAAACAAGATTTTAGATCAATAAATCATGTTCCCTTAAAAGGACCGGTAATAGGTCTTGTATTCGCTTTCAACCAATGAATAGGGCTTGTAGATAAGTAAAAAGAATTTAAAAGAAGCCATCTTAAGAAAGGAATAAAACGGAGTTGCAATCGCCCCGGCAATCGCTATTCTCAAAACCGGGTTGTCCATTGTCCACAATACAAGTACTGGCAAAATCACCACAAACACTACTTCGACAGCAATTCTGAAGGTGAAAAACAGCCAGGCACCCACAAAAACCCTGCCGCTGAGTAATAGTTGGAAAAACAATCCAAGTTTTTCTTTAAAATTTCCTTTTGAAATCACAGCCAGTTTGGAAGAAAAGGAAAATCCAGCCATGGTAATGGGCAGAATCAGACCAGCGATTCCCACAAATAGAAATAGAGAATAGACAGCCTGGTGCTGATTCCAGGCATACATCCCACAAAGATAAGCTCCAAGTATCCATAGACCTGTTAATAACACCATGGTGCCCACAGCAAGAGCGTCCCATAACACCTGTTTGCCTTGTATCACGAGAAGTGAGGCGGCAAGTCCAAAAGTTCCCCGCTCATCCCGATGCATCCTTCTCATGTCACTTGAAGGCCACATGGAAATCAGTTGCTTAAACAAAAAGAGCACAACCATTACCAGCAAGGTTCTGTAATCAGTTATCCAGTCCATCAAAACAATTGGGAACTCATCAAACAGATATTCTGCTACCTGGATGCTCAGTGTCTCAAACTTGGGTAAACTGAAGGTCAATTGCTTTGATTTACTTAGATATTTGAGCAGCCTGTCAGCCAGTATCAGGACAAATATAAGCAGGAAAAAAGATTTGTATTTGAACAGATCTGTTAAAGACTGATTGAACAGGATATGCAGCAGTTTTTTCATAACAGGTAAAATAGGTTGTGATATCAATTAAATGGTGGCAAACGGCTGAAAATGGCTCATGTATAAACGATAAGTCTTTATAAAGTTTTTGCTGAAAATAAAAACAAGCAATACGCCGGGCAATACAATTGCAGACAACGGAGCTGCACCCTCTATAAAAGGAGCTCTGCCGCCGATACATATCGACATGAGTCCAATGGTAATTAAAAACAAACGCCAAAGCAGGCTGAGCTCCCAATACCTGGGCAAGGGAGGGTATTGCTTTTTGTTCTCCACGTAACGGATTTGTGCCGGGATATTTAAAATACGAAAATAGATAAGATGGATGAAGATCCAGGAGAGCAGCATAATTCCCACACTATCGGTAAGCCAATGGTGAAGCGTGATGCTTCTTCCCAAAATCATCATCCCTGTCATAATTAAAACGATAACCCCCCAGATCCAGCCAAAAACTTTGATTTTTGTTGAATAATTCGGGTTGGCGATCAGGAAGTAGGACAAGGTGACCAATAAAAAGACTGTTGCTGTATGACCGCTGGGAAAGCTGCCGTAAAAGATACCGTCGGTGACAAATTGAGATCCGAATTCATACCAGGATGAATAGGCTAGCTTTCCGTCCAAGACAAGATAAGGGCGAGCTCGACCCAAAACCCATTTAAAACTGTGAACCAAGCCCAGGCCTGTGAACAGGGAACAGAAAATCATAAATCCCCAAAATGGTCTGTATCGATCCATTTTAAAAAGTTTTCTTTGTCGCGAGTAGTACAAATAACATCCCAGGTTCACCAATTGCAGAATAATGGCAGGATCTGAAAGACCCGGTTTACTGCCGTTAAACAAAGTCCGTTGCGTTAACTTCCCAAAATCTTCAAAACCGGTGTTATACAACAGTACAGTCCATTGCACATCCATGAATCCCAATGGAATCATGATGACCGGAAACAGCAGGATTAGAAAAACCTGTCCCCAGGGTTTTTGTGAGCGGTTGGCTTCCTGTTCAGACATCATAAGGCATTGGATGTTAAGGATGAGGTTTCCCGGGCTTTTTTCTCAAGGGGGATCAATACTTCCGCAAAAACCGGGTAGTGGTCTGAAATAACAACATCCAGCATTTTAGAATATTGAGGCTGCACCTGGTTCATGGCAAATAAATAGTCAAGCCGGGCGGAAGGTATGTTTGTCATTGGCGGAAAACTGGTGCCAAAGGTGAATCCTCCCCAGAGATGATCATACAGATAAAGATCAGTGCTGATCTCAGCCAGCTTTTTTACCACTGCTGAACTGGGCGTTGCATTCAGGTCACCGCCAAAGATCACGGGACCTTCGAGTTTTTTCAGATAATCCAGGAAGAAGGCAATTTCTTTTTGCTGGGCTTCCAGTACGTAAAACCCCCAGTTAACAATACTTGGCAATGTTTTATGCCGTGACCGACCAGCAATAAAGCGGACAGAGATGGCATGCACGTTCGTGCCGTTTACATCGATAACGGCATGGGCAAAGGATCGAAAAGGATTCAGATGAATTTTTTCGAGTTTATTGCCTTTATGTAAAGATGCTTGCCGCGTTGGGAAGTTAACTTCATTAAATGACACTACCGGGTACCTGGAAATAATGGCAGTGCTTTCCTGTTGCCCCATATAAAACAACTTGGGAGCAACTTTTTCCCTGAGAGCCGCAATTTGTTCGGGTTTGATGCGGTTCTCCGAAAGCAGGTAGATATCCGCTTTCATATCATTAATCGCTGCAACAATTTCATCAAAACCAAAAGAGTAATAACGAAGGTTTAAAGCTACAATTGATAGTTTTTGAGTAGAACTGTTTTTCGGGAAGGTGAACGATTTTTGTTTAACCAGCGAGGTGTCGCCAAAACTGATAAAAACGAGCAGATAAACCAGTAGTAAGGCTATCACCCTTTTGTAGTAACGGAAAAATAAGTAAATAATAATGGGGGGCAAAAGAAATAGGATAAACCAGAACGGCGGTATATAGCCCAGCGCAATCCATTTTGGATGTTTTGGTATGAGTTCGATAGCGACGTTTATCCAAAGGATCGTAAAGCACAAAAACAGCACAACTGCCAGGTTGGCAATCCAACGCCAAAATGATTTGACAACACCTATCATGATTTCATCATTGCTTTTTTTTGACATCAACAGAAACGGCTTTTGATGCCCCTGTATCGTTTGATTTTAAGCTTTTGAAGTTACCTATTTATGAGAGAACTGTCCACATTAGCTAAGGAAAACAAACAATTTCAGCTTGCTGTGCTGCAAAACTCCGGATTTGGATTGCCCTGGTTATCATTGTTTGAGTCACCTGTTGTGAAGCAACGGTAATAATCCAATGATATTTGTGTTGTAAAGCGGCTAGTTTGGATATTCTTGAATTTGCGTTGAGAACCGGTTAACATGGTAGGTAGTTCTTTCTTTTCGTGGATAGATAGTGCAAAGACGAAAGGCCGTTGCCACTTCAGCATATTTTTATTTTTCAATTGTATAACAAACAGATCACATGGCTGCGATTGTCTTACCCAAAATCGATACAGAACTAAGTTCAGAAAGTATATTCAATGCTTTTAAGACCAATATAGAAACCTGGTTGAAGCGTGTTGAATCCCTGAGACAGGAAAAAGAGCGGGAAAAATCTCCCGATGTCAAGGATGAGCTTTTTGAATTGGATCAGCTTACGGCATTTCTCAAAGGAAGGATGACCAAGCGCTTGCTGGGAATCAAGCAGTTCCCCGAAGAGCTTAGAAAGCAATACCTGCGCTGTATAGAACCATTTTATACCGAGGAGGGAATTACCCGGTTTATGACGCACTATTTTGAAGTTGAAGTGTTTAAACAGGTAAGGCTGCGCTTTCGGAAAAAAAAGGATTTTGAAAAAGAAGTCAATGTATTATTTGACTTATACCGGGTTAAAAAAACCATTGAAACGATCACCACCCTTGAAAAGTCTGTACAATCCAATGAACCGTTTGCTTCCCGTTTCGAAAAAAGCGAACAAGCCGAGTTTCTCAAAACCCTCCGTGAGATATTCAAGTTATTTTTCCTTAGATTTGTAAAAAAAGAGTATCGCAAAGAACTTTACGATGCTTTATCGGAAAGCAATCTGGACATGGATTCAATTATCGCCATGAGAAAAAGCGGCACATCCTATATCAACCAGGAGGTGTTTAAAACAAATGAATATCGGGAGAAATTTATTACCGTTTTTTTCTCTACCCTGCTTCGTACTAAAACCAGCTCCGAAATAAAGGATCTTCATTTTAACTATCTCAATTTTGAATTGTTAAAAAATGAATTTCTGACCGACTGGATACAGAGAAAACTGAAGACTAGTCCTGAAAAGGACAAGGTTCTCCAAAATTACCAGATTGAAGGAAAATCCCTGGCACAGATAATCAAGGAAAATCCTGAAAAGGAAAAGGAAATTCTTTCCAACCTCCCCCTGGACCTGTTTAATGACATAGCTGAGCAGGTAAATGAAAAGGTTAAGGATGAAAACAAAACCCCGGTTACCACATTTTCCAAAAAGCATGGGTTGTTTGCCCGCCTGGAGGAGAGTTTTCAGGCTGTGAAACAGATCGCCAAGTATTCGGTGGAAAAAATGGAGGAAATGAAGCCGAAAACCAAGATCTGGACAGTGAAGAAAAAGGTTGAAAAAGGAGTTAAACAATCATTGCCGACAAAGAAAGCGGAAGAAAAAACGGCTCCTCCCAAACCGCAGCCCAAAAAGGAGTTAAAAATTCAGTATGGTTTGGAAGTGTTGAAAATGGACGATCTGGACTTTCCGTTTTTTGACAAACGTGTTGAGACCTATCGGCCAAAACTGGAGTTTTTGGTCAAAAAAGTCGGTACCGATTATGAAAAGTTTCGTTCCAAAATGTGGAAATTGTTCAATTTGGTTGCAAAGGAACATTTCATTATACGCAAGGACCCTTGTCATGAATGGGTCATTCCTTTATTAATCTCCAGCGGGAAATTGCAGTTTTTATTGATTCTGGGTGCTGAAATTTCTCTGAAAGATCAACAGGCCGGGTATCAATCCAAATTCGCTAAAAGCGTGCATGCTCTGAATTGCTTTTATTTATTGGGAACCCAAAACAGAAACGAAAAATTTGGCAAAGTCACCGACATTCGAACCGTAAAAAATGCTCCCTTTCATCTTTATTCCTATGTGGAGCAAACTGTGCAGAATATGTCTTTCACACTGCTAACACGGTTGTTCCAAACCAAGGATGCTAAAGTGTTTAAATCATCCAACCTTAATCTCCGTAAGCAGGGGACACCGTTTCCGGAGTTGGATGAGTTGAAAGTATTGCTGGGACTTGAAGAGCAAAAGGAGGTGTCTGATTCCCAGGAAAGCGGTCAGGTATCGCAAAGTCCGCAAACCGTGGGTGAACATTCCGCACAGGAACCGGCAACTGTTTCTAAGAGCCCCCGGACCATTGCCGAGGATAATGTCTCTCAATCGACCGACATAAATGAGGTAGCAAAAAATGTTAAAATGGAGATAGAGGAGGAAAAGAAACATCCAAAACCGGTAAAACCAAAAAAAGAAACAGCCGGTGTTAGTGACATCAAAGATGTTGCTGCCAAGGTAAAACAGGAAATGGAAGAAGAGAAAAAACATCCAAAACCTGTTGAACCCGGGAAAACCACCACGAAAGTTCAAGATATCAAAGAGATAGCTGCCCAGGTAAAAAAAGAGATGTCTGAGGAAAAAGCCAGACAAACAAGTGCATCTTCCAATCAGGAAGAACAAGCTTCTCCGCAGAAGGTAGAAAGCATCAGTAAGGTTGCCAATGAATTGGAAGAAGAGTTGAAAAGCGGCTGATCATTTTGATGCACCCTGTCTATCTCCATGGTTGATATTAGAATTAATACTCGATAGTCTTGGAAGAAAAATCATTTACCATCAATCGATTAACAGAGGACTATCATGCCGATCGAAACTTATCTTGCTTTCATCCTTGCTTCATTCGTTCTCATTATCGTTCCGGGGCCCACCAACATGGTAGTTGTTTCCAGTTCCATACTTTATGGTTTTAGGCGATCGCTATGGACAATTGCAGGGGCTGCAGTGTCTCATACACTGTTTTTTATTGTTGCTTCAGCAGGATTGGCAGCCATTCTCATGGCATCGGCCCAAGTGTTCATCATCCTGAAGTGGTTTGGGGTCTGTTACCTGGTTTGGTTAGGGCTCACGCAGATTTTCTCCAAAGAACTGCAGGTAGGGGCTGCAGCCGGCAATAATCGGGAATCGATCAGTAGTTTGTTCCTGCGAGGAATTACCGTGAATTCAACCAACCCGAAGGCATTGGTTTTTTATTCCACTTTTTTCCCTCCCTTTATCGATCCAAATCTGAACCTTCTGCCGCAATTGTTGATTCTCGGTACCACATTTGTGACTATCTTTATCGCGGTAGCAGCAGTCCATGCCTGGTCGGCCGAGAAGCTTGGCGGCATATTTCGAAGTGGTTCGAAATTGAGTGTTGTTAAAAAAACATCAGGAGCTGTTCTTGTAGGAGCAGGTGTATTACTGGCTTCAGTCAGTCGAGAATAAAGAACCGGGTCCGGAGGACCCGGTTTTCTTGGGTGCATAAAAGCGAGTGCGGAATGGGTACCACCACGAGAAATGCCTGATTTTTGATGCTATTCCTTCATAGAACCAATCCAGTCACACAGAACATCAAATGCTTTTTTGGTGCGGTAGCAATAAGTCTCCAGAAAATCCAGATCCAGTTCCTTATCAAGAGGCACTTGCTCACTGCCTGCGAGAGCCCTGGCGCCATCAAAATCAACATAGGCCAGTCTTGCCGTGAGTTCGGAATCTGGTCGTCCAAACTCTTTTCCGGGTAGAAACGCCACGCCGATCTCTTCCAAAGCCTTCCGGCATAATTCGGTTGAGGTGGTAATGCCGTTTGATTTTAGTTTGTCTGCAATGGGCGAAAAGTCCGGGAACAGATAAAACGCACCTTTGGGTTTAACTACTTTGGCACCGGTTTCTTCCAGCTTTCGTGTGCACCAGTTTCCAAGCAAAGCCAGAATTCTTCGACTGTGAGCCAGGTATTGCTCCAGAAAGATTCCGCCTTTAAATGCTCTAATGGCTGCATATTGGATTGGAGCGCTGGTAGAAGTAAAGGTCTCACTGGCAACACTTGCCATAGCTTCCTGCAACCCGACCAGTGACTGTGGAAAGGCAAAGGTTCCCAATCTCCAGCCTCCGGCACCGCACCATTTGGAAAGGCCAGAACTAATGATGGTCCCTTCCGGATAATATCTGGCAATAGAAATGTGTTTCCCTTCATGATGCAGTTTCCCGTATATCTCGTCGGAAAGCAGAATCAGATCGAATTCTCGGGCGATATCAGCCAACTCCTTAAGTGTGTCTGTAGAGTAAGTTCCACCTTCCGGATTTCCGGGGTAATTTAGAATGACAATCCTTGGTCTTCCCGGATCTTCTTCACAAAGCTTCCTTAATTCTTCCGGTTGTAAACGCCATTCGT
The DNA here is from genome assembly GCA_028282825.1 of SAR324 cluster bacterium. Lineage (GTDB taxonomy): Bacteria > SAR324 > SAR324 > XYD2-FULL-50-16 > XYD2-FULL-50-16 > JAHJTV01. Next base: position 25,700 of record JANQGZ010000098.1, read on the forward strand.
TTTCATAAGTGGTGGAGAGATAAACAACCCTTCTCCCTATAATCTGTGCTTGTGGAGAGTAAGATACCCAACAGGGGGTCGGTACGACCAGATCGCCGTAATAAGAGATCTGCAACAAAAACATCAGTTCCTTGGAACCGGGACCAATTAAAATCCCCTCGGGGTGATACTGGGTGCTGTCATTTTTGTTATGAAAAAGGGCAACGGCTTCCCGTAGCTCTCTCAATCCTTGAACAGGCAGATAGTCTTTTTGGTGGGCATTTTGACGAAGTGAGTCTGCCACAACAGCAGGTACCGGAAAGGGTGATTGACCCAGACCCAGCCGAAATACGGTTTTGCCCCGGGTGATTAAGTCGTTGGAAAGGTCGTTAATTGCGATGGTGGCTGATTTTTTCAATCCCCTGACATTCAGATTCAGAGAAAAGTGTTCCTGATTGTTAAACATGAGTCCTCGGTGTTTTTCAGGTACGTTTGATAGATGATTACCAGGTTTTTTGCCTGGAACAACCCTGTTGAAATCAAGTTGCCCGATTTGCAGCAGGGACTTGTGAAAAGCGTAAAAATTTAACCATATCACATTTTACGATAAATTCGAGTAAACCTGTGACTCAAAAGATTAAAAAAATCATATGGGTAAAAATTTAGACGAAGAGGATTTGATTTAGCACAAACTTTGACCATTTCAAGTAGTTAGTACAAATAGATCTGGCTGGCTTTTATGATCGTCCATGCAGGTTTTTCTCCCCTGGATGTTTTAAGGAAAGCCGGTGACGAGATCATTAACATATCAACACTGCAAGTCAAAGCTCAGATACAATAGAAAAACGGGTGGATTGAAAGTGAATTAAGATAAAGCAACTTAATTTGTATATATAAATCAAAAAAATAACAGAAGGATTCGTCGTAACTCTCCTGTCAAAGGTAACTTGAAAGAAAAAAATGCATCGGAAAAAGAAAAAACGGTCCAAGGCTATTGTTGAAAGGAGGCTCCAATTAGGGTAAGATGATGGACACTTTAAAATTAGCCAACATAACAACACACAAAGTAATACTTGTTTTATTCTCTCATCAGTTGGCCTGGCTGTCCGAAAGTCATTCCCGGCTACTTTTGCTGAACTGAATTGCTATCATTTCGAAATCTAGCCGATGATAGCAATTTGATTCTGGTGAGCTAACAACCGCCACCGGGGTTTCAATTGATATGAATAGTCATTTATTTCATTTAATATTTATCCAACTCTCTGAATTTTCGGACTTATTTTAGGAAAGGGCTGATTTATATACAAGGAGCAACTATGTTAACACTGGAAGATCTGGATAAAATTGCCATCAATGCCAAATGTCATAAACTAGTATACCAGATTCTCAAAGAGAACCCGACTTTGGAAGAAATTCTGATGAATTCGGAGAATGAGGTGGAGGTCCTGGAAGGCATCCGGCATTGGGTGATGAAAAGCCTGAAAAACAGTTCTCATGCATTAAAATACTACAAACGGCAAATCTCCGGAATGGATGCCCTAAAAAAACTTAAATGGAATGAAGTCGCGGCAATTCGTATATTAGATTATATTGATAATGCCGGCATTATCGTTGATGACTGGAACTTTAAAGAGCAGAAGACGTATAGCAATCCAATCATTCTTTTATGGATGGGAGTTAAAAAAGGTATTGGCGGTGCCAAGCATTATTTTTTTGAGGACATGCTTTATCTCTTCAGGCAGTTTTCAGGTAAATCCAAACCCAAAAAAATCAAGCGGGAAACCCTGGAAGAATGGATGGAGCGCTATCCCTCCGGTCTTGATCCCCGAATAGTTCAACTAAGAGAAGAAAACAGAAACCGCATTCTTGAAAAGTTCATTGATAAAATTGACAGTGGAATAAAAAAAGATCCCAAATTCAAATTCAAAGAGGGTATGACCCGCGATGAGAAGCGGGATAAAGTGAGGGAATGGTGGAACGATCGTCTGTTTCATTTAAGATTCGCCATTCGAACCCCCAGGGAATTAAATGAAATGCTGGATTTTTCCATAGATCCGGATCGTATGAAAGTCTTGTATGAAGCGGAAAGAGTCGGTATTCCTTTCTTTATCAACCCTTATTTCCTGTCCCTGCTTTATGTCAGAGTGCCTTATTTTGCAATAGGCGGAGACCAGGCTATTCGTGACTATGTGCTTTATACCAAACATCTGGTCGAAGAGTTTGGTCAGATCAAAGCCTGGGAAAAAGAAGACCAGGTGGAGGAAGGTCGACCAAACGCTGCAGGCTGGCTTATTCCCGGTCATAATATCCATCGTCGATATCCTTCCGTAGCCATACTGATTCCGGACACTATGGGTAGGGCTTGCGGCGGTTTATGTTCTTCCTGCCAACGTATGTACAGTTTTCAAAATGGGGAATTGAATTTTAACCTGGAAAAGCTGCAACCGAGAAAATCCTGGAAAAACCGTCTGGACAAATTGATGGAGTATTTTGAAAACGACTCTCAGCTTCGCGATATTTTGATCACCGGTGGGGATGCGTTTATGAGCAGTGACAGCTCAATCAAAGAAATTCTCGACGCAGTCTACGATATGGCACGACGCAAACGTCAGGCCAATAAAAAACGGACGGAGAAATTCGCCGAACTGGTTCGGGTCAGACTGGGTACCAAACTACCTGTTTATCTCCCGCAGCGGATTACTCCCGAGCTGATAGATATACTCAGGAAATTCAGAATCAAAGCCTCAAAAATCGGCGTTAAGCAGTTCGTCATTCAAACTCACTTTGAATCACCCCTGGAGGTGACCCCCGAAGCCCGGCAGGGTGTGGAACAATTGCTTTCGGCCGGTTGGCTGGTGGTGAATCAGCTGGTTTATACAACAGCTGCTTCGAAGAGAGGTCATACAGCAAAACTTCGACAAGTTCTGAATGATATTGGGGTGATCTCCTATTATACCTTTTGCGTGAAAGGTTACATGGAGAACTACCACCATTTCGCTACCAACGCCAGGGCAGTCCAGGAGCAAATGGAGGAAAAGTCTTTCGGTCTTGTCCCAAAGAAGTTTCATGAGCACATCAAACAATTTCCCTCTTCAACCGAAAAAATCATTGATCTGATTGACGAAGTCCGTGAAGGAGCCAACTTACCATTCCTTTCCCTGGATAGAAGTGTGATCAATCTGCCGGGGGTTGGAAAAAGCCTGACTTATCGGGTTATCGGCATCACCAGGTATGGTCGTCGGATTTTAGAATTTGATCATGATAAAACCCGTAAACACAGCCCCATAATCGAAAAAATGGGTAAGGTAATGATCGCAGAATCCAAAGCAGTTGGCGATTATCTCCGGCAATTGGAAGCCATGGGGGAAGATCCCTCTGATTATGACAGCATTTATGGTTATTCCATCGGGGAAACAGAAGATATTACTTCGGTTTACGAATATCCCGATTATGAGTTTAAGGTGACGCAAGAGATTACGAATTTGGAAATTCCCTCTGAGTACAATAATTAATCTCAGCACACCGGGAACACGGATCCCTGGTCTGGCAAAGACAGCCGGTCAGGGATAACTTGTCCTATTTTTCGGACCTGCCTTCCGCAATTGTTCCCTCTACATTTCTCACCACGTTCCATGGCAATTAGGTATCATCGTTATTGGTTGATTTACAGCAAACAGAATCCCCAAAAACACCATTGCACAGAATTTGCAATTGGGGACCCAAATAATCAAACCCGGGTTTTTCCATACTTCTCAGAGCGTCAATGCTTCCATAAGCAATCGTTACGGCAAAAGAGATCGTGCCTGAACCGGTAGCGGTGATCCGCAGGTTTTTGCGTTGATTAAAATAAAACATTCATTTGTTTCGATGAGCCGGGAGAAATAAGGTAATGCAGGACCTGGGTGAATAGACTCAACTATTTAATGATGAATACTATTTCGGGAACCAATGATGACAGGAACTAATCAGAAAAGTAAAAACAAGGTTATTTCAGCTGAACAAGCTGTCAGTTTTGTGAAAGACGGGGATACGGTGGCAACCGGTGGATTTGTGGGAATCGGCTTTGCTGAGGAGTTGGCTATCAAACTGGAAGAGAGGTTTAAAAAAAGCGGGAAACCGGAGAATCTGACACTGCTGTATGCTGCCGGACAAGGAGATGGCGGTGAACGGGGGTTAAATCACCTGGGGTATGAAAAATTGATAGGTCGGGTTATCGGAGGGCATTGGGGACTTGCTCCTAAACTGCAGAAACTGGCGGTCGAGAACAAGATACTGGCCTACAATCTTCCCCAGGGTGTGATCTCTCATCTTTATCGTGACATTGCCGCCAAAAAACCTCGCACGATCAGTACGGTGGGTTTGGGGACCTTTGTCGACCCGCGATTGGGGGGAGGCAAAATAAATGACAAAACCACTGAAGATCTGGTGGAGCTGATTACTTTTGATAACAAAGAATATCTGGCGTATAAAACCATACCCGTTCACGTTGCTTTTTTAAGGGGGACTACCGCTGACACAAACGGTAATATCACCATGGAAAAAGAAGCCCTCACCCTGGAATCGCTGGCTATAGCCACTGCAACCAGAAACTCCGGTGGGATTGTGATTGTGCAGGTGGAACGAGTAGCAGAAAGCGGAACCTTGTCTTCACGTCAAGTCAAGATTCCAGGAATACTTGTGGATTATGTGGTGCAGGCACCACCGGAGAATCATTGGCAAACTTTTGCGGATCCATACAACCCTGCTTTTAGTGGTGAAATAAAGGTTCCTACCCAATCCGTAACACCAATGGAGCTGTCTCCTAAAAAGGTGATTGCCAGAAGGGCTGCAACTGAATTATCCCCGGACGACATCGTTAATCTTGGAATCGGTTGTCCCGAAGGAGTTGCAAACGTAGCCAACGAAGAAAACATCCTGGATTTGTTGACCTTGACAGCTGAACCAGGCGTCATTGGAGGCATTCCTGCCGGAGGGCTGAACTTCGGCGCAGCAACCAATACTCAAGCCTTGATCGATCAGCCAAGTCAATTTGATTTTTACGATGGTGGGGGACTGGACCTGACAGTTTTAGGGATGGCGCAGGCTGACGAGCAAGGGAACTTGAATGTTTCGAAGTTTGGTCCCAAGCTGGCCGGTGCCGGTGGATTTATTAATATCAGTCAAAATGCTAAAAAGGTTATTTTCGTTGGCACCTTTACCGCCGGAGGGTTACAAGTATCTTTTGACGATGGAAAGCTGACAATTATACGGGAGGGAAAAGTTAAAAAACTGGTTCAACAGGTAGAACATGTCACATTCAGTGGGACCTATGCCAAGCAAAACGCTCAACCGGTTTTATATGTCACGGAACGTTGTGTTTTTGCCCTTGGCGAAGCAGGCATGGAATTGATCGAAGTAGCCCCGGGAATTGACCTGCAAGCGCAAATTCTGGATCAAATGGAATTCAAACCTCATGTTTCAAAAAATCTAAAGGAGATGGATTCCCGCTTCTTCAAGCATGAAGTGATGAATTTAAAGGCTGATCTTTTGGGATGAACGTATCACATTTAATGCATTAAGCGTTTTGGCCGGTTCTCTTTTGATCCGGTTGATGGGCAACGAGTTGCCCATCATACAACTATAATGGTTTGACGTGGGGTGGATCAAACGATAGCGGCCTGAGGGAATCGTTTGATCGGTTATTGGCAGATTGACGGTTAACGAATTACCCTCCGCAACCATTTGACTGCTTGGAGTTGTAGCAAAATAGATACATTGCTTTCTATGCAGCTTAAGTTTCCTCGCGAACAGGAATGCCGTATTTCTTCATTTTTTTATAGAGCAATGTTCGATGGATGCCCAGTTGTTCTGCAGCTTTTGTTTTGTTAAATTCACAGGACCTAAGTGCTGCCGAAATGGCGGTTTTTTCGGCTTCTGCCTGGATCAGCTTTATATGGGTGGGTTTTTGTCCGGGGGTGTCCGTTTTTCCTTGTAGCAGGCTTAACGGCAGGTTTGCTCGGGTCAGGGTATCTCCTACCAGGGAAGTAGCAGCCCTTTCCAACACATTGGATAATTCACGGATATTACCAGGCCAGTCATGGGTTTTAAGCAGCTCTGTCACAAGCGGTTCCATCTCTATTTTTGACAGTGTCATACGAGCGGCTATTTTTTTGAGCAAATGATTGGAAATCGGTTCTATATCATCTTTTCTTTCCCGCAACGGGGGAATTCGAACAGGAAAAACATTTAAACGATAATACAGATCGTTGCGAAACAATTTGTTTTTGATCAGCTGCTCCAGATTCTGGTTGGTGGCTGCAATCAATCTGAAATCAGAATTGCGAACCGAGATCCCTCCGATTCTTTCAAACTCTTTCTCTTCCAGGACTCGTAACAACTTTGGTTGCATGTCAAGCGGTAGTTCGGCAATCTCATCCAGGAACAAAGTACCGCGGTCGGCCAGCTCTATTTTCCCTGGTTTTCCCTGGGATCGGGCTCCTGTGAAAGCTCCCTTGTCGTAACCGAACAATTCACTTTCCAACAGATCTTTTGGAATGGCAGCGCAGTTAATTCTCACCAAGGGATGACGTTTACGATCACTGGCCTGGTGAATGGCCTGGGCAAAGAGCTCTTTGCCTGTGCCACTTTCACCTGTGATCAGCACCGGTAAGTTGTGTTGGGCGGCATTGAAAGCGTCTTTCTTCAAAACTGTCATGATGGGACAGGAACCGATAATACTGTTAAAGGTATGCCTGGTGGACCTTAAGTCAGCAAGTTCCTGCTCATATAGTTCTACCTTGGATTCCAGCAAGGAAAGTTTCTTTGCTAACTTGCTTACATCTTTCACATTTTTGAACATTACCTGTCCGTAGACAGCGATTACTTTTCCATCTTTTTTAATGGGAATGCGCTGCACAACCATGCTTTGGCCTTTCACCTGGTGAGATTGGTTAATTTCAGGTATGCCGGTTTCACCTACGATATGCATGCGGCTGTTTTCCACCGATTCTTGGCAATGCTTGCCTATTTGCTCTTCAGGATTTAATTCCAGAAATTGGCCATAGGGTTTATTAAAATGGGTGATAGTTCCATCCGGATCAGTTACCAGGGCACCTTCATTGATACTGTCGAATATCAGTTTATACATTTCCAGTTCTTTTCGGAGCCATTTTATTTCGTCTCTATAATACTGGTTATCTGTCATATTCCCGCCTTATATTTAATGCAATCTGTATCTTATTTGCTACGAATGTATATTTTTTGATACAAAAAGCAACAAAAATTTATACCGACAGGATGCCGCCCAGGATTTTTTTGACGTTAGTTCGGAAGCATCAGAAATCGAAAGGGGGATCAGGCAAAGCGATCGTCTGCTATCCAATAAGCTGTTTTACACTTTCCAGGAAACCAGGGATATCGATGGGTTTGGAGATGACTTTAGTGGCACCAAGATCGGCTGCGATTTCCAAAATATCTTTTGCGATATAATTGGTTTTAATACCGCCACCGGATATGGCGATGATTTTTATGTCAGGATATTTTTCTTTAAAAATGGTGATTGTTTCGAGACCTTCCTGCTCGGGCATGAATATATCGGTAATGACAAGATCACAAGGCGATTCCTGGAATAGTTCAACCCCTTCCAGACCATTAGATGCAGAAACCACATCGTAATTGGACTTACTCAGCAAAATGGTCAGCATGCGAAGATGAGATGCATCATCCTCTATAATCAGGATTCGTTTCATAGCAAGTGCAGCGTGATATCCTGCCAATAATAACAGATTATCTCTTTGTGGGGTAAAAAAAATACTTGTGATTCTACAACTTATAATCGTTTTCCAATTGATCCAGATAGCTTTTGAGTTCAGTGATTCTGTTTTGAATCAATTCATTCTCTCCTTTCATTGCGGACTCTTTCAGGGCCTGTCCTATTTCGCTAACAGTAGTAAAACCAAAGGCTTCGCTGGCTCCCTGCATCTTATGTCCCAGTGAATAGATCTGTTCGTAATTGGCATTTTCGACCGCTTCCAGCACGAGGTGGATCTCTTTTTGGCGTTCATCCAGGAATAGAGGGATAATATCTCGAAATTCTTCATTCTGATGAATGACGTCTTCAGCATTTTCCAATGCGTTGCGCTCTATAACATCATCATCGGCAGGGTGAGTTTTAAGTAGAATCGGATCGAAAATATCCCTCACGATTTTTGTCAAAGTGCCGATATTGACAGGTTTTTCGAGAAAATATCTAATGCCGGTCGCTTCAGCCTGGGCTTTCATATCATCTCCCTTGAACCCCGTAGCCAGGATGATGGGAAGGTCGGGGTCCAGTTTTAGGAGCTTTTCACTCAATTGAAGACCGGACATGTTGGGCATGGCCTGATCGGTATAGACCAGATCAATGGTATCCTTGTTAGCAATAAAGTAGTCCAGGGCTTCTTTACCGCTTTTTGCCATGGTTACCTGGTAGTCCAGCTTTTTCAAGGCAATTTCGTAAAAACGGGAAAGACTAAGCTCATCTTCAACGATCAATATGTGCTCATTTCCTCTTACTGGTTTGTAATACTCATCCATGATTTCATCAGGACTGAAACTGTCTATAATTGGTAGAAAAATACTAAAGGTCGTGCCTTTGTTTGGCTGACTGGAAACAAAGATTCTTCCATTGTGGTTGTTAACAATTCCGTGCACCACAGATAAGCCCAAACCTGTACCTTCACCCACTTCCTTGGTTGTGAAAAAGGGTTCAAAGATACGATTTTTGATGTCATCAGGTATGCCGTATCCGGTATCACTGACATTTATTTTAATAAATTCCTGTTCCGGAAACTCGTCACTGAGTTCATGTTTAATCCCCTTGTCCAGCTGCTTGAGGGAAACAGTCAACACGCCTTGTTCGTCTTTCATGGCGTGCAGGGCATTGGTGCACAGGTTGATCATAATCTGGTGGATCTGGGTGGCATTGGCCTGAACTGTTTTGGAGTCCGGAATATCCTGACGAATCTCTATCGTTTTAGGAATAGTCGCTCGCATAAACCTCAACGCTTCCTTTACCAAAGGAGAAATTTTCAAAGGCTTTTTTTCCTGGTTGTCAGTGCGACTAAAGGTCAAAATCTGCTGAATCAGTCCCGCGGCTCTCTCTCCTGCCGTATATATTTCATTTAGATAATCCCGATCATCACTTCCTTCCTCCTTGTCAGCCAGCAGCAACCAGGTGAATCCCTGCATCGTGCTGAGAATGTTATTGAAATCGTGAGCGATGCCTCCTGCCAGGGTACCTATCGCCTCCATTTTTTGAGATTGGCGCAACTGCTCTTCCAGTTTTTTCCGGTCAACCTCCATCTGTTTTAGTTGAGAGATATCCTGGGCCACACAGACAACCCCCCTGTTCTTTTTGGATAGATCCCGAATGATAGAGCAGGAAAGCAAAACCGGAACGAGTGTTCCATCCTTGGCAATGAAGGTGTGCTCTTCACCATGAACGATGTAGCTCTGATTCGCAGTCTCAATGTATTCTTTCGGACATAAATCGGCGGGATGAGAAGGAAAAAACAAGTTGATATGCTGCCCCAACAGCTCGCCTTCCTGATAACCCAGCAAGGCCAGCAATGAGTGATTGACGGTACGAACGGTTTTATCGGGATTAATCACAATCAAGGCGTTTAACATGGAATGAAATATGTCATCCAGATAGGTTTTGTTTGCCAGATTTTCGGTGTGGGCGGATTCAAGCCTGTCGAGCATCTGGTTGAAAGATTGTGCCAGGGTTCCAATTTCATCTTTGGAGATCCAGTTGACTCGATCCGATATATTGCCATCTGCCGAAATTTTTGCGGCGATTTGAATCACGCTACCCAAACGTTCTTTCAGTATAATAAAAAAAGCTGTTTGAAACACGATGACGATTGCTATGACGATCAGCAGGGTAATGAAATATCTCTTTTGATATGTTTCGATCAAATCTGCTAAAATCCCTGCATTTTCAGTAACCTGATGATTGCTGGAAAGAATTTTACGAACTGTTTCTTCCGCATTGTCATCCACATTCATTTCCAACATTGCGGCTTTTTGATTGATCATCTCTATCGTGGATAGCAGTTTTGTCGATAGAGATGTTCGCTCATCACTGCCTGGAGGGCGAATCTTTTTTAATTCAGCGATAATGGATTGAGCAAGGTATATCTGGGACTGGAGTTCGGTATACTGTGAATCGTTTATATTGCTGTTCCATGCTGCTTTGAGCTGGTTATTGGTATCTAGAATTGAATTGAAGGCTGTCTCCAATTGCTGTATGTCGCTTTGTCCTCCAATAATCAGAGCATCCAGCAAATTCTTGAAATCGGTAACCTGAATTTTGATTTCGTTCAGGTGTTTGGTGATGGGGAGTTGATCTTCCACAAGACCTGTTATCAGCAGATTTGCTGATTCGGCATGAGCAAGGTTCTCACTGCTGATTTTCCGACCGGACTGGATATCCAGGTAACTGAACACACCACCAATAAAGATAACAATTACCAGCAAGACCACGTTAAACAACATAATCCATTGCAAGGGAAGATGAATTTGCGGTTTGGAGGATGATTGACCGGTTGTACTCATTCTATAGCGATTGATTTATCGAATTGTTTGATCCGGGTTTATACCAAAACAGGCAATATACACCTCTAGTCCTTTATTTCAAGGTCATCGGGGATGGGTTTGTTTATCGTGTTTCAGCGTTCGGTTCAAGGAGAAATGTGCCCTAATTATATCCGGTTTAACACGAAGAGTAAAAGGGATTAACAAATGTCCTTTGTTGGGAAACCGCATTTGTAGCATTTAGAGATTTGTGTTCACCGAATTTCGATCGTTAAAACAATTAAAATACAATGAATTTCTTGCTTTAACCAGGGTTTCATGGAGGGAAATGTGCTGAAAGATCGGATAGCGGCGTTGGACGATGAAAGAATTTACAAAAAAGACAGGGCTGTTTTTACCTGTCTAACGTAGACTTAACCGACCGCCGGCTCAGTGTTTTTTAAGTACCTGTTCTTCAGAATGAAACGATCAGATTCCGTTTGAATTGACTTGATGTCAGAGTTGTCCAATATCTGGTTCAAGACCTCTTTATCGGCTTCATCCAGGTAAGAGAAAAAATACTCGTCTATCCGGTCAAGATCAATGGTGTCATCGAAACAGGAAGCAAATCGGATCATCTGCAAGTAGCTTTCATAGATCTGACCCGACTTCCAAAAAGAGAAGGTTTTTCCCTTGGGTTTATTATCTTCAACATATGCGTATTTCCAGCAATAATAAAACAAAGGACCGCCTTCCGGCGATTTTGCTTTCGATTTTTGTTTGCTCAAAGCAACCCCTTTTATCAGATTTGTCGGTTGACGAAAGGATGTTTTATACTGGGGACGCTTTTCTTTGGCAATGGAAACAGCTTTTAAATAAGATTGAATATGATCTCCCCCAAAATTCTTATCCCAAATCACTTTTTGAAATTTTGGTCGCTTATTCTCCCACCCTAAACGAATCCACCATCCATCTTTGATTCGAGTGATTCCTGTGCGGTCGATTTTCGATATTTCCTTATTCTTTTTTCTTATTCTCTTAAATTCAGTCATATTGTCCCTTCCTGCGAAATACAAAAGAACTGGACCCAACCTAACACAAGAAAAACAAAGTTATCAAACTATCTATTCACGTTCGACAAATGAAGGTGTTTTTCAAGCATTTGACTTAGCGATGATGAGACAATTTTTAGCTTTTCATAAAGCTAACTATCTAAAATAAAAAGTTATTAAGCTAAAGGTTAAACCAGATAAAAGGTTAATGAATACCATATAATTCATTTATATATAATGCTGTGATTAGCCTTGTATAAATGGTTTACGGCAGTACCGATTTCCGCTGATTTTTTGAATGAACCTGATACATGTCTCATTGGGGACAAGGGAGGGCAAGAGTTCCATCCTGAACAACTGACCAGCCGGAGAAAAGCGCAAACACCGGTCATCAGCTCCCGTATTCAAGAACCTTACTGCTTTCAATGTATTTGGTTCAGTCCTTGCTGAATATAATCAGTTGCTATTTTGGGGAAGGCTGCAAAAAAAAGGGATATTAAATAACTCAAGCAGGTTTAACATAGTATGAGTCAGTCAAAACAAGGTAATGTAGAGTTTGCTCTGAACTGGAAAAGTGCCGATGCCACGCACACTGAGAGGGTTTATATTCCGCGTGTAAACTATTGGAGAGACTATTGTCCCGGACAGATCGCGGATAGCCTTTCATCAGCAGGTTCGGGAGAAACGGTTTTTGAAGAATTTGCTCCGGGCACTCTTGTTGAGCCTTATAATAAAAATAGAGTATATAGGTATCCAAAATTAAAACTTGGCCTGAAAAAGCTTGCTGAGAAAGGGATTGGTTTTGGTATCGGAAGAGTATATCCCCGCTCCGCACTGGCAGGTGTCGGTTTTACATCTGGTGATTTCCGTCCTTTCCGGGTAGTGGAAAATAATGATGACTACATCATCATCGATATCAACCACCCCCTCCATGAATTTTCCCTCAAAGTATCGGCCACCATATTGGAAACACTAACTGATCGCTATGAAAGAGGTGGTTTCAGCAATGATGTGATTGCGGCTCTCACAGACCATGGGCCGGGAATTCAAGCACCGCTGGCTGGTAGAGAGACTGATTTTTTTTCCGGGACCCCATATGCGAGGGAGGATGAAACTCCGGATGATGTTTTTTATTCCCAGCCAAGAAAAGTTGATCATATAGATAGTGTTGCCCGGGGATTGCTGTCCTCTCTCTATGGTCGGTTTGTCAAGCCGGAAAGCAACATTTTGGATTTGATGGCGGGATGGAGCTCTCACTTTCCTGAAGCTAAAGCTAATGCTGAAATTACGGGATTAGGTATGAACAAAGATGAGATGCAGGAAAACAGTGCTTTGAGTGCCCATGTGACCCAGGATTTAAATCAAAATGGTAAGCTGCCGTTTAAAAATGATCACTTCGACTTAGCCGTCTGCAGCCTTTCGGTTGAGTACCTGGTAGAACCCGTACCGGTCTTTAAAGAGATTGGCAGGGTACTAAAACCTGGTTCGCCTTTTATTGTTACTTTTTCAGATAGATGGTTTCCGGAGAAGGTTATTTCGATCTGGAAGGAGTGTCATCCTTTTGAACGAATGGCGTTGGTGTTAAAATTCTTAAAGAAAGCAGACAGCTTTGAAAGCTTTCACACGGAAACAATCAGAGGTTATTCCAGACCGGAAACCGATCTTTATTTTGGGCAACGAAAAAAATCTGACCCTCTGTTTGCCGTATGGGGTTTTGCAAAAAAATAACGATTTTTTATTCATCTTTAAAGGTCCATGGCATAAGGTTTTAAAGATATTGTTCTCGTCAGATACCGTGTTTTGTATCAATTCCGGGCAAGGAAAGATTTGCGGAATTTGAGTAAATCGGATATTTCCAGATTTTGAGCAGAATAAAGCTGGTTTTAAGGATTTGCTCAAGAGGCGTTTTGCATGTAACAAGTCTGTCATTTGCTGATACAGTTGCGTTTCGTGCCAACCCTGGATTTTTTAATCCCTCATATGAAGAAGTTGTATGCAAGCTGAATCTATTGCATCCAAGGTTTACCTTTTCATTATTGGTTTAAGCGGTTTTCAGGCTTATGCAATGATTCTTGCTATACTGTTTGCCTGCGGGCTGGGTTTGCCGGTGCCTGAAGATATAACCTTATTTGCCGCAGGATTCCTGGCATTTAAAGGGAGAATCACCCTGACGGGGGCTTTTCTGGTCGGCATGATCGGGGTATTGGTTGGTGACAGTTTTATGTATTGGATTGGCCGAATATTTGGTCGAAAGGTCTTCCAATGGCCACTGTTTCGAAGAATGTTTACGGAAGCCCGCATCAAAAAAGCGGAAGAAAAAATCCAAAAAAACGCAAGGATCATCTGCTTTACCTCTCGTTTTGCTCCCGGATTACGAGCACCGATTTATCTTACTTCAGGTATCATGGGAGTCCCCTTTCATGTCTTTTTTGTCATGGACGCCCTGGCAGCTTTGATAAGTGTTCCTGTTTGGGTGTATCTGGCTTATTTCCTAGGTGACAAGATTGAGAGCCTGCTTGAGATTGCAAAAACAGCAAAACTGGGCGTCGGCATTGTCATTGGTGTTTTAGTACTGGGGTTGATCCTTTTTAAGCTGAGGAAAAGAATTCTGGGTAAGCGGCTACTTAATGCTTAATCAATATTCACTATGAAACTTGAAGATCAGGTTTGTACATTTGAGCAATCTCTAAAGCTGGCTGAACTTGGCGTTGCTCTGCCAACTACCTTTTACTGGAGTGCGAAAGGCAAGGACCGGAGTGATCCTGCAGCGTTCAAGCTAACGATAAAAGAAGAAAATGATGAAACCGCTGATACCTGTTATTCAGCTTTCACAACGGCAGAATTGGGAATCCTTCTGCCTTATGAACTGAACCTTGAAGACGAGGATCTCTACATTCAAGGTACCATTGGCAACCGCAGGGGTGAATTTTATTATATCTGGTTTCAATCTTCACTGGATAATGTGGAGTGGGAGTTTTTCCCTGCCATTGAAAGAGATACCGAAGCACAGGCAAGAGCAGATGCCTTAATCTGGTTGATTGAAAACGAGTTTGTCAGGGTTGCTGATCTTTCCATATAACCTCCCAAATTATCTTGCCCTCCGTTTTGAAGGACCGGTTAAGAAATCAGTTCTTCCAGTCACGATCGGGATAACGGTTTTTATAAAACTCCAGGCCATACTGGAAATTCATCGTATCTGGTAACAGTTCCCTTAACTTTTTACTGGTTATTATCTGTCTGAGATCCTGTGACTTCGGATGAAGTCGAAAACGGATTATGGAATCGGAACGAAATTGCTTAATCCGTTGCCTGATCGTTTCTTCGAGGTTATCGCTTGTTACGGATCGATCTAAAGTAAGATCGACCATGGGACGTGTCGGCAATCTCTTAAAAGTCACCCCGGTTTTGATCCATTTTTCATTCTTTTTTTGCAGGATGATATCAAAGAAACCCTTTGGTTCATCTCGTTCCGCAAACGATGTCCGTTCTGTCGAGCCGGGATAGATTATTGAAATAGTCCCCTGTTGAGTAGAAAGGATTTGTCGCCTGTGTATATGCCCTGAAAGATGTAAATCAAAGTCATCAGACAAGTGAGCAAACGGAATAACATCATCCCCACCTGTAAAGGTGTAATCGGACGGCCCCACTTTCGCTCCTTCAACGGTTTGATGCATGCATAGCAGGCGAAGGTCTGCCTGTTTTTGTTGCCAACTTGTGCTGTTTACAAGCTCTAAGTAATTTTCTCGTATCTTATGGCGATGAAAGGGAAACCCGGATGCGCAAATGACATGTTGACCAATTGAGATATGAAAGGAACGGGGCTGGTCAAACACATGAATCAGCGGGTGATCGAGCCTTTCCGCCTGAGGCAGACGGGATCTTTCATGATTTCCCGGTACAATAAACAAGGGAATACCGTGCTTAACAAATTCAAATAAGTGCCCGTAAACAAGGTCAACAATTTTCGGAGGAACTTTACTTCTAAAAAAAAGGTCTCCCCCATGGATTACCAGATCTACACCTTCCAATTCAGCGTATTTCAGTACCCTGAGGAAGTTTTGAAAAAAATCCTCCCCTCTCCGCCTTCTTTTGATTCTTGGTCGAACCGGGTAATCGAAACCAAGGTGCGTATCTGCGAAGAAAACCAGCCGAATGAAATCCTTTTGCTCCGAAGAATTACTTTTCATATGTTTTCCCTAAAAGCGTACTGCCGGCTTTTTCGATTCTGGTTTGATCATGCACGGCGAACCACTCCGTCTGTCTTTTCCAATTCCAATAATGAGGGATCAATTCCGAGGTTGAAACAATCAAACCGGGGCTCTATTTCATTTGTTTATAATGAAGACAGTATATTGGTCTGCAATTGCGTTGACAATTAAGCAACGATCATTGAAAATTCCGGAAGAAATAGCAGCGCCGGTAATCCAACAGATCTTTTTTTATACTCTGGCTGACCATGAAATCAAGCATTGCCTTTAGTCGTAGAATCTCCGTAAAAATTACTGCCCTGGTTTTGCTGATCCTGTCTGTAGGCATAGGATTTACTATTCTTTATTATTCCCTGACCCAGAATAGAACCTTAATTGAAACCCGATTTGATGCCATTAAAGAAGAAAGTGAGGTATTGTTTGCTGCAATCAAGAACAACATGCTGGCAGGCGATGCGCCTGTAACAGTCCAGCTCTTCAAGGATTTATCCCGTATACGAAGTGAGATCAAGCTATATCGTGCCGATGGGGTTTCAGCTTTTTCCGATAACAATACCCTGGTGACGGTCAACTCCAACCTGGGTATGCAGCGTTTCAGACCAAAGGAAACGTTTTCGGAAAGGGAAGTGAACAGTTCAAAGGATTTTAAACAGTCCGTTAAAACCTCGAGTGACATATTTATCAGCGATATCCGCCCGGAAAGCAAACAGGTGATCATTTACAAACCTTTGTTCAACCAACCCAGATGCTCAGCCTGTCATGGCATGGATCATCTAATCAGGGGCGTCATCACTATTTCGACTTCAGTCGATGAGGTATATGAAAAATCGCAACGGAATACAATTCTTTCCATAATGATTTTTGGATTGGTTGTACTGGTGCTCTCAATCTCCATCATGCTTTTTTTGCATCGCTTTGTTATTAAAAGGGTATTCAAGATTGGCAATGTGGTTGAAGGGGTAGGCCAAGGCAATTTCAGGACTAAAATAAAAATTCAACAGCCGGATGAGATAGGCGTGCTTGCTCAACAGATCAATGATATGATCGACGGTGTTGCAGAACGCTTCAAGCTTACCAAGTTTGTCTCCAAATCCACCCTGGATCACATCAAAAAATCGGAAGAGATTTCCCTGGGTGGGGAGAAGAAGGTAATGACTGTATTGTTTTCCGATATCAGGGGGTTTACCTCATTTTCCGAAAAAAGAGACCCGGCAGAGGTTATGACTGTCTTAAACGAAGTCATGAATCTCCAGGCGGATATCGTCGCCGAGTTTGATGGGGATATCGATAAATATGTAGGTGACGAATTGATGGCGGTGTTTGAAGGCAAGGATATGATCATGCGCGCTGTGAAATGTGCGGAAAAAATTGTGCGCACCATTCAAAAAGCTTACACGGAATCCGGGGAATCGGTTCAGGTGGGAATAGGAATCAATACCGGTGAGCTGATAGCTGGAAACATGGGTTCCGGCGACAGAATGGACAGAACAGTGATAGGCGATACAGTGAACCTTGGTGCACGTTTGTGTTCCATTGCAGGTAAAAATGTTGTGGTGTTATCCGAATACAGTTATGAACTGATCAAAAACAACGTTCGGGTAAGAAAACATAAACCAATTAAGGTAAAAGGAAAATCAAAACCGGTGGAAATCTATACCCTGAGAAAAACATTATGAAAAATTTAGCCGTTTGTATCAGTGTGGTTTTGCTTGTAGTAACCTCGGCCTGTGAAAAACAGGAGAAACAGGCTTTTGTTCCCATTCCCGTCGATTATAAAAGTTGGCATCAACCTCTAAAAAAATCCCTGGATTACCAGGTCCCAGGGCATGGCGACAGTCGACGTATTATTTTTCTCAATGGTGAAGCTCGCAAAGCCAGGAAAGTAAAGGATGATAAGAACAAAGATATGGTCGATTTCCCTGACGGAGCAATCATTATCAAAGAGGTATACAAACGGGAAGGCGCCGGATACCAGGTAACACCTCAATTGGTGGTGATGGTCAAAAACAGGAAAAACGAAAATGCCCAGGATGGTTGGCTCTATTACGTGAGGAATCCTGGGAGTCCGCAAGTAAAGTTAATTGACAACCGGTTTTGTATAGGCTGCCATGAAGCTGCCAACGAGATTCATCCCTATTTTGACAATAATCTGGAAGGAATTTTCCGCGATTATGTATTTTTAAACGTGGCGGAGTAAGGGGATTAATTGTCAAGCAAAACCAACCAAGACATCCTTTTGAATAAGAGTTGCCGGACTCGCTTCACATGATCCGCCTTGCAATCCGATAAAAATTTCATTTCTGTCGCCTTTTTGAAACTCTATCCCATAACAAAATCACCGCTAATCCTGCGATACAGATCCACGCAAAGAGGTCTCCAATATAGGGGTAAAGAGTTTTACCGCCTTTTGAAGGCAGATCAGCAAACATGATCCTTTTTTCCGTTTTTGTTTCATCCATCGCAGCGGCAAGCCGACCCTGGTAGTCAAACGCTGCTGTCAATCCGTCTTTGGTGGGGCGGACAAGGGAAAACCCATTTTCAATTGCTCTCAGGGCAGCCATCTGGGTATGGATGGGATTGATTTCGCTCCAATCGTCCGCTGGAACCAGCATTAAATCAACCCCGTTTCTTCCGGCCTGGCTTACCAGAACAGGGAAATCCATATCAAAGCAGATCATGGAAGCAATAGTGCCAAACGGAGTCCGGACGGATTTAAGCTGACCTGTTCCGGGAACAGCGTTTTCTCCGGGCACCGGTTTTGCCTTGACGTATTCGAATGCTACCTTGCCATCTGAATCGATGAAAACTACCTTATTTTCCAATGGACTGTTCGGATAGCCGGCGGGTCTTGTGTACAAGGATATCAGCAAATACACCCCCAGGTTTTCAGCCAATTTTCCCGCTTTCTTAACAAAGGCTTTTTCATCTGCTTCAAAAATCGGGGCTGCGGCTTCACTCCACACTACGATATCTGCATCAGCCAGCGCTGCCTGTTTGCTCAAATTAAGCAGTTCGCTTTGAACAGCCAGTGAGGTTTTGCGCAGGGTCGATAATTCTTTAGAGTTGTTTACATTTTGATTCAAATTCCATTCAAACGGACTGACAATAGAGGCAATTCTGACAAAAGGACCTTCAGGGGCAAAAAAGGCAAGCCTGCCGGCACCGATAAGCAAAACAATCAAAAGCATCCCAAGGTAGAAACCAATTCCCTTGCCCGTGTGCTCCCATGAGAATCGCTTCTCCCAGGCCCAGTTTAGGAGCGAGGCGAACCAGGTAATAAAAAAGGTCAATCCCCAGATTCCTGTTATTGATGCCAATTGCAAAAAGGCCAGGGGTGATTCGAATTGCGTATAAGCCAGAGACCCCCAACTGGAGTATGGATTAAAAAGAGAATTGGTATACTCAAAACCAACCCAGGCACAGGGAAAAATGAGTGTTTTAAGAAATCCTGACTTTTCCAAGTGAAAGAGCTTGTCAAAGAGATAGGGAGTGAAAGACACGACCCCGATCATAGTGCCAACCAACAGAATGGTTGCCCCGGGTACCGGAATCATCCCTTTCCAGGTCGCAATAGTGACCGCAATATTAACTAACAATGCACTGACAAGTCCAAAGAGCAATCCTGTTGATCGTAAATAACGAATTAAAAAAACCGGCGCCAGCCAGGTGGCAATAAAAACGATATATTGTCCATTGGCAAAGAACAGAAACAACGTTGCCAATCCCAGCCACAAAAGATCTGAATGATGTCTGAAGCTTCCCGCAATTGATCCGTTGTAAGACATTCTTTTCTCCATCAAAAATTTTGATACCCGGTTGTTTTTCTTTTAATTAAGACTAAAGCAAGTTTTTTCTCCACGCAACTCGTGGAGTTTGGCTTAAAAAACAGCGACAAGATGACTGTTAGTAATTGTAATTTCTTGTTCACGATTCAGACATTTGCTACAATAAAAGTGTCTGGTGTGTGATGATTTTGTTTAATCGGGAATATTTTCCATCAGCCTCAATGGTGCCGTTTAGGGGAGCAATCGGATGAAACGGAGTATTTTAAGAATCATTTGTTTTACCAGTGCTTTTC
Organism: SAR324 cluster bacterium; assembly: GCA_028282825.1. Classification (GTDB taxonomy): domain Bacteria; phylum SAR324; class SAR324; order XYD2-FULL-50-16; family XYD2-FULL-50-16; genus JAHJTV01. The sequence continues at coordinate 45,553 of JANQGZ010000098.1, forward strand.
TAATCATGAGCTCCTGCTTTGAGCAGGAACCCATAAAAATTGGGTTTGTTTCCGGTTTGTCCGGTCGGCGATCCGAGCTTGGTGTATCATCCAGGAACTCGGTTCATATGGCAATAGAAAAGCTGAATGCGAATGGAGGTATCAACGGTCGCAGTGTTCAATTGATTATCAAGGACAATAAAAGTGATCCGCAAACCAATATGCGCGTGATCACCGAGTTGGTTGATGAGGGTGTTGTTGCCATCATTGGGCCATCGATGAGTCAAATGGCTGCAACCACCATGGCTGCTACAGATCAAAAAAACGTGCTGGTATTCAGTCCGACAATTAGCACGGATGAGTTGAGCGACAAAGATGACCACTTTATTCGGATAATGCCCGCTGTGAGTCGTCAGGCGATCAAGACGACAGAAGTTATTCTCAACGATAAGATCAACTCGGCTGCTGTGGTTTATGACTCATCAAATCAAAAATATTCGGAACCGATCTATCTGTTATTTAAAAAAACCTTTACCGAGAAAGGCGGGACCATAACCTATGTGGATAATCTAAAAGAAGGAAGAAACAGAAATCTTCTTAACATGGCCAGAAAAATCAATAAGTCGTCTGCAGAAAGCCTGGTGCTAATTACCAGTGGAATTGATGCTGCTGCAATTTGTCAGCAGATTCGTAAGCTTAACAAATCAATAAAGTTTTACGGTGTTTATTGGACCAAAACCGGAAGCATTGTTGAGCGAGGAGGTCGGAGCGTTGAGGGAATGACGATTGTGGCGGCATATGAAGCTAAACCAAGATCTGCGCGTTATGTTCAGTTTTTCTCGGATTACAGGGAACGATATAAAATCGACCCTCGTTTTAATTCGATTTTTGCTTACGAAGCTGCCTTAATTTTAATTTATGGCTTGAAGCATAGCGATAAAATAGATGGTGAATCTCTAAAACGTACTATTTTAAACAAAAGCACCTTTGAAGGACTGGAAGAGACATTAACCCTAAACCGATTCGGAGACGTGTCGCGCAAGGACATGGCCGTTGTCATTGAAAACGGAAAGTTTAAAAGGAAAAGGGAATGAGATTCTCAAAAAGTCTAAGGGGTACAATCATCTTCTTTATTTCTATAGCTGCCATTCTTCCTATTATTGTTTTTGGACTGGTGACAGCCGGCATTTCAACCGGAATCCTCAAAAATCTCATCCAAAACAAAAATGCCCTTTTAACCAAGGTTTTAATCTCTCGGGTTGAAGAATATTTGAATCACCCCTATGAAGACCTTAAAAGCATCACTTTTTATTTTGAAGGTAATTCGCTCAACTCTCCAAAAGCAGACGTTTTTTTAGAGAAGGTAATAGAAAATCATCAATTATACCTGCGCTTACAAATTGCAGATGAAAACGGTATTGTGACCCATGTAACACCTTTTGACGAAGAAGTTTTTAATATTGATGTTTCCTCCAGGCGCTATTTTAAGAAAACCAAAGAAACAGGCCAGGTGTATTGGTCGGAAGCGTTTATCTCATCCCAGTTTAATCAACCTGTTGTTTCGGTTTCAATACCTTTGGATAAAGGTGTTGTGACTGCCTACATTTCCCTGCAGAGTCTGACTGAATCGATTAAAGATCTTGATATCGGAAAAGGTAGTTTTGTTGCAATTACCGATCAGACAGCGACCTACATCGCTCATTTCGATTACACGAAAGTTCAGGGTCGGCATTTTGATCCGCATTATGATCGTTTTAGAAAGGCTTATCGTGACGATGTGGTTACCCAGGAGGTTGTCCATGATGGTGTGGAAATGATTTGCCATGTCAGCTTCATCAAATCGACCGACTGGGCAGTTAGTATCTATCAATCAAAACAAGAAGCACTGGCACCGATTGTCAGGTTATCGCGGTTTTTGGCTGTCGGCGCAGTAGGGATTCTGATTTTGGCAGTTCTGTTTTCTTTGCGTTTCTCAAGGTCCATTAACCGGGCGATCTCAAAAATAATGGCTTATACGGGTGGGGTCTCTGCCGGAAACTATGCCATGACCCTGGATAATCTTGATTATAGTGAATTTTCGAAACTGGGGTACTATTTCAAAAAAATGGCAACCAGCATCAAAATCCGTGAAGAACGAATCAAAGAAAGCGAAAAGACGTTTAGGGCCATATTCAATTCCAACGCAATTGGAGGTTCTATAACCGATTCTGATGGTAATTTTATTCAGTTTAATAACAAATGGCTTGATTTCACGGGTTACGAATCGGGAGAGCTGAATCGGATGATCTACTACAATCTGGTCTACCTGGAAGATAGAGACGATGTTAAGCAAAGACATAAAGACATGCTTTTATCAATTTCGGAGATCAGTCGCATTGAAGCCAGACTTGTTACCAAGTTTGGAAAAATTATCTGGATTGAGCAGCATTCGTCGGTTGTGAGAGAGGAGGGCAAAAAGCCCTATTTTATCAATATCGCGGTTGACATTACCGGAAGAAAAAACGCGGATTTGGAACGATCGCGACTGGCTTCCGTTATTGAACAAACCAATGAACACATATTGATTACCAATGTCAGCGGAGAGATTGAATATGTAAATCCCGCATTTGAGAGGATTACGGGTTATAGCAGGGAAGAGGTTATCGGGAAAAATCCAAGAATTATGAAAAGTGGATTTCAGGATTCGGCTTTCTATAAAGACATGTGGAGAACTATATCCAGTGGGCAAATTTGGACAGGAAGAATGACCAATCTGAACAAAAGCGGAGACGTATTTGATGAATATGCCACCATTTTTCCAGTCATAAACAGTGAGGGCGAGATTTCCAATTATGTGGGTATCAAACGGGATATTACAGAACAATTGAGAATGGAAGACCAGTTACGACAATCCCAGAAAATGGAAGCGATCGGTACCTTGGCCGGTGGGATTGCTCACGATTTTAATAACATTATTTCTGCACTTTCAGGATATGCCAGACTGGCCAGGGACAGATTGGATAACCAGGTAAAAACCAGGCATTACCTTGACCAGATAGACAAAGCCACTCATCGAGCCGGAGAACTGGTAGGACAGATTTTAACTTTTAGTCGCAAATCTGAACAAAAGAAGACTCCAATGTTGCTTTATCCCATTGTCAAGGAAGCGATGAAATTTATTCGCTCCTCCATACCTTCCACTGTGAAAATCGATCAGAATATTGTGGAAAAAGGATACGTGCTTGCCGATCCCACCCAGGTGTACCAGATAGTTATGAATCTGTGCACAAACGCTTATCAGGCTATGCAGGAATCCGGTGGGGTGTTAACAGTCTCACTTTCTGAAGTAGAACTTTCAAGCCCCGATGTGATTCCAGGTTGGCATGTAAACCCGGGAGAATACCTGAAGTTTTCGGTAAAAGACACAGGGAAGGGATTCCCGGAAGAAATTAAATCAAAAATATTCGAACCCTATTTCACTACTAAAAGTAAAGGAGAGGGTACAGGTCTTGGATTGGCCATGGTTCATGGTATTATCAGCAGTTATGAAGGCTGTATTGAAGCCGTCAGCAAACAGGGACAAGGCGCCGAATTTAATGTGTATTTGCCCGTCTGTGATATTAAAAAAGACTCCAAACCGAAGGAAATCATACCCCAGGAAGTTATTGGTGGCGACGAACATGTACTGGTAGTGGATGATGAAGAGCAATTGGTGAATATCATTGATGATACTTTGACACACTACGGATACAGAGTAACAGGATTTATCGATAGTCAGAAAGCCTATGACGAGGTCGCCCGAAACCCAAAACAATTTGATATTATGATCACCGATTTGATTATGCCTGCTATCACCGGGATAGAGCTGATCGAACGTGTGCGTGCATTGCATCCCCATATCCCAGCGGTCCTGTGCAGCGGTCATACAATGACCATGAATTCAAAAAAAGCCTCTTACAAAGGGATTAACGCCTATCTGGAAAAACCTTTTCCATTGGAAAAACTTGCCCAAACCATCCGTTCGGTATTGGATGAAAAGAAAAGCGCTTCTTGAATCAGTTTTTGCTATTACAAGTAACCATCCAGTCCCCTGTAGTGGAGCAAAATCTTGTTTTACAGAGAAATACAGACAAGATACACTAAACTCGATATCGCTAAATTTTGATAAACTCCGGTCCCCTTTTGTGTGATGGAATTGAAATACGGGACGACAAGTATCCCCCTTGAGTTCAAGCAACCAGCCAGTGTTTTCCAAATCAAGGAACCTCTTAAAACCGTTACTCCACAACAATTGAAACAACGACTGGCAAAGCAGTTGAATTCGATTAATCCGGATTTAAGTCGGTCTGCAATTGTAGTTGGTGATAAAACCCGGCTGTGTGGTTATCCGGAATATTTGCCCGTCGTCCTTGACACCCTGCAGGAATTTGGAGCTGTAAAAGAAAACGTCCGTGTGTACATCGCGTATGGAACTCACCTGCCTCAAAGCGAACAGGAAAGCGTTAGATCCTACGGTCCCGTCTACAACGACTATACCTTTGTCCATCATGATTGTAACGATCCCGGTATTTTTGAGTCGATTGCCACTACCACCAGGGGGACTGAGGTTTTCTTCAGGAAGGATATAGCTGATTCAAGCTTTTTATTAACCTTTGGTGCCATCTCCCACCATTATTTTGCCGGATACGGCGGTGGCAGGAAGTTGATATTCCCCGGCCTGGGCTATAAAGCTGCAATTTATCAAAACCATAGTCTTTTTTTGGATTCCAATACACAACGATTGGCTGACGGTTGCATGGCTGGTTGTATAGAAGACAATCCATTGGCTGAAGACCTGGCTGAGATTGAAAGCTTCAACCCGGCTGATCTATCGATTCACGGAATATTAAATAGCCAGGGAGTAGTTTGTGACCTGCTGGTAGGGAGTGGCCCGGAGTCTTTCCGAAAAGCCTGTGCCCTCTATGGCGAATATTGCGAGACTCGGGAAAAAGGACAATTTGACCTGGTCATCGCTTCATGTGGTGGATTCCCCAAAGATATCAATTTTATTCAAAGTCACAAAGCTATTCATAATGCCTCCTTTTTTGTCAAAGATAACGGACACCTGATTGTGTTGGCAGAATGCCGGGATGGTGTCGGATCAAAAACCTTTCTTCCCTGGTTGGAGATTGGCAACTATCAAACAGCCTTTGAAACACTGGCCCGCAACTACGAAGGAAATGGCGGTACTGCGCTGGCAATGATGGAAAAATCAGACAGAATCCGGATTTCGCTGTTAACTACGCTAAATTCTCAGGATGGAGATACGATCGGCTTCGATAAACTAAATCAGGGGCAGATCCAGACTATCATTAATTCTGAAAAATCTCCCACGGCAGTAATACCCAATGCCAGCTTGCTGGTAAAAGTAACCAGGTAATAAAAGCAATGACAGGCACAGAAGACATCAAAAAGCAGCTGTTGAACACCCTGGTCCACGAGATTGAGGGCGAGATTCACACCGATGATCTCAGAAACTATATGTTGGCAACGGATGGCAGTATTTATAGGAAACAACCGCTTGCAGTTGCTTACCCGCGCAACGAAACAGATGTGGAAAAAATCGTTAATTTTTCCCGGCAGCATAAAGTGTCGATCCATTCCCGTGGTTCAGGAAGTGGCTTGTGTGGGTCAGCCCTGGGTGCCGGAATTGTCATCGATTTTTCAAAATTTATGAATCAACTGTTGAACATTGATTTGGAAAACCGTTGGTTCGAATGCCAGCCGGGATACCGGTTTGGGGAACTTGAAGACCGCTTGCAAGGAAGCGGACTTTTTTTCCCACCCGATCCTTCGAGCGGTGAATATGCATCTTTTGGAGGCATGTATGGAACCAATGCCAGTGGTGCGCATTCGGTTAAATACGGGAATGTTTCGGACTATATCCTTGATGCCGAAGTACAGTTCGCCAATGGAAGCAGACAGTATCTTTCTGAAATAGCTGGGACGCCTATCAATCATTTACCGGAAAATCTTAATAACATCGCAAGATTATACACTGAAAACAAAGATCTTGTGGAGAAGTCCTATCCCGAAATCAAATGTAATGTTGCAGGTTACAACCTGAGAGTTCTGGTTGAAGGTGATCGGTTAAACATGCTTCGACTGTTCGCAGGAGCAGAAGGTACGCTCGGGGTTGTGACTCGTCTTCGGTTTAAGCTGGAACAGAAACCGTCGTTTGACAGTATGGTGGTGGCGTTTTTCGATACAATTATCAGCTCTGCCAAGGCTGTGCAACAAGTTATGCCCATGGGACCTTCCGGAATAGAAATCATGGACAAGTCCCTGTTAAATCTGGCAAAGGACAATGATCCCAAACTTAGGGACAAAATCCCGGATGATATTGATAACGTCTTGCTAATCGAATTTGATGCCTTTGAAGAACACGAAGCCAGATCCTCAGCAGAAAAAGCCAAAGAATTAATTGTTCAGGAAGGACTTACCAACCAGGCCCATCTAGCAGCGTCGGAAGAGGAAAAAGCCAGATTCTGGGCGGTGCGCAAGGCGGCTGTTCCGATATTGTATAAATTAAAAGGTGAAAAGAAGATTCTGGCATTGATAGAAGATGCTGCAATCCCCATTAACGGATTAGTAGATTATTTCGACGGCATCTATGAGATCTTGAATCGTTACAAGTTACGATTTGTGGTATACGGGCATATCGCCAAAGGATTAATGCATACGCGCCCGTTATTGAATTTAAAGGACGAAAATGATGTAGCGCTGCTAAAACCAATAGCAGATGAAGTGTACGACCTTGTCACCGGGTTGGACGGAACTGTTTCGGGAGAACATGGAGACGGTCGCATTCGAAGCGCCTATGTTAAACGACGATTTCCCGAAATTTATCACCTGTTTGAAAAGATTAAAAAAACACTGGATGTCGATAATTTGTTTAATCCCGAGATTATTACCAATACGGATGAAGGTCTGATCCATTCTGATTTGCGCTTTGGCAGCAACTATTGCGGATCTGAGTTGGCAAATAAACTGTTGGTCTGGAATGAGGGATTTAATGATCAGGTTGAGACCTGTCATGGTTGTTCAAAATGCACCACTGTGACCACAGCCACACGTATGTGCCCAATCTACAAATTCACCAGGGATGAATCTGCTTCACCCAAAGCCAAGGCAAATGTTCTTAGGGCATTGATATCGGGGGAGATTAACGAAAAATCTCTTTATCAAAAACACTTTCAGGAAGTAATCGATCACTGTGTCAATTGCGGCAGCTGTTATCAGGAATGTCCTTCCAATGTAAATATTCCAAAGCTGGCATTGGAAGCCAGAGCCCAGTATGTCAAAAGGCATGGTGCAACACTTCAAAGCAGGATTCTCAGCAGCATCGAAACAGCAGCCAGAACAACCTTTCGGTTTAGCAACCTAAGCAAACCACTTTTCGAGAAAAAGTGGTTCAAATCGGTGATGGAAAAGTTTGTCGGAGTCAGTGCCCAGAGAGATATGATCTCATTTGACAAGACTCCGTTAAGAAAAAGAATTAAAGAAGTTGAAGGGACAGGGCAAAGCAAAGTCCTGTATTTTGCCGGTTGCTATGCTTCGTACATCAAACCGGAAATTGGTGAAGCGGCCATATCCGTATTAAAAAAAGCGGGAATGACTGTGCTGACTCCTGAGCAACACTGCTGCGGTATACCTATGCTAACAAAAGGCATGGTCAAGGAAGCTCGAAGTAAAATAAACAAAAATCTGGAGCGCTGGTATGAAACCCTGGAGGATGTTGAACATATCGTTGTTACCTGCTCATCCTGTGGTCTTTCGCTTTTGCAGGAGTGGTCTTATCTGCTCGATAGCGATAAGATCAAAACCATTCGGCAAAAGCTGATCCATATCACATCTCTCTTGCAGAGTCGCGTTGAACAGTTAGCGTTTAAGTCGGACCCAATGAAAATTGGTTATCACATGCCTTGTCATCTGAAAGTTCAGGACAACTCTCAGGCATCACTGACGCTTCTAAGGCAAGTACCGGGTGTGGAAATTAATGATCTCAACAGCCACTGCTGCGGGATTGCCGGTAGTTGGGGAATGTCAAAAGATCATTTTGAACTGAGTAAAAGCATCGCTTCGGATATGATTGACCGCCTTGACAATTCAGATGCGGAATACGGAGCTACCGATTGTCCCACTTGCCGAATTCAAATGGAACAGTTTTCCCAAAAACCCATCCTTCATCCCATTGAAATTATCTCTAAACAAATTAAAACATTTTAGATTTGAGAGTTTAGATTTTCTGTAGGACAGGATCATTCCGATTTTCTTGCTGATTCCTCCTCGATCCTTTGCCTTTTCTGTTCCTGATACTTGGAAGGTTTGTAATATTTGTAATTCAAGCTGACTCCCAGTACAAAGAGCGCGCTTCCTGTCCCAATCAAGGCATTAAACGGAGGAGGGGATATCAATGCCAGCCTGATCAGCACGGTTGCTACTGCAAATCCGGAATTTCGAAAGGCCATGCGATAACTGGAGCCGTATCTCATGGATACCAGCATGATCAAAATATCACTAAAAACCAATATGGTATAAAAGGTTTCAAAGGTTTGGTTTGGTTTACCTGTGAATGCGTAGAGCCAAAGATCGTGCACAATGATCGATATGAAACTGACCAGCAGGCAGAAGGCAATAATTTTTTTGGCAACAATAAACGATTGTTTATCTTTTTCATCCCTCGTAATTGGCTGTGAGTGATAGAGCTTGTAATAAAATCCTAAAATAACAAAAATTGCCAAAGCCCCCAAGGCGCTGGAGATCATGGGGAATAAAAACGGCTTAATCTGTTCCCAAACCAGTGGCTCTGTAAAATGGGAAAACTCCTTAAAAACGTCCCTTAACAGAACCAAAGAAAGCACCTCAAACTGTTTTCCCATGGATGTCGTTACCGAATGAACAAAACTGAAAATCAGACTAATCACTTCGAAGAACAGCAATAAAGTCAGCACCAGTTCGATGACGACCAGATGCTTGACAGGCAACAGGGTTTTCAATGGTTCCGGTAACAAACCCCTACCGTTCAAGTCAACCAGGATAATTCCTATTACAAACCCGCTGACCAGAATGGTGCCGGTTAAGGCTTGTCCTTTGGCAGATTCCCATTGTAATTCTATTCTATCCGTCAGTTTACTGATTTTTTTAAATAAATTCATTGGATTAAACTTTGTTGGTAAGCAAAAGCATCAAAGTAATGACGTTAAGTTGCGTTACTATTTCTATGTTGCTGATTGCGCTACATTTGTCTTGATTAGTAACTGATTGTTTAGGTGAAACTGAATCGCTTTTTTGAGTCAGGTTGTAATAGCCTGTAATAATGGATTATTATAGTAAACACAGATGATATTTGATCATCTCATCGAAGTGGTACAATTCTGCTAATTGAAATTCCCACTTTCAAGTCAATCTGTATTTATACAAGACAACGATCATTCAGAATAGCCTTGAATGACCTTTTTACAATCATATCACAAACAGATGCTATTCATTATCAATCGATTGTAAGTGATTCCGAAAGAAAACCAAAAGCGAAGCTTTCTCAAAACGGAAAATCTACCATCCGACGTCATAATTCTAAAACGTGAAAGGTCCGTTTATCATCAATTTAGTTCTGTCTATCAATTCCACCATTGTTGTTTTGAGCGTTTTGATAATGTAAGCACGATTTAAATTTCCAACTTTTGGGGATTTTGGGTCGTGTCGGAATTGGTATTTACCAATATGAGATTGTAAGAATGACAGTTAAATTGATATAGACCTAGGAACAACAATCCAGGTCTTAACTACCCAATTACAAACTCAATGAACAGGTATCAAAAAATACTGCAGGTTTTCATACTCGGAAGTCTGCTAACCTTCAGCCAGATCGCACTAGGGCAACAGTCAACAGTCAATCTTGTTTTATTCAGGGGAGACATTTACTTATTGAATACTGACGGTGAAAAAAAACCTGCAAAGATGGGTCAGCAGATCGACAGTGCACGTTATCCCGGACTTAATCTATCGAGCAATTCTTCTGCCTACCTGAAAAAAGGTAAAAAGCTGGTGTTGATTGAAAAACCGGGATTGTATGCAATTGACTCCCTGTTTGATGCAAAAACCCTTCGTCTTTCAGATGCTCTCTCTTTTCTAAGTCAGCTGCAAAAGCCTCGTCTGTTCTCCACAAGTACTTTGGCCAGGGGTGGGCAGGAAGATACTTCTGTTAAAGACTCCGACTATTTCGAAAGAATTTGGGAAAGAATCGTTGCCGAATCCGAAGAAAAGGTCAGCGCTGTTCCTTCTGCTGATCTACTAGCTGCTGCAGCCTGGTTTAAGCAGCGAGAAAAAAAAGCCCGTGTTGCTTTTATTCTGGAACGGTTGAACGGTCAGGAAAACGGAGGCAATGAGTTTTATCGCCAGATGCGTCTGGAATCTTTCAGGGGAATTCGGCTTGTTGATATCAACCGGGAATTGGAATTCACGAGGCAGCAGATTGCTGCAAAAAGTGCAACCCTGCGATACAAGGCTTTACTTATTGGGATCAACAATTACAATCATCCGGCCTGGCAGCGGTTAAAAAATCCTATTTCAGATATACGTGCGATCAAGCAGGTGTTAGTGGAAAACTACCGATTTCATCCTGCCGATGTAATGATTCTTGAAGATGCCGGATATGATGAAATAGTCAATGCTTTTAATCAGTTGAAGCGGTTTTCGGGAAACAACACCAACCTGTTGGTGTATTATGCCGGACATGGTTATTATCCCCAGGATGAAGGCGAAGGATACTGGATTCCCAAAGATGCAGGGGAACCTGATTCGCTGAGATTGTTCCTACCAACCAGCACTATATTGGGGAAAATTAAATCGATTAAGACAAAGCATACCTTATTGATTGCTGATTCCTGTTTCAGTGGCAGCTTGATCCGAAAAACAAGGGGTGTGGAAAGCAATTCACGGTTCTATCAGGATCTGTCGCGCAAAAAGAGTCGGCAGATTATAACTTCAGGCGGGTTAGAACCGGTTGATGACCAAGGGGCGGGGAACCATTCAATATTTGCCGGTAAACTCCTGAAGATACTTAAACAGGATCGGCAGGAACCTTTGAGTGCCTCCGAACTGGCTTTTCATCTGAGGAAGGAGGTAAAGAACGCCTGGAGTGACCAAACTCCGGAATATGGTCGTTTGCAGATAAAAGATGATGAAAATGGTGAGTTCTTTTTTGTTCAGCTGGAAGAAAAAGGAGCACCAAAACAGAAACCACCGGTTGTTCCGGCACCGTCTGCTCCTGTAGTGAAAACCCCGTCAACAAAGGCTTATTCATATGATAACCTTCCCCGTGGAGTCTGTCTGGCTCCGAGAGCTTTTACGGATCTCAGGAAATGCAGCTTTCGCAATAAAAAAATGGAGGACCTAAATCTTGAAGGAGCCAACCTCCTGGGAGTGGATTTTAGATATGTCGAGTTGGAGGATGTTAATCTTAAAGGGGCCAACCTGGGGAAAACGGACTGGCGATATTCAAGCATTGAAGGATTGATTGCAACGGGCAGCTATTCCGGAAATTCGGACTGGCGATATACGCGTATCAGTGATTCAGATTATTCGGGAAGCGATTTAAGAAAATCCGAGTTTCGCTACACCTACCTGAAGGACATCAGCTTCGATTATGCGGATATGACGAATGCAGACATTCGATACTCTTCCATGAATGAGGTTTCCATGCAGGGAACCAATCTGACGGATGTTCGCACCAACAGCAATGAGCTGTTTGGTGATAAAATCAAAGGCATTATTAAAGGTATTGAGGGCGCCGTCGTTGGGATAAAAAATGATGAACCGGAAGAAGCAAACCAGGACACTCCTACCTCTTACGACATCCGCCAAAGCAGTTATCTATACCTGGGAATAAAGCCGTTTTCTGCAAGCTATCCGGAAAGTGACATGCGACCAGTCAATTTGGGATTTTATATAGGAGGAAGAACCCAGCTTGGATTCGAGTACGGAATCATACGCAATACTGATTCATCTTCCACTTTTGATGCGGAAGCTTTCATCGAAAGCAAGGGAATTTATATCAGGTTGTTCTCAGAAGGCTCGTTCAATGTTATGTTTGGATTCAACCAATTGATTTGGAGTGGTGAAGCTACCGGATACACAGCTCCAAATGCCAGCACGGGAATGATTGTTAACGAGACTGAAATAGCCTATCTGGGTACTTTTGCCATTGGCAACCAGTGGCTTTTTGACTCAGGCATTACGATTGGTGCCGATTGGGGGTTACTAACCGGAAAACTGCAGGATTCAAAAACAACACGTGAAGTGACGGACAAGGGCGGTTCAGCCACCGAAACAGCAAAGGCAGATCGGGAGTTGAACGATCTGGAAGAAACACTTGGCAAAGAAGAGTTATTCGCGGACAGGGCTCACTACCTGATCCTTTCCCTGGGATTTTCCTTCTAATTCACACACTTGTCCTTCAATTTATCAACATCAACACACCGCAAATCGCCACCATGGTGCCGATAAATCCATGAATGGAAACATGTTCTTTATGTAGGAATATGGCAAATGGTATCAAGGTGATAGGTACTAAAGACATGATTGTGGATGCCACTCCGGCTGTGGTGTAGTGCAGTGCAAGCAGGGAAAGACTCACACCAAGGTAGGGACCTAAAAAAGAGCCGGCAGCGGTAAAACCAACCGCTGGGATGTTTTTGGTCGATCTGATTACATTTGGCCACCAACCCAAAACAAAAAACAGGATGATAAAACCGCAAGTTCCTCCAATGACCCGAACTTGGGTGGCAGCGAAAGGATCAAGGAAGGTATCGCCGCGCATCATTCCCACCTTGCTGAAGATAAACCCCACGGCCTGACCTATCGCTCCTCCAAACCCTAACATAACACCCTGCCAGGTGATTTCCCGTTCCAGAAATTTGCTTTTTCCGTTTTTTGAATTGGAATTGCCATTCCGTTGAAGAATTACCCAACTCACACCAACCAAGGTAACCAGAACGCCAAACCATTGCCATTTGGTATATTTTTCATTCAAAAAAGTCCAACCTATCAATGCCGTTATCGGGGCTGTAAGAGTCATAATCAACATGGAAAGTCTGGGGCCGATGCGCACGAAAGCGCTAAACAGGCACATGTCACCAAAGGTGAAACCGATCAATCCAGATATGATCAGCCATTTCCAGGCGCCAACAGGAAAGTCGGTTGGAATGACTTCTCCCCTGGTGATCGCCAGTGTGGCACAAAAAAGAAAAAAAGCGATGATCAAACGGATTAAGTTCACAGAGAGTGAACCTATTCTTTTCCCTGCTGCCTCAAAGCATTGTGATCCAACAGTCCAGCACAGTACTGTCCCAAATGCGGCAACTTCACCTGCGTAGGAGATTTCCATAATTGTATTTCCTCGACTCTATCAATCGAAAAACAGGGTGATGGTACGGTAGTTGAAAATCGGTGAATAATCCTTTTTACGTTGCCGATTCGTTAAGTGATTTGCAAACAAAAGATGCACGCAAAAATGATCCCCATAAAACTTTGGTAATGGTTTTGCAGTATGTTTCGTTGTCGCCTTAAACCTTCATGGGAAGGTTTATATGCATGAATGTTTTTTGCAGGTGACCAATGATGATCAGTTAATCTGATTTGATTCTAGCAGGAGGGAAAAATGACAAACGCAACAGAAATGGCTTTGAGAAAGAGTTTATTGGATCGAATTCAACAATACGATGAATTGATCAGCGCCTATCAAAAGGATGACCGTCCTAAATCCAGGGAGTATTTGGAAAAGTTTAATACGGATGATCTGGTGGAGTGGCTTAATACCAGGATGACCCAATATCAGTTTCAGGTGGATAACGATATCAACGAATCATCCGGTGGTTGCGAAAACTAGTTTTTAGGATGGCCAACGGCATGAATTGTCGGGTGAGAAAGTGCTTGATCGGGCTTAATTGTCGGATCAATGCCAGGTATGGAACAAGCAATACAAATCTTGACACCAGGTACGATCAAAGGCACATCGATTTACTAACCACTAACCTACCAGGGTTCTCCCGCTATCAGGAACCATTCAGGCCCTTCATCGCCATTTGCTCCTTCAAGTCTGAATGTCAGTTTTCCTTTGGAGATTCTGAAGCCGGCACCATATGAGGCCAGATATTCTTTATCCAGATCCTCTGTTTTATCAGCCGCGGTGCCTCTTTCATAGAAGAGCGCAAACTGGTAGTTGGAAAACATGCCGGTACTGGGAAAATTAAATCGTAATTCTGTTCCCAGAAAGCGGGTATGGGCCCCTCTAAATCTCATCTCCCGATAGGATCGCAGCATTTGGTTTCCACCGAGAGGGGTGGCTGTGCCGTATTTATTGTGGGCTGCCAGATAATTGGCAATGCTGTCTCTCAGGTCTTCACACTCCTTTCGTTCATTCGCATCGGTAACTTTAGCGCAATCCACTTTCATTTTAGTTTTTATCTCATCCACATCCGTTGATTTTTCATCGGATACTGCCGTGTCGGAGCCAAACACACGAAACACCCAGGTATGATTTTCCAGAACCGGAAGATAAGCATTGATAAAATAATTTGCCGTGTTGGTGCTGCTGAATTCCGTATTGGAAGTCATTGCGGTTGCGTTTAATCCGATCAGAAATCCACTCGTGGGATTTTCATTCGAATTTACCAGGTTGAAGACTAGGTCATTGATGAAAAATGACAACTTTAAATCTCCCAGTGCAAGATCTGGTGTCTCAATAGTCTCTTCATCGATATGTGTGAGGTAGTCCCCAAATTGATAGTCCCAGCTGGCGAAAGTGGTGTTGAACGATACACCTGGCTCCAGTCCTTTCCAGTGGATATTAAATGCTGCTCCTGTTCCCTGTCCCAGCTGGGTAACCGGATCATCTTCCTCCATACCGCGGGTGTATGAAATATCAAAATACATTTCATCCACTTGCAGATAGCCGGCAGAGAGTGAAACGTTGTCAGCAAACAATGGAAACTCCTGAATGGCTACTCCTGCTGCATCCAGCCGTCCTGCAGTTTTGGCGCCGGTTATATCCGTCGTGGAGGAACCCAGGTTTTGAAGACCAAGGCCCAATCCGTAAAAGGAGCCAATCCCAGCCAGCCGACCCAATATTGGAAAAGCGAGATATCCAAATTCGGTATCTTTATCTTGGGCAAAGGCCATTTGCGAGAATAGTGAAATCACAATCAGAGTGATCAGGCATTTTGCCAATGATTGGTTTGCCGGTTTCATGTCTGCATCCTCAACTGTTACGGGTTGTCTGTTTGGTAGACCTTTTGTCCAACCAGGGATAAAGCGGGTTTCGGGGTTTATCCGGATGTGATGGATAGTTTATCCCAGCTTCAAAATTAATGCCATGCGATTTGGTCAGGGTATATTCAGGAAACTGTTCCAAAATTGTTTAGATACAGGGACAAAGCGGTTTTTTAACAGAAAAAAAATGAATGATTGCAACGACTATTGATTCCAAAACCAGAATATTGAGTATAAAGCCTTGTGATTTTTGATGAATCTTTTTTCCATCAAGCGGATTGATCATGAAAAATCGTTCTTCCGGTAAAGGTCGCTGATATCAAGGTTGACAAACTTAATTCAGAAACTTTTATACTTAATGTGATACCATTTTGAACTTCTGCAATCGGCAAAGAGGATGGATCGTGAACGATTGTAGTTGGTCGACTAATTATTTTGTTTCGTCGTTCTAAATTTAGTGGATAGGGATCAAGGGGTAATCTTGTATTGATACGTTTCTCAAAGAAACACTTTTTCAGGCATGTCTTTATGATTGGCAGTATCAGCAAAGCAACTTTTTGATGAGCCAAACAAAAAGCTACGACCAGTGCAAATTAATCCGGAAATCCCTTAGCGAGTGAGAAATAATGAAAACACGAATATTTACGATGTTCACAGCCCTTATACTTATGCCGGTCAGTTTGTTTGCAGCGAACGTCACATTTAAAATAGAAGGGTTGAGAAGTAACCGGGGATTTGTTTGGGTTGGTATTTACGATAATGAAAAAACATACCTCAAAGAAGATGGTCAAATCACGGATTGCGAGCAACAAGGCAAGATCGCTGATGGAAAGGTGGATGTGGTCTGTTCATTGAAACCGGGGGTGTACGGGGCCGCAGCCTATCATGATGAGAATGGTAACAAAAAATTTGATACCAACTTTATCGGTATGCCTAAAGAGGGATATGGATTTCCGAACAACATCAAAGCGAGATTCAGCCCCCCCGACTACCATGAAGTGTTGTTTACCGTAGGTGAAAATGATATCGCGCTGGAAGTTGTTTTCCAATACTGACAAGTGGTTAAAACACACATTTATGGAAAACCATCTTTTCGATTAAGCAGCAACTCCTGCCTTTTGAATTGTTTTTTTTCAGGTTGTTTAATAATTGCTTCATTGATAAAGAAAGCGGTGCTCTCACTAAAGACTGATTGATTTTCGTCGGGACGGCACTGATGACTTGCAACCTGTCAAATTGATAAGCCATCCGAAACTTTTTGAGCCCCACCTGTATCTATCCTGCATCATTTCTGACCGGTATTTCTAATATTGGTCGAAATTATCCTAAGAAACCGCTGGAAATCACCCTGGTAAGTTGATGATTGATGCTTGTAACCTCACGTTCGCATAGCTGCCATCTATTTGAGAGTTAATCAACGAACTCTGCAGCGATCCTGACTTACTAGTTTTGGAGTGCATTGAAATAATTTATTGCAAAATAAGTCGAAAACTACGGATTGAAATGCATGAGGATAGCAACTACACTGATCTAATTTGAAAACAATATCTAGGAACCGATCCATTTTATAAAACAGTCAATTGACAACCCTATATTTGTAATGCCTGAATTGAATGAGATAAAAACCGGATACGGCGCTTTAATTTGCCTGGTATTTAGCCTGGTTTTTGGGACTACAGCGTTGAATGCCGAAGAACAAGAAGCGTTTTTTTTCAAAAGTCTGGAACCATACAAACCGATTTACCTTCTTAATTCCTGGTATTTAAACGGCGAAGGCAAGGAGCAGGATTATGATGAAAGGGAGTTACTGATTCAGTTCAGTTTCAAAAAGCAGTTTTATAAAGCCCTGTATTTTGGCTTTACCTACAGAGCTTTCTGGCAGATCTACGATGTTAATCATTCCCGCTCTTTCAGAGAACAAAATTACAACCCGGAAGCCTTTCTGGAATTCACCGATCTGTGGGAAATGGATGTTTTCCGACTCGGTCTGGCAGAACACGAATCGAACGGGGAAAAGCAGCACTATGATGAAAATGGAGAGGTAATAAATCAGTCTAGAACCTGGGATAGAAGTTATCTGTATGTTTGGGAAAACTTTGGTGAATATTTTGGGTTGGGACTAAAGGTCTGGGTTGTCACCAGTCCCAGAAGTGAGGAAACACAGGCTTTTTATCACGATAATGCCGATATGCAATATTATATGGGGAGCGGTGAGATTTATGCCAGCATCGGAAGTTATCCCACGGTATTGACTTTAATGTGGCGTAAAGGATGGAAGGATGGTACTGAAACCACAAAAATTGAAGCCAGAATACCCATATATCATATTATCGATGTGGAAGACACCGGTCATGATATCTTTGTTCAGTATTTTAGCGGATATGGAGATAGTCTTATTGATTACAATCGCAAAATCACCAAAATAGCCCTGGGTGTTTCCTTCCGTTAATAACTTCAAGGCTATTGCTGCCTGCCCGGCAAAGGACATTGGCAGACATATTGAATGGATTTAGTTGCTTGGGCGATCGTTGAAGATAATGAGGTTAACAATCTTATATAAGCCTTTGATATATTGTTTGCTTTTCATGATTTCTGTAACCCCGCAACCTAATCATCCGGTCATTCAGATGGATTTATCGGGAGGATAAAGCCGGACCATGAAAAAAATTTCCTTTCTTTTAATCTGCTCGTTGCTGGCGGTTTTTCATTCCGTGCTGGCCCAAAATATTGTCTTTCCTGCAAACAAGCTTGGCGTTTTTTATTGGGAGTTGCGTGCTCCCAAATACACGCTGGATAACCAGACAGATGATGGCAGTGATTCGAAGGCAATGGCCGGTCCTGTATTATATTATGAACGCATACTTTCTGATGTGTTTACCATTGGCCTTAAATATGGCTCCGGTCTTAGAAGGGAGATGAACATCAAACTAGGTAACGATGAAGTAAATATCAAGGAAACAGCATCTTATCAGGCGCTTGAGTTCAAGTCTTACGGCACGAAACACCACAAACGCGGATTTAAACCCTATCTGGCTGTTAGCTACGGCATGTTAAGCACAACCTCAAGTATTACGACCAAACCATCTGCAGGAGCTACAACGGAAGACGAAACCAAAGCAGTGATCCCGATTAAGGCTTGGTGTCTGGGAGTTGACTACCTGTTATGGAAGCTTGCTTTCAGGTTGGAAATCGGTCAGTCCAACGGAGATAGAATTGATCGGGAAAGTAGCGATACCTACCAGGCAACCTATGATTTTAATAGCTTTACATCCGGAATCGGATTGGCTTACTTCTTTTAGAGAAATATCCCCCAAAAAAAATGAGAATCCTAGCTGTAGCCGACGTTCACGGTAAACGTGATCGTCTGGAAACCATCAGACAGAATATTGCAACCTGTCAGCCGAATCTTTTGGTTATCGCCGGTGATCTTCTTTCGAGAAAGATGGCAGGACAGGTGGAGGCCCTGTTGGCTTCTATTTCATTACCGATTTTTCTGGTAAAAGGAAATGCAGATTCTTCCTTTTTTGCCGGAATGATCGATCGAAACCCAAATTGCACCGATCTTCACCTGAACCGATCTGTTATGCTGGACACTCCTTTTATCGGAGTTGGAGGCGCTGTCCCGATTCCCTTTTATGCCAAGGTGCACTGGTTCGAACAAAAGGTTTTGGAAAAGTTGAGTCGATTATTGTCAGCGGAAAGCATTATTGTCACTCACACCCCGCCACGGGGTTCATGTGACAAAGTTTTAAAACGATTTCATGCCGGAAGTAAAGCCCTTGGTAACTTGATTGATCAGGTTCGACCAAAACTCGTTATCTGCGGTCACATTCATGAAAACTCAGGGGTGGAGTATAGAGGGGATACCTGTGTGGTTAATTGCAGTATGGGAGATGGCGGACGGGGATTCTTGATAGATCTGGGACCGGGAAAAGAAAGGATTACCGCAACCGGACTTTAGATGGATTTTCTGATGCAAAGTAACTCGGGCTTGTTACTTTTTCTTTTGAATCTGGCTGATAATCCAGTTTGCGAGTTTGTTTTCTGCCTCACAATTAACATTTTCTTTGATGACCGAAAGAGAAATTTCCGCCCTGGCAGCGCTCTTGTGTCCTCCGGCAGATCCTAGCTCTCCAAAAGCTTTTTCGGCTACCTTTCCTGCATTTCTTCTGTAACCGAAACTTCTAAAAATCACAATCAGTTTATTCCCGTTGGTTCCCGAAACAATGCTCCAGTTAACATCATCTATGCGCAGGAAAAAATCTGCAATAATAACCAGAATATCAGGACTGGGGACTGCGCCCAAGTGAGAAAACATCCAGCCTTTTCGTTTTTTTCTGTTGTCTATGGCAGTTTTGAAAAATCTCAGAAAGCCAGGTCTCATCTCAGCGGCTTCAATTTTTCTGACAATCTGGATATTTGCCAGGGGAAAAAGATACTGAAACGCACGCACATCTTCATATACGGCTTTCCGATTGAAGTTATCGGTATCAGTTCGAATAGCGTAATATAAGGCTGTGGCCAGCCTGGTGGAAGGTTTGATTTTTGCGGTCTTCAGGTATTCCAGGAGAATACTGGCTGTTGCGCCATATTTGGGGCGTATATCCTTATATTCGACCTCATATTCAACCTCGTCACAACTATCCGGATGGTGATCAATGATAACATCCGGCTCAAATTTGGAAAATGCATCATTGTGACTTGGCTGGGCATCCACCAGCACGGTTTTGGTGAATTTAGTTGGATCGATTTCCTTGACAGGAACTGACTTGACACCCAGCAAACGAATCATTGCAAGATTATCAGGGCGTTTAACCGTGTTGATGTGAGCAATGGTAATTCCCGCGGTTTTTCTCCAGAGCAAACGTTTAACAGCCATTGCACTGGCTAATGCATCCGGATCAGCAATGATAGGAATAAGAACCTGGTCATCACCGGTAAATTGCTCGTAAAATCGAGTTAGCTTTTTCTTGCTCAAACGGTTCGATCCTATTTTCGATGAGGTTTCATCCAGCCTGATTACAGGTTGAACTGATAATTCCGGAATCAGGTTTCATCATATGGGGAAAATAAGTATTCGGCAAACTAATTGTCAGGTTTTTGTTTCCAGTGCCTGCTGGTTGAGCGACGTAACATCAGATCAGACTTGACTTCATCAATACTATTCCAGGTCTTTTCTCTGTGGTGAATAGTTACGAAAGGATAGGGATTTATCAGGAAGCAGATAAAGAGCAACAACCGAGCCGGTGGGAAAGCTAAGAGCAATCGTGGGATTGTTTTTTTTTGCGGAATTCAGTTTTTTAGTGCTTTGGTTTGACAATTGGTAAAACCTGATTTGCCGTTTTTACCTCGTGTAAAATGCTCAAAGCGTTGCGCATAATCTCATCCAGGGGAGCCGGTTTCGGCAGGAGAATTAGATTGTTTTCTTCAGCAAATCTCACTGTGTCAGCTTTAGCAAAACCGGAAATGAACATGAACCTGTTTTTCACAGTAGGGTATCTGTCCACTGCAGCATGATAAAACTCAATGCCATTCATTAAGGGCATGTCGATGTCAGATACAATTAGTTTGTAAAACTTGTCATCCAGTTTTGCGAGGCCTTCCTTACCATCATGGGCTATGTCAACATTGCCTTGCTCTTCCAGCAAAGACTCCATAAATTCGGCAAGTATCTCATTGTCATCCACAATCAGAATATTTTCTTCAAAAACGCGATCAAGCAATTGCAATTCCCCAACTTTTTTAGTCGCATAAGGAACTGATTCAATAAAATGCATGATTCTTCCCATATGATCCTGAATTTTCGCGGCAACATAATAGAATTTGCCCATTTCCTTTTTTAGTGTATTCACCACATAAAGAAAAATCTTGTTCCATTCGGAAAATTCTGTCTCAATGATACAATCAAGGAGTTGCTCAAAAGAAAGGGATTTGTTCTTAATCCCCTCGGAAGCTATAAGGAAGGGTGTCTCAAATTTATGTTTCGCGTCTTCATCCAAGGAAATCAGGGGTTTTGGAATTGTGATGTTGTTAAGCTGGGATTTTGCCTTTTCCATCACCTGAAAATGCATCAATTCATCTTCAGCAGCGCTGCAAAGAAATTTATAAACCTTGTCGTCTTTCGAAAAAAACTCGGCAGCTTCACGATAAAAATCACCTGCCAGCTTTTCGATGTCAATTAACCAATCGATTAGCTCACGCATAAGCTTCCCCCCAGTTTAAGGTTGTGGCAGCACAACTGGGTTCTGTAATACCTAATCAGAAACCCAACTGACCTGAGGGAATATCTGCCAGAATATGAAGTCTAACTTTATTAAGAATATATAATAATTACAGTTGCTTGATTGTTTCGAAAGACTAACCAATCACCACTTTCAGATCCACCGAGCCTTTTAAGGTGTTGGCTGAAATACACCCTCTTTCAGCAATTGTCACTAATTTCTCAAAGTCGGTTCCCTCAGGATATTTTGCTGTAACTTTCATTGTTATTGCCGTGAATCGGGCAGGAGTATTGTCCAGTTCCGCTGCAATTTCCGCGGTAGCTTCATCAAGTTTTACATCCCTGGCTACTGCAGCTGCCAGAAGATTACTCATAAAACAACCACCCAAACCGCTCAATAGCGCTTCGCCTCCCATCATTCCGGCATTGGTGCCTCCCTTTGCTTCCGGCCGATCCATCGTCAGTGTGTGTCCTCTTGCATCTGCCTCTGATGCTGAACCGCCGGTTTGTTTTACTACCAGGTTTACCGTTGCCATGCTGTCTCTCCTGTAAGGTTTATTAATGCCCTAAAATATACCCTTCGCTGTTAGGAATTCTGCAATATGAGGGCCCAATTTGCCGCAGTTTCAATTTCACAGTAAAGTGTCAGCATAAAGTCTTTGCAAATCGCCTTAAACACAAAAGAGAAGATAAAAAACTATTTTGAAACTTGTCAGTTTTTGGAAACTTGGTAAAATCAAGTTGTTTCCGCAAGCAGTTAGCCACTTAATGATTGTATTACCTGAAGATCTCTTCAGGATCTTTTGGCTATGGTTGGAATGAAAACTAAAATGTTGATGAAGGAGATAAGAGAATAGATAAAGGTCTGAGCCAAAACATTCAATAGCTTAATTGGCGTTTTGAATTCTAAAAGTAAGAATAATAGTTAATTGAACCCCGGTATTCCTCAGGATAGGAGAAAAAATGGCAAAAAAATGGGTCTATTTTTTTGATGAAATGGCAGAAATCGAAAAAGAGGTGGGTAGTGAATTTGATAATTTTAAAGCATTGCTGGGTGGAAAAGGTGCCAATCTCGCGGAAATGAGCCGGATCGGTATACCCGTGCCTCATGGCTTTACCATAACTACCGAAGCCTGCAACGCTTATTTGCAAAATGACAAAACCTATCCGGATCATATGTGGAATCAGGTATTGGAAGCTATGAAAATGGTTGAGGAAAAAACGGGGAGACAGTTTGGAGGATCAGAAAATCCCTTACTGGTTTCCTGTCGATCCGGCGCCAAATTATCTATGCCGGGCATGATGGATACCGTTTTGAATATCGGCCTTAACGACCGGACAGCGGAGGGTCTGGCCAGGCAAACCAATGACCCGTGTTTTGTCTACGATGCCTATCGACGTCTGATTCAAATGTTTGGAAGTGTTGTCATGGGCATGCCGGATGAAATGTTCGAGGATGTGATCACCCAAATGAGAAAGAAAGTAGGCGTCACCAGTGATTCAGACCTGGAAGCAGATCATTGGAAACAAGTGACGGAAAAATTCAAGCATATTTTCATGCGGCAGGCAGGCCATTCGTTTCCGGAAGATCCGTTCGAACAACTCAATCTTGCTACTGAAGCTGTATTTGCCAGTTGGAATGGCAAGCGGGCTATCGATTATCGGAATGCGACTGGAATTCCCCATGACTTGGGGACAGCAGTAAACATTATGGCAATGGTTTTCGGTAACATGGGGGATGATAGTGCAACCGGTGTTGCAATGACCCGTAGCGGATCAACCGGGGAAAAACATCTTGAAGGTGATTATCTGACCAACGCTCAGGGAGAAGACGTTGTGGCCGGTATTCGCATGACCAAGGATATTTCGGAGTTGAAAGAGGAAATGCCGAAGGCGTTCAAGGAACTGAACCGAATTGCACAAATACTGGAAAATCACTACCGGGAAATGCAGGATATCGAATTTACCATTGAAAAAGAAAAGCTTTGGATGTTGCAAACCCGTGATGGAAAAAGAACAGCCCAGGCGGCTGTGCGAATTGCTACCGATATGGTTGAGGAAAAGCTAATCAGCAAAGAGGAAGCGGTACTAAGAGTCTCTCCGGAGCAGGTTGATTTCTTTTTGCATCCCCAGTTTGGACAGGAAACCATTTTAACGGCAAAAGAAGCCGGGTATATGTTGGCGACCGGAATCAACGCTTCCCCGGGGGCTGCTTATGGAGTCGTAGCCATGGATGCCGATCTGGCTGAATCCTGGTCCAATGAGGGGAAGGATGTCATAATGGTACGTGCTGAAACCAAACCGGATGATGTTCACGGAATGCTGGCTTCGAAAGGCATTCTGACCAGCAGGGGAGGCCGTACCAGCCACGCTGCCCTGGTTGCAAGACAATTTGGCAAACCGGCAGTAGTAGGGGTTGCAGCTTTAGAGATCGATCTGAATAAACGGATCATCAAAGTGAATGGCAATGTGATTAATGAAGGGGAATGGATATCCATTGATGGTAATTCAGGGGAGGTTTTTCAAGGTAAACTACCCACTAAGATCCCGGATATCAAGGATCCCTGGCTGAAAAAACTGCTGGCCTGGGCGGATGATATCAGGCGGCTGGGTATTCGAGCCAATTCCGATTATCCGGATGACGCCAAAAGAGCCCTGGATTACGGGGCTGAAGGCATTGGTCTTTGCCGGTCGGAACATATGTTTTTTGAAACAGACAGACTTCCACACGTGCATAAGTTGATTATGACCGACCTACCCATCGAAAGAAGCGAGGCGTTGGAAGTGCTGCTTCCATTTCAAAGAAATGATTTTGCCGAGCTTTTTCGGGTCATGGATAGCATGCCCGTGATTATCCGGCTGCTGGATCCGCCTCTCCACGAATTCATGCCGTCCCATACCAGCTTGATGAGCGAGTTGACCGATTTGAAAATCAGGTTGCAACATGCTCCAAATCTCGGTGAAATCGATAGTTACCTGGAAAAAATCAGGGAAAAGGAAAGCATCTTGAAACGGGTGGATAACCTGCATGAAGCTAACCCTATGCTAGGTCTTCGTGGTGTCCGACTGGGCATTCACCTGCCGGAAATCACAACCATGCAAGTAAGAGCAATTTTTGAAGCCGCTTGTATGGTCAACAGAGAAGGAATTGACGTTAAACCCGAGGTCATGATTCCTTTGACTACCCATGTCAATGAATTAAAGATCCAGAGGGATGCTCTCGAAAAAGAAGCACAAAAGGTAATGGATGAGCAGAACATGGATCTGGAATATAAATTCGGAACCATGATTGAAGTACCAAGAGCAGCACTTACCGCTGATGAAATAGCAGAATATGCTGCATTCTTCTCTTTCGGAACCAACGATCTGACCCAGACAACATACGGTATCTCTCGCGATGATGCCGAAGCAGGATTTTTGATTGAGTATATGGAAAAAGGAATCCTGAAAGATGATCCTTTTGCTGTGATCGATGTAGACGGTGTGGGAGAATTGATGAGAATTGCGGTGGAAAAAGGCAAGGCCACCAATTCCAAGCTTGAGGTCGGTATTTGCGGGGAACATGGCGGAGAAGCAAAATCGATTGATCTTTGCCACAAACTGGGTCTGGATTACGTCTCCTGCTCTCCTTTCAGAGTTCCCATTGCCCGCTTGGCTGCTGCCCATGCAGAATTAAAAAACCGTTAAATTGATCGCTCGACCTGTCACATGGCGTATCATAATCATGAGGCAGGTCCTGCTCAATCTCAATGCCACGTAATTTTACCGCGCTGCATAGGCGTATCCATGCGAAAATTGGATGTTAATATTAGACACTGAAGCTTATTGCTACGATTGGTTTTGTGTTGGGCAGCGGGTACCTTTCCATCAAAGTATGTGCTTGTAGAACCTGATTCCCATTAGCTATGCAACTGATCATTAATCATCATACCATCGCTTATCACGATGGATTTGAATCCTTGTCACACCAGTTTGATGCCTTTCTGGTGGATATCTGGGGGGTTTTGCATGACAGTGCCAAGCCTTATCTCGGGGCGGTGGATTGCTTAAAACATTTCAGATCCGCGAATAAACAGGTCATACTGCTTTCCAATGCGGGAAGACGAGCTTCAGTACTTGCTAAAGAACTTCTCGCTTTTGGTATTGATAATCAGCTGTATGACCATATTGTTTCCTCGGGAGAACTTGCCTGGAATGCCTTTTCATCCAGTCAAAATAAACAGTTAAAAAAGCTGGGCACAAAGTTTTACCTGTTAGGGCCGGAACGCTATGCCTTGACAGAAGGGCTAGCTTTGCAGCAAGTGCATCATCCGGATGAGGCCGATTTTGTATTGACGGTGGGTGTGTTTGGCAATCCTTCATCGGTGGACCCTCAAGTCCCGATTCTTCAGAAATCATTAGACAACCAATTGACGATGGTTTGCGCCAATCCGGATTTGCAGGTAGTCAGAGATGGTGTAATGGGGATTGCTGCCGGTGCCTTGGCCAAAAGGTACGAAGAAATGGGCGGAACCGTCATCTATTTTGGAAAACCTCATCAAATTACCTATCAGGTTTGCTTCGATCACCTTCAAATTACCGACAAAAGTAAAATTTTAGCAGTAGGAGATGCCCTTAACACCGATATAGCGGGCGCTAATAAGTTCGGTATTGCAGGTGCTCTAGTCGGTACAGGTATCCATGCAACCGAGTTATCGGAACTACCAAAAAAGACTGCAGCTTCCTCAAATCTTTTCTCAAAGTTTCAAGAGTATCCAACTATGATTATTCCCGCATTTTGCTGGTAAGAATCGACCTTGGTTTTTTAGAATAATCCTACGGCTAGTGGATTGTTAACGATTTGTTTGCTCAATTAATTACTATATTGCCATGAACCAGTCTTCACTCCTGGGTAGCATCTTTCAATGTCAATGCGGCAGGCAGCATAAGGTTCCAACCAAGCGGCTGCATTTCAGCGATAATGCCCTTGGTTTTTTGGATGAAACCATCTCTTCCCTGGGAAATCACAATTCCATACTGGTAGTAGCGGATCAAAGGACACTTGAGGTAGCGGGTCGGGAGGTTGTCAGGATGTTGAATGAAGCCTCTTATGAGGTTGATATCCATATCGTGCCGGATGACGAAGGTGAGTCTCCTGTTGCTGATGATTTAACCAAAGATTCGTTGATGGCCCGGGCTCCTCAAGCTGATCTTTATATTGCCGTCGGAAGCGGCGTTGTAAATGACCTGGTCAAATGGGTTGCCTATTTAAGGGAAAAACCATACTTGGTGGTAGCCACGGCTGCCTCTATGAACGGTTATGCTTCAGCAAACGTTGCAGCAACCATTGATGGTTTAAAGGTCTTGTTTCATGCCCAGGCTTGTCAAGCTGTTTTTGCATGTCCCGAAGTTATCATAAACGCACCGCATGAACTGACCACATCCGGCCTGGGTGATGTCCTTGCAAAATCAGTCAGTTCAGCCGACTGGAAATTGAACCAATTTCTCTTTGATGATTACTATTGTCAGTTTTCCGTTGATTTGCTGAAAGATCTTGAGCCGGTTTACCTGAACAATCCCCAAAAAATCAGAAACAAAGACCCGGAAGCCTATCAGGCTCTATTTGAAGCTCTCTTTTATTCAAGTATTGCCATGACGATCACCGGTACCTCGTCTCCCGCATCAGGTGGTGAGCATCTAATTTCACATACAATTGACATGTTGGCAGGAAGGGATTTCAGGAAGCATGATCTTCACGGCAGGCAAGTCGGTGTCGCATCTATTTTAATGGCTGCACTCTATGAGAAAATTATGGACATTGAAGAACCGGAATTTTGTGAAGTTCCGGAAAATATCGATCTGGAATTTTGGGGAAGTCTTGCAAAAGTAGTGCAGCCTGAGTATCGAAAAAAGTTACCAAAAATCAGACAAGCCGCCGCCTTTCTGTCTGTGCCGAAGAATTGGGAAAACCTGCGATCCCTTATCAAACCAAAGTTAATTCAAGCATTCAAACTGAAAAACTGTTTGTTGGAAGCTGGGGCAGCGCATCGGTATTCGGATATTCGAGATAATGATGAAAGTCTGAAGCACAGTAAATTTTTAGAAGTTGTTAACCATGCGAATCAAATGAGAGAGCGTTTTACAATACTCGATCTGGCCGTAATGCTGGGAATTATTCCCAACCAGATAGAACAATTAATTGAGGAATGGGTAACCGGCTAGTCCCCAGTTCCTCTGTTGATTAATTCCTGAACTCAACACATTCGGTGTAGGGGACCCGTCCCATTCTGGTCTTATTCGCCGGAACACCGGTGTCTTCATAACCAAAGGCTATCCCAAACAATACACCAATATTCTCTTCAAACCCAAACACTTCCCTGGGCAACTGAGGATGATTCCGCATAGCTCCCATGGGACAGGTGCTCACTCCAAGAGCGGTAAAGGCCAACATTAAGGTCTGCGCATACATACCCACATCTACGGCAACAGACTGGGGAAATTCTTTTTCCATGCAAACAAAAGCCATATGAGGAGCACCGAAAAACTCAAAATTTCTCAACAGCGCATTCATTCGCCCCAACTGGTCCTCCCTGGCTATACCCATCTCTTTATAAAGGGCTGCTGCACAATCGACCTGGCGTTTTCTGTAATTTCCGTCAAATTTCATCGGGTATTCGAAATCAGGTTTTCCCAGGTCTCCACCGGTGATGAGTTCATACATTTTTTTTTGGATGGTATTCCTTGTTTTACCCGACGCGACAAACACCTTCCATGGCTGCACATTGCTATTTGAAGGTGAGAGTTGTGCCAGCTCGAAGGCCCTGTTGATTATTGCCTCGGGAACGGGTTTGTCCAGAAAGCCGCGTACGGAACGACGGTTACGAATAGATTGTTCCAGACTCATTGAGATTTCCTGGGAGTTTATCATCGATTTTCATCTCCTTTTTTTATTAATGTCCCTCTAAGTTTATTTTTGATTCAAGTAACAAACTCAACTTCTGTTTTGCCACGAAGTCATACGAAAATCACGAACTATGTTTTTATCTTTAGTGTTTTTCGTGTGTGTTAGTGGCTGGAAACAGTTTTCAGGTCGAACTCGCCATTTTAAATTTTTTTTTTGGATAATCGGTGAATGAAGAAAGTTGGGTTACAAAATCAAATCAATGATAATTATACTAGGAATTTCTTTAAATATTCTGATACAATAGAAGAAATTCGATTTTTTAGCTTTCATTAGATAGAAGCAGTTGAAAGTCCTGCTTATACCTCAAAAATACGATTAACCGACGTCTTTAAGTAAAAGGGGGCAATAGTTAGCCTGCATTAAAGACACAACATATCCCTGGAAACCGAGGAGAACGAAATGAAACTAAAAGGCTTTATTGATTGGTTTATCCCCGATGAATTGAAAGAAAATGACAGTACTTATAATACAGGAAAACTTCTGGTTGTCGTTGCTATTGCCTTAATCATTGCAGTAATTGGATACA
This sequence comes from SAR324 cluster bacterium, assembly GCA_028282825.1. GTDB lineage: Bacteria > SAR324 > SAR324 > XYD2-FULL-50-16 > XYD2-FULL-50-16 > JAHJTV01. The sequence goes on from JANQGZ010000098.1 coordinate 74,509, forward strand.
GCCAAATGTACTTGTCGCTTAAGCAGTATACTGCGGTTTTTGCCCTGCTTTCGTTCGGTCTTCTGTTGTTGATTCCTGCCCTGTTTGTGATCAAATTAACCGGAATGCTGAAGTTGTCCGGTAACATGATTATTCTAGCTCTCTTTTCCATACTGGTTTTTTTAAATTTTACTGTTGGTAATATACTTTCGGTCGGAACTATTTGGTATGCTATCGTCCCAATTCTCAGTGTACTGCTGATCGGTGTAAAATTTGGAATCTTTTGGTCAGGTGCTTCGATTGCCTGGGTAAGCGTTCTTTATTACCTGGTGCATATTGGTTACGAATTTTCTGAACTGGACCTGCCGTCTGAAAGCATGTTTTTGTTCCAATATAGCGCCTCAGCCGGTTTGATTATTGTCATCATGGTCTTTACCGTTGTGTTTGACACCATTCGCCAAAATCATAACCGTTTCATCAATAATCTCCTCAAACTCACTCAGGAAATAGCCGAGGGCAATACCAACATAGAACTGCATTCACTGGGCAGCATAGAAAGCGGAAAACAGAATGTATTACAAAACATGATAGATTCCCTGAACGACAAAGTTCAATTGGCACAGGAGATAGCCAAGGGAAATCTGGATGTGAAAGTTACCCTGGCATCCGATCACGATGCGTTGGGAGAAGCTTTGCAGAAGATGGTTTGGGCGCTAAGGGAAAAATCGCAATTGGCTGAGCAAATCGCCCAGGGGGATCTTTCCCAGGAAGTGGTGCTGGCCTCTGACAATGATACTCTCGGGAAATCCTTGCAACGTATGGCAGATAACCTGAATGATTTGTTAACCAGCGTGGTGGTCAGTACACGCAAAATCAAAATGAATTCGTCGCAGATTTCCATGTCCAGCCAAAACCTTTCCGAAGGATCAAACGAACAAGCTGCATCGCTGGAAGAAATCTCATCCTCCATGGAGGAATTGGAAGGTCAGGCCAAGTCAAACGCCGAGAATGCCAATGTTGCCAATCAGAAGGGTCTTGAAGCCAAACAGTTTGCTGAAGAAGGTAACTCCTCCATGGGTAAAATGCTGCAAGCCATGCGCGAAATAAATGTCACATCGGAAAATGTTTCAAATATTATCAAAACGATTGACGAAATTGCTTTTCAAACCAATGTCCTGGCTATTAACGCCGCTGTAGAAGCCGCCAGAGCGGGAGAGCATGGAAAAGGATTTGCTGTGGTTTCTGAAGAGGTTCGGAACTTGGCCCAAAGAAGTGCAGAAGCCTCCAAGGAAACGAATAAAATGATTACCGATTCTATCAAGAAAATCGAAGCCGGTGCTGCTATTGCTGACGAAACAGCAAAGTCCCTGGCCTCTATTGTGGAAGGATCATCTGTTTCAACCAATATGATTAACAATATTGTAACGGGAAGTAACGAACAATCACTGGGAATCACCCAAATCAACCAGGGATTGAATCAATTGAACCAGGTAGTGCAATCCAACGCATCGATTGCAGAAGAATCTGCCACAGCCAGCCAGGAAATGGATAATGAAATGAGTTTACTGGAACAGTTAACCAAACGCTTCAAGCTACGCCAAACAGGTGATGATAATCGGTTTAAAGCACCGTATCAATTGCAGACTGGGAGGAAATCGATAGAAAACAGTGCTTCGGCCCATGAACAACCCGGCAGTACATTGACGTTTAATAAGTCCTATGACGACTTCATTTCGTCATAATTGACATGGGAGAATATCGAAAGATATAAATGAAGCATCACTACACTATCGGATGGGAAGTTCATTGGATGCAGGTCTCAAAAGGCTCTGGATCACAGTCTCGATCAGAATTGTTTTCTCATCATTGTGAGACAGGTTTTGAAGTGAGGCGTTTTACTAAGCCCTAGTAAGATTCTGTAAGCAGTATTTAATAATAGGAGGCCTATGAGTAGTTGTACAAAAATCGCAGGTGTGGGGATGTATATTCCTTCCAACAAAATCGATAACGCGATGGTTGTTGAACGGTTAAGAAAGTCAAGTCAGGGTTTTTTAATGCCTGACGAATTAGAAGCGTTGGTCGCAGAAGCAGAAGACAAGCTGGACAAAGTTGGAAGCAAGACACGCTACTATTGCGAAGAGGATGAGTATTGCACCGACATTGCGACAAAAGCGTCCATCGATGCCTTGAATGATGCGGGAATTAAACCGGAAGAGCTGGACCTGATCATATTTACGGGAATGTCAAAGGCATTCGTCGAACCGGCAACTGCTCACGTACTTAAACATAATTTGAATGCGACCAAGGCGAATGTCATCGATACCCAGGATGCCTGCACGAGCTTTATCAAGTCGTTGGAACTGGCTGATGCCATGATAAAAATTGGCAAAGCGCAAAAGGTTCTGGTGGCATCCGGCGAGCGATCTTTTGATTGGGCCGATTTCACCTGCAAAACACCTGGTGAACTTGTGTGGAAATTCGCCTCCCTGACGATTGGAGACGGAGCCGGAGCCATTGTGGTCGAAGGTAGTGATGATGGAACCTATGCGGATGATCCTCATCATTTCCAGTTCTTTTACAAGCTATTTAGTGATAAATTCAACGCTTGCACCATTGGGCTGAACTATTGTGTTGGTGAACGATATCGCCTGTTTTCACACTCCAAGCATTTAATCAGGGCAGGGCAAAAAGCCACTTCGGAGCTGATCCAGGAAATTTTCGAAATGGACGAGTGGAAAAGCTACAAATACGACAATCTGATATTTCATAATGTCGGTAATATTGTGGACTCTTTGATTGAAAAAATGCTCAGAGACGCTGATATGTACGTTTCAGGAGCGAAAAAGGCATTTTTCCCAAATTTTGGAAATGTCGGATCAGCCAGTCTTCCCATTGCAATGACCCTGGCCAAGGAAGAAGACAAATTAAAACGGGGTAACAACGTATTTGTCGTGGTACCTGCGGCTGGCGTGCAATGCGGTATAATGTCGTTTAAATACTAGTCGTCACGGTTACGTTGCTTCGGCATGGCTGAAGAGGATCAGCGAGTCATGTCGGACAGACTTACCAGGCCGTCAGCCGGCCTTTTTTAATGTATTCTTCCTTAACTGCGATACCAGCATCCCTGCAAACATTAAGGCACACCCTGCTTTTGATCGGAATGGCAATACTTCATTTAGCAATAACCAGCCGCCAACAGCTGCAAATACGGATTCCAGACTCAATAATATGGCTGCATGTGCCGGATGGGCATTTCGTTGAGCGGCGACCTGCAGGGTATAGGCAATTCCAACGGAACACAAACTTCCATACAAGATCGGAATGAGGGCATTGTATAGAGCCGAAATTTCGATTGTTTCTATGGCGAATGCTGTGATGAAACTGAGTAGGGAGCAAAAGGCAAACTGGACCAGGGAAAGATGGATGGGATTAATTCTTCGCGAGAAATAACCAACCAAAATCACATGAATTGCCCAGAAAAATGCCCCGATAACTTCTAAAAGATCCCCGAATTGAATGGTAAACGATTCGGTAACAGTCAATTACCCACAAAAAACGGTTTTATGTCATGAATCTGAAGATACTTTCTGTGGAAGACGACAGGCAATCCGCCAAGCTGGTAAAGGAGGTTTTAAGTCCGCACTTTGAAGTAAAAGTGGCATATTCCGGTGAGGAGGCCCTGGAGATTATTGATCACTTCATTCCTGATATTGTCTTGCTGGATAGAAAGTTGCCGGGCATGAGCGGGGATGACCTGGGCAAAGCAATCCTCTCCAGGGAAAACCTAGGACACGTGAAAATTGTTATGGTATCTTCATTGAGCACCCAACAGGATATTAAAGAAGGATTCTTTGCCGGAGCTGACTATTACCTGCCCAAGCCTTTCGACCATGATCAACTGCTCGCCCTTATCGAGCGTGTCATCAACGCCAAAATCAACCAAAACGTCAAAGATCGTTATCTTTAGTCTGCCAGCCTTTTTTGTGCTTCTCAAATTTCCTTTGATTCTTAATAGCGATTTCAAAAATGCCGAAGCTGTGTTAAAGATTTGGCAAGACAAGATTTTGATCACTAAAAAAGGAGAAGGATTATGAGTCAGTCGCAGCATGTTGTTAACGGATTTTTTTTTATGCCACCATCTTTGGGGGCCTGGATCGGGAAAGATATTCCAACTGATGAGTTTTCGGATGAAATTCCCTGGTCACCTATTGAAAAACCACTTTCCGAAATACGCTTTAGCCTGATGACGTCAGCAGGTATTAACATGAAAAGCGATCCTCCTTTTGATATGGAAAGGGAAAAAAAGGAAGCTCTCTGGGGAGATCCGGGTGTGCGGGAAATTCCAAAAACGGCTACAGAAAATGATATTGATGTCAATCACCTGCATATTAATACTGATTATATCAAACAGGACATGAATGTTATGTTGCCCATTGCCCGATTTCAGGAGTTTGAGAAGGAGGGTACCATTGGCAGTCTGTCTTCAACCTGTTTTTCTTACTATGGATTTCAACTCGATCCGAATGACTTGCTCACAGAAACCATGCCCAAAGTTGTGGCTAAGATGAAGGAGGAGCAGGTCGAAGCAGTTTTACTCACTCCTGCCTGACCACTCTGTTGCCAATCCGTGGGATTGGTAGCTCGGGTATTAGAAGAGGCAGGAATTTCAACCATTGTGTTAACTCCAACACCGGAGTTTAACCGTGCTGTAGGATTTCCTCGAATTGCAGCCATTCAATTTCCATATGGCAGGGCTATTGGCGAAGTAAACGATAAATCGGGACAACGCGAGGTCCTGTTGCAAACTCTGAATGTTCTGCAAAAGGCAGAAAAGCCTGGGCTGGTGTCTCACTTGCCGTTTACCTGGCCTGAAGATCCCAAACATACCAAATGGCACCCACCTGAAATCTCTCCCATGGTCAAGCTTTTCCTTGATGAAATCAAAAAGGCAGGAGCAAAAGCAAGAAAGTAAGCGGAGAAGAAGCGAGCTTGAGTCGCTTCTTTTTGGATAAAATGTAAAGCCATACTGAGCGGCGACATAAAATTTACAATTAGGCAGAACCTGTTGACTGCGAAAGATATATACTTAATGGAATGTCATTTTGAAGAAAGATATAATTGATATTCCAATCGTAATAGCCTGTTATAATTTGTAAATCTTAATTTTTTGCACTGATGATTGTTTATTTGAAACTATTGAGTACTGCTTTTTTTTGGGGCGGTACTTTTATTGCGGGTAGAATTGTATCCCGTGATATGGATCCGTATGCAGCTGCATTCCTCAGATTTTCTATCGCCAGCATATTTTTGCTTGGCTACATATACATCCGTGAAGGGCGACTACCCGGTTTGAACGGAAAGCAAGCATTTGCGGTGGTTTTGTTGGGATTAACCGGGGTGTTTGCCTACAATGTCCTTTTCTTTTCCGGATTGAAAACCGTGGTTGCAGGCAGGGCCTCATTGATCATCGCTCTGAATCCCATTGCCATCAGTTTGCTTTCTTCGATTATTTATAAGGAAAGACTGACTGTTCTGAAATTGCTCGGAATTTGTCTTTCGGTATCAGGCGCCATGGTAGTGATAACGAATGGAAATCTTCTAAGCATTTTAGATAACCCGGTGGGAATCGGTGAATTGATGATATTCGGTTGCGTGGCAAGCTGGGTGACTTATTCTCTGATCGGGAAAACAGTCATGTCAGATCTGTCACCCTTGGTTTCGGTAGGTTATTCCTCTGTTGCAGGGACTTTGGCGCTGGCTGTGCCTGCCTTCCACCAAGGATTGTTGGGTTCGCTTGCGCACTATTCGTTTTATGAATGGTCATCCTTATTTTATCTCGGCTTCTTTGGTACAGTATTAGGTTTTTTCTGGTACTACGAAGGAATCAATATTGTTGGACCTATGAAAAGCAGCGTGTTTATAAACTTTGTTCCCGTCAGTGCGATTGTGCTTGCATTTCTTATACTGGGAGAGCCGATAACTCTCTTTTTAATAACTGGTGCAACCCTGGTTATCTGTGGTGTACTACTTACTAATTTTTCCGGTTACATCATTGCTCACCTTAAATCAGCAGCTTGATTGTTTGACTCTGCAATTCGTTCCCCAGATGCGACATGGCTGCTTTTTGTTTGACAGATTCAATTAAACAGCTCTTCGTCGCCAACCGCCAACCGCCAACCGCCAACCGCCAA
>JANQGZ010000115.1:0-59384 GCA_028282825.1 SAR324 cluster bacterium
AGTGTGTCTGCTGCCTGAGCTGCGCTAAAAAATAATAATGCTATTGCCAAGGCTGTCATTGTGATTAATTTTGTTTTCATAATTTTTCTTTTTTACCATGAAGACTTGTTACATTTAGGAATTTTGGATTGTAAATTTTTGGTTGATAGCTTCTGGCAGTTGGCCATGAGCTTTGATTGTGTGAACTGTTTTAATGAAAATATATATTTTTACTAAATCGTTTATTTGGGAAAAATTAGGGCGAGATTTTCATTTGATTCTTTATTTGTCAAATCAATTTTTAACCATTTGAATTCTTAACGTTTTCCTGAGCGATCGAAAATATAGAACCTCAAATTTGGATGACAGCAGACTGAAAGCAATATTGTCAGAGCCTGAAGGTCTTAGTGCAGGGTTTTTCCATATGGTATGTCAAAGCGATTTGATCCCGCTTTTAAAAAAAAATGAGCAAAACAGTATTAAACCAAAGTCAAATTGGCAATTTCAAATTGGATGTATTTGGGTAGAAAAGTATTTGAATCAAATGTGGGGAAATAAATAAGGAATTTGGGGTGAAAAATGGCCGATTCTACAAGGCAATAATTCTGGGTCTGGCTGGGTTAATAAAGTGTTGAAATCGTGAAATCGGTGAAATCAGGTCGGACCAAGCTATCTAGTTATAAATAGACAGCAAATCCAGGAAATCGGTTCATTTGAAGTCTTAAAACCTATTTATTGCTATCAAAAACATCCATTTAAGAAATTGAATTTCAGTTCCTTGGCTGTTCTTTGATAATTACTAGTTACTCTTTATTGAATATTTGTTTGAGCATTTGTCATTTCTTTTATTCCTTGAGACAGCTTGTTCTCTCATCTCTCACTAAACATGTCATGTCAGTAAGAAAAGACACTGTTGAAATTTGCAAAGCATTAAATTTAGCTAAAGCAGACTTATTTGGGACAAAACACCCGTATACAATTTTCATATCCGATTTTCTTGACGGAGCGTGGCTGGTGAGCAATAGTGTGTCAGTTTAAAATTCACATCGATTGATAGTGAAAACAGGTTTGTAATATCAAATCGTTACCTGAAAAATTATGCCGACTGCTCTAACCAAAACAGCTACCATTATCGGAATAGACGCCCATATCATAGAAGTCGAGGCAGATGTAAGTATTGGGATGGGTGTGTTTAATATTGTAGGTCTGCCTGATGGGACCATTAAAGAAAGCCGGGAGAGAATTGTTGCAGCCTTGAATAACTCCTGCGGCGAATTCCCCATTCGCAGGGTGGTGGTGAACCTGGCTCCCGCAGATGTTAAAAAAGTGGGGACGGGATTTGATCTTCCCGTAGCACTGGCCGTTCTCGAAGCCAGCCATCAGATTCCCAGGGGATGCCTTAAAGATTATCTGATCGTTGGTGAGCTTGCACTTAATGGAAAAATCAGACCTGTCGATGGTATTCTTGCCATTGCGCTGTCAGCAAAGAAAGCAGGTATCAAAACCTTAATTGTACCTGAGGAAAACGGACCTGCAGCGGCCATTGTTGATAGTTTATCTATTCTAACTGCATCCCATATCCAACAGCTGTTTGATCATTTTACTGAAAATGCTTTTCTGTCAGAGGCTACCAGCCAATTGGAACAATCCGATTTCGAACCACATGGCGAGTTTCTTGATTTCTCAGATGTTAAAGGTCAGGAATCGGCCAAACGAGCCCTGGAAATCGCCGCAGCAGGAAAACACAATGTGCTGTTGACCGGTCCGCCGGGATCAGGAAAAAGCATGCTTTCCAAAAGATTGCCGGGGATACTCCCTCCACTGAGTTTTGATGAAGCCTTGGAAGTGACCAAGATTCATTCCATCGCAGGAACCATATCCAAGTCCCATCAGCTTGTTAACCAAAGAGTTTTTCGTTCGCCACATCATTCGACATCGGGAGCTGGACTGATTGGTGGTGGTACATATCCTCGTCCCGGGGAAGTATCGTTAGCTCACCATGGCGTTCTTTTTTTGGACGAGTTTCCAGAGTTCCCACGATCGATTCTGGATTTGTTAAGGCAACCTCTGGAAGATAAACGGGTTGTGATCAGCCGGGCAAATGTCTCTTTGCAGTTTCCTTCCGATTTTGTTCTACTGGCTGCCATGAATCCCTGTCCTTGCGGCTATCTTGGCAGCGAAGGCAAAGAATGTGTCTGTTCCAATACCAGCGTGTTGAAATACCGCTCTAAAATTTCCGGACCTTTGCTTGACAGAATAGATATGCAGATCGAAATGCCTGCCCTGTCTTATGAAGAGATGAATTTTGCTAAAAAAGGAGAATCGAGTGAAACAATACGTGAACGGGTGCTTGCGGCCCGAAAAGCTCAACTGAGCAGATTTGCCGATACTACTACAAACTACAATTCCAATATGACTCACGCCGAAGTGGAGTTATTTTGCAAGCTTGAGACGGAGGGGCATGAGTTACTGGCAGGTGTACTGCAAAAACACCGACTTAGCGGACGAGCTCATGACGGTATACTTAAAGTGGCCAGAACCATTGCCGACCTGGAAAAATCGCCCGCCATCCAGACTTGGCATTTATCTGAAGCAGTGAACTATCGTTGTTTGGATCGAGAACTACATTTTTGATCAAAAGAAATCCAAAGAACCTTTAGCTATTGCCATAAAAAAAGCCCGGGAATCTTTCATCCCGGGCTTTTGTATTTCAGTCGCAATCTAACTGACTACACCACATCCTACTTTTTAGCCTTTCCTTTTTTCTTGTTGGTTGTCGTTTTTGCCTTTCCTTTTTCCGGAACCTCAACAGGTGCTGGTGGGGACACTTTATTGAAGACCAGTTGCTGTCCCACAGAGATGATGTTGCTTACTACCCAGTAAAGTACCAGACCGGAAGGCATATTCAAGAAAAACATGACCATCATGACCGGCATCCATTTCATGATTTTTGCCTGGGTTGGGTCCATGGTTGGAGTCGGCGTCAGGCTCTGTTGCACGTACATCGACACCCCCATCAAGATCGGCAGAATGAGGGTGTAATCGGCAGCGGATAAATCAGACCACCAAATAAAAAAAGGAGTGTGCCGGAGCTCAATGGCCGGAAGCAGAGCCTGGTACAAGGCAATAAAAATAGGAATCTGCAACAACATAGGGAGACATCCACCCATCGGATTCACCTTGTGTTGACCATAAAACTTCATGATCTCCTGATTCATCCGTTCCTTGTTATTTTTGTATTTCTCTCTTAAGGCTGTAATTTTGGGTCCCAATGCCTGCATCTTTCGCATGGAGGTCATCCCTTTATAAGCCAGCGGGAACATGGCCGTTCTAACAATGATTGTCAGCAGAATGATTGCTACTCCCCAGTTTACCACATACCCCTGCAACCACCGTAGAATAACCATTAACGGTTCGGCTATTACCTCCAGCCACATATCGATGGCCTTGGGCAAGTATTCGTCATACTGCTCCAATTTGGAATGCACTTTGGGTCCGGCATATATCCTGAAGCTTCTGCTGTATTCCTGGTTATTACCCAAACTCGTTGATCTATCGACATAAGTTAGCTGGGGGACAACCACGTCTTTGCCATCCAACTTTGAATTAACCGGAGTTAATTCAGCTTTGAAATCGCTACCATCCACTGTTTTAATAGCCGTCACAAAATACTTGTCCATTAAACCGGCGTAATGTGTTTTATCGATTGTCAGTGTTTCTTCTACATCTCCACCGTCATACTTTTCGAAATCATCATCAAAATAGGTTACAGCAACTTTTGGTTGAGGCAGAGGTTCCCGTGAAATTGCTTCCCCGCCGGCACCGAAATTCACTTTTGGGTGAATCATTTGAGATGCGCCAGTGCGATTCAACAGCTTTACAACGAAGTCAATTTCATAGGTATCGGGATAGAAAGTGAACTGCTTGGTTTCTACCAATCCATTCGGCAGAACGGCCTTCAATTCAAGGGATTGAGCCTGAGAGCTGACATCAAGTTGATCAGCAGATACAGAGTAGTTGATTGATTGTTTGTCCGGACCCGTTTCAACCTTCCAGATTTTATTGGTATCAGAGATATCACCTGCCAGGTTCACCAACCTGTTTGGATCCCAAGGTTCTTCTTCATCATTACCCCCGGTGAACAAACCCACGACAAATTTGGTGATCTGAAAATGAGGTTCCAGATTGTATTTGTAATCTTTCAACAGCATTTTAGTGAGTGATCCATCCTGAGAATCAATTTCAATGGAATAGAGATCGGATTCCACCTTGACTGACTTTCTAGATAGAGCTTCTATCTCTTCGATGGCCGGTTGCTGGTCTTCTGTCACTGCAATCTCGGTAATGGCCTCTGAAGATGTGGCAGATTCTTTGGATTCTTCTGCATTTTCCTCAACCTGGGGTTGCGGAGCCTGTTGTTCTGGCGGGTAGATCATGTAATAGCCAATTATCATCAGCATTGAAAGCAAGAAAGCCAGTAAGAAATTTCTATCCATTTTTTGTCGAAGTAAAGATATGCAGCGTTTCAGGAACCTCATCAATCCCTCCCTCATGGAAAGGATGGCAGCGCAACAGCCTGCCAGTGGATAAATAAAGTCCCCCAATTAATCCATGTTTTTTAAATGCCTGTTTCGAATACTCAGAGCAGCTTGGCCAGTAGATACAGGAAGGTGGTATCAAAACCGAAATGAATTTCTGGTAAATCCAGATTAAAGCCAGAAAAGGGCTGCTGATAACTATGTTAAACCTGCGTTTTGTATTCATCAGGAAGGTTGCCCAGAAAGCGTGATAAGTATCGTTGCACGACCTCAGTGGTGGGTTCTTTTTGCAGGGGTTTGGTGATATAGATTGCACAATCCATAGACCTTGTCCGGAGATATGCTGATGTACGAAGAGACTCCCGTATCAGTCTTTTTAAGCGATTCCGTTTAGGCGCATTCCCAACGCGCTTGGAAACTGAAATCACAACCCTGATGTACCCCTGGGTTTGCGGAAGATAACGAAATTTCAAAAAACCACTGGCCTGATATTTACCAACCTTGAACAACCGGTCGATATCGTTCCGTTTGCTTAACCTGTGATTCTTTGAAAAACCGTGTTTCTTCCCAATAGTCCTATGCACTCAGCTTTTTTCTTCCTCTGCGTCGCCTGGCGTTGATGATGTTCCTGCCAGCCTTGCTAGACATTCTCTTGCGAAAGCCGTGCTTCATTTTCCTGCGCCTGTTATTTGGCTGAAATGTTCTTTTCATGATCCCTCATCAGTAAAAATCGTATTTATAAATAATCTTTAAAAATAAAGATTTTTATGGCGTTTGTCAAACTAATGCCGCACTGATTTTACCGGGCAAAAAGAATTATTGATATAGATCTTTAGCCCAGTCTGTCCTTTGCCAAGCTGTTTTCAGACATGACATATTTCAATCTTCTCAGTTGGCTCACATTCAGTACTGTTCACTTAATCTTCTGTTTTATTGCAGATTTCATAAACCATACAACCAGTGAAAGAGAAGACAGAAGCCGGAATTCAGAATAAATGCCGTACGATTTATTGGACACTCACGATAAAACTAGCAGGAACAAGTGACTAGGCTGTTGAAAAGTTGCAAAAAGTTCGAGAAATGCTTTGAAAAACAAGCAAAATTGTTCTAAGTTGGGTCTGCTTACACTGATATAGAATTCAGGCATCAATGCTGCTTTCCGAAAGAATCACCAATGTCAATCAAGCTGAAAAGACAGGTAAAGGAACTACCGATAATTGAAATTGATTTTGGAAAATACAGGTCTCAAGGAGAATTAAGCACATGAAATTATTATCAATTCTTAATATTAACAGAATTGCTACCAAAATTTGGATCATGCTGCTGGTGAGTATCGGCGGTATCGCGTTTTTTGTTGTGGCGTTTTATTTTCTGGGACAGCGCTCAAACGACGCCTTGAAACAGATCCATGAAAAAGGGTTTATCATTTTGGACAATGTCCGGGCGATGCAGTTGATTTCGCGTTCGTTCACACCGGATCGATATGAAAATATCGATGATCCGATCAGTGCCGGTATGATCTTAAGTGAATCCCTGGCGGAGATCGAAAGTCTCTGGTTGGAAATTCAAAAGGCGGAAGGCGCGGATGAACAGGAAGTAGCCTTTGAAGAGGTATTTAACACCTTTAAACAGCATTCCCGCGATTATCAAAAAGCTAACCTGGACCCTGCAATAACCAATGTGTCGGATTTCAATCAGCGCTGGTCTGTCTCCAGACAACGCCTGATCGACTTTTTGGATCAGCTCGCAGCAAACAAACGGGAAGCTACCTTTCAACTCTATCAAACTGAAAAGCAGTTTCAGGAACAAGCCACGCGATTAATTATTATCCTGTCTTCGATTGGTGGTTTGCTCTTCGCAGTGCTTTCCATTTGGAATATCTCCCTGATCACCAAACCCCTGGCCAAAGTGATCAATATGATTCATGACCTGGGTGACGGTAAATTTTACGCTCGAACCAAAATTACAGGGCAGGATGAGATTTCCCAGGTGGCACAGACCCTGGACGAACTTGCGGAACTACTTTCAGGAATGTTCAGTAACTTTATTCAAAACTCCAAAGTCCTTGGAAATTCCTCTGAGGAAGTATCCACTTCTACCATCCAAATTGAAAAAGCGACCGACAACATTGCCCAAAACGCCAACCAGGAAGTGCAATTGTTAAATATGAGTCGTAACCTGATTCTGGGAATTACTGAGACGTTGAACACCACCACGGAGGAAATCAACGATCTTCAGAAGATTGCGAGTTCAGCGCAAAAAGAAACTGAAGCAGTGACCGACTCGATCACCAAAGTTGATGAATCCATGTCAAAAATTCAGGACAGTGGAATCCAAATTGAGGATATTGTGGGCGTAATTACCGACATTTCCAACAGAACCAACCTGCTTTCCCTCAATGCTGCAATTGAGGCTGCAAAAGCCGGAGATTACGGAAAAGGTTTTGCGGTTGTAGCGGACGAGGTAGGAAAGCTGGCTGAAAAAAGTGCTACCTCAGTTATCGAAATCCAGGAACTGATCGAAACCAGTACCAGTAACATTCAAGTTGGTACCGAGGTCATCCAGGATACCAGAAAAGTATTACAGCGAATCATCAAGCTGGTGCAGCAGATCTCAAATATGACCAATGAAGCTGCAGAAAAGCTGACCGAGCAAAACAGAACCATGACTGAAATCGCCCACTCTGCCGAAGGTGTGGTGAGTATCAGTGAGCGCAACTCCAGTTCCGCCCAGGAACTCTCCGGAACAGTGAAACAAATTGCACGAACTATGGAGTCGTTGCAGGAAATGGCTGATAAAATTAACGATCAGCTTTCAAGTTTTACGGTTTAGTAATCACAAGGATACTGAACTCCAATCAATTCAATATGCTGCCAGAACAAGTCCAAGCTATCTGGCAGTTCCTTCGAAAATAACAGGCAATACCTCCCAATCGCTGGTCAAAAAATTGCAAGTTTTCCCAGGAATACTGCTTCTATTTAAATTCAGCGGAGCTCGTTCAAGTAGTTTTTAGAGCTCTTTGAGTGAAACAGATAAAACTTAACTCCCTTTTTTTCTTTAAGATGAAAGTCATTCGCCTGTTTGTTTTGTTTTTCATTGTGTTCATGCTTCCGGTGGCCAATACCTACGCCTGGAACCTGGAAATTGGTGTTCGCGCATTAATTCCAAGAATCGGCACAGGTGTTCAGGAATATGAAGATAAAGACGGCAACAAAAACACCTTCAAACCAAAGGTGGAAAGCACTGCTACCGGCCAATCCTATCACTTGGGTTTAAGGCTGGCTAGCTGGCAGTTGGATTATGACAGTTCCAAATTTACCTTTGATTCCTCCCTTGCGGCTGGCGATGTAGTGCCTGTCGATACCGACCTGGAATGTACTATTACTGAAAGCAGGTTGGGGATAAATTACCACATTGAACGAGAATTGGCGGGATTGTTTGCCGGAGCGGGCTATACCAGCGTCAAGGAAGAAATAAAGTCCGATGACAATACCTGGGTTTTGGAAGAATCCAGACCCTATTTAAAAACGGGATTTGATTTGATAATCAATTCAATCACATTGCGTTACGAAATGATTGTTTATTCTTTGGGTGAACACAATATTCAGGTCAATTCGCTGGCATTCCTTCTGGTGTTTTGATTGTTGTTTTATACCACCTTACCAGGCAAAAAATTCACTTTCCTATTCTGTTTCCATTGAAAAAAAAGCCTCCAGTGCAGACGATGCATTTCTTTGAATAATTCTGATGTTGCTTTCGTTTTCAGAAAGCACATTCAATGCGAAATACTCGGCTGTTAACAGTCGGTCATACCAAGCCATCAACTCAAGATCTCTGGAAACATCCTGCTGCAGATTATAGAAATTCACACCTTTTTGTTCGAGTTTCTTTTCTGCTTCCATACCCTGGTTGATCAAATGATAACAATAGATCACGTCTCCAACTAATTTGACAATTCTGTCGGCCCAAAGACTGGATAACCGAGGATCAACCTCTTCACTGCCCTGGGATGCTTCAGCACCTTTTTTGAGGTCGTCAACCAGAACAATGATTCCCCCGATATAATCCTGCCAGACCCTGATCGCTTCCTTCATAGGCTCAGATCTGGCTTCGTTTACTTCCACACTGCCAAATTGCTTGATCAGATGATCAATCATACTACCTTTCTTATGATGGACTATCCGGTCCAGCAATTCTTGGGCTACAAGGTCATTGGCACCACCAAAAAGCGTTGCTGCCTGTAGATTACGATAGCTCCGCCCTGTGATATTTTTTTGGGTGTATGCCAGTTTCCCAAAAACCTGAACCGCCCGACTGATAGACGCCAGTCCACTCTGACTGGCATGCACCTTCAAAATGCCGGTATAGATATCGGTAAGATCCGAGAAGAATTCCTGTTGTTCCTCACCCCCATGGATACTGCAATCGCTGAAAAAGGCTATGGAATAGACAGCTGCCCGACTAGCCTCGGTTACAGCTTTCATATACATAATATGATCAGCGATATGCGGATAAGTAATCAAAGGAGCTGTTTTCTTTTTGGACTGGTTTTTGGAATTGGATTCCAGCGACGCATATTGCAACGTTTCCTGAAAAACCTGACCCGCGAGAGCAACCCCCTGCAATGCCAGTTGCGATCTGATTCCATTCAGGGACTTATATAAATCTTTTTCACCTTCTCCGGTTATACACAGCAAATGACCTTTGGAAGGCCCCTTTTTTCCAAAAGATACGGTACAAAAAGGAACTTCCTTTAAACCAATTGGTTCGTGGCAGCTTTCAATGCCCACGTTATTATCGATCCCGTTGAACTGATGAGGTGTTACAAACCATGCCAGTTGCTGGTTTTTGGAGTCCGGCACATTAAACCGACAAAGAACCAAGTGAACGACATTGTTGGTTAGCTGATGACTGCCGGCCACGGTAAACATTTTTGTTGCGTTGATTAAATAGTCTCCGTTTTCCTCTTTTGCAATAGCTTCAATCGCTTCCCAGTCACTATCCGTCAGGGGCTCAGTTATGCTAAACGTACCGCTCCACTCTCCCGTGAACAGCTTTTGACAATATTGCTGTTTAACGCTATCACTTCCCAGACGCTCAATTAAATTGGCAACCTCCAACGTCAACATTAAAAAGTAGTAAAAAGAAGGATTAGCGATAAAAAGTATTTCCTGAATGGCGACTTTAACCGTTTCGGGAAAATTCCTGCCACCATAGCTGCCTGGTATCAGCATTTCCAAAATTCCGGATGCTGAAAGCTGCTTCCAGGCATTTCCGAACCCATCCGGAACCTTGATTGAATCGGGTTGATATAATACGTCGCTTTCTTTTGGTAGTTTCTCCAGTACATCTGCCGCAAATTTCTCGGCCTGTTGCACCGCTTCGAGAAATTGCTCCGGCGTATGCTGCCGGAAAGCTTTGGCATGGGTTAAAACATTAATTTTGATAACATCTTCAAACAGAAATCGAATCTCATCCGTTGTTGAATATATTCCATTCTTTTTCATCGGCTGCACCTGAATTGGCAAGTCAGTTTTTTGGTTGGCATTGTATTGTTTAGCTGTCGGCTTCAATGTTTGATGTTCGGATTCAACTTCTTGAGACCGGGGAATAAGATATATGATTATTCGTCTCTGACATCAGTGAGTCTAGTACATTCGTACCAACAGGACAAGCAGATAAGGAAAGTGTTTCATACCGATGAACACACTGTATGAAGGAATTGGAGCTCAGGTCGATCCGAATTAGGGGTTTGCCGGTGCAGATGCAGGAGCTTGCTAACCATTTGGATTCGCGGGTCCTTCAGGAGGTAAAACCGGTTCCTTGGCTCTTGGTTCTTCGGGCTTGGGAGTGGGATCTTTTGGTTTTTGAAATGTGCCTTCATAGGGAACCCGAATTAATTGGGTCAAATCGAATTTCCAGATATTGTTTTCCAGAATTACCGGAAATACCATGTATTTGCGCACCTTGCGCATAACATTTACTTTGTTCTCAAATTCCTGCCAGAAATAAATGACAGCGTAATTCAAATACAGAATATCTACCTTTTCGATCTCTACCGGCTTCAAAGTTGGTTTCCACTTTAACTCAACCATTCTCTGTGCAAACTCTCCCCTGGAAATTCGCTGATGACTTGCCCGTTGCCCGAAATCATACATTTCAAAATACAGCTCTTCATTCCAGGTATCGATCAACAGATCAAATCTCTCCTCGATATTTTCCGTCATCAACTTGATTTCATGTTGATTGAATGCCGCTTGCAGATCGTGGCTGAATGATATGGCCATCGTCAAGGCAGCAATCAGCAGGAAAGGTCGTAACAATACATTCAACTTATGATTTTTTGAACTCATCTGGCTGCGATAAAATATACTTCTCATAAAACAGCTTGAGAAAAGCCTTTTGGTTGTCATCGATATATTCAAATCGATAACCTCGGTCCGTAAACTCCCAGAATTTTCTGTCTTCAATAGAAAGCAATGAATCACGCCACCTTAAAAGCTGTTTTAACGTGTCTTTTTTAAGGTCTTGCACAAAAATTGGTATCAGTTCTCCATCACCTTTGGAAAGCAAGTAGCTTACAAGAATCAATTGCGCCGTGCGTACCCCGTCATACCAAACCATATCCCTTTTCTTGTCGACTTTGTCCTCCAAGGCCATGAAGATCAAAAGCAATTCCTTGATATTCTCCAAATTTTTATCATAGGCCGTAGCGACAAGGCTTCCCAGGTCGAATGCAGCAGTCAGCAATACAAACCCTAATCCTTGTTGCAAGCAGGTTTCACCATAATATAAAAAATGTCCCAGGATCTTCGCAGAAAGCTTAGTATCATATTCAAAAATCGATTCTGTTAGCAGCCTGTACTGGTAAAACAGATTAAAGATTGCCCGTATGTTTTTCGCATTGATAGAAACCCGGATGAAGGTGTTAAAGAACTTAACAGCCATTTCCAAAAGACCGTCATCCCTGGTTTTGATCGCCGCTTCACCAATAATTCTGGTATTGTTTGCTATGGCACTAACCGCATCAGACATATTGTTAATGCAACTGCGGTAGATCAATTCCATATCCATGAAGGCTTTCGCTTCCACCCACAGGTGTTTGTCACAAAATTCCTCATAAAACTCGGAAGAAATTCCAATAAATTTGTCTTGAGATACCAGAAACCATGACTTGGGAAGCTTATGCTTGTGTTGGAGATAATCCAACAGCATCTCTCTTGTCTGGTTAATTGCCATTAGTCCCAGGTTGCGGTCCATCTGTGAAATGGCACTCAATGCAGTATCCGTAACCTGTTCAAAAGAGGTGGCAACATCATTCTGATACTTTTTAAGGTCGGAATAGTTTTTCTTCTCTGTTGCATGAGCAATAGAGTTTCGACTGTTTTCCTGGATTGATGAGAGCAAGTTGGTCGGGGTCAGGAATTTAAATACAAACAGAAAGTAGGGTCCCAGCAATGAAATTTCCAGCAGGGTCAATATCAGCAGAATCTGGATGGCAAAAGCGGGATAAAACTCCTCCTTGATTGCATAGGTGATGATAATGGCGTAGAGAAGCGAACACACCATCAGGATGAAATACATGCGGTTCACCTTATCCGCCAAAAACAGATCGATCAGTCGTGTTCCGTAACGTTGCGCTGCAAGCTGGAGAACAATCGCAACCACCGTTATCATCAGCCCCAATATGGCAGCCAGAAGTTCGATAAATGCGCCGATAGCATCACTAACATGAGCCGGATCTGTGGACAAGACGGTGGAGATAAACGGCAGGCCTGTGGCCTGCCAATCAAAAGCAACAAACGCGTAAACAAGATAGATAACGAGAGTTAACCCCAGGAAGAAAAAAACCATCCCACCCCAGAAAATAAGCACCTGCCAAACCGATTCTTTTTCGACAAGTGAGTTCCTTGTGGTGAACATCCCGTTTTTCACCAGGGTATCCTGGCTTGTCTGGCGTTGCGTTGTGAGTGGGTTTGAACTACCGGTTGCCATTGATTGATCTGTTTCCATATTCGATTATTTCTATTGAGCAAAAGCTAAAGGGCTGATTAGAAATGGATCATGCGTAAAAAAACCTCAGTGTACAGTATTTTTTAACTGAAATGTATTACAATCCTTTGATTTCCCGGATTCTCCATCAGATAACTTTGACTTAAAGCAATGTCTGTCTTATATTTTGTTTCCGGGTTAAGCAAACCCAGCTCTTTTTTGGGTTGGATGTTAGTCATCCTCAACAACCTCCCAGTATTTCATAGCCGATTTGTTGACGACCTTTCCGTTTTTCAATCCCAAATGGTCGGAAGTATGCCACCTGAGCTGATCGATTAGGAATTCGCCATCCGGAAAGGTGATTTTAATCGTCTGTTTTTCGGATATTATTTTGCTGAGCATGATCGCATCATGGGCGATCTGTGGTTTTGCTTTTTTATCTGACATGTTTCTTCTGACCGGTTACTTAACGTTATCAACCTGATATTGCATGGATTCTCAGGAAACTGCATCGCTTACTTCGAAACCCGTTGAGATTCAATATCACAAGGGAACCCTCTCGGTTTCCAAAAGTGATGTTATCAACTTGGAAACATTCCTGCCTTTCCTTTCCTGGGATCACAGAACCCGGAGTTATCGCTGTCATGCTGATAAGTACCGTGAATTGATACGATTTCTTTATAAAAACAAGATTCGATATTCAGATTTTGCGCCAAAATACAACAAATTAAGCATATTGCTGAAAACCGAGTTTACACCTTTTACCTATCAATCTGAAGCATTAAATTCCTGGAACCATTCCAAAAAAGGGATTGCCGTACTCCCTACAGGTGCCGGAAAAAGCTATCTTGCCGCCTTGGCCATTCAGGAAGTCCAGAGATCAACCCTGGTCATGGCCCCAACTATCGATTTGATACTCCAATGGCAGAAAAACCTGGAAGAATGGTTTGCTTGTGACATAGGCTTACTAGGCGGTGGAAGTAATGAGTTAAAGGATGTTACCGTTTCTACGTATGATTCCGCCAGAATACAAGCTGAAACAATCGGAAATCGCTTTTGCATGATTATTTTTGATGAGTGCCATCACTTACCTTCACCAGCTTACTCTCAAATGACCCGGGCTTACATCGCACCCTACAAACTTGGTTTGACAGCCACGCCCTCAGTCGAATCCGACAGACAACAGTTGTTAAAAGACGTCCTGGGACCGGTTACCTACTCCAAACAGATTCACCAGTTATCAGGCGATTTTCTGGCGCCCTATGAGGTCAATACAATCGAAGTGGACCTTACAGGAGAGGAACGGCGTTCTTATGATTATCACAGGGGAGTTTACCAGGCATTTCGGGATAAGGTGCCTAATTTATTCGGTAACCGCTATTCCTGGGAAAGATTCGTCATGCATGCTTATCGATCTGCCGAAGGACGAAACGCCATTCGAAGTTTCAATACCCAAAAACAGATTTCCTTGTCAGCCACCAGGAAAATGGAAAAACTGGCCGAAATCCTGGTTCGTCATAACGAATCCAGGATACTTATCTTTACGAATGACAATAAAACCGCATACTATATCAGTTCATTGTTTTTACTCCCCCTGATCACCCATGAGACAAAAGCCAAAGAAAGAAAGCTGATACTTGAAAACTTTCGGCAGGGCAAATGGCCGTTTTTGGTTAATTCCCGGGTATTAAACGAAGGTGTGGATGTGCCCGAAGCCAATGTGGCCGTTATCATTTCGGGAACCGCAACAGTGCGGGAACACGTCCAACGATTGGGACGTATCCTCAGGAAAAAAGATAACAAAACCGCCGTATTATACGAGATAATCACCGCCAATACAGGTGAAGTTTACACCAGTAAAAAAAGACGATTTCACAGTGCCTACGAAAGATTTTCCTGAATGGGATGGACAACCCTATTTTCCCATCAGTCGATACTATAAAAACCGATTTGGAGAGAAGGTTTACAAAATTACGGTCAGTGCTGCACAAACCTGTCCCAACAGGGAAAAGAACAAGGGTGTTGGTTGCATTTTCTGCGATGAGCTAGGATCTGCCGGTAGTCACTTAATCAACCATCACCCTCTTGAAGAACAGATAATAATCAATCGCGAAAAACTTCATAAGCGCTTCCGTGTCAATAAATTTCTGGTGTATTTTCAACCTTTTACCAATACTTATCGAAGGTTGGAGCAATTCAGGGCTGATGTGGGTCTTGCCCTTTCAAAAGACCGGGTCGTGGGGGTCGCCTTTGGAACAAGGCCGGATTGCCTGCCCGATGAGATTTATCCCTATCTTAGAGAGATATGTAGTTCGCATTATGTTTCCGTGGAGCTGGGTGTTCAAAGCTTTTTGAATCGGCAGCTTGAGTTTCTCAATCGCGGACATACTGCAGAAGAATCGATTGAAGTCATCCTTAAATTGCATCAGGAAGCCGGGATTAATATCGGGTTGCATTTGATCTTCGGATTACCGGATGAACAAGACGAGGATATCATCAACGCAGCTAAAAAAACCAACGAACTCCCCGTGGATAACGTAAAGCTGCACAATCTGCATGTTCTGGCCAATACACCCCTTCACGACTTGTACAAAGAAAAAAAATTTTCACCGATTGAACTGGATGAATACACTCGTCGGGTAATCTTATTCTTGAGTCATCTGTCACCGGATATAGCGGTGCAAAGGCTCGCAGCCGTTGCTCCAAGATGGGATGAGTTGGTAGCTCCCGAATGGACAAAGCATCGCTTGAAGCCCACTCAATTCATTATCAAGCGATTAAAAGAGCAAGAGCTTTTCCAGGGAATAGCGTTGGCTGAAACGACATAAATAAATTTCACGGCAGACTTCCGGTTCGAAAAAACAAGTTGTAACAAGATTTGTCAAAAGCAGACCACCGGGGTAGACTGGATCATGTTTCAATGTTCAAGCTCATTAATTAAGGCAATCAAGCGATACAATCAGGTTTAATTATGAACCGGATGAATGCAATACCGAATTCAAACACAAAGGATTCATGATGTCCTGGCAAACCGTTCTGTTACGAATTAAAGACACGATCACATTTTCCCAGGTCTTAACGAGTGCCAATGTCCTGATGGTAGGAATATTGGCTTGGTCTGCCGGTGGTATTGTTGCAACTGTTGTAGAAAACGAATATCTGCAGATTCCTCACCAGGAAGCTAAATTTGTTCCACCCAAGCAGACTATCCAGGACAGACCCCGGAAATACTCTGAATTCAAAAATATCTTAGAGCAGAATATCTTCAATGTTGAAGTAGAAGCGGAGAAAAAGCCTGTCATTGTTGAAGAAATTCCTGTCGTTGCACCAGGTAAAGTGTTAAGCGATCTGATCAATGATTTGGAATTGAAAGGGATACATTATCGCAAAAACTATTATATTTTCTGTGTGATCAAACAAAAGAAAAAACGCAAGGAAGATATTTTCACTATCGGGGATGAGCTGTTCGAATCAGGTGCAGTGGTGCACAGGATTTTCACGACCTATGGTAACCAAAGGGTTTTAATTAAACTGGGAAATGAAATTGGGACGCTCACCACTACAGAAGATGATAAGCTCAAAAAGGCAGCCCCGGCACCAAAGGTCGCGAAAAAAACGCCTTCGCGCATTAGAAAAGTGGAACCCGTTTCCAATAAATATTCCACGGACGGTCGCAATTTTTACATAACAGCAACTGAGGTAGATACCCACTTGAACGATTTTGGCGCTCTTTTAAACCAGGCTCGAATGGTTCCCTATTTTAAGGGTGGCAAACACCAAGGTTTCAAAGTTAAAGCTATCGATAAGGGCAGCCTTTATGAAAAGCTGGGCCTTCGCAACAACGATGTCATTAAAAATGTAAATGGAGAAAGCCTGGCAGAAGCCGGTGGGGAAAAAATTATGGGTTTGTTTAACCTGCTACGTAATGAAAGAGAATTCACAATTGAGATTGAGCGCAGTGGTAATCCACAAAAACTGAATTATTTCGTGAATTAAGCTCTCAAAAAATACCGATCCCTTCTTCCTACTATGAGGATGGGTAAGCTCTTTTACCCATCAATTTTGATTGAGTCACAATGCATGTCGGTGGGTCCGCTTCACTTGCCCCACCCTGCATCCTGTTTAAGATCCCACTTAGAAAGACAGTATTTAGAATCCGCCTCTGATTCCAATGATTCATGCTCTGTTGATGTAGAATGGGTAAGCTCGCTTACCCATCAAATTCAACAATTCAATGTAATCTCTACTACTTCGAAATGATTGTTCTACATGAAGGAAAAGAAGGGCATTAGAATAAGCCCATCTTTCAGCAGGCAGGTCCTTTACCCCACCATGACTGTCCAGAGGACCCCGGCTGCGATGGCAGAACCGATTACTCCGGCAACATTAGGTGCCATGGCATGCATAAGCAGAAAGTTGGTTGGATCTTCGTTTTGCCCCACCATTTGAACCACACGGGCAGAATCCGGTACCGCAGATACTCCTGCAGCTCCAACCAGTGGGTTGATTTTGTTTTCGTCCGAGAGAAACAGGTTCATCAGTTTTGCAAACAGAAGACCTCCAGCTGTGGCAACACTAAATGAAGCAGCACCCAGACCAAAGATCAGGATCGATTGAGGAGTCAGGAAATGATCTGCCTGTGTACTGGCACCCACAGAGAACCCCAATAATATGGTAACGATATCGATCATGGCATTTCTCGCTGAATTCGCCAGACGTTCTGTCACTCCGCTCTCCTTGAGCAGGTTTCCAAACATCAACATTCCGATCAATGCCAGGGAACCGGGTGCAATCAACCCGCAAATCAGAAACGCCACAATGGGGAAAATAATTCTTTCCCTGGCAGGCACCTGTCGTGGTGGCTTCATTCTCATCAGCCTTTCCTCTTTGGTTGTCAGCAGCTTCATAATCGGCGGCTGAATCACAGGTACCAAGGCCATGTAAGAATAGGCAGCAATTGCAATGGCTCCCAGCAAGTGAGGCGCCAGTTTTGCAGAGAGGAAAATAGCAGTCGGTCCGTCTGCTCCCCCGATAATTCCAATCGCACCAGCTTCAGATGCTGTAAACCCAAGATAAATCGCACCGATCAGGGTGATAAAAATCCCCACCTGGGCTGCAGCGCCTAACAAAACCAGTTTGGGATTGGACAACATCGTTGAAAAATCTGTCATTGCCCCAATGCCAAGGAAAATCAACGGTGGGAAAATCCCCTGGCTGACTCCAAAATACAGATAGTATAAAACACTTCCTTCATCATAAACCCCCAAAGCCATGCTGGAAATGTGAGGTATGTTACCTACGATAATTCCAAAACCAATGGGTAGTAAAAGTAAGGGTTCGTAATCTTTAACGATTGCCAGGGTAATAAAAACAATCCCGATGACCATCATTATTAAGTTCCCAGGTTCCATTAGTGCAAACCCGGTAGCGCTTAAAAAACTCGTTAGCGTTTCCATTCAGCTTCTCCCGATAAAATTGTGCACAATTAGATGAAACCTATCCGATGATCATCAATTCCTGGCCCTGGTTAACTGCATCGCCGACAGCAACATTGATCGCCTTGACAACACCTGATCCTACCGCGTTAATATCGTTTTCCATTTTCATGGCTTCCATTTTAAAAACGGTTTGACCTTCATTAACAGAATCACCGACCTTAACCAGAATATCAAGAATCGATCCCGGTATGGGTGCACGAATCACTTCACCGCCCTGGGCGGAGGCTGCAGGAGCAGCTTGAGGAGCTGCCTGTGGTGCGGGAGTTGGAGCTGCTTGTGGTGTAGGAGCAGCCTGAGCAGGTGGGGGAGTCGGGGCTGCCTGAACGACCGGTTGTGCCTGACTTTGGGCAGGCATTGGACTGGGCTGCGCACCACTTGCAGTAATAGGCGCATCCAGTTTCACGGAGTAAGGTTTTCCATTAATCTCTAACTCCGCATCGCTTCCTGTATATTTTTTGACGACAACAGAATATTGTTTATTATTAATTGATACTTCATATTTACGCATGAGTCCTCCTCTGCGGCATTTTCCTCATCTTTCCGGCAGTTCCCCACATGGATGGCCGGTTGACGTTCCTGGAGATAGTGATCTGTTCGTTATCAACTTTTGTAAGATGTTCGTGTTCCAACTGTAGAACCAATCCAATGACACTGGCAATATCATTAAATTCATCTTCGGTAGTAGTGGCAACAACAGCTTTTGGAGCTGTTACTTTTTCTTTAACTTTGTCGGGTTTGACTTTTTTGACCTTTTCGGATGTGGCTTTTTTGGACATCCACTTCAGTATATGCGGCAACATCCATATATAAATACTGATTAAAAGCAGGCCGCTAAAGACAATAGACATTCCGGTCAGACTAATACCAATGGCCTGACCATCAAAAATGTTTTGGATATTAAATTGTTCCATGAGACCTTCCTTATCTGCTTACGATGAAACTCATTGTCATTGCGGGCGCAGTTACGGCATCGCCTCAATGTAATTATAACGGAATATTACCATGCTTTTTAGGTGGATTGGAATCCCGTTTGTCTTTTAACATGGTTAACGCCTTGATTATTCTAAATCGCGTTCGATTTGGAAGAATGATATCGTCCACATATCCTCTTTTAGCCGCAATATATGGATTGGCAAAATTTTCTGCATATTCGTCTTCTTTGGCTTTCAGGAATTCTGCCTTGTCTCCTTCATGATTTTTTATGTCTTTGGCGTATAGAATTTCTGTAGCTCCCTTGGCACCCATCACGGCAATTTCTGCTGTTGGCCAGGCATAATTAATGTCCCCGCGCAGGTGCTTGGAACTCATTACACAGTAAGCTCCTCCGTAGGCTTTCCTGGTAATCACGGTTACCTTGGGTACTGTGGCTTCGGCATATGCATAAAGCATTTTTGCACCATTTCGAATCACTCCGCCATGTTCCTGAACAGTTCCCGGTAAAAATCCAGGAACATCCACAAAGGTAACCACGGGAATATTAAAAGCATCACAAAATCTCACAAACCGTGCTCCTTTCACGGATGAATCAATATCCAGAACTCCGGCCAGGAATTTCGGCTGGTTGGCTACAACCCCAACTGACGTGCCCCCGTATCGAGCAAATCCCACAACCAGATTTGGTGCATATTCCGGTTGAATTTCCACGAATTTTCCATCATCAACCGTACGATAGATGACATCCTTGATATCGTATGCTTCGTTGGGATTCTCCGGAACAATTTCATCCAAGGTGGGATCACAGCGATTGGCAGGATCTTTAGTAGCAACAAAGGGTGGGATTTCCATGTTGTTCTGCGGAATATAGGAAAAGATATCCTTGAGGAATTCAATCGCCTGTTCCTCCGATTCTGCAGCCAGATGAGCAACACCACTTTTAGCCGTATGTACACCTGCCCCTCCCAAAGAGTCGGTGTCAACCTCTTCATGAGTCACCGCTTTCACCACTTTAGGTCCTGTCAGGAACATATAGCTGTTTTTTTGAACCATTACGGTGAAATCCGTCAGAGCCGGAGAATATACTGCACCACCGGCACACGGTCCAAAAATTCCTGAAAGCTGGGGAACCACTCCGGAAGAAGTAACATTGCGCAGGAAAATATCGGTGTAGCCCGCCAGACTTTCAATACCTTCTTGAATCCGGGCTCCGCCGGAATCGTTTAAACCAATCACAGGCGCACCGTTTTTCACGGCCATATCCATAATCTTGCATACTTTCTCTGCAAAGGTTTCTGACAAAGCCCCACCAAAAACTGTAAAATCCTGAGAAAAAACGTAAACCAGCCTGCCCTGAATGGTTCCATAACCCGTTACCACACCATCGCCTAGGTACTCTTGTTTTTCCATACCAAAATGATGACAACGATGTGTTTTAAACATGTCAAATTCTTCAAAACTTCCTTCGTCCAAAAGCAGTGCCAACCGTTCCCTAGCGGTTTTGCGCCCTTTTGCGTGATGAGTTTTGATTCTCTCGGGCCCACCACCTTCGCGTGCTTTTTCCCTCAATCTTACAAGCTCATCTACCTCATTCCGTTTTGTCATTAACTTGTCTCCATTTCCACATTATACTTGGGAGCATTTTACTGCGTAATGCCAGGGATAATACCTAAAGGTACTCCCAATTGTTTATTGAACCGTTTCAAGTTAGTGTCCGATTTCGCAACGTAAGCTGCTGTTGTTAACCAACTGCTGTTTTGATCCTTTTTATTTTTTTGTGCAAAACTCACTCAATACACCAAAAGTGGATTTGGGATGTAAGAATGCTACTTTTTTTCCACCGGCGCCGTCAACCGGAGTTTCATTGATCAGCTTGCAGTCAGCTTGAGCAGCCTGTTCCAATTGCTGTTGAATATTATCACTGTGGTAAGCAATATGATGAACTCCCGGGCCTTTCTTTTCCAGGAACTTGGCAATGGGGCTATCTTCAGACATGGGTTCAAGCAATTCGATGTGAACTTCTCCAATAGCAAAAAAGGCAGTTTTAACCTTTTGCGATGGAACTTCCTCGACATGTTCACACGTTAAACCCAATGCTTGTTCGTAAAAAGGAATCGCTTCTTCAAGTGAATGAACAGCAATACCAATATGATCAATTTTGGTTAACATAATAGTTCTCAGTTATGTTTATGCAATTTATCGACTATAGTTGATTCTCATTAACCCGTAAATCACGAAATTTAGCCATCAGCATCTCAGCCGCCTTGGTAACCGGAAGTTCTCCCTGAACAACCTTCCGCTCTAAGTGGGGTATTTCCTCGACAATATTCGGATGTTCAAAAAACAGGGTTTTCACCTGTTCTAAAATCATATCATGCATCCAGTTAAGAGCCTGCTCTTTTCTTTTTTCCTGAAATGTCCCGGAGGTCATTCGCTCGGATTTAAATCGCAGAATCACATTCCAGATATCCTCTATCCCTTCCCCTTTCAACGCGGAACAGCAATAGGCTTTTGTTTCCCAATCCGCCTTGGTGGGTTTTAACAGGTGCAAAGCCTGGTTAAACTCCTGCTGGGTCCTGAGAGCTGCTGCCTTGTTGTTTCCATCTGCTTTGTTGATCAAAATGGCATCTGCCATTTCTATCACCCCTTTTTTGATACTTTGTAATTCATCACCGGCACCAGTCAGGGTAAGCAGCAGGAAAAAATCCACCATGGTGCTGACAATGGCTTCACTTTGTCCGACACCGACAGTTTCAACCAGAATCACATCAAATCCGGCTGCTTCACAGAGTAGTATGGTTTCACGGGTTTTTCTGCTGACACCCCCAAGGGTGCCTCCGGAGGGAGAAGGTCGGATAAAACAGTTAGGTTCCTGGCTGAGCAGATCCATTCTTGTTTTGTCGCCAAGAATACTGCCCCGACTCAAAGAACTGCTGGGATCAACGGCCAGCACAGCAACCTTGTTGCCGTTCTGACAGAGCAGGCTGCCCAAAGAATTGATAAAGGTGCTTTTCCCTGCACCGGGTACACCCGTGATACCAACCCGAATGGCTTTACCGGTTTCAGGTAATATCTGTTGCAACACCTGTTGGGCGGTTTCCAGGTGATGCCTTGCATTGCTTTCAACCAGGGTGATGGCCCTGGCCAAAATCATACGATCTGTATTCAAGACACCGTTGACATACTCATCGATGCTAAGTTCTTTGCGTTTTGCCAACGGTTATCACCCTTCGATTCGTTTGATCAGTTCTTTCAGGACCTTTTCAGCTGCGGTTGGTATGACGGTTCCAGGACCAAAAATAGCCACTGCGCCGTTTTCGGTAAGATAGTCGTAATCTTTGGCCGGAATAACACCTCCCACCACTACTGCAATATCCTCCCTGCCCAGTTTTTTCAATTCTTCAATCAGTTGAGGCAACAGGGTTTTGTGCCCCCCTGCCAGGGAACTCATACCAACCACATGCACATCATTTTCCACGGCCTGTTTGGCTACCTCTTCCGGTGTCTGAAAGAGCGGACCTATATCCACATCAAATCCCAAATCGGCAAAGGCTGTCGATATGACTTTAGCTCCCCTGTCATGACCATCCTGGCCTAGTTTAGCCACCATGATACGAGGGCGTCTTCCTTCTTTCTGCTCAAACTGATCTGCCAGTTTTACCACATCAATCACTGCTTCCTCTTCTCCAAATGCACTGCTATAGATACCTGAAATTGATTTGATGGCGGCTTTGTGTCGACCAAAAACCTTTTCCATCGCCAATGAGATTTCACCAAGGGAGGCTCTCGCCCTTGCTGCTTCAATGGAAAGTGCCAGCAGGTTCCCTTCCTTTTTATCAGCTGCCTCCGTCAAGCGATCCAAAATGTTTTGAACGTCAGTTTCATTTCTTTCAGACTTTAACTTTTCAAGACGTTTTACCTGGGATTCCCGAACAACTGTATTGTCAACTTCCAGGGTTTCTATGTCCGCTTCCTTGTCCAGCCGGTATTTGTTAACGCCAACAATGGTTTCCTTTCCGGAATCGATCAACGCCTGCCTTCGTGCGGCAGCCTCTTCAATGCGCATTTTAGGAAGACCTGTCTCAATCGCTTTGGCCATACCACCCAGCGACTCAACTTCCTGAATATGTCCCCATGCCTTGTGCATGATCTGGTGCGTCAGCGACTCCAGGTAGTATGATCCTGCCCAGGGATCGACCACATTGCAAATACCAGTCTCATGCTGCAAAAATAACTGTGTATTTCGTGCAATTCGAGCAGAAAAATCGGTAGGCAACGCTATGGCTTCATCCAGGGAGTTTGTATGCAATGATTGTGTATGACCCAACGCCGCAGCCATCGCCTCAATACACGTCCTGGCCACGTTGTTGAACGGATCTTGTTCGGTCAAACTCCAGCCGGAAGTTTGAGTGTGTGTTCTCAAAGCCATCGATTTTGGATTTTGGGGATCGAATTGCTTAATGATTTTTGCCCACAACAAGCGAGCCGCCCTCATTTTAGCGATTTCCATAAAGAAATTGGTTCCGGCTCCCCAAAAGAATGAAAGCCTGGGAGCAAAATCATCGATTTTTATGCCAGCTTTGATCCCGGTCTTTACATACTCCAGGCCGTCAGCCAGGGTATAGCCCATTTCCAGATCAGCCGAGGCACCTGCTTCCAACATGTGATAGCCCGATATACTGATGCTGTTGTATTTCGGCATGTGTCGGGAAGTAAACTCAAAAATATCGGCAATAATCCGCATGGAGGGTTCCGGCGGATAGATATAGGTGTTTCTCACCATATATTCTTTGAGAATATCATTCTGAATAGTGCCGGTAAGTTGTTCGTGTTTAACTCCCTGTTCTTCGGCTGCTACAATGTAAAACGCCATAACCGGAAGAACCGCTCCGTTCATCGTCATGGAAACAGACATCTTATCCA
This sequence comes from SAR324 cluster bacterium, assembly GCA_028282825.1. Lineage (GTDB taxonomy): Bacteria > SAR324 > SAR324 > XYD2-FULL-50-16 > XYD2-FULL-50-16 > JAHJTV01. The sequence continues at coordinate 23,864 of JANQGZ010000115.1, forward strand.
GTGGTATCCCGTCAAACAGGATTTTCATGTCCAGAATCGAATCGATCGCAACACCCGCTTTACCAATATCACCAACCACACGTTGATGATCCGAATCGTACCCCCGGTGTGTAGCCAGATCGAAAGCCACGGAAAGCCCTCTTTGGCCGGCTGCCAGATTTCTTCGATAAAAGGCATTACTCTCTTCAGCTGTAGAAAAACCGGCATATTGTCTGACAGTCCAGGGACGAGTCACATACATGGTGGGATACGGTCCCCTCAAATAGGGGGGAATTCCTGATAGATAGTCCAGATGCTCGCAATCTTCAATATCCTCTTCCGTATACAGCGGCTTAATCTTAATTTGCTCTAATGAATCCCATTCAAAAGCATCGGCTTGAATACCAGCTTGCGACTTAACCTGATTCTCCCATTCGGTTGCCGATGTTTTTTGCGGAGTTGTTTGAAATGGAACCTGAGTGAAATCGGGAAATTGTTTCATGGTTGCACTCCTGCTTTTTGATGGAACAATCGTAACAGATCCAGATTGCTTGCTTTGAGGTGAATGAATTCATCAATGCCGGCTGCTTTGAAAGATTCGACGTGATCTTTGGGATATCCGGCCAACACTAATGTCATATCCGGTCTTGAAGCTTTGACCTTTTTGGCTATTTCCGGAACCAGGGTCGGATAGGTATCGTCTGTCGAGCAAATAACTGCAATTTTTGCTTTGGCAACAATGGTTGCATCCACAGCGGACTGTACTGATTCAAACCCTTCGTTACCAATTACCTGAAATCCTCCGGGCTCAACAAACCCCGTGGAAAAATCGGCCCTGGCTTTGTGCTGCTTTAAAGGCCCCATATTTACCAAAAAAACCTGGGGCCAATCGCCTGTTTTCGCTTTAAATATGTCTGCGTTCTGCCTTAACTCCTCATAATCGGAAGCCAGTCTGTTCTTGTCTAAAGATCTGGTTGTAAAACAACTTTCAGTGCTGTGCCCAAGGGCTTCACTCAATTGACCGATGGTTGCTTCCTGCTTTGCAAGATTTAAAACGGTTTCCATCATTTGGGTGGGGGTAAATTCATCCGATAAATTCGGAACAGGTCCATCCGCTGTAATATTCCGGGAAGACTTGTACTGAAACATCTCCGTATTCCTTTTTTCCTGGAACGCCCGATAATCAAACTTTAAACCGGCATGAGGAATTTCTCCCTGAATAGAGTACATGTTGGTACCAACAATGACCTGCTTTCGTTTGCCAACCTCTGCTTTCTTGGATGCTGCAACTTCGGCCACTTGCTGTTGGAGGTTCCCTTCCAACAGTATTTGTGAAAGACCGCCCTGTTTTTCCATTTCCTGGAATTCAGACCAGGCTGATTCCGCCAGATTGTTGGTTAGATCCTCCAGGAACCAGGCGCCACCACCGGGATCGATAATACGATGACCGTGGCACTCTTCTTTAAGGATTATTTGAATGTTTCTGGAAATCCTGCGCGACATTTCATCGGGCAAACCCGAGATCGAATCAAAGGGAGCCACACAAATAGAGTCGCATCCCGAAAGAACCGCTGAATATGCTTCGGTTGTTGCTCTCAACAAATTAACATGCGGATCAAACAAGGTTTTGTTATAGGATGAAGTTCTGGCATGGATTCTCATTCTTTGAACCTGCTCAGAACAACCGCAGGTTTTAATAACTGTTGACCAGAGTCTTCTTGCTGCCCTCACCTTGGCTATGTTGAGAAAAAAATCGGAGCCCATGGCAAAGTGGAAGACCATATTCCCTGCTGTTGTTTCCAAATCAATTCCCCGGTCCTGAAGCAGCCTCATGTATTCAACACCCGCTCCCAACGCGACTGCCAGTTCCTGAATGGCACTTGCCCCTGCACGTTCATATACACTTAAGTCAATTCCCAGCGATTTGAAACTCGGGGTGTTTTCTGATGACCAGGCGACACAGGCAGCGACTTCATCGATAGCCTTATCCAGTGGACAATTCAGCCCCCCGTTTTCTGCCAGTTGTGCAAAGGGATCTGCAATCATGTTCCCTTTCAGGGTATCCCTGGAGATCTTGCGGGAATCAAGAAAGTCGATGAGTAAACAATAAAATGCAAGATAGGCCTGGCGGGGATTTGCCTGTAGAGAAATACTGGAAAAATCGATTTCTTTAAATGCTGTTGCCAAGTCTGCTCTGGAAGCCAGAGAAAGACCTCCCTTACCTGTATCCCCATTTCTATCTTTATCAGGGTCCTGTCCCAGACCACTCGGATAATCCAGACTGAAGGAAACTGAGGTTAACCCACGATTTAAATCATGGAGCACGGACTGGTTAAACATATCTGTTTCAGGATACACAAACTCCTGGGAAACCTCCCATCCGCCTTTTAATTTCCCAATCGCATCTACATGCCGGGTAAAAGGGAAACTGCCGGGAATCGAGTTGCCTTTGTCAAAGCCCTTATTTTTCATGTAAATGGGTTGGATAGAGATGCCCTCGGCAGTCTTGGTAATCAGTCTTTTGTCAAATGGCGCTCCTTTTAACTGCTTTTCAACCAGTGCCAACCATTCATCGTAACTTGGTACCGAAAACTCATCCAAAAGTGTTTGCTGCTTTTTCTTGCCCATACTAGACCATTAAGAGGATTTAGCGTTTACTGGATATGTCTTTATGTTGTGAAATACTGCAGGCTCACAAAAACCGGTAATCAATTTTCATTGCTAATTAAAAAGCCTGATTCCAGGTCTGTAGATAGTATGAAATCAGTCAACTTGTAAATATTTTATTCTACATTCCTTTAAGTTTCATCACCAGGGTTGTGTTTCATGAAAATTTGACTATTTTAACAGCAACATACACCAATACCTGCAAGTATGTCACTGGAAAGCAGACAGTCGATGGCTCAAATAAAATGTTGGATCAGAAAACAGGTATTTGAATGGATAACTGGCAAAAGCTGAATATTGAGGATTGTAGGGGTGGATATTTGGTTTTTTCAACGCCTGCACCTACCAACAGATTGCTTGCGGCAAATACTTCCGTCGATCCAGATGGCTCCGTCCAAAACAGCACCGTTTAGATAGGCCCCGTCCAGATTTGCCCCCTGGAGTATAGTATTTTGCATTCTGGCATTCTGCAAATTAGCTCGATTTAAATTAGCATTGGAAAAATCCACCCAACGCAGATCGGAATCTTTGAGACTGGATGCCTTGAGATTGGCATAGTTGAAATGTGACCGACGAAAGTCGGAAGCCTCCAGGTTTGCAGCTTCCAGGTCAGCATAGCTGAACTCTGCCTGATTGACGACGGAGGAGATAATAAAAATACGCCTCATGTTGGCAAAAGTCAGAATTCCCCAACTTAAATCCACATTTTTCAGCACAGCATCAACCATACTTGACTCTGTCAAATTAACCCAGCGCATTGATGAATCGCTTAAGATAGCACCTGTTAATATAGCATGACTGAGCTGGGTGTTATTCAGGTCTGAATCAATCAAATCGCATTCAATACAGGTTTTAGATCGGAGCAGGTTGGTCAGGTGATCCGGATGGTAAGCAGACACAACTGTTGCACGGACTAAGTAAATAAATAGAGCAATGGAGAGGATTTTTGGCATGAATGATTTCTAGAATAATTATCTGCCTACCCCGGTCTGTTGCTGATCTAATTGCAAGGCAATTTGTCGGAGATTCTCAACAGTATTGGTATTTTCTTCAAGTGAGCTTTTAAGTGTCTGAATCAATGTCAGGTTTTCTTCGGTCGATTGGGCAATATCCTCCGTACCCTTGGCTATTTCTTTGATACCAATATTCTGTTCCTCAAGTGCAGCTGTGAGTTCACGAATCAAATGGGTGATCGATTCCACGAGTTGGATGACAGTATAAAAAACCTCTTCAACGGAAACCATGACATTTTTACTTCGTGAAAGCACAAACCCGCTCTTTTTTGTTACTTTCCGAATATCAATCACAGCGTCATTACTTCTTTGTGCAAGATCGCGGATTTCTTCCACAACCACGAAAAAGCCTTTTCCATATTCTCCAGCTTTAGCTGCTTCAATAGCGGCATTGAGTGAAAGTAAATGCGCGGAATCTGCAATATCGGTGATCGCCTGAAGAATAGTATCATACTCCTGTCGACTTTCATTGATTCTTGCCATAGCCTTGATAGACTGTTTAATTGTGTCTGTCGCCTGTGAGCCACGGGTTTCAGTCATTATGGAGCTGTGTTCCAATTCCTTCATTCGCTTCACTGTTTCACTCAGGGAAGAAGATAACTCCTGAATGGTATTGGTACCCTGATTCACCGCTGAAGACGATTCCAAGGTCACTTGTTCAATCTCTTTTGCGCTGCCTTTCATCATGTTAAGAGTCTTCGCAAGATCGTCGGAAGAGGAATGGATGGTTCGGGTATTTAGCTTGATCTCGTCCGCAATTTTTTGCATGCTTTCTGCCAACGCCCTGGTTTTTTCCACTTCACCTTTCCGGATCTCCATCACCAGGTTTTTACTTCTTTCAAGATAGAAAGATGTTGTGGTCAGGACGATAGCCAGGGCAATGGAATTCACCAGCATCACCGAATCGTTAACAGCACCCACACCAGGAATTCTGACGCCAACGGATTCCATATAATAAAAGACACCCACACCCAGGCTATTCAGCAGCAGCCAGATAAATCCGCTCTTGCTTCCGATCAACAATACAGCAATAACGGGTGCCACCACATTCCACCATAGAACGACCGCATCATACCCGCCTTCCCAGTATGCTCGGTAAAAATTGGAAAATGTGATGACCAGCACAATACCATGACCGGCCCAGGCCAAAGAACCTGTTTTTTTGAGAAAAAAAGGCAGAAATAGGAGAAATGCACCGGACAGGATTCCCAGCACACCCGCAAAAGGACCTGCACGAAAGACCACGGGAAGCCAGAGGGCTGTGATCAACACCGAAATAGCAATCATCAGCCTGCTGCGAAGTACCAGGTCCCTGTCTTCAAATGACTCATTGGGAATAAACCAGTCGAATCCTTTAGTAATCAGATTTCGTTCTGCCATACAATTCTTCTCCGGTTGGTTATTCTACGGATATCGTTATTGTTTTATTGTTGGTCGATTGTTCTACTATTAATATTCCGATCTTGATGCCACTTACAATTCCAAGTCTTCTTTGTCCGGATTTGGAATTAGAAACTGACCTTAGTCTTTATAGGTTGTAACTTGTGAATCCAACCGATCCGCAATTTCTCCAAGGCTGGAAATAGTTTCGTTGCTGTTCTTTATTAGAGCAGCCAATCCCGTTATTAATTCCAGACTTTTATCGCTTTTTTGTGAGATCTCTTCCGCTCCCTTCGCTACTTCCCGGGTTCCAATATCCTGCTCGGTGATGGATGACACCAGTTGATTGACTTCGTTAGTCATTAAACGAACCTGTTCAATGATCTGCTCCAAAAACTGTCCGGTGGCATTGATAACTTCTTTTCCCTCGTAGACGTTATCATCATTACGTTTAATCAACTCACTGATCTGCTTGGCCGCTTCGTTACTGCGTTCCGCCAGTTCTCCCACTTCTTCGGCCACCACAGCAAATCCCTTTCCGTAATCTCCGGCTTTGTCCGCCTCGATTGCTGCGTTCAAAGACAGCAGGTTTGTCTGTTCCGCTATATTTGTAATGATTTCCGTGATGCGCTCGATCTGTTTGCTGCTGTCTTCAATCATGCCCATCATTTCATTGGACTCGGAAATAATTTCCGACCCTATTTTGCCTTCATCTTCGGCCGCATCAGCAAGTTTTCGAAGTTCCTGCATGCGCTTGGAAATTTCCTTGAGTGATGTTGATAGTTCCTGCGTCGTACTGGATGATTGATTGGTAGAGGCAGCCGTTTCAGTCTCACTGATTGAGATCTGGTCAGCACTTTTTTGCATTTCCAAAGATGTTTTGGACAATTGTTCTGCTGATGAGGCCAGGGCGGAAGAATTGATACCGATTTCGTTGATGACTTTTTGAATATTCTCTGCCATGCTCCGTGATCGCTGCTCAATTTCCTGCTGCGAGCGGGTCGTCGTCACTTTAATGACCTGAAAAACAGCCGCAATCAATGTGTAAGCGGTGAACACGGCCACAATGTAGTAATACTTTTCGGTACGAAATGCAGTTTCACCAACATTATAGGATGGAAAGGGATGACCGATAACCTGTAAATAATAGATTCCCAGGATGAAAGCAATCAGCAGAAGTAAGAAGAAAATACCTGCACGGTAGCCCACCATCATGATTCCTGCCACAGGCAGCACAAGTATAAGCCCCACAACATTTGATGACATGCCCCCCGTAAAATATATGGAAGCAGCTTCCTGAAAAAACAATGTCAGCAATAAAATCCAGGCAATAATAGTGACCCGTCCCGTTGCCTTCATAACAGCGAGCAACACGATGGCCGTGAGCATGTGTCCAAAATTAACATATGCCACCGGTGAATTGAGAGCCATAAACTTGATAATGGGACCGATATGAAACGGAATCACGATCAACAGCATCGATGTGACCACTTGTGCCCTGATACGCATGGCAGCTTCCATTTGCTTGACGTGATCCGGCACGAACCATTCTACCTGATTCAGAAAAAACTGTGCGATAGTCATTCGCTACTCTCCAATTGTGAAGATGTCGGGGGGTTTGAGACTGTTTGTGGCTGTGATTGCAATCAGCTTCTGTCTGTTGCCTGATTAAAGCCCTGGTCCCTTACTCTTTGCAAAGAACAATCTAAATAAACCACGGGCTTACTGTCAATTACCTTTATGTTCACCTTGATAAAAACCAACACACTGATTGTTAAGATCTTCCATTGGATTTTCCAACTTCACCGTTTTGTACCGATTAAACAGCTGTTTTTATTTAACTATCTGATTAAACACATTATTAAGGTCCTATCATGCCAACTAGCCTGTTTTTACCAAACATCTCAAAATTCGCACGGCATCACGGTCGGCTATCCGATAACTGATAACCTGTTGAAAACTGGAATAAAAGCCTATTCTTGAAGACCAGGCAATCCTCATCCGAATACGTTTACGTGTCTTTGTGAAAATAAGAGCGAATTTTTCCTGCATCTTTTTCCGATATTCCCTCCACAGCGATAAGATTATCCAAACTTGCTTCCCTGATCTTTTTCAGACTTGAAAACGACTTTAACAATTGTGTTCTTTTTTTTGGGCCGATTCCGGGTATGTTTTCGAGTTCAGATTGAATAGTACGTTTTCCATGAAGTTTACGATAGTAGCTGATCGCAAAACGATGCGCCTCATCTCTGATATTTTGCAAAAAATGAAGCGTTGATGAGTTACGCTTTAAGTTAATTTCGTTTTTTCTGTTTGGTTTAACCACGTATTCATAATCATCAACAACTTTTTCCACACCAGATTTTTTTTCTGACCTGCCTTTGGCCAGCCCTATCAAATCCACATGCTTCAAGTCGATACCTTGTTCCTGAAGAATTCGTATGGCAATGGACAGTTGGCCTTTCCCCCCATCAATAACAATCAGATCGGGCAGCGGCTTTTTCTTCAGATCCTTCCGCCGGTAACGCCTTCCCAGAACTTCTTCCATGGCAGCATAATCGTTTGCCCCCTCAACCGTTTTGATCTTGTATTTTCTATAGTCTGATTTTTTCGGTTTATTATCTTCCCAGACCACCATTGATGCAACGTTGTTGACTCCCGAGATATTCGAAATATCAAAACATTCCACGCGTACTGGAAGATTTTTAAGTTTTAGTTTTTGTTGCACCTCCTCTAGTACCACTTTATCAGCTTCCATCGATTTCATGGTCATAGTGAGATTTTGCTCACCATTTTTTAGAGCCATATCCACCAATGCCTTTTTCTCGCCGCGTTGGGGATGCAATACCTTAACCACACTGGCTCTTTTAGTGGAACAATATGCTTCCAGCATGGTGGCATCTTCATATTCAAACGGAAGAATAATCTCTTTGGGGATCTCCTTACCACCTGAGACATAAAATCTGGAGAGGATAGAGCGAGTGATTTCCTGATCCTCATAAATTTCAGCCTGTTCAATAAATACAAAATCGTCACTCAGTAAAATACCATTACGAACAAACAATATCTGCACTCCTGCAAATCCACCTGATCGAACCAGGGCAAAAACATCCCTGTCGAGCTTTTGTTTGGATACTACTTGCTGCTTTTGTAAGGTGCTTTGTACAGCATTGATCTGGTCCCTGATGCGCGCCGCCTCTTCAAACTCCAGATTTTTCGATTTTTCCTGCATTTGGGCTTTTAAACTGGATGTCAGCTCTTCATAATTCCCTCTCAGTAACTGCAGAACATTTTGTACAATCTGACCGTAGTCTTCCGATGAGATAAGACCGGCACAAGGGGCAAAACAGCGCTTCATCTGGTAGTTTAGACAGGGCTTGTAAGTCTTGGTTCCATCCAGAGTTAAAGCCGTCTGTCGCAAAGGAAAATGTTTTTTGATGATGCGGGATGCCTCCCGGGCCTTACCTGCTGAAACGTAAGGACCAAAGTACAGAGACCCGTCCTTCTTCAGCTCCCGAACCAGGGTCAATCGTGGATAAAGTTCGTTAATGGAAAGCTTGAAGTATGGATAGGATTTATCATCTTTGAGCTGGACATTGTAGCGGGGACGATGGGTTTTGATCAGCTGGTCTTCCAGAATCAATGCTTCAGCTTCCGTATGGGTGACAATCCAGTCCACATCGGCAATTTGGGGTACCAGGAAACGAATTCTTGATTCCTGTCGATTAGAATCCAGAAAATAGCTTCTCACTCGACTGCGAAGGCTTTTTGCCTTGCCAATATAAATGATTTTTCCGGGTTTGGAGTAAAATCGATAGATTCCAGGCTGATCTGGCAAGGTTTTGAGTTTTTCTGTAATGGAAAGCTCGCTTTCAGCTCGAATTATCTCGCTCACCTCTTTATACTCAATGGATTCAAAAGTTAAGGCTTGTTTATCACCTGTAGATATTATATTTTTGAAAATTATTTGTTGTTCACTATAGTTTTATAGGATTCTGCCAGTAGTCTCAAGCAAGACTTGCCCGGACTTTCACCCCCGGTGTCACCGACCATAAAAGACCGCTGTTTACCCTGCACCAAAAAATTGAATCCAATACAATTGAATACAAAAACGCCAATCTAAAATTGCGACACAGCTGTCGGCAAAGCCGACACAACCCGAAAATCTTAAATCATCAATCTAAAATACAAAAAAAGGGGTATTATGCTAGTCACTTGCCTGGATCTTGAAGGAGTTCTCTTTCCTGAAGTATGGATTAACGTTGCTGAAAAAACAGGTATCAAGGACTTGAGATTAACCACCAGGGACATTGCTGATTACGACCAGTTGATGCAGTACCGATTGGGTATTATTGAAAAAAACAATCTGACCCTGACCGATATTCAGGAAACTATTGCCACCATGCAGCCGTTTCCCGGAGCCGTTGAGTTTTTGGACTGGCTGAGAAACCAGGGGCAGGTGATCATTTTGTCAGACACTTTTGAAGAATTTGCCAAGCCGATTATGAAGATGCTGAAAATGCCCACAATTTTCTGCCATTCCCTGGGAGTGAATGATCAGGATATTATCACTTCGTATCATCTCAGACTTGATGATGCCAAAAAGAAAGCTGTGCAGGCATTAAGGCAGCTGAATTTCAAGATCATCGCTGCCGGAGATTCATTCAACGACATCAGCATGCTGAAAGAAGCGGATTTTGGAGCCTTTTACTGTCCACCACCTGAAATTGCTGCAAGGTTTCCTGAACTCCCGGTTACCAATAATTATGAAGAATTGAAAAAAACCTTTAGCGATTACCTTGCCGGGTGATTGTGATTTGCATAAAATGAAGAATACACACCATCATTTCCAATGATTGTGCACATTGGAAGTGATGCATTGGCCGCAAACCAGGTTAGCCCTGGGTTTTAATTTATAGTTCGATAGGGGAATTCACTCCGCGAAGAGAAAACATATGACACCCAAAGAGTTTCAAGAACTGCTGGACAGTGAAGTATTGATAATAGACGGCGCCATGGGAACCATGACGCAGAATTTAGCCTATGGTCCCGAAATATACGGCGGAGAAGACTTTCAAATGCTTTCCGACATCCTGGTATTGTCCCGACCTGAGGCTATCAGAAATATTCATTTTCAGTATTTTCAAGCGGGCGCCTCCGCCGCTGAAACCAATACCCTTTGTTCTTCACCCATGCGGTTGGAAGAACATGATTTTGATAATATTGATGATAGCGAATTCCCTCCATTTGAGGATGGCAGAAGCATAAAAGATCTGACTATCGAAGAAATTTCTTACAGGTTGAATAAGCAAGCCGCAGAGCTCGCAGTGCTGGCAAAGCAGGATTATGAAAAAGACGAGAGTTATGACCGGAGAAAGCTTTTGGTTCTCGGTTCAATTGGTCCCTCCAACTGGGTACTTTCCAGCACTCAGGCTGATTTAAAAAAAGGAACCTTTGATGCGATCAAAGACAATTTTTATCAGGCAGTATTGGGATTGATCGATGGCGGAGCAGACGCCCTGCTTTTCGAAACCCAACAGGACATTCTGGAATTGAAATGCGCTATTTTAGGTGCCAAGCAAGCGTTAAAGCAGAGAAATAAAGAGCTGCCAATCATAGCCCAGGTGACTGTGGATTCCCATGCAAAAATGCAGATTTTCAATACCGATATTATTGCTGCATACACAACGTTGCGGCATATTGGAATCCATGCCTTTGGCGTTAACTGTGGTTTAGGTCCTGATCAGCTTATTCCTACCGTCAAAAAGCTTAGCCGTTTTTCAGATATTCCCATATCCATCATCCCCAATGCCGGTTTGCCTGAATCTGTTGGCGGTCAGACGGTATTCAAAATGACACCTCAGCTCATGGCCGAGCAGATGTTTCAATTTGTGGATGAATTCGGGATGAACATTATTGGTGGCTGCTGTGGAACCACGCCTGATCACATTCGGGAAATGAGAAGGCTGGTGGGAAACAGGAAACCGACACCACGAAAAATCGAACAAGGTCATTTTATTTCCGGACCTCAAAATGCTGTGAAGCTCGAAAGTTCCGAAACTCTGATCCGTATTGGCGAACGTCTGAATGTTAGGGGCTCAAAAAAGGTGCGGGACGCTGTGGAACACAGCTCTCCTCTGGACCAGGAGGCGCTGGAGGAGGTGGTTTCAGAACAAACAAGAGATTTGGGGCTCGAAGTTATAGATGTCTGCATGGACTCAAACATTGTAGATACAACAGATACCCTGGTTGAAGTAATTCGGGCACAAACCATGGATTTTCCGGGTGCGATGTGTCTTGATTCCTTTGACGTTTCAGCCTTGGAAGCGGCTATAAAAGCTTATCCGGGAAGACCGATCATCAATTCCGTGTCACTGGAAGAATACGCACCGGGTGTCGACAAAATTGATGCTGTCATGAGTATCACCAAGGAGCACGCCCCGGTTTATGTAGCGTTAACAACAGACATTTCAGGCCCTGCAGTGACAGCGGATAAAAAGATTGAGCTGGCACGAAAGATTGTAGAAAAATCTCAAAAAAAGCATGGAGTGGGACCTGACCAACTGTTTATCGACATCAATGCCTTCCCTATTGGCTCGGAATCCAGCGACGATATCAATTTCTCTATGGAATCATTGAACGCCATTCCCGAAATAAAAAAAATAGATCCGAACCTTAAAACCATTATCGGGGTGGGAAATCTGACCAATGGATTGGCTAAAAAGCCCTATATGAGAAAGGTCCTGACTTCCATATTTCTTGATGAAGGAAGAAAACGTGGGTTGGATTCAGCAATTGTAAATCCGAACCATTATGTCCCGGTAGACAGCCTGCCTAAAGACGATTACGAATTGGGGAAAAAAGTTATTCTTCAAAGAGACCTGGACGCTTTTGCCGAGTTGGAAGAAATCGCTCTTAAAAAGAAAGGTGACAAGACCGTTAAAAAAGAAAATTTTGACGACCTTGACCCCATCACTGCAATCTGCACAAAAATTAAACAGGGCCATAAGGAGCGAGAGCAGGGGTTTATAGAATTTAAAGGCCAACGCTATTCTTATGATGATAGAATTGTGATTCAGACAGCTGGAATCATTGAAGACATGGAACCACTGAACCTGATCAACAATCATCTCATGCCTGCTATGGAAGAGCTGGGAACCGAGTTTGCGGCCGGAACCGTCTCCTTACCTCATCTTCTTAAGTCGGCTGACGTGATGAAGCAGGTAATGGGCTTTTTGGAAAGTTATTTAAAGATTTCAACCGGAAGTGATGTAAGCGAGGCCACAGGCTCCAAAGGAACAATTGTTCTGGGCACCGTCTATCAAGACGTTCATAGCATAGGAAAAGACCTGACCAAAACCTTGATGGAAAATTACGGATACAAGGTCATCGATCTGGGGGTCCAGGTTCCGGTTGCCGACTTTGTTGAAACCGCCAAAAAGCATGATGCCATGGCTGTAGGTATGTCCGCACTGCTGGTGCAGACCTCGAATCATATGATTACGGTTTCCTCTCTCCTTGAAGAAGAAAAACTGCAACATCTGCCCATTTTGGTGGGTGGAGCGCCCGTTAACCAGCGTCATGCTTCCTTTGTTGCCCTGGCTGGACGTGAAGATGAAACTACCATGCGTGACAATGTGTTTTACTGCCGCTCCGGAATGGATGGAGTCAACGTTCTCAATCAACTGAATGAGAAAGATAATCTTGCTGAATTGTTCCGGAAAAACCTGAAGAAACTTAAATCAGCCTACCAATCAGGTCTTCGACTGGATAAGGAGCGAGATGAACTCTTTGCCACCCTGCCTAAAAGAAAAGTGGATTTTGCAGCTGAATATTCATATTCAGAGGGATTGGGCAACATTGAAAAAGTGGAAATTCCTGTCAAAGAATTCGTTCCCTACATCAATCAGAAACTGCTTTTCACCTTGAACTGGAAATATGGCGGTTCACGCAGTTGGGAAAAAAAGGGAACCAGTGAACAAAAATTAATCCAAACCATGCACCAATGGGTTGATAAAGCATCAACAAATGGCTGGCTGCTGCCACAAGCAGTGTTTATGATTCTTCCGTGTGTTGGTTCCGAAAACAGTGTCACCATTTTTAATCCGAAAACAGATCAGGAAATGGCAAAACTGACTTTTAACGACATGATTGGCAACGGCAAAAAGGATATCTTCAATGTCGCCCGGTATTTTAATCCTGGAAAAAAGGATATTGTAGCCCTGCAACTCAGTACCGGCGGACCGGATGTTCGTGATGTGATCGAAGAAATGAAAATCAATGACCGGGAAGGGGCTCTTCTCTTGCAGGGACTCTCCGACCGGCTTGCAGAAGATATGGCCGAATATATCAACAAACATATCGACAGGTTGGTGTATGGCGACAAAGACATGTCCAGCAAGCGTTATTCACCCGGTTATCCTTCAATGACAGATATCACCAATAACAAGGTGATTGCCGATCTTTTGGAAGGTTGCTCCAGACTTGGCATTGAATTGACTGAGGGTTTTGAATTCAACCCTACAGGGACAACTGCTGCCGTCGTTTGCTTTCATCCTGATGCAGATTATCAATAATTACAGATTTTTCGCTACGCTCAGGATCACATACTTTTCCAATCTTCCTACCTAATTAGCACTGATGTGGACTGCTCTGCCTTTGGTACCGGGTTTTCCCGGTATCGAATACCTGAGTCTTTCCCATTATCCATTGCCTCAACCCTTATTTTTCCGCGCCTATCATCGCAAAAAACTAAGCAAACGTCGTCAAAAACACTTAGAAACCTTAAAACTCCCCACAAGACGTCGATATTTCAGAAATCCAATAGAACAGGATGTTCTAAAAAGTAAGGCAGGGACTGGAAAGCTTTTAGCATCAGTCGTTTGACTTCCAGTTTTGTCAAAATATAAAGCCGCGGCTTAGCGTCGTTACTAATTTGATTAAGGGGCTCTGCATGTTTGAACCTGAAAACAGCAACATCCTGATACTCAATAACCAGCCAGATTTATCCAGGGAGCTGGAACCACTCCTGCTCCGATTTAGTCACCCCATTCTCTCTGCACAACACATTGAAAGGGCTCTGGATTTGATCACAGAAAGTCCCATCTGTCTTGTAGTTATTGACCTCCAAACAGTAAACCTTGAGCCAGTTCCTATCTTTCAGCTACTTGAAAAGAAACTGCTGGAAGAAAAGATCCCCATGGCTGTCATATCAAACGGTAACGAGAATGCATTGCCTTCGGGGCTAAACCTTGATACCGGCTTAATTGCCCATCTTCAAAAGCCTTTGCAAGCCCAAAATCTTCAAACAATCGTCAGACTGTTGTTGAAGAATTATGAGCTGAACCGGAGATTAAAAAGCACCCGGGAACAATATGAGGCACAAAATCAGGAAACACTGGCAATTGTGAACGCGTTTCCCGATTTGTTAATACATCTAAACAATGAAGGTGGTGTTTTGAGGATATTGGCAGGAGATCCGATCGAAATCGACATGATTTTTGAAGACAGTTTGCATCGAAATATTGAAGATGTTTTTGATAAAAATGTCTCGACTTTATTTAAAAAGGCCATTGAATCCAGCGTATTGTATTATCCTGAACAATTCGACTTTCGTTATCAAACGAACATATGCAAGATAGATTATGAGGTGAGGATTTCCAGGGTCAATGAAGAAGAGGTTGTAGCCGTCATAAGGAACATCTCCCACGAAATACAAACTGAACAGCTTTTAAGAAAAACAAGAGAAAACATTGAACACACGGTGGAGCGAAGGACAGCTGATTTAATAGAAATCAAGGAAAAGGCGGAAAAAGCCAACAAGGCAAAATCGGAGTTTCTGGCCAACATCTCGCATGAAATTCGTACTCCGCTTCATGGTATTCTTAGCTTTGCAGAATTAGGGATGCAACGATCGCAGGTGCTGACCCAGGATAAAATCTATCACTATTTTTATCGTGTAAATGAAAGCGGTAACCGTTTAATGGTGCTTCTAAACGATCTTCTTGATTTGGCAAAACTGGAAACGGGCCGTGTCGAATACCGCATCACCAAAGAAGACATCACCAGAATCATTCAACCGGCTATTGATGATTTTTCAGTTTCCGCCAGCAATAAAGGTATTGTCATTAGCCTGCAGCAACCTGATTTAGAAACTTTGGTAACTTGCGACAGCTATAAAATCGGTCAGGTTATTCGGAATCTGCTGTCCAATGCCATTAAATTCAGTCCTGAAGGTAGAGCGATCAACATATCCTTTGATCAGGCCGGGATTGAGATCGATGGGGAAAACAAAGCAGGAATCAAAATCACTGTTTCCAATGATGGCTCGAATATTCCACCCGGAGAATTACAAACCATATTTGACAAGTTCATCCAGAGCAGTCAAACCCGCGAGGTTTCAGGTGGTACAGGTTTAGGATTGGCCATTTGCCGAGAGATCATCCACGCCCACAAAGGCCAGATCTGGGCAGAAAACACCCGGACAGGTGTTGCGTTTAATTTTATTCTTCCTGTTTAGGCCCGGTATTACCCAGTGCTCTGAAGATTAGCCGGATCTCACATCACAGTACTCCGGTAGCCACGTAGCCCTCCCTACTGTTTGTTACCAGATTCATTCAGAATTTTTCTATAATAAAGCGCATAAGATATCAATTTCGGCACTTTTGTAACAAAAAACCAATAAATAGAAACTACTTACAGAAGAAAAAAGAAAGGAAAGCCATGTCCCCTCGGCAGGCCCAATAGGAATTAGTCTTTATCGGACACGGCTATTTAAGCGTAGGGGATTCTACTTGTGTTTAGGATTAGTGCTGACTTGGAAAAGCGCGTATTTTACAATCTCTTCTATATTTTCATTGATCATTTCATCATCTTCAAACACCATGGTACTGTCTTTCATATAAACAGAGGGTATTCGACTTAATGAAAGAGCATACACATCTCCAATGCAAACCTCACAATTATCAAAGTCGGGAAACTCAGGTATAAACTGCTTCATTAGTCTGATCACGATCACCTCAAATCTGTTGCGAATGTTTTCCAGTGATACTCCGTTAATAACATAATCCTCTTTATTCACTTCTTCCTCCGTGATCGTTTGTTATTTGTTACCGGTTTCCTATTCGAGAACCGCATCATTCAGCGCATGGATGGAAGCATCTTACCGAATGACATTACTGCGAATTACTTAAGTGTTTTGAATAATCTTTTTCCAGTCAACCAAACCACCCCGGACCACTTTTGCATTGATATCGCAGGATTCCAAAAGCTTCAGTGCCTGAAAACTCAGATTTCCATCACTACAAATGATAAAGGTTCTTTTTTTTGCGTCCAGGTTTGGTATTTCCTGACTCAATTTACTCAAAGGTATATTTATGAACCCTGGAAGCGAAAATTCGTTAAATGCTTCGGGACTGCGCACATCAATCAATTGAAGATCCTTCTCCTCTTTCATGAGGTCCCTTGCTTCGATGACTGTAATTTCATTATCCTTTTCCATACAACTCCGGCGATTTATAATTGTTACAGATTTGTTTTACCCCTATTTTTTTGCATTAACTCACTATAAGGGCACTTCTATTTTGACGGTAGTCCCCTGTTTTGGCCTGGTCTGCACCCTGACTTCACCTTCAAGTTCCTCAACAGATGTACCGACTGCATTTAATCCCACACCTCTACCAAATGTACCGCTGGTATCCTTCTTAGTGGAAAACCCTTTGCTGAACATCAGATTCAATATTTCCTGATCATCCCCTTTCACTTCACTTTCTGTAATTAGTCTGTTTTCCAAGGCGGCTTTTCGGATTCCTTCAATATCAATTCCCCTTCCGTCATCACTGATTGCAATACTTAAAATGTTGTTTTCCAGTGCCGCTTCAATACTAATATTTCCCTCGAGAGATTTGTTAAGAGCAATCCGTTCTTCCATACTTTCCAGCCCGTGTTCCACACAATTACGAATCACAAAGGTCAATCCCGTAAATAAATTTTCAAGCTTATGAAATGGCACTTCCACATCAGCACCTTTGACTTCAACCTCAACACGCTTTTTTAGCCGTTCGCCCAGGTTCACCGCAATAATCGCATAGCGTTTAAGCATCAAACCTATTGGTTGCTTTCTCAGTTCTGACATAATTTCAGTAATTTCACTTGCTCCTTCTTTAAGTATTCTGGAGCTGATGTGCTCTTTAACCCGATCCAGCCTTTTTTTGGTGATCTCTTCCAGGGTTTTCAGCCGGGTAAACGGTTTGTAATTTTTCTCAAAGGTTTCTTCCAATTCTGTCATGTGCTTTTTGAGCACATTGTCTATAATTTTGTTTCGAATCTTCAGGATTTTCGCTTTCGTGTTTCGATAAACCGCTTTGTCCAGGATCTGCTCATCCGATATCAGGTTGTTTAGATATTGCTTTTGCAAATGCTCAAACTGGTCTTTGATCGCCGTAAACCGAGATCGATAGATCTCGGTTTCATTCTCGGTAATGGGAGTGAAACTCACAATTTTCTGTTCCAGGGCTGAAAGCAGTTCCTCTGATAGGATGGTTAATTCATTGATCTCATATATTTCTGCACCACCCTGAATAGCTTGAATATGGTGGAGAATCGATTCCAGGTTCACTTCTGAAGCAGGTTTCGATAATTCTTCATCGATCTTTTCAAAGGTCTTTTCCGTGCTTTGTCGATATTGATAATATCCATCAATATCTAATGCCACCTTAATAATCATGTTCGTTCGATCGATTTCAGTGGCATAATCCGCAGCCAGTTTTTTCTCGTGGGAAATATCTGTAAAAACCGCAAGTATACTGTCCTTATCCATATCCTCAAGCGATTTCAAATAGTGATAGTCCACTCCATAGCATCTCTTTGCTAAGTTTATCTCTGTGGGCAAAAACTCCTTCAATACATCAATATCGGTGACCCTGGAAAACACAGACTGCATCAGGTCCATGATCATCTCATATTTCGGCTTCTCATCAAAACTCGCCGACTCCTCATTGGCCGCTTTCCCCCACTCAAATAGAATTTCCAGGGCTGTTTTGTTTTCAAGTGGGATCTCAAAAAAACCGGTATTCATAACCATATGGTTCGTATCGATCTTTCCCTCTTTATCAAATACCAGAAAGCCAATCTTAGTAAAATCCAACAATCTTTCAAATTCCGTACTGGGTTTGCTGTTTGGACTTGATTTTGTCGTGATTTCTTCCTGCAAACCGGTCCGGACATCAGAAAAATCGATTTCCAGATCATCATCGGAATCCCCGACATCGATAGGCTGAATGATCTCTTCCCCGGGTTCACTTCTCCCAAAACCTGTAGGAATCTCAGGAATTAGCACCTCATCCGCTTCCTCATCAGCATGGGTGACCACAACCGATTCAATGGTATCATCATCTTCGAACAATGGCGCTTCCAACTCTTCTACTATGTTTTCCACCGGCTCAATAAGACTGGACTCCGCAACCAGGGCTCCGTCGTTTAATCCCGTCAATACGCGCAGTGATATAAATCCAATCATATCCAGAAATCGACGATCAGATTCTTTGATCACCTCTCCCTCCGGCTTGCCCCAAAAAGCCATGATTCCAACCTTTTGGTTGTTATCGATCAGTGGGATGATAATCTGCATTGAATGAGGTTCTGTATCTGTTTTTACAATGATCAGAGGCTTGAGTATGGCTGACATCAGCGACTCGCTAAGCGAAAAATGAACTATATTATCGTTTTTTTCAGAATTCACCTCCATGATGGCTTTGGATTCCATGGCATTGGCATCTCCCTGCCAATACAGTACTGCGTAATCAAGGGGGTATTTCAAGGAAAGTGCATCAGTGGCGATTTTGAGAATTTGTTGAAAGTTGGTATCCATTTTTTCCCGCTGACATTAATCGAAAGACCTGTCGACAACCGCAGAGCTGGCTTTGCTAAATCGGAATGATTCTTTTGCTGTATCGGCTCCCACCCGGTCGATACGACCTATCGAAGAGGGGGCCTGACACCGGCTTTATCATCGAGTCTTTGTAGAGACCTTTTTATCAATATTATGTAGGTTTGAACATTTCATTTTCTTTCTAATTTGTCCAATTTATTTTAGTCTCGATTCTTAGATTTGCCGTTATCTTCAAGCCTTTACAGGGCACCTTATTATGCTTTGCCGAGTTGGTGCAACAAAATGCTGGTTTTCATCTAAAGAACGATTCGAAAAAATTTCTCAGTTGTTTGGTTGACTCCCATGAATTTGCTTTACTAGACTGGGTCTCAATTTCAAAATTATCCTCATTCCATATCAAATCGGAGCAAATCTGTGTCTGAATTGAGAATCGATTCTCTCAGCTTCAAAGATCGGGGTCCTTACAATCTAACCATTGCATCCGGGCAATGCATTTGTATCACTGGTGCTTCCGGGTCCGGAAAATCCCTTCTGTTAAGGAGTATAGCTGATCTGGACGAACACAAAGGAAAAGTCTATCTGGATGATATGGCAGCTCATGCCATGCCTGCAGCAGAGTGGAGAACCCAGGTTGGGATGCTCCCTGCGGAAAGCTCCTGGTGGTTGGATACCGTGGGAGATCATTTTAGTGGAGATGCCGGCAACCTGCTTCCAGAACTTGGCTTTACAACTGATGTTCTCAACTGGCAGGTAACAAGGCTTTCAACAGGAGAAAAACAAAGACTGGCAATAGCGCGTCTCCTGTTTCAAAACCCTAAGGCGTTGTTATTGGACGAACCAACAGCCAGCCTGGATCAAGACAATATCCTCCTGGTGGAGTCACTTATTACTAAATACCTGAAAACCAACCGTATCCCGGTTCTTTGGGTCAGTCATGATCCAAAACAGGTCGAAAGAGTGGCAGATAAGCATTACCTCTTGCAACCAACCCAGCTAAAAGAATCATTCAAGGTAGTATAATGGTTGAACTCACCCCACTGGATCTTTCCATCACCGCCATTCTAATTGTCATTATGGCCGTTTTTACCTGGCTGATGAAGATCGACCTGCAGCGACAGCTGATATTTTCTGCTGTTCGGGCTACTGTACAATTGCTGTTGTTAGGATTGCTCCTGAAAGTCCTCTTTGATGTTTCCCACCCCGCCTTGATTGCCGGTATGACACTTATCATGTTGCTGGTAGGCGGGAGAGAGGTATTCGCAAGGCAAAAAAAACGATTTAGCGGAATCTGGGGATTAGGCATTGGTACCCTTTCGATGTTTTTGTCATCATTCACTGTTACGATTTTTGCCTTGGTGACAGTGATAGGAAACCATCCCTGGTACGCTCCCCAGTATTCCATTCCACTTTTGGGAATGATTCTGGGAAATACCATGAACGGGGTCTCAGTAGGCATGGATCGGTTGACCCAGACGGCATGGGATCAAAAAAACATCATCGAACAGCGATTATTGTTGGGCCACAATAAAAGAGATGCCATTTCACATATTCGCAGGGACAGTGCCCGCTCCGGCCTTATTCCAATTATCAATTCCATGTCTACTGCAGGAATTGTAAGTCTGCCCGGAATGATGACAGGGCAAATCCTCGCCGGAGCCCCACCTTTTGAAGCTGTAAAATACCAGATACTTATCATGTTCATGATTGCAACAGGGACTGGATTCGGTATTATATCCGCATTATGGATCTCTTCAAACCGCCTGTTTGATGAGCGCGACAGACTAAGACTTGATCGTCTTACCTCAAAATAATACCCTCATCTGACAACTAATACATTTACAATCAATCAACGGCTTTTCAATCATGCCAGAAGACAATTTTCAACAAGAGGAAAGTGGCAATCCCATAGCTCGTGTCTTGGCTTTAAGACGTGAAATTCTGGAAAATCCTGAATCCGCCGAAGCCCATTGTGACCTCGGCGTTGCCATGATTCAAACCGGTGATCCCAAAACAGCCATTAATTATTTTAAACAGGCCGTAAAGTTGGATCCTAATCATGAGCGCTCTTATTATAACCTGGGCCTTTGCTATCATAAAATCGGCTTTGTAGACAGTGCCATCGGCGCCTATGAATCCGTGATACGATTAAACCCCAAGGACGACCAGGCCTGGGCAAATCTGGCATCATTGTTTTTTCAACGTAACGAGATTAATGAAGCCATAGAATTTTATCAGAAAGCTGCTGAAATCAACCCTAAAAGCGTGGAAACGCTGGTTGCCCTTTCCTCAGCACAATACCTGGCAGGAAAGTACCAGGAGTCTGCAATGTCCGCTCAGAAATGCATAGAATTGGATGATTCGCAGCACTACCACTGGCTGCAGCTGGGGCAAGGTTATTACGCCTTGAACGACTCCACGAAAGCGATACAGGCATTCCAAAAAGCAACTGAATTGGACAATCAGTGCGACAAATCATGGAACAACCTGGCCAATGCCTATTTGCTGGAAAACGAAAACGCCAAGGCAGAAGAAGCGTATCGTAAAGCCATTGAGTTGAATGGCAATAATACAGACTATTGGTTCAACCTCGGGGAATTGCTCATTCAAAACAACTCTTTGCTGGAGGCCTCCAGCTGCTTTTCCAAAGTCGTTGAATCGAATCCGGATGATTTGGAAGCCTTGGAACACCTGGTTCAAGCCCTCCTGGAAACCTCTCCTGCAGAGGCGGCTACTCATCTTAATAAACTGATTCAAAAAAAAGGCGAACACTCTGAATACCTAAAATTGCTGGCCACAGCCTATCAAAAATCCAACAAACAGGAGTTGGAAGCAAAATCACGAATGAAACTGGCCAGCTCCAAGCCTATGGATTCAGAGAACAACTACGCTCTTGCAAAGTTGCTGACTAACCAAGGTAAAAGAGATCTGGCTTTTTCGTTTTTTCAGAACAGTCGACCTCTCTCCGACAATGATCCGGATCTCTGGTTCGCATTTGCCCAATCATTCAGGTTGGAAGACAGGTTAGAAGAAGAGTTTCAGTGTCTTACCGGAGCCATTAAAGCAAATCCTACCCACAAAAATTCCTGGTTGCGTTTGGGGAGCCTTGCTCTTCAGAACGAGACAGATGCCACCACCCTCCAGTATCTCGAAAAAGCTGGGGCACTCCTAAAAAATAATTCCAATCTTTGGTGGGAGTTATGTGAAGTTTATCTGGCAAAAGGTGATACCAACCAAGCGTTTAGATGTGCCACAAAACTGATCGATCTCGTGGAACTGTCACCCAAGCTTTGGCTCGCCATCTTCAGACGATTCAAAAGAGCAAAAAAAATGAGCGAATGGGTAGATAGTCTGAGCGGCCATCTGAAAGCACACGATTATTCAAGCTCCATTAAACTGGCTTGTGCAGATCTCGTGTTTAAGTTTGGCGAACAACAACAGGCTCTAAATCTACTGGAAGACCTTCAAAAGAAAGACAGCACCTGTTCGAAAGTGAATGGAAAACTGGCTGAGCTGTACCTGAAATCAAACCAGGTAGATGTTGCCAACAACATTATCACAACGGCCCTGGAATCCAAACAAAATGATTATCAACTCTTGATCAAACAGGCTGAAATCTACCTGAGACTAAACGAGTTGGATCAGGCAGAAAAATCAGCTCGCAAAGCATTAGAAATAAGGCAGGATCATTTTGAAGTCTGGTTGGTACTGGCTGTTATTCTGCATGCCAAGAACATTTCAGACGAAGCACTGGAATCAGCGAATAAAAGTTTGTCCCTGTTTAATGATTATGGTGAGACCTGGTTCGTAAAAGGTGTCATTCTTGATTCAATAAAACAGGATTACGATGCTGAAACTGCCTTTCTGACCTGCATCAAGCTGGACAGACGAAACAGCATGGCATGGATGGCCCTGGCGCAATTAAAACTCAATCAGAACAATTATAACGGAGCGCGACCGCTTCTGCTTAGAGCCGTGGTTTCCAACAGAGACAATCAAGCGGCCTGGCAGAAACTGGCTGAAGTCTACGAAAATCTGCAACTCCCGGAAAAAGCCGAAGCCTGCCGAAATCAGTCGCCAACCAGTTAATTGATGGGTAACGAGTTACCCATCCTACAACTCAATTAAAATCCACCTTACAAGCACTATTTGTTTCATTTTTATGGAGCGAAGCGAGTCATTGTCTATTCCGGATTCTGACTCTTGAATTCTTTTTCTGGGATTATTTAATTGGCAGATTCTATATGCTCACGTATGCTATGTTTCTATACATAGAAACACATTTCTTAACACCAGATTATTACAAGCCTGAGACGGGAATATATGAATCCTTCAGCTAAAGAATACAAGGAACTTGCAAATGAGAATAAATACATCCCTTTGTCCTTGAGGATAATGGGGGATACATTGACACCGGTACGAATTTATCAATCGATTCGTTCCGTATCTCCATATTCGTATCTGCTGGAATCAGTTCAACAAAACGAAAAACTGGGGCGATTTTCCTGGATTGGAGTGGATCCTTTGATGATTTTTGAGTCCCATGGCAAGGAAATTTCTGTCAAGGTTGGTGAAAAGGAGAATAAATATCTTGGAAATCCTCTGGATGAGTTGTTTCAAGTAATGGAAGAGTTTCGACCGGTCCTTCCGGAAGAGCTTTACCCCTATCAAGGTGGGGTAGTTGGTTATTTCGGTTATGATAACATCCGGCATTTTGAGAACATTCCGGATGGGAATCCGGATCAACTGGGTATACCCGAATCACTGTTTATCTTACCAAAAACTGTTTTCGTATTTGATCATCTTTACCAATCCATTACGATAATTACCTTGCTCTGCTCCGATGATCCTGATGCCTACGAAAAGGGTGAAAAACAGATACATGATCTCCTGGAACGAATTTCCAGTTCAAAAGTGGACAAGCAGCTACTGGAAGAACCGTCAGATCCGGGAAAACAGCCCGATATCACTTCCAACATGACTCGCGAGCAGTACCTTGAGGCTGTGAAGCAGGCAAAACATTACATCGTTGAAGGAGACATCTTCCAGGTTGTCTTGTCCCAGCGCTTGTCGGTTTCATTTTCTGCAGATACCTTTGAATTATACAGATCGCTGAGAAGGATTAATCCCAGCCCATACCTGTTTTATCTGAATTATCCGGAATTCCAGATTGCAGGTTCGTCCCCTGAGATTCTGGTTAAGCGCAACCAGGAGACATTGACCCTAAGACCCATAGCAGGAACCCGAAAAAGGGGACCGGACCAGGCAGAAAACAGCAGGATGGAAGAAGAATTGATGAATGATCCCAAGGAAATTGCCGAACACATGATGTTGGTTGATCTGGGGAGAAATGATTTGGGAAGAATCTCAAAATTTGGAACCGTCAAACCAACGCAGTTCAAGTACATCGAGAATTATTCGCATGTCATGCATATCGTCACCAACCTGGAAAGCACTATTCAGGAAGGAAAGTCCAACGCTGATCTGATTAAGGCAACCTTTCCGGCCGGCACACTTACCGGTGCCCCCAAGGTTCGAGCTATGGAAATCATCGACGAATTGGAAACAGCCAAAAGAGGTTTTTATGGTGGCGCAGTTGCCAATATCGATTATAACGGTAATTTTGATTCCTGCATCGGCATCCGTTCTGTATTGGTAAAAGACAACAAAGCATATGTACAGGCCGGGGCCGGCATAGTTGCCGATTCTGTTCCGGAAAAAGAATATGAGGAATGCATGAACAAAGCAAAAGCTGTCATCAACGCCATTCAACTTGCCGGGAGATCTCACCAATGATTTTGCTACTGGATAATTACGATTCCTTTACCTTCAATCTATACCAATACCTGGGAGAAATGGGGGAGGAGATACAGGTCTTTCGTAATGACAAAATCAGCCTGTCAGACATTGACAATATGGCACCGGATCATATTGTGCTTTCTCCTGGTCCTGGCAGACCTGATCAGGCTGGAATTATGATCGACCTGATTAAAAAGTTTGCAGCCAAAATTCCTATCCTGGGTATCTGCTTGGGTTTTCAAGGAATCGGCGAAGCGTTCGGTGGCAAAGTGGTTCATGCCCCGGAACTGTTTCATGGCAAAACATCCGAAATCAATCATTTGGGAATTGGTCTCTATCAAGATCTGCCACAAAACATCGAAGTTGCCAGGTATCATTCGCTAATTGTTGAAAAAGAAAGCCTACCGGACTGCTTTCAAATCACTTCCTGGACACGGGACAATCTTATCATGGGTATCCGCCATCATAAATACCCGCTGGAAGGTATTCAGTTCCACCCGGAATCGGTTCTCACACGCGATGGAAAAACCATGTTGAAGAATTTTATTCAACGATGAATAATAGAATAATCGGATTGGCGATTGTTAATTTAGTTGAGAAAAACGGGACCGTTTGTCATCCTGAACGAAGTGAAGGATCTGTCTGAACTCAAACATCACAACAGCGACTGAATCCCTGCATATTGAACGCAGTCAAAATACATAAAACCTTTGTAGGATCTCCAGTGAAAAAACATATTTACGACCTTTTTAGCTACGATACTCATGTTTCGTTTGAATTTTTTCCTCCCAAAACCAACCAGGGACGCAAGCAGATTTACCAATCCATAGCAAAACTTAAAAGCATGAACCCTGATTTTTTCAGCGTTACCTATGGCGCTGGAGGCTCCACGGCTGATCGATCCCTGGAAATTGCTTCTGCCTTGACTAACCTGGCACAGGTTACCTGTGTCGCCCACATCACCTGCGTGGGAATGAACCGGGATCAGGTTAAAGAGCTGCTTAAGGGACTGGAATTTCACGGAATAGCAAACGTACTTGCTCTAAGAGGAGACCCGCCAAAAGGTGAAACAGAATTTGTGAAACCGGAGAACGGCTTTCAATATGCCAGTGAGTTGGTACGATTTATTCGGCAAAATTCAGATATGGGTATTCTCATCGCAGGTTACCCCGAAGGTCATAAAGAAAACCCTAACCGGGAAGATGATTTCAAACACCTGCTGGAAAAGATAGAAGCAGGAGCCAATGGGATCATCACCCAGCTTTGTTTTGAAAACGCCTATCTGTTCGACTTCAAGGAAAGACTTGTCAATGCAGGTGCAAAATTACCGCTGATCGCCGGTATATTCCCCATTTCCAATGCCGTGCAAATAAAACGCGTTACCGAGCTGTCGGGTGCCACCATACCGGGTGAACTCATGGCAGGAATCGAGAAATATGGAGATTCACCTGAGGATATGGAAAAGTTTGGAACCGAATATGCGGTTAATCAAGTCAAAGAACTCTTAAAAGGCGGGATTACGCATTTTCATTTTTACACTATGAATCGGCATCAACAGACACGCAATGTACTTTATCAATTACGACGATATTTTCCCCGTCTCAATTTCTGGTAGATTTATTTAGAGTTGTCCCTGGTTTTGATAACTGCATCCTGAAGTTTCAATAACCCGAACAAACTCTCCAAAAAAGGCACATCGATGTCTAATTCCCGAGCAATAGAAATGGCGTTGCCTAGGATGGCATCTACTTCCATGGATCGACCCATCTCATAATCTACAAGCATACTGGTTTTAAATGGCCGCATCTTTCTGTTTCCGGCTATAATTCCGTCAATCAATTTTTCCGGAAGTTCATTGCCTGTGGCTTTCGCCAATATGAGCACTTCTTTCATCACCTGTTTGACCAGATTTTCAGATTCGGGGACATTGACCATCTGCAGTGAATCGGCTCCGCCTCCAAGTACAGAAATGGGATTAAATGCCGCATTCCAAACCATTTTTTGCCAGCGATCCCTGATGACTTTTTCTGACAGATCGCACGGGACCTCAGCTTTCAGCCAGCAATCGGCCAAAAATCTGGTTTTATCTGTCACTCCCTGTGGGTAGTTTCCCAGAATGAGTTTTCCTGAACCTGTGTGTTTGGCAATTCCGGGCTGAATTCGACTAATCGCAATAAATGCGATTCCACTGATCAGTTCATTGTCCGGAAACGCTTCAGCAACTTCTTTTTCGATATTGATTCCATTTTGGATCAAAACAATAGCCGTATCCGGGCTCACTGCTTCCTTGATTATGTCGGCAATGCTGATTTCCGGTAAAACCTTCAGACAAACCACGATATAATCCGGAGCTATAGACAATTGGGCAGCATCCTTGACCACCTCTGCAGGTTTAAAAATAAAATTGCCTTTGTAACTTTGAATCTCCAATCCCCTTTCTTTGGCAATTTCAAAATCGGAGCGGCAAAGAGCGGATACGCGTGTTTTTTCCTGTACCAGTTTACCGCCAAAATAACTCCCAACGGCACCGGAACCGACTATCAAAATTTCAGTCTTTTTCATGATCTGTTTGCAGGGAAAAATAAAACACCGCCTTTAGTCGCTACGGTGTCTCATGAAATGTGGAAGCTCGATCTCTTCAACTGAATCTGCAGGTTTTTCCTGAGGTTTCGTTTCGGGTTTTTGGGGGGCGGGTTTAGGTTTTTCGGAAACAATTTCTGCCACTCGTTTCTCAACAGACGTATTTTTGATTCTCATCTGGGGATTAACCTGGTATTTCATGCTGTCGGTTACACGAAGCGGTCCTTTGCCAAATCGATGGTTGCTTTTTTCCTTGAAAGACTTTTCAAATCCAGTAGCAATAACTGTCACAGACACTTCATCCGATAATGATTGATCGTAAACCAATCCGAAAATGACATCCGCATCTTCATGGGCCGATTCCTGAACAAAGATGGCCGCAGATTCCGCATCCAACAAGGGATAAGCTTCATCCGCCACAATGTTGATTATTACCCCTGTAGCCCCTGCAATGGGTCGATTAATCAGCGGGCTGTTGATAGCTTTCTTGACAGCTTCCAGTCCGCGATTTTCTCCCCGGCCCACGCCTGTTCCCATCAAGGCGCCACCTTTATCTTCCATCACCGTCTTCAGATCAGCGAAATCGAGGTTGATCACACCTTCCAGATTAACCAGGTTGGTGATACCACTTATAGCCTGTTTCAGTACATCATCTGCCATGGCAAAGGCTTCTGTCATCGTGGTTTTTTCAGAGGCCAGCTCCAGCAGTCTGGTATTGGGGATGGTAACCAAGGTGTCAACATGCTTGCGGAGTTCCAATAGTCCAGCTTCACCAATCTGTGCCCTGCGTTTACCTTCAAAACTAAAGGGGGTTGTAACCACGGCAACTGTCAGGATTTCCATTTCCTTGGCGATCTCGGCAACCACAGGAATAGCTCCGGTTCCGGTACCTCCGCCCATACCGGCAGCCAAAAAGACCATGTCAGATCCTTTTAACACGTCTTGAATCACTTCCACTTCTGCCTCGGCAGCAGCTTTGCCGATCTCAGGGTTCATTCCGGCACCTAATCCCCGAGTCATCGTATTCCCAAGGGGAATGGTTACATCTGCTCCGGACGAATTTAACGCCATGGCATCTGTGTTCATAGCAATATACACAACGCCTTTGACATTGTCTTTAATCATACGGTTAACAACGTTTCCACCGCCGCCGCCGACACCGATAACTTTAATTATCGGAAGACCATTGTACATGTTGTTTGATTTAAGGCTATCCAGTTCAATCGTCATGATCACGCCTTCGCTTTGTTGCTCTCTCGGTATTTATTTACTCACCCTGAAGCTTGTGTGCAGTATCAAACCACCAACCCTTTTGACTGTCTTCTCCAGGTTACCAAAAAATACCGTTGGTCCGAGAATTAATATTCATATTGCTCACCTATTCAAATATCAGAGCTAAATGCTGAAGTCCACCGGTTAGTGGCGTTTATAGGCAGAAACTAACAAAAAATCATTTGGGTTAGGGAAAGTATAAAATACGTTTTGGCAACCGATTTAACTTGCACCTCCGGTAGGTTTAAACCATGGATTTATTGTATCGAATTGCTACCAGCCTTGCTACATGTTTACAAAGGCCTGATTCTCTTGAAAAGCTGTTTCCTCACTCAAAGGCTTTATTCATAAGTAAAAAAGTAATTGTCGGAGCAACTACAGCAAATTGCTCAACAAAGCCAATGCTGCAACAGTCCTGCAAATGATCTCCCGGGATGTGGAGGTAAATGACTATAGTAACACCGTGAGGGATGAGAGCGGAGCTTTTAACAAGGTTCCGGGCCAAGGTGTTACAGAAGAGCTGTGGCAGGAAATGAATGAGCATGCCAATGGGAAAGGACGGAAAAAAGGCTTTACCAACCGCACGTCAGACTCTTCCAAAGTTATCAAACACTGCTATTCTGCTTTATCCTGCAAAGATTCGATATACTTCTCAAGAATCTTTGCATCATCTTCAAACAAATCAGAAAAGGAAACACCCACTTCCCATCCATCTTCAACTTTGTGTACGTGAGCTGCAAGTCCTTCACAACGAATCTCATAGTTGCCGGTCTCCAAGGGGACTTCAAATAACAGGTAGAACCTTGCTGAGGTATCTACCTCTGCATTTGTTTTCACCAACATCCCAGATTTACTGATATTTATCCCCTCGCAAGACACATAGTGTTCCTTGCCGATTGATATTTGAATCATCTGATAAATCTTAAACCGACTGTGTTTTCTCTTTTCGACCATATCTAGTTAATTGATAGTGTTTCCAGGGTATCTTCCGCAAATTGTCGTTAAGCAGTTGTCGATAACCAACATGTTTCCTTTGTCTGAATCTTTGCCTGACTTGAGCCCATTTAACAAACAAGCCGGATGTCGGTTTATCATTCTATTCGCTTGGTTTTTCAGCGAAAACCATTCATTTTTTAGCAGGTCTTTATTTTTTCCGCAATCTCAATCAGAACGATGAGGAAAAGCCCGCGATGCAGTGACAATTGAACGGCGTTCATTTTCTAGCCTGGTACTGCTATCAGGCAGCAGATGGAACTACTCCAACCACATACTTTTATTTATATCAGGTTTAAAATCACTTGTCCCAAGTATTCGTTCACTCATATTTTTCAGAGTATTTCCAACATAGAATCAGGAATAGTGGGATTTAATGAATGATTTAAGTATTTAAAGGGCAGGACAACAAAAACTCGTTCAGAATGGCAAATCCCTGAACCAATAAAAAGACATCGATTTTCTGAAGGCAAAAAAAAAGCTGCATGAACCATCCGGATCCATGCAGCCAAAAGTGGAAAAAATGGTTGGCTCAATCCTCTTTGAGGAGAATTGTATAAAGTTCTTCCGCATCCTCTTGCGATGAAAATAAAAGCTTATGATCACCGCCCTCCTTGACCATCATAGTAAAGGACCAGAAAGGATTGGCTTCAAAATTGTCTGCCAGGCTCTCTTCCAATCCCATAAAAAAAGGCACTCCCGAAAGATTGTACTGGGAAGCCAAATCATCGGTTTTGTCGGTTTCCACCTTCGGAATTAAAGACGACACAGCGATATTCTTTATTATCTGAGTATCGTCACCGTCATGATTTAAGTAGTATTCAATTTCTCGAACTGCTTCCTGACGATTGTTTTTCCTAGCCTTCATTCTGTTTCTTTTAGGAGGCTTATTTGAGCTGTCGTTCATTCAGTTTCCGATAAGTGATTAGCAACCAATTTTTCGTACATTGGTTTAAAAATAGTGAAATGTAGTAGGTTACCGATTTAAGTAGTAAAAAAAACCGGACGAATTGTGTTTGATTAGCGCGCTGTCTGGTTTTCCTGTCTTAACGGCATTACTGAGATCTAGTATAACACAAACAAAAAACACACAATAGATTTCAATCCTAAAAAGATGTGCTAAAGCAATGGTTACATTTTTTACTTTTGCTATCCCTCCGAAATAACGTGAATTATTGAAGCATTGTTCAAACACCTGAGATTTTAAAAAAGAAAAACAACAAAAATTAACAAAAGGGAAAATGTGCTAAATACCGATAAAATGCAATTTTCCACCAATTAGTTTCTGATTCTTTAGCAGAAGTCGAATACGATTTGTCAATAAAAAAAATGTGGTACTCGGTCATGCCGTTCCTAATTTGAGTTTGTGGGTTTCACTATTTTTTTCAGAATGGTATAAAAGTGTCGTATTGATCGACTTGGAAGAAAAATTAAATTGGAAAAGCAGACTATTTTTTGACCGTATTAACAATAAAACGCTTCGAGTTCCGAAACGATTCGAAAAAAACGGAATATGGACAATAAAACATTCAAATTCAACAGAATGGAAGTTGCAGGATCATTAGGCGATTTGGGAGTGTTAATTCCATTGGGAATCGCCTTGGTGGTGCTCTGTAAACTGAGCTTTTCTGCAGTTTTTTTGATGGTCGGAATCTTCTACATTGCCAGTGGTGCTTATTTTCGGTTACCACTTCCTGTACAACCGCTTAAGGTGGTCTCTGCTGTTGCCATTGCTTCTCCCACGCTTGTGAATACCTCTATTCTCTCCGCTACAGCTCTTGTTTTTGGGCTAATTCTTCTGGTGTTGATGGCTACTAGCCTGATCGACCGCATTGCCGGTTTATTTTCCAAATCAATCGTTTGTGGAATTCAACTTGGCCTGGGTCTGATACTGATTAGAAAAGGCCTGGGATTTATGATGAAAACCGATCTCTTCGGGCTCACGAACAATTTAACATATAGCTTTCAGGGGTGGTCACCCAATTTAATCCTGGGAATAGCCGGAGCCCTGGTTACCCTGGTTCTGATTACAAACAAGAAATTTCCCGCAGCACTGGTGCTGGTAATAGCTGGATTTGCGATCGGTCTTTTTTTTGGCAGACTATCCGAATCCGGATTATCCCTGGGGCCAACCTCCCTTGAAATTGTCTGGCCAACAGCCGAGAATTTTCTAATAGCGATAACCCTGCTTGTCATTCCCCAGATTCCCCTGACGATAGGAAACGCTATCATAGGAACTAACGCCACGGCTAAATCCTTATTCGGAACCGGAATCGAGACCAGTCGCGTAACCAACAAATCACTGACCCTGAGCATGGCGCTTGCAAATTTCGTTATTGGTTTATTTGGTGCAATCCCTCTTTGTCATGGAGCCGGAGGTTTGGCAGCCCATTATCGTTTTGGCGCCAGAACAGGAGGCTCGAACATAATAATAGGTTCCATATTTATTATTATCGCCTTGGTTTTTGGTTCCATCGGAATCACTTTATTGACTGCACTACCAAATGCCATTCTGGGCATACTACTCGTATTTGCAGGACTGGAGCTTGGCATGCTGATTCGAGTGTTGAACAAGAAAAACGATCTGTTTGTCGCCATTTTGATAGCAACCATCGGTTTTGTTTCAACAAACATGAGCATCGCCTTTGCCATGGGTATTGCCGTTGAGTATATCATCAGGTTTTTTAAAATTGAGCTGTAAATGAGCTACTCATCTGAAATTGTATGATAATATTCAGAAATAGCTAACTAAAACAAAATCCATCAACCATTAAAAGCAACATGCCAAATCTAATAACCATCAGACAATCAGAGCCGAAGGATGCAGCAACTATTGCGGAATTTAACATCAGAATGGCCAAAGAAACCGAAGGGATAAAGCTGAATAGCGATACCGTATTCAAAGGGGTTGTGCATCTCATTGAGAATCCAAGAAATGGCTTTTACCTGATAGCAGAAAAACAGGCAGAGATTTTGGGATCATTGATGATAACTACTGAATGGAGTGATTGGCGTAACGGCGATTTCTGGTGGATTCAAAGTGTATATGTCAAGCCGGAAGGACGAAGGAAAGGAATATACAGTTATCTTTACAAGGAAGTTCAAAATATGGCCAGACTGAAGGGAGATGTATGCGGAATCAGATTGTATGTGGAACAAAACAATCTGACTGCCCAAAAAGCCTATGAATCATTGGGGATGAAAGCTTCCCACTATAAGGTTTATCAGGCTGATCTATAGCTGTCTCGCTTTTAGGGATTGCCATGGTTCTGATCCGGATGATACTGCCATCAAACTGTTCAACCATAAGGCAACCTGACAACCCGGGAACAATATGACAAAATCGTTGCATTAATTTAGAAACCGTTGATTCCCCGATTCATAAAATTACCATTGAAAACAATATCAACTATTAGCGGTTATAATCCTAAAATCGGTGAACTTCTTGACAGAAAATTCTGGATCTTTGATCTGGATGGAACCTTGACTGTTGCCGTGCATGATTTTCCCGCGATTAGGGAAGAGCTGGGTATCCCTGCCAACGCAGATATTTTGAAGTTTATACAATCGCAGGATAAATCGACTGCAGACAGAATGTTGGCAAAGCTCGACCGGATCGAAATAGACTTGGCGAACCAGTCACGACCAGCTGAAGGTGCCGTCGAGTTAGTGACAGAATTAAAAAAAACGAGCGCACAACTGGGAATCATCACCCGAAATACCAGGGAAAACGCAAAGATCTCCCTTGATAAAATCGGTATTCTGGATCAATTTGAAGACATTTGCATTTTAGGTCGACAGGAAGCGCCTCCCAAACCCGATCCGACTTCTATCAATCAATTGTTAACCTATTGGAACATCTCATCGGAACAGGCTGTCATGGTTGGAGACTATTTATTTGATCTGCAAACCGGTAAGGCTGTTGGGGCGGCAACCATTCATGTCAGCACCAACATGGATGCTGTCTGGCCTGAATTGACCGACATTCATGTACCTTCTCTTACTCAACTGGTTCAAATGCTAATTTGGAAAACAACTTCTGCACCATTTGAAAACTGATAAGGAGCGCAAATGAAAATCATCGGATTGCCTGATATTCACGGAGACATCAATAAAATCAATCGCTTGAAAAACCTGATTTCCGAAGTCGATCTTGTAATTTTAGCCGGTGATATAACCAACTTTGGACATCGTGCAGAGATGCAGGAGATGATCGATCTGGTAAAGGGATACAATCAGTGTTGCATCACCGTACCTGGTAATTGTGATTACCAGGAAACCGAAGAGGTGATGAACGAAACAGAAACCAATCTGAACGGTAAAAATCGAATTATCGAAAATAAAACGTTCGTAGGATTGGGCGGCTCGTTGCCTACGCCTTTTAAAGGCACTCCATTTGAAGTTCCGGAGGACTATTTCCGGGAGAAACTGAGTGCTGCCATCAATGGTATGAATGATGCCCTTCCCATGATATTGATCAGTCACCAGCCTCCCCATGATACCACAGCAGATGGTTTGCCGAACGGTCTGCATGTTGGTTCGAAGATTATTCGACAATTCATCGAAAAGCACCAACCCCTGGTTTGCTTTACCGGACACATTCACGAAGGAAAAGGGATCGACACCATTGGCGATACCAAAATCATCAACCCGGGACCTGTTTTCAAAGGAAATTACGCCTATGCTGAAATCAGCCATCAAGTCGATCTTATCGAAATCCGCTCCATCCCATAGGTTAAATCTAAAATCATCAATCTAAAATTTAAAAACCCTTCTTAGGACAGGACTTTTTAAAACAATTGATTCATCCGGACAGACCTCCTGACAACAATAACAGCGAATGCAAATCTCATAATTATAGACCGGAGGATTCTCCTTATCACCTTGGTGCCAGTCGAGAGCCTTAGGTTCGGAAGGACAGATGCTGATGCAGGTTCCGCATTGAGTGCATTTGTTTTTTAAAATTATAGGTTTGGGCACCAGTCTGTTGTTGAAAAAGCGCCCGATGGTACCCTTTTCAGGGTTGTATGCTCTAATTGGTTTGCGTTTGATATCAAATGAAGGCACTTTGAATTGCTCAATATCGTCCCCGACCAAGTCAATGTCGCTCTCCAGATAAGTGCCGCTCCCGGCTTCCTTGCCAAACTTTATTGTGGGTACGATCTCGGGATTAACATTAACAATTCGACAAACGGTAGCATCCAAGGCGATTGGATCAGATGAGAGCAGGATCATGTTCATCTGTTTTGGTTTTCCGCTGCGCGGCCCGTTTCCTTCCATCGCCTGAATGCCATCCATTATATACAAACGGGGATTCAGATAGGCGTTCAAATCCACCAGCATTTTACCAAACTGGTGTGCATCCGGAATCTTGAAGTGAAATTCTCCTTTTAACACGCCTGGAACGCAACCAAACTGATTTTTGACACACCCGGTAAATCGTTCCAGGGCGTGGGTTTTTAGTTTTGGAAGACTGATTATCCCGTCACACTCCAATGCACCGTTAGCAATGGTGAATTGTCTGTTTTGCAGTGCATTATTGAGACTCACCGCTCTTCCGTTTTTGAAATCTGCCAGCTCAATTCCAAGCTCATCAGCTACTTCCTGCAAACCTGCTTTTTTTGCTGCCCTGCCAGGGCTTCCAACAGCCGGCGAATCGCCATACACCAACCTGGCACCCGCTTCAATAAATAGTTGTGCAACAGCCTTGAAAATTGAAGGATGGGTCGTCACGCATCTTTTTGGATGTTCGGCAACCAACAAATTAGGTTTAAGAAGAATGGTTTCATCTTTCTTCATAAACTGCTCGACACCTCCGATCAGCTCCAATCCGCGCTTTACGGCATTCAACACCAGATTTGTATCATAAGTTTCACAACGAACCAACGCCACTTTTGCCATAATCCTAACTCCTAACTCCTAACTCCTAACTCCTAACTCCTAACTCCTAACT
>JANQGZ010000129.1:0-204307 GCA_028282825.1 SAR324 cluster bacterium
GATAACCGATAACCGATAACCGATAACCGATAACCGATAACCGATAACCGATAACCGATAACCGATAACCGATAACCGATAACCGATAACCGATGCTAATTGACTATTTGCCTTTCTGGATTGCCGACTATCTCGCAGCCTGGCTGTTTGTTTTACTAACCCTGGCCCTGGTGAAAGGATTTCCCGTCACATTCACCATGATGGGGATGTCCTTCCTCTTTGGACTGGTCGGGCTGAGTCCCGAATTTTTTGATTTGCTCCCGCTACGCATGTATGGAGTCATGAGCAACACCATGCTCATGGCGGTACCACTGTTCATTTTCATGGGATTGACGCTGGAGAAATCCGGATTGGCAAGAGAGTTGCTGGAGACCATGGAGGTCTTGTTCCGCAATCAAAGGGGCGGATTGGCTATTTCTGTTGTGGTTGTTGGTGCTCTGCTCGGAGCTTCCACAGGCATCGTTGGGGCAACGGTAGTGACCATGGGCCTCATGTCCCTGCCCACTATGCTGAAAAACGGTTATTCCGAATCATTTGCCTCCGGCACCGTGGCTGCCTCCGGAACCTTGGGACAAATCATCCCTCCAAGTATTGTTCTGTTGTTGTTGGGGCCGGTAATGGAGGTTCCTATCGGGGACATGTTTATCGGGGCCGTGATTCCGGGACTGATCCTGGTCGGGTTATACTGTGTGTTCATCTGGTTCTCCTCATTTTTTAACTCCAGACATGTGCCCCCTGTTCATGGTTCAGCACCTGTTTTTGATCAGGAGTTAATCAACCGGATTCTAAAAGCGCTGATACCCCCGTTGTTTTTAATCCTGGTTGTTCTGGGTGGAATTTT
This sequence comes from SAR324 cluster bacterium, assembly GCA_028282825.1. GTDB lineage: Bacteria > SAR324 > SAR324 > XYD2-FULL-50-16 > XYD2-FULL-50-16 > JAHJTV01. The sequence continues at coordinate 842 of JANQGZ010000129.1, forward strand.
TGCAGGGATTGTAACACCGACGGAATCCGGTGCCATGGGAGCTGTTGGCGCTGTGATTCTGACAGTAATCAACGGCAAGTTGAACTTCAAGATGCTTCATGAAGTAACCAAGGGCACTATCAGAATGACCTGTATGGTCTTCATCATCATTATGGGAGCAACCTGTTTTGCGTTGGTGTTCAGGGGATTAGGAGGCGATGACCAGTTGCGGGAGTTTGTAGCCTTCCTGGATCTGGAAGGCTGGCAACTGGTTACCATGGTCATGATTTTCATTTTTATCCTTGGCTTTTTTCTGGATTTTATTGAAATTACCTATATTCATATTCCGGTAATTGCCCCAATCGTGATTGAATATGGATACAACCCTCTCTGGTTTGCCATCATGTTTGCCGTCAATCTGCAGACCTCTTTTATGACGCCGCCGTTTGGACCGTCTCTTTTTTATTTAAAGGGCGTGTGTCCGAAGGAAGTAACAACAGTCGACCTATACAAGGGGATCATTCCCTTTGTTCTGTTGCAGTTGATCGGTCTAGCGATCATTGCAACGTTTCCGGCTCTTGTAACCTGGCTGCCGACAGTGGTCTATGGGGAGTAAGGGATTAATCTTGAGAGAGACTCAATAAAATGTGTGGTTTGTAACTTTAACCACATCCTTTTGCAACTTATCAGTACCGTAGGGACGGTATATAGTAGCCAGTGGCTTTAGCCACTGGTGGAGATTACCCTGAAGGTATTGAGTTCCAAAGGAACGGCACAACAGAGTAAATGTAGAGCGGATCCACCAATAAAATAAAAAACAAAGCAGCAAGTTAATGAAACTGGAATTAAAAAAGGGCCATGACCATTTGAAACTGTCCTTGCCTGATGACCGGATCATCGGGGTTATTGAAGGCAAGGATATTCCCGCTCTGCCTCTTTCAGACGCCAAGGAAATTGTTAGGGCCGGTGTTCGTCTTCATGCCCCGGCGAAACTTTCCGGCAAAAAAATAGTCATCATTGTTCCGGATAATACACGGCTTTGGGCCAGGGGAGACCTATTTGTTCCCGAAATCATTAATACCCTGGTTGAAAATGGAGCAACATCTGAAAATGTTACCATTCTAATTGCTTTGGGAACCCATCAGGATCTCCCCCTCGAAACCTTCCCCAGCCTGGTTGGTTCTACCGTCGCCAAAAAATACCAGGTTATAAATTCTGCAAATAAGAATCAGGAACGTTTGGTCGAGATAGGAACGACCTCAAGAGGAACACGGGTTACAATATCCAGGGAAGCTTTTGAGGCTGACCATATTATCATATTCGGAGGATTGCTCCATCATTTAATAGCGGGGTTTGGCGGCGGTCGAAAATACATTCTGCCAGGAATAGCCGGTTATGAGTCCATTCAACAAAACCATGCCCTGGCTTTTCTTGCGGATGGTTCACCGCATTCAAAGGTTCAACAGGGCATACTTGAAGGAAACCCGATTCATGAAGACATGCAGGAAGCTGCCGAGATGTTCCTGGCAGGGAAGACCAGTACCTTTGTTGGAGTTGCCGTTAATGGCAAGGGCGAGATATTTTACGCCAATGCCGGTGAGCTTGAAGATATTTTTCAGGAAGGCTGTCGGCAGGTCAATCGGGCGTGTTGCGTCTCAATTAAAGAACTTGCGGATTTCGCTTTGATCTCAGCAGGCGGTTATCGTACCGACGGGCAATTGTATCAGGCTACAAAGGCGCTGTTCAACGCCGTGCATGCGGTGAAACCGGGTGGTAAGATTCTGTTCGTGGCTGAAGCCGCGGAAGGTATTGGAAACGCAGAATTTGGCGAAGTCTTAAGCCAGTATAAAAATCAACCGGAAAAAATAGGCAAGGTTTTGAACAAAACATTCAGCATGCCTGCCTATGTAGCCTATCGAGTGGCAGATCTGTTAAACCGGTTCCAAGTGACCCTGGTTTCTAATTTCAGCAAAACAGAAACCGAAAACTATGGATTCATGTACGTGGATAATCCAGCTGGTTTTGTGAACTCACTGACAGGAAAAGGTTTTGTTATCCCATATGCAGAAAATATCCTTCCAATTGTGAAGGGATTAAAATAAACAACAGACGAATGACATCTTGGACAATTGTAGGATGGGCAACTCGTTGCCCATCAACCCGACCTAAACAGCATTTTGAACCACAAACCCGCTGAATATATCGCGCAGACCAAACATGAAACCAGAATCCCACAACCAGCAACAAATCAAAGCACTGATCGCGGAACTGAAAAAAGCCGTTGCTGGTGAAGTCCGTTTTGATACCTTGACTCGAAATCTATACAGCACCGATGCTTCCGACTTTCAGAAACTTCCGGTGGGTGTTGTTATTCCTAAAGATTCGGAAGATGTTTCTGCTGCCATAACCTTGGCCAGTCAACATGAAGTACCGATCATTCCCAGGGGAGGCGGGTCCAGTCTGTCAGGGCAGACCATCGGTACCGGCCTGATCATCGATCATTCCAAATATATGAACCGCATTGTTGAGGTAAATGCTGATGATAAATGGGTAGAAGCGGAGTCCGGTGTTGTGTTGGATGTTTTGAACAATTGTTTGCTGAAGGATCAATTGATGGTCGGCCCCGATCCTTCTTCAAGTGCCGTGGCAACTCTTGGGGGAATGGCTGGAAACAACTCGACCGGCTCTCATTCAATAAAATACGGGATGTTTGCCGATCACATCATGGAATTGGAAGCAGTTCTGTCAGATGGTAATACTGTTCGCTTCAAGGAAGAAGAGATGTCCCGGTTGGATTCGTTTGCCGGTCAAAAGGGTGTTCTGGGCGCAGTTTATCAGCAGGTTCCGGACATCATAAATCGATACCAAAGGGAGATCGAAACCGGCTATCCCGATACCTGGCGTAATGTCGCCGGTTACGGTCTGGATCGGTTACAAAAAAACATGATCCGGCATGGTAAGCTGAATCTGGCTTCACTTATCGTTGGCAGTGAAGGTACCCTGGCTGGAATTACCAAATTGAAGATAGGGCTGGTTCCGAGGCCCAACTATGTTCGTTTGATGATCCTGAATTTTGATCATCAGTCTTCAGCCCTCGCACAGGTCCCCCGGATTTTGGAATTCAATCCTTCGGCTGTGGAACTGATGTCTTATCCCGTTCTCAAAGCGGCTTATGATCACCCGGTATTCAAGCCCCATCTCCAGAAGTTTGTGGATGGTTTACCCAAGGCGGTTTTAATCGTTGAATTCAGCGGTATTGATAAGACTGACATGGACAAGCAGGCAGAGAAGCTGGAACAAAGTCTAAGACAGGATAGCTATAAAAATACCATCACCCATTGCCAAACATCTGAAGAGATAGCTCGTGTTTGGCAGGTACGGAAATCGGTGTTGGGTCTGCTGATGAGCAAAACCGGGGATGATAAACTGATCTGGGTGATTGATGATGCAACCGTACCGGTGGACAAACTGGTGGATTATACATCGGATGTGGTCGAAATGGGAAAAGGGTATGGTATCGATATAAATTTTGATGCTCATGCCTCAGCAGGATGTCTGCACATGGGGATGAATCTAAACCTGCGGACAGAGGAAGGACTAAAAAACTTGGAGGTTCTGTCCAAAGAGATCATGTCGATCGCTATTGCCCACCAGGGAACCACGACCGGTGAACATGGAGAGGGGCTGGCCAGAAGCTTTTTTAATGAGCAAATGTACGGGCCTGAACTTCACCAGGCATTCAAAGAGGTTAAAGCAGTTTTTGATCCCAAAGGTCTGTTCAATCCCTTGAAAATTGTCGACTTCATTGAACCCTGGAACACAGATTGGCTTTTATATCATCCCAACTATAAAACCCCCTTTGTTCCGGAGCAAACATATTTTGATTACTCCCATTGGGGTGGTATCCAAAAGCTGGTTGAGATGTGCAACGGACAGGGCATCTGTCGGGCACAGGTATCAGGCACCATGTGTCCATCTTATCGTGCAACCCTTGAGGAAAAAGATTCGACCCGGGGAAGGGCCAATACTCTTCGTAATGCCATGACCGGTTACCTGGGTAAAGATGGCTTTTTAAGCGAAGCCGTTAAGGAGGCATTGGATCTATGTCTGGAATGTAAGTCTTGCCGAGAAGAGTGTTCCAGTCGGGTGGATATGGCTAAGTTAAAATCCGAATTTCTGGCCTTATACCAGGAGCGTCATGGTACTCCCTTGAGAAGCAGACTGTTTGCTATGATGCCTTTCTCCAGCAGATTGGGAAGTAAAGCACCGCGTTTATTCAATGCGTTATACAGAAACTCGCTCTTCCGGGGGTTGCTGGATCGCACTGCTAAAATTGACAAACGTCGTGAACTGCCATTGTTGGCTCATCAACCCTTCAAAAACTGGTTTGAAAATCACAAAACTGCAACAGGAAAGAATCAAAAACAGGTTCTATTATGGGACGATTGTCATTTAAGCTATCATGAACCAAATATCGGTGTTGCAGCAGTCGAGGTACTTGAGGCTGCCGGTTATGACGTTTTACTACCTGAAAAGTCCAAGTGCTGCGGACGTCCCATGATATCAAAGGGGTTGTTAAAAGAAGCGAAAACCAATGCTCTTCATAATGTGGCAATCCTTGCAACCTATGCTAAACAAGGTATTCCCATCATCGGTGTGGAACCTAGCTGCATCGCCACCATGCGTGATGAGTACCCGGGTCTTTTGCAATCTGAAGAAGCCAACCTGGTCGCTGAAAACGCCTTCTTTTTTGAAGAATTTATGGTTAGCGAAAAGAGCAAGGGCCAACTTGGGTTGACACTTACAGAAAAAGGCCAGCCCCAAGTAATCAAGGTCCATACCCATTGTTATCAGAAAGCATTTGGAACTGCTGCCAAGGTCATCGAAATGCTCGGGTTAATCAAGAACGCAACCATCAGCGAAATAAACAGCGGTTGTTGCGGCATGGCCGGTTCATTCGGATATGAAAAAGAGCACTATGATATCTCCATGGAGATCGGGGAACTCTCCCTGTTTCCGGCTGTAAGAAACTCAGATTCAAACACCGTCATCGCTGCCGCCGGCACCTCCTGCCGCCAACAAATCAAAGACGGCACCTCCAGAAAACCCCTTCACCCCATCGAGATTCTGGCTTCTGCTTTAAAGTAAATCTTTCAGGTATTCTTTGGTAACCATGGGGTGCTGGCCTTGGCACATGGCATTATGCAGCTCTTGGAATACCATCCGCTCGAAGATTGTTTTAGCCAAATTTCCTGTTTGCCAACCTTGGCGATATCAAAACTTTTAAGTCCGGGTTTATCGTTATAAACACTTTTCATACCGGTATCAAGCTCCTTTGGAGCGGCAGATAGTAGCCAGCGGTTTTAACCGCTGGTAGACCAATCGCCCACTTTCCAGAGTTCCGGAGGAACGGCACAAAAATTGGATTTGGCAGATTTTTGTGTCGTCCCTACAGGACTCTGGTTGACGGACTTAATTCTTTCCCAGTGGTTTTCACCACTGGCTACTATCTGTCGCTCCTTTGGAGCTTTATTATATAACAGCTCTTTAATATGATTCATAGAATTGGCTGCGAATCATTTATAATCAGATAATCCTTAATAAGTTTTTTGTAGCTATTTCGTTTTTAACCCGAAAATCATAGAAAAAATTCTGTTTAATAAGCAGGTCAGTTCACAATTGCGGATATCAATAAACTGAAGTACAATTGTACGTATGAAAATTGTAGCTGATACTAACACGTTTCTTGCTGTCGCTCTAAATGAGCCAGAGAAACCGGAAATTATAAGACTTACGACAGGTCATCAACTTATTGCCCCTGAAGTGTTACCATTTGAAATTGGCAATGCTTTAACTGCAATGATGAAGAGGCATATACTTGAAGCCGAGGAAGTAACAAGCGGCTGGGATAGTACTTTATCGATCCAAGTTGAACTATATAGGACAAATATTCGGGAGGCATTGGAACTTGCAACAAAGTTCAATGTTTATGCATATGATGCATATTTTTTAGAATGCGCTGCAACTTTGAATTTGCCGTTGTTGACACTTGACAGGCGTTTAAGGAACGTCGCGATAGAAAACGGAACAAAAATAATTGAGGTAAATACGTGAAAGTCTACACATATTCTGAGGCTAGGCAACGTCTATCAGAAGTGCTCGATATTGCACGAGAAGAAGAAGTAATTATTAAGAGGAGAGGAGGTGAAACCTTCTCTGTTGTGTTTAAAACTAGCCCAGAATCTCCATTTGATGTTCCCGGAATAAAAACCAAAGCGACTACAGAAGATATTCTCGACGCGATTAGGAAATCACGAGCCGGTAAAACCGAATAGATGTATTAAGCCGACCGCCGGCTGATCTTTGGTGAGTTCACACATCCAAGTTTCCGTCAAGTCTTTCGTGAACGGCAAATTCTTGCATGTGGACGCTGAATCCTGGCGTTACATTTTTATGAAATCACGTTAACTTACTGATTTCGAAAGCCCTTAACAAAAAACAGGGACATGAAAATATCAATTCGAAAAGCAACTCCAAAAGATTCAAAGTTCCTTTCATGGATAATTTTAGAAGCATCCCACTCTCACTTGGGAGATAGTTCAGGGTTATGGAACCTGGTCTTTCCTGAATCAGAAGATGACCGGTTGAACTACCTTGAAAAGCTGATAGTCTCCAATCATATTTCGTTTTGCCATTTTAGTTTATATCTAATCGCAGAGGTTGATGGAAATCCCGCAGCAGCACTTGCCGGATTTAATCCTAATCTGGTGACGGACGAATGTTTTATCAATGCCCTCGTAGATGTGTTGCCAAAACCTTTAATAGATCCAGTCCTAGGCAGAATGGCTCCTTACGCAACTTGTCTTATCGAACCGGATAAAGACTCGTGGGTAATAGACATGGTTGCAACGAAACCAAAGTACAGGCGCTTGGGTCTAAGTAAAAAACTATTGCAATCTGCCTTACAAAATGGTGTTGAGGCAGGATTCGGAAAAGCAGAGTTGTTGATCCTAATTGGGAATTTAGCTGCCCGGAAGGCCTATGAAAGCATTGGATTTAAGACAGTTGAAGAAAAGAAGCATCCTGAATTTGAAAAAGCTTTAAACTGCCCTGGTGTTGCTAAAATGACCATGGACAATTTAAAAGTTTAATAACAGCATACAAATCGAATTCATCCTCCTGTCGTTCTTCTCCCTGTGTGAATCGCCTGATACCGGCTTTAGCGGGTGAAATATCGGTGATAGTAAATTTTTGGTAGAGATTTTTCTTTTCTTGGAGCATAAAATACAGCTGTATCGTCAATAATTTTGATTTTAAATGACCACAAAATAACTTTCACTATGAAGACCTCCCTGGACCATTTACCGGAAATTAAACAAGAAGAGCTGCAGGATATTGTTACCATTATCCTGGAAAAGACAGGAAAAAAAACGGAAATGATTCTCCTGTTTGGAAGCCATGCCAGGGGGGATTGGGTTGAGGACCGCTATACCGGCGAGGACGGCATTGTTTACGAATATAAAAGCGATTTTGATATTTTAGTGGTGACACCATCGGTCGAAACCGCCCAAAAATGGGCTTATTGGTCGAGAGTCGAAAAAAAGCTGCAACGCAATGAACTGCTTCGTACCTGGGTGAACCTCTTGGTTATCGATATTCGCACCCTTAACAATGAACTGAAAAAAGGACGCTATTTTTATCGGGATATTCAAAAAGAAGGGATCATGCTCTATGATTCCAAACGCTGTGAACTAGCCGAACCAATGGAGTTAACGGCAGAAGAACGGAAGGAGGAAGCCGAACGGCATTTCCAAAAATGGTTTGAGAGTGCGAAAAGTTTTCTTCGTAGTTACAATCATGATATGAAAGATAACGAATATCTGTTGGCAGCTTTTCATCTTCACCAGGCCACCGAACGTTTCTTTATGACGATCCTGCTGGTGTTTACCGGCTACAAACCCAAACTCCATGATTTAGATAAGTTGAACAAGCTGGTGATTAATCAGCACCGTTCCTTTGTATCAATTTTTCCCCAATCCACAGAAGAGGAAAAACAGAACTTTATCCTTCTGAAACGAGCTTATATCGATTCCAGGTATGACATGGACAACTTCCACATTAGCAAAGAGCAGTTGGAGTGGCTGGCTGAACGAGTGGAGAAACTCAAAGAGTTAACTCACAAAAACTGCCAGGACGAAATCAAGAGCTTTTTGCAAACGTAGACATTTTCGATGGTTTTCACGAGTATCCGGTTGGATTTTCTTGCAAAGAGTAGATACAGCTGATCATAAAACAGGAGGTAAAATGGATAAAAAATCACTGTTGATAGCATCATCAATTTTATTCCTATTCTTGTCTTCTTTTGCCCATGCAAGCACATGTTATCTGGTTGTCGATAAACCAGGGGATTACAATCCAATCACGATTTCAGATTTTGCAATCCCATTGGTCAGTCAGTATATTGAACCGGTCGAAAAACCAGGGTTTGCAGGAATCAACGTCAATGATTGCCAGTACAAGATTTCTTTATCTGAAACTGGTTCAGGTATTTCAATAACTTTAGCCGGTCGCAATGCAAATTCGTTTGGTGAGTCTGAACAGTCAGGAATGAACGGAATTAAACAATCAGTCTTGATTGCCATCTCAAGAGCACGTCCTGAAAAAAGTAAAGAAATCTGTGAATTGTATCAATCGATGATTGCCGACTTCTGTGGCTCAGACAATGCTTATTCAACTAACTGTAGATTTTCTGTTTTCAAAAGAGGTCACGATACTGTTCCTGAGATGAACAACTACATCACAAAAAAGTTAGGATGCGGATGGCCTTCAATGTGTGAGCAAGAAAAGTGCGAAACAAATTGTATTGCTCTGAAAGAAAAATGTTTGGGTATTATAACTATTCGAAATGAGACAAGTCCCCGTTGTTGGTTAATCGATGCAAACTGGGATGGGGAATCCACCTATATTTGGCGATCTGATTCGATTGTCTGGAAAAAGAACTGTAAATAGTGCATCAAAAAATTCCTCTCAACCGAACCCTCCGGTTGACATGCATTGCGACCGGTTAGGGTCCGGTTCCTATTCGCATCCTGCAGCCATTACTTCCGGACACCCAAAAATGTTTCAACAATCCCGGATTTGAATCGAAAAAAGCTAATCAAGTGAGGACCTTCAATGGATATTGTTTTTGGGGATAAATCCCACCTGCATGAGATTACGAAAATATTCAATCACTACATCGAAACCTCCAACGCAAGGTTCGAGGAAGCTCCCATGAGCTATGAGAATCGACTCAGGTGGTTTGAGCAGTTTAGTCCGGAAAGCAAATATCAAATCTATGTGGCTTTGGAAAACAACAGTGTTTTGGGTTTTGCCTGTTCGCAGCGGTATCGCCCGGATCTTGCGTTTTCAGGTACTGTTGAAGTGACCATTTATCTACATGATCAAGTAACGGGGCGAGGCATCGGGTCTGCACTATACGGGCGTTTATTACCGGCGCTACCGAATCAGGGTGTTCACAGGGCTTTGACAGGTATTGCCCTCCCAAATGAAGCCTCGGTCAATTTGCACAAACGGTTTGGATTCAGGGAAATCGGTGTGTTTAACGAATATGCAAAAAAGCATGGCAATTACATCAGCTCAATCTGGCTGGAAAAGTTGTTTGATTAAACGAATTTATATGACGGGCTGCAAACGACGTATAAAGATGATTGCGGTGAGAACGCTTAAAATAACAGTCGATTTCCATTCCCGGGGTTTACTGTTTGCGTTCAAAAAGGTCATTTTAAACAGATAGCAAAAACCGGTTGTGGAACGTCCCGTGACCGTTGTTTAATCATTTAACCGGATAGAGCAGCGATAAGATGGCGTTAGACATTCAACACAGTCCTTCCCGGGCAAAAGCAGGTTTCACTGCCGGCTGGAATCATTGGAAGTGGCAATTGAGATCCAGATATACGGGGATCAAGGAGTTTTTTGATTATCTGGGAAAGGATACGGCTGAGTTCCAGCGATTCACCAGTAAAATCCCTTTCGCAGTGACGCCTTTTTATGCATCCCTGATCAAGCGATCCGAACATTCGGAAAAACTCTTGAAAACCGTCGTTCCTGATTCAAAGGAATTGGAACTGTCTCCCCATGAAATGCATGACCCTTTGCGGGAGGAGGAGCAATCTCCCTGTTCGACAATTGTTCATCGTTACCCGGATCGGGTCTTATTCCTGGTGACTAACAATTGTGCGACCTACTGTCGCTATTGTACCCGGTCGCGGATGACAGGCTTGAAACCATTCAACGCCGGTAAAACGGAACTCCAGGCCGGTATCGACTATATTTCCCAAAATAAGCAGACCAGGGAAGTAATTATCAGTGGAGGTGATCCTTTGTTTCTTGACGATAAGAAACTGGAATGGATCATTTCAGCACTTCATGGGATTGAGCACATACAGCTCATTCGCATTGGAACGAAGGTCCCGGTAGTTCTTCCACAGCGGGTGAACGATAACTTACTTGGTCTCTTAAAAAAATACCCTCCGATTTACATTAATCTGCACGTAATACATCCCGATGAGTTGGTCCCTGAAACGGAAGAGGGAATTTCAAAGTTGGTAAATGCCGGTTGTGTGTTGGCCTCCCAGACGGTTCTTTTAAAAGGTGTGAATGATGATATCGATACCCTGCAAAGTTTAATGGAAAAGCTACTCAGGAATCGTATCAGGCCCTATGCCTTGTTCAATTGTGATTTGGTAACAGGGGCTTCTCATTTCAGAACGGATATCAACGTTGGGTTGGATTTGGTGGAACAATTGCGCAAAAGGTCCTCCGGTTTGGCTGTCCCCACATATATCGTTGATCCACCCGGGGGTAAAGTCTCTCTCCATCCTTCCAATCTTTTGGAAGATACGGAAGACGGTTACGTCCTCAAGAACTGGGCAGGGCAGTTGGTGAATTATCCCAAGTAGATTTCAGCTTGTTGGGGCCGCTGCCAGACTTCGGTTCAAACCCCATAAGCGCTAAACTGCTTTTCATGCTTTTGTAGCCCCGTTAGGGGTGAAGTATCAAAGCCGGTGGCTATAATGCCTTTCCGCTTCGGGGAAAACTGGGTCACCTAATACTGAGTCCTTTGGGCATTTGCTCCAAAGGAGCATCTTATAAAAGCATAGGGTGTAGCGTAGCGAAACCCTATGTTTACAGGTTCTACAGTTTTTATGCTCTGAAGGAGCATTTCAAAACCAAGGTTTGAAAATCATCATCTCGACGAAGCACTCCTTCAGAATGCAAATCGAATTTTTATTTCTTACCCCGGGTTAACACCCGGGGCTTTTATGAGCTCCCCTGAAAGGGAAAATAGATCAATTGCAGGTCTCTATCGAGACGCAACTTCACAGATCCCCTAAGTCTGACTTTTGTGATTCAGACAAACCAGAAATGGGAATTGTATCGATTTCCATGATCATGACGCGTCATACCAATATCTTTTAAATCACGATCACTTAAATGGTGGAGTTCTCGCTGCTGTCTCCGCCGGGTTTTCCAGGTATTGCTAAGATTCCTGATTCCAGCCCGAACTAAAACCCAGATGTCTTTTAAAACGTCTCTTTCTCCTGGTCTGTTGGTGTTACTTCCAGCCATGCAATTTATTCGTTCGCAATGAGCAGTCATGTTACCTCCTGATGATTAGGTGGTTAATTAGTGCCTGAACGGAAAGTCGCTAAACCCTTATCCAGTTTCGTGCCAGATGCCGGAATTCAGCTTGAAGATTAAGTTGCTGTCAGCCGTCAGCTTTTAGCGTTCAGCTTAAAACATTCCAATTACAAGGAAAAAACGGCTGAGAGCTGATCGCTGAAAGCACCAACCTTCAAAATACCAAGCTGCTTTTAAAGCATTTATTGGTATGGGTTAAACTGGTTTTCGTTCAGGCACTAATTAAAAACTTGAAGTTGATTTTATTTTGCAGCAAAAAAGATGGTCGTGACAAACCATGAATTCTCATGTCTGGCATTAGATAATTTGCGTTATCTTTTTAAAAGAATTGGATTAGAATAACTAATCCATTGCTAATAAACTGATTTCACCAAACCTAATAACAGACCTCTATGAGTACCGCACACTATTCTTTAAATGCATTGCATGCTTTTGAGGCTGCAGCTCGTCATCAAAGTTTTACCTTGGCCGGAAAGGAACTGTTTGTGACCCAGGGAGCGATCAGCCAACAAATTAAACAACTGGAAGGTCAGCTGGGCTTTGCGTTGTTTCACCGTCAGCCACGCAGCCTGACATTGACCAGGAAAGGAGAGAAACTGGCTGAAGTTGTAAGGGCTTCATTGACATCGATACACGATGCTATTGAAGAATTGCAGGAAGATAAACCAGGGGAAAATACGTTAAAAATCAGTATAATTCCTTCATTAGCCTCAAAATGGGTCATGCCTCGGCTGCGAAAATTCAGTGATCTTCATCCTCAGATTAAGCTGGAAATATCCAGTGAAGGGAGGGTGGTTGACTTGCATACAGAGGATGTTGATATTGCCATTCGCTATGGCAAGGGAAATTATCCTGGTTTGTATACGGTACTTTTGATGAAGGAGGAGATTTTTCCAGTGTGCAGCCCGGCTTTTCTCGAAGAAAACAGCGCACCCGGCACCCTGGAAGATTTGAAAGATCATGTCTTAATTCACGACATTGCGGGGCCATATACCAGGTATACCGGATTGTGGAAGACCTGGCTGGAAATCGTCGGAGTCAAAGGTATTGATGTTAGTAAAGGAACGATCTTTAATCAGTCCGAAATGGTGATGAATGCAGCAGTATTAGGCCAGGGAATTGCCCTGGGAAGGTCGGTTCTGGTCGAAGACGATATCGCCCAGGGGCGATTGGTCCGTTTGTTTGATGTCACTGTGGATTCTGATTCTTCTTATTATCTCGTTTCGACTGAAGAAGATAAAGACAAGGAAAAAATTCGTCTGTTTCGCGAATGGATCTTGCAGGAGGCAAAGGTAACTCAATCAACATAAATGTATTAACCGTTATTGTGCTGACTGACGTTTATGACTAAACTGGGAATCATTTCCGATACACATAAGTTATTGAGACCGGAAGCAATCGAGGTGCTGGAAGGCTCTGATTTAATTATTCATGCCGGTGATATTGGCAATGCGGAGATAAGTGCCGGACCGCGACGCTTCAAGCTGCCAATTTCCCTGGCAACTCTTCACATCAACAGAGACAGCTTGGAAGCAGAATTACATACCTTGCGTATCTAGTCTTACTATTGTCTAATCAGAACGCCTGATTTCAAGTTACCGGCAAGTCTAATTTTTCAAAACGGAACTCTTCAGACTGATTTTGGTTTTGCTTTGCATCAGTATGTAATTACCGGCAAGGATCAGTCCCACACCGATGTAAGTGGATAACGACCAGTGAAAATCTTCAAATACGGTGGAAAATACCAAAGCCACCACGGGAATCAGCATAGCCACATAAGCGGATTTTGCAGAACCAATACGACCCAGCAATGTCAGGTAGAGTCCAAAAGCGACGATTGAGCCAAAAACAGACAGGTAAAGAAGAGAGCTGATGTAGGAGAAAGTCTGGGGAATGACAAAGGCTTGCCCGGTTATCAATGAAATTCCCAGCATCACAATCGCGCCGTAAGCCATCCCCAAAGCATTGGTCTGCATCACAGGCAATCCGCGTCGGGAAATAAATTCTGCAGTTATGTTTCCCAGGGATGCTGAAAAAGCCGCGATAAACCCCAGGATTAGTCCAAATACACTATGATCCGAAAATTCAAAGGACTGGATTTCATGCTCAAATGTCAGTGCGATCCCGGCGAAACCAATGATTGCACCAATGATCATATTCAAAGTGATTGGAGATTTTAAAATGAAGTATCCGTTAAAAGTATTAAAGAAAACAATCGAGGAAAACAGAACAGCCACCAGTCCACTGGTAATATAGATTTCCGAGATATAAACAGACCAGTAATTCATTGAAAACAGAAAAAATCCCAGCAAGGCAAAATAGATATGATCTTTCGATTTGTAATTTAAATTCAACCCTTTTATCTTGCAATAGATCAACAGAATAATCGCCGCAAGCGTGAAGCGATAAGCTACTGAAACCATGGGGGCAATCGTATCCAGCTGAAAGGTAATCGCCAGCCAGGTTGATCCCCAAATCAGGACTGTGGATGCATATAAAAGGAAGTTTTTCATTGGAAGATAGTCAGGAGATTGGTATGTAAAGTTTACGTTTTTGAATTTATGTGTCTTCTGTTGCCTGGAAATTTCGCAATTTGTATAATCCTTGAAAAAGAATTCAGGCGTCAGAATTCAGAATAAGCAATGACTCGCTGCACGCCATTATAAATTGTTAAAAATTGTGGTCCACAGGTGCTCTTAATCGGGCAAATCGATTAAGCCGGCAGCTTTTGAAAGGTTCGAAGCTGTTTGCCGGGCCTTTGAAACATATACAAGACAGAATTTCGGGTGCGGAACTTGAGTCGACAAATAACTTAGGGTTGATGGATCAAGTCTTTGTTTTTTTCAGTATTTAAGACCTCATGCTAAAGCAATATGCGGAAATTGTAACCCTAATAGTTCTTATGTCATAAATAAGAAATACTGATGATACTCTGATAAATCCAGTTAACGATGGTGTTTTGTTCGAATTAATAAAGGAGCGATGGAGATGGAAGCCACCTATCAATGGGGAATCGATTTGATCAATTGGATGCAGCAGGCCAGTCCGACACTGGACATACCGTTTACTTTACTGACTATAACCGGTGATCAGGAGTTTTACATGCTGGTTTTACCGTTGCTGATCTGGAGTATCGATCAAAAAATCGGGTTGCGCTTAACCGTGTTCTTTCTCATTTCCGGTTTTCTTAATTCGATTGCCAAAGCGATAGCGGCTGCTCCCAGGCCCTTTCAATATGATCCGTCGGTTAAAGCCATTGTTGATGCTGCCGGTGGCGGTATGCCGAGTGGGCATACTCAGAACGCTTTGTTTGTCTGGGGATATCTTTACAAGTGGTTGGAGAGTCGGTGGTTCAGGGTCTTAGCGATTGCATTAATCATACTGGTTCCCCTTTCCAGGGTGTACCTGGGAGTACACTTTCCTACGGATCTGGTGGGAGGGTATATTGTAGGGCTGATTTTGCTGGTGTTTATCCTTAAGTTCGAGGATCTCCTGGTGAGCTGGGTGTCCGGACTTCACTTTGGAATTCAATTGCTGGCTTCTATTGTATGTCCGTTACTTATGCTGCTGCTTATTCCTAACCCTTTGGCCAACGAAGTTGTCATTTGTGCAACATTAATGGGAGGGGCAATAGGTTTGTCATTCAAAGAGCGCTACTTAACATTTCAAATAGCGCCATCATGGATGAAACGAGGATTGTCTTATGTTTTGGGGATACTCGTATTTTTTATGATCTATTTGGGGCTTAAGCTTTTGTTTTCCGGTCTTGAACCGACATCCCTGTTTCGATTTATTCGCTATGCCCTGATTGGATTTTACACCGTGTTTATCGCTCCCTGGATGTTTGTCAAATTGAGGCTGGCCTCAACATAGAAATTCGAATGGTATTTGAGCTTAAAACAGTTTATGTGAGACGATTTCAAGGATGAATAATGGAATATGATGCAGCCATTATAGGAAGCGGTTTTGGCGGGAGTGTCTCGGCACTGAGGCTGAGCGAAAAGGGGTATCGGGTCATTGTCATCGAACAGGGCCAGTGGGTAACGCCTGAAGATATGGAAGAAGGCAATAACAAGGTATCACGCTTAAACTGGATGCCTGCCCTCGGGCAGACCGGGTATTTTGCTCAACATTATTTTAAGCATGTCTCGATTGTAGGAGGAGTTGGTGTTGGTGGGGGAAGTCTTGTTTATGCAGCAGTGTTACTAAAACCCAAAGATGAGTTTTATGCCGATGCTTCCTGGAGTAAGCTTGGAATTGACTGGAAGGAGGAACTGGCACCGCACTACGACACGGCTTCAAAAATGTTGGGGGTAGCTGAAAATCCGCATTTTGATACCCAGGATACCTATCTGGAGCGAACAGCAGAAGCGATGAATGTCGGAGCGACTTTTGGGCCAACCCCAAACGGAATTTACTACGGAACGCCAGAAGTATTGCAACCAGATCCCTTCTTCAATGGAAAAGGTCCTTCCCGCAACGGTTGTTATCTTTGTGGCAGGTGCCTGACCGGATGCCCGCATGGTTCAAAAAACACGCTGGATAAAAACTACCTGTATCTGGCTCAACGCCTGGGAGCAACGATTCTGACAGGTCGAAAGGTTGAACAGATAAGGCCGCTGAACAATGGTGATTACGAATTGAGAATGAAGCATCCGGTGAAAAGACATGTTAAGTATCGAGCTGTCAAAGCAAAAAAAGTGATCATTGCTGCCGGAGTTCTGGGAACGTTGGAATTATTGTTCAAGTGCCGGGATGTTGCCAAAACCTTGCCCAAGATATCGCATCAACTTGGCAGTGTTGTGCGAACAAACAGTGAGGCAATCGTCGGTATACTGTCTGCGGAACGGGACCTTGATTTAACAAGGGGTACGGCTATATCCTCCCACTTCTATCCGGACGATCATACCCATATCACCCAGAACCGATTTCCCAAGGGTTACAACTTTATGAAATGGTTCCTGGGACCAATGGTCGATCACCCTTCGCCATTTATTCGCTCGTTTATAACTCTTTGGATGCTTGTTACAAGACCTTCGATACTGTTACGAAACTGGTTTGCCCAAAACTGGTACAAACGCATCACTGTCTTAACTGTTATGCAGCACCTGGATAATCGGATTGCCTTTAAATACAAGCGCTGGCTGCCTTTCATCATGAGTAAAAATCTGCGATCTGTCGGGGTAAAAGGGAAATCGGCACCAACCTACTTGCCAGTGGCTAATCAGGCTGCAAGAAAACTTGCGGAACTTTCCGGTGGCGAACCCTTAAACATCCTAACTGAAAGCCTGGGAAACATATCAACAACAGCGCATATTCTGGGAGGGTGCCACATGGGAAGCTCCGTCGAAAACGGTGTGATCAATACTTCCCATGAAGTATTCGGATACCGGGGACTTTATGTGGTTAATGGGGCATCCGTTTCAGCTAACATCGGGGCTAATCCAAGCCTGACAATCACAGCCATGGCTGAACGAGCAATGAGTTTGATTCCACCGAAACAGGGCTAATCTATTGAATCGATGTACCAGACAGGATGATCAGCGATTGAGTAATGCATCCTCAATCTCTTTGAAATCGCTGATATGGTCTGCCAGCAGAACAAGCTGATCGCCGGCCTCTATCTTTTGTTCCTTTGAAGGATTGAGAATTTTCCTGCCGTTCTGGATGATGCCGACAACCTGCATTCTGGTCGGATGCTTGATAATTTCCATCTGAATATCCACAACCCGTTGACCAACCAGTTTGGTTGGTTGGATGTGAAATTGGCTGCCTTCATCGCTGTCCAGTAATTGCTGAATGATATCATAGATGCCCGGGTAATTGAATTCATGGGCGAGCAACCGACTGGTGACGCCATCGTTGGAGATCATGCTGTTTACCGATGATCGTTTTATCAATTTGAGATTTTTTTGATGCTCGACCTCAACAATGGTTTTGATTGGAATCCCATGTTCACTTTCTATCAATTCGATTATAGTTCCTACAGCAAAGGAGCGTTCATCGGGGTCTGGCTCACTGGCCTGGTTGGCCAGAATAAAAACACCTGCACATTTTAGAATGTTTGCCTTGTAGAGCACATCCTCATCCGTGGGATTGCCTTGGACGAATTGTAAGTTCATGGCTTTCAGGCTGTCCGGAATCTTTTCCAGGTTTTCGGTAATCAGAACAATTGGCGTTTTCTTGTATTCATCAATAGAGCGGATTTCCTGAACAACTTCGATAACTTTTTGTTCGCCGGGATAGTTGCAAATCAACAGATGATTTTCATCAAAAATTTTCATGAGTCCTCGTTTTGTCTTTGAAATAACATCCAAAATATATTCTGCAAAAAATCCAATTACATACCCAATCAAACCGATTCCAATCAGCATACAAGCGTATGATATGACAAATCTTCCCCAAATGGTCTGGGCGTAAAAATCTCCGTAACCTACTGTGGTCATGGTGACAATTCCCCACCAGATAGCATCGGCAAGGGTTAATTCAGGCTGAACCGGGTGCTCTGCCAAATAAAACAGACATCCGAAAATCAGGTTCAAGCCAACCACAACTAAAAAGGCCCTGATGAGCTTGATTTTGGGAAATCCGCCCGATTGGAACAACGTTAGCAGACGTCTTATTTGTTTGTAGTAGATGATCATAGGTTAGTCAGAGGTTTTTTTTAATATGCAAGGTTTTGATATTGTCGTCACTTTTAGCGTCTTGTCATGCCGGACTTGCAGACTGTGTCACAATAAGAATTTTGGTCATCATGCGCAGATTTTGATTCTGCGTCATTCATGACACAGTCTGCAGACCCGGAATGAGGCGATAATACTCCATTTATTACGGTGTGTTTAGATTTTCTGCCTACAAATCCAAAATCGTGGATTGTGATAGTAAAGCGCTAAAGGCGGTATTATGTCATGGATCATGAGGTAATAACAACCCCTACGATTTCCGGAAACAGAATTGGCCAGGTTCTACTCTTCTTCTTGTCCGTATTGAGCATTAAAAGGTTGGCAGTTATCTATATCCAGTCCTCTATCCTCAACGGTCTCAATGATCAGGCCATCTTTCCAGCAGATCTGGGATAGTTGGTAGGCGATGATTTGTCCGTTGCGGAGATTCATGGAAACTCTCTTTTTGTTATTTTTATATTCGATTTTAGGAACGGAATCTGAGAGATTCCAGTCGATATCTCCGGTAATATCTGAAAACAGAGCCTCTGCGATGTCATGAGGCATAACCACAACAATCTTTGATACGAATCTAAAGTTTTCGCTTCTGATCCTATCCGGTAATCGGCTGTTTTCTTGCAGGAACAGTTGTTTTAATTTGTCCTCCAATTCTGTCAAGGCACTGGGTGCCAACACCAAAAGATCGTATTCTTCATTTTTTATGGTTTCCATGTCACCATAGGTAGGAGTGATCTTTTTTACATTGACAACCAGCTTCTTGAATTCTTCATGATTGGCCTCGCTGATTCGCATAGGGTAGCGATCTATTTTGAAGTTTTTGGTTAAAAGGTCAACCGGTTGAAATTTAACCCTGCCGCCTTCTTTGATTATGCGACCCCAAAAACCAAGCTTGGCCATGGGCGCTCCTTCCTGCCTGTACCAATCATCAACAATATAGGTCTGGTCTTTGGTTTCATCATACTTGATTTCTCCCAACTTGGGGAAGTTGCCGCCTGAAGAACAACCGATAACAAATAGGGGTGCCAATAAAACAGTTAGAGTTAATTTGAATGATTTCATAGCGATTAAACCTCCTTTACTGTGATCCGAAAAAGAGACGATTCTTCAATTTTTCCAGTAGGTTTATCACAATCGGGCGTTAAAATCCAGATTTTATTGGTGTGAGAGCCTGGTCGGGAGGAGGGAACTTATTATTGGGTTAAGATTTTTGAAAAGATCAATTATGTCCTTCGGCGGAGACCTAGCTCCGCCCTACCGTTTTAAACAATATGTAAAAAAAGAAATCCGTTTGGTTAACTCGTCAATTCATCGAGCTTGGCCATCACATCATCAGTTAGAAGTTCTATTACATCCAACGCCTGCAAGTTTTCCTGCAACTGCTCAACCCGGGAGGCTCCGAGCATGACAGTGCTTACGTTGGGATTCTTCAGGCACCAGGCCAATGACATCAACGTGGGGCTTGTACCTATTTCACGGGCCACATCGACAAGTTCCCCAACCTTGGCCAGCCTTTGTTGACCTGCTTCGCTTTCGAAGCGGGTTTTGATCCATTCATATCCGGGAAGATTAATTCGGGCATCAGCCGGTGTACCGTCTAAATACTTGCCGGTTAATAAGCCGGAAGCAAGAGGCGACCAGATGGTGGTGCCCAAACCGATTTCTTCGTATAACCTGGCATATTCCTGTTCAAAGCGATGACGGTGTAATAAATTATATTCCGGTTGTTCCATGGTGGGTGGGATCATATTGTATTGTCTGGCCACGCTATAGGCTTCCATAATTTCCTGGGCTGACCATTCCGAAGTTCCCCAATACAATACCTTGCCTTGCTGAATCAGGTTATGCATGGTGCGGACTGTCTCTTCGATGGGCGTTTCGGGATCGGGTCGATGACAGAAGAAAAGATCCAGGTAATCCAACTGTAGTCTTTGCAGAGCCTGATCACAGGCTTCGACTATGTGTTTTCTGTTCAAGCCTCGCTGAGTCGGCTTGGGCTCCGCTCTACAACCAAAATAAACCTTGCTGGACACAGAATAGGAATCACGATCAAATCCCAGATTCTTTAAAGCCTTTCCCATGATGGTTTCAGACTGCCCTGCTGCGTACGTTTCTGCATTATCGAAAAAATTTACTCCCTTGTCATATGCTGTTTTTAAACATTCCTCTGCTTTGCCAACATCAACCTGGTTGCCAAATGTAACCCATGAACCAAATGATAAAGCACTAACTTTCAAACCGGATTTTCCAAGTCTGCGATATTCCATAATAACCTCTTTCCTGGGTGCTGAGATAAATTAACTCTGTAATATTCTAATTTAATTCATCCCCGAATCGTCTGACAAGCAATAGGAAAATAGATAACCGGCAATATCGGCAAAGACCCATGCTAAACTCAACGTTATTTTGCATTAATTATATGCTAATGAAGCAAGACAGATTTAGAGAATTACCGCTTAGTAATCAGATACTTACCAATATAGATATCATTCAGCGATTTTTGGATGTAAACTTTGAGGCACACCAAGAAACCGGTGGGACAGTTGAAATGAACGTTTGTTATTAAACAAAGAGGTACGAAATGAAATGGGTTAAAAGTGAAAAAGGTTACAAAGTGCCGATTCAATCGTGGTGCGAGCAGGTTGAGGATGGAGCGTTGTCCCAGGCTGCGGATCTGGCCTCGCATCCCGCGGTATATCATCATGTAGCCTTGATGCCTGACTGTCACCAGGGGTATGGAATGCCAATTGGCGGTGTAATTGCCTGCCAGAACGCTGTGATTCCTAATGCCGTTGGTGTGGACATCGGTTGCGGTATGGGGGCCGTTGAAACCAATATTTCTGTTTCGGCCACCAATCAACGTAAATTGCGTGGATTAACCGAGCTGATCAAAGAATCGATTCCTTGTGGTGAGGGGAAGGCCCATCATGCCAAACAATCCTGGGACGGATTCAATGAAGATATTGAAGAATATGCCGATCGGGGCTGGTTTACCGAGCACGCAAAAAAACTGGCCAATCGAAACCTTGGGACGTTAGGTGGTGGAAATCATTTCATCGAGGTTCAGGGAAGTGAAGAAGGATTTGTATGGTTAATGATTCATTCGGGTTCCAGAAACCTGGGGCATACCATTGCAACCTACTACAACAAACTTGCCCTGGAGTTGAATAAGAAATGGAACATACAAATCCCTAATAAAGATCTGGCATTTTTTCCGGCGGATTCACCTGAAGGTCAGTCGTATGTGAAGGATATGACATTGGCGCTAAATTACGCCTGGGAAAACAGACGAAGAATTATGAATCGTTTCATGGATGCATTCAGGACCGTTTTCTCCAAAGCGGAGTTCAAGGAGCCAATCAATATTCATCACAACTATGCAGCTCTGGAAAATCACTTTCATAAAAATGTCTGGATTCACCGTAAAGGTGCTACATCTGCAAAGAAGGACGAAATTGGTATCATTCCGGGGTCAATGGGTGCGCCATCTTACATTGTGAAAGGACTGGGCGCCGAAGAATCATTTACATCGTGCTCACACGGGGCAGGACGTAAAATGAGTCGAATGCAGGCTTCCCGTTCGCTTACAACCGACGCGTGCGACAAGGCCATGGGCGATGTGGTGTTTGATCGCTGGAAGAAGCTGCGCCGGGGCAAATCAAAGGGTATGCGAGATCTTGGTGAAGCACCACAAGCGTATAAGGACATCGACGCGGTCATTCAAGCCCAATCCGACTTGATTGAGCCCATCGTCAAGCTTCATCCTTTGGCGGTTGTGAAAGGGTGAGGATCTTGTTTGATTATTCCGAAACACTCCGTTCAATTCTGCTAACGAACTGCAGGGCGGCCTACGTGGCCGCCAAGGGATTCGCCTGTTGGCGGGGTCGTAGCCCCGCCCTACCGTTTGATCTATATTCCCCTTCCAGGGGAGCTCATAAAAGCCCCGGGTGTTAACCCGGGGTAAAAAATAAAAATTCGATTTGCACTCTGAAGGAGTGCTTTATCGAGATGATGATTTTCAAACCTTGGTTTTGAAATGCTCCTTCAGAGCATAAAAACTGTAGAACCTGTCAACATAGGGTTTCGCTACGCTACACCCTATGCTTTTATAAGATGCTCCTTTGGAGCAAATACCCAAAGGACTCAGTATTTGGTGACCCAGTTGACGAAAACTTTGTAAAAATAACTTAGCGCTTATGGGGTCGAGCCCGGAATGACTGGAAATCAAGTTTTCCGAATTGAGACTAAGATTAATGATTTTAACACATTCTAAACTCCCTATATGACGAATACAGTGGCTTCACCTGTCGAATGTTTTGAATGTTATCTGCGACAGGAATAACTTATATCTGCAGAATCACCCCACACTATTCTGTAGCCTGTCCGGAGAAATCTGAATTGCAATCATCGATGTAATATCTCAACCCTTTGAAAACAAAGTAATGTCTGGTTTTGGGGATTGATTTGGAAGGTTCATCCGGTGATTGCTGATCGCAGATGAAACTGTCCTTATGGAGCTTGACGGTGTCGGAGTAGAGATCGGAATAGTAGACTTTTACCGATTGAGAGTCATAAGACGGCCTGAATTCCGGATTTTGAGTGACATGACTGACAAAGCCGTTGAACTGCAGGTACCAGACCGCTGAAAGTCCGTTTGCCACTATCACTGGAAAAGGGTGATCTGTAATTGTTTTGACGGAGATATTCTCTCCTTGATCGATAAGATTGCCCAGTGCATCTTCAACCAGTATTTTCGGGATTGTAACTGTATTCAGAAAAAAATAGGTATTGGTTCCGTCATCAAAAACATTCTTCACAAATCCGAGTTTAGCAAGGTTGCGGGAGGTCGTATAACGATGCTTCAGCTTAAGGTCCGGGGAATTGGATTCGATATTTGTTTGTAGATTGTTTGCTTGCAGGCTATCCAATGTTTTGGGAATTCTCTCCATTTTAAAAAAGTCTGAGAAGATCAAACCCCAGGAGGCAGTTCCCATAAGGATGACAACAAAAACCGACAGAGCGATTCGCCTGATGACCGCTTTCTTTAAATGCACACCATAAAAAAACACGACTACGGTAATCACCGACAGGCCTATCAGGATCAAAATCCCAAGTACAATTGGTAATTCCAGAATATATCCTGCGATGGTGATGTATCTGTTCATGAAAGCCTGGTCGCTGATCTGACTATCTGCTCTGATATTCCAAACAATAAGATGACACTACTACAATTGCGATGCTCCTGTGCCCGAAAGCAGCAGGATCAAGGCTTTGGTTAACTCCTGGAAATGACCCGAAAACCTCTGGATTTCCAGAATTGCTGGATGGGATGTATGCAGAAACGAGGCCGATTTATTACTTGTCAACCATAGAATAATAGACCAAAAACGGGTGGTTTTTTTCGATTTTATGGCCGGGGCAGAAAACGCCTTTACCTGTCAACAAGGTCTCGGTTTTGTGAATGAAGTGATCTTTTTTGTCTTCAGTTTGCAGGTAAGTCCCGTTGGTACTCTGGTCGATCAGTTTGAAGCGGCCGTTATCATACCGCACAGATGCATGACTGCGGGAGATCGAGGCATCATCCAGGATGATGTCATTATCATTACTGCGACCAAACAGAAACGAGGTCCGGCTTTTACTGAGCTTGTACTTTTTACCCTGGAATTTAAGGATCAGGACAGCATTGGAAGATTGTGCCTTGAGGTCTTCTTCTATAAACACGGTGTGTTCTTCCACGTTTTCTTTCCAGTTGGCTTCAAAAATATCGATTTTTTGGAGCTGTTCCTTAACTTTCATTTTCCCGGTACTTCGCATTTGAATGCCCAGGGCAGCGGGAATTTGTTGCATCATATCTCTGGAAATCAGAACCTGCGCGGGCTTGGCAACCTGCTTTATTTTTGCAGCGATGTTTACTGTGTCTCCCGTCACATCATCCTTGCTTAGCTTGACCGGTCCGTAATGAAGACCGATTTTAAGTCCTGTACGAATATTAGCCAGCACCTTGTCGCCGTCAACAGCCCTTTGCTGTGTACAGGCAGCTTGCATCGCCTTTCGGGTATTGGGAAAAGTACAAAAAATTTGAGTATCACTTGCCTGCACAATTTTGCCTGTTTGCTCGGTAACGATGTCTGTGAGGACAGATTTTGCTTTCAACAGCAGGTTTTGGGTATTGATCTTTCCATATCGCTCCGCAGCACTTTCATCCCAGGTAATTTCCGTAAATAACACCGGCAGCTTGATCTCTTTATCAGCCATAATTTATTCTATGATGCTTTGAATAGTTGGATTATTGTCGGATGACCGGTTCTTTTTGACCGTAGTTGTATTCTTTTAGATTGCATATTCTGAAGACCTTGCCAAGGGGAGAAATTGTGTACACAGGAACAACAAGCGTTTACAACGAAAGAGAAAATTTTTCCGTTATTTACCACCGAAGGAGTGTATAAAAAATGTAACCCGGTCGCTGAAATTTGAAATCAAGGTCAATGACAGGGAACGGCTTAAAATTTCATCATTGTTGCATTTCTATTCACATAAGAAGTTAAAGTCTTGTTTTATCTCTAGTTTGTTTCAATTAAAAGTTAAATGAACTCCCTTCCTGATAACTGCAGAAAGGAAATTGTTATGAATAAAAAAAGTCTTAATTGGTTATCCCGTATTATTATTTCATTAAGTTTTGTTTTTGTATTGACCAATGGATCTGCAATGGCGCAGGGACACGAACACGATCATATTTTCAATATCGGAATCGGTTACTTGGCGCATATGTTTGTTGAAGAGGATGCTTTTAGAAAAGCCACAGGCGATTATGACGGGGATGAAATAAATGCCCTGGCAGGACCGGAAGTGTACATAGAATTTTTCCTGGGAGAAAAATTTTCGATAGGAGCAAAGTATCAGTATGCTTTGGGTGGGGTACTTTACAAAGTTAGTGATAGTGCAGGAACAGGGACTGCAGAAGTGGAAAGGGTTATTACCATGAGCAATGCCATGTTATATGGCAACTTTTCCGTACCTCTTGGATCCAGCAGCTGGCGAATGGGAGTTACGGCCGGAACAGGCGGTTCTACTTACAACTACAGATTTGAATGTACCAAAGCAGAAGGAAGTTTTGATTGCTTGGACAAATATGAAGAATCCGCTAACGGCGTTGTGACCATTGCCGGTGTTTTTGCGGATTGGGGAGCCGACGGGTTTGGAGGGAGAATGGGAATGAGTTCTGTGAAAACCCGCTACGATGAGATGCCTGATCTTGATGGCAAGGAACAGACTCCCGAAGGAAACGGCGTCCAGGTTTTTGTAGATTTACGTTATGCATTTTAAAAGCTTCACTTTAACGCCTCTAACTGTTTGAGGCGTTATCAGACCTCTCCTGTTACGCCTGAATCCAATCCGCTATAATAGCCACCGCATTCAAGGTATCCCCGCAATATTGCTTTAGAAATGCGTCATCAGGTTCCTCTCCGCCATCAACAGCCTGCAGGGCTTTGTCACCATCAAAATTCACATAGGCCAGACGAACTGTTAAGGCATCTTCGGGCTGACCGAATTCGCTGCCGGGAAGTATAGCCACACCTGCCTCCTCCAGCACTTTTTCGCACAACTCACTGCTGTTATGAATGCCTTTCGATTTCAGTTTATCCCTGAAAGGTGAAAAATCCGGAAACAGGTAAAAACCGCCATCGGGAGCCAGGGTTTTAATGCCTGACTTGTTCAGGATGCCGGCCAACTTGCTTCCCAGCACATTAAGTATTTTGCGAACATTGGTTAAATAAAGATCAATATCCGGATTTTCCTCAAATGCCTTGATGGCTGCAAATTGAATCGGAGAGCTGGTAGAGGTAAAGGTCTCGCTGGCGGCAACAGCCATGGCTTCCTGTAGCCATCTCAAACATCCCGGAAACACAAACAAACCAAGCCTCCAACCTCCGGCGCCACACCACTTGCTAAGTCCGCCGCTGAATACTGTTCCCTCCGGATACATGGGAACGATGGACTGATGCAAACCCTTGTGATGGATTTTTCCATAGATCTCATCGGATAGCAGAAGAATCCGGTATTTCCGGGCGACTTCTGCCAGATCGGCTAGCTCTTCGGGAGGATAGGTCTTGCCGGTCGGGTTGGAAGGATAGTTCAAAATCAGTAAGCGGGGCCTTTGCGGGTCCTCACTACAGTATTGATCCAGCTGCTCTGCCGTCAGACGCCAGTTGTTCTCGGCTTTGGTATGGAGAAGACGAATCTGCCTTCCAATGATTTTTGCCTGCGGAACGTATGAAACCCATGATGGAGTGGGGATAACAAGATCTCCATAATAGACCAGCTGAATCAGGAACATCAATTCTTTGGAACCGGGACCAATCAATACATCTTCAGCGGAGCATTCAATGCCAAAGGATCGTTGGTGATGCTCTGCAATCGTCTCTCGTAACTCCCACAAACCTTTAACGGGCAAGTAGTCCTTTTGGAATGCATTAACCTGAAGAGCTTGAATGACAGGCTGCGGAACCGGAAAAGGGGATTGACCCAGCCCCAGCTTATAGATTTTTTTCCCTGTTTTGATCAGCTCATTCGATTTCTCATTGATCGCAACGGTAGCGGAAGGTTTGAGCCCCCGAATATTCAGATTAATCTGCACATCCGGAGAAGTATCACAAGAGATGGCACTGACAGGATTGTTTTGCTTGTTCATATTTTTCCCTTCGTCGTCTGAGTTCGTTTAAAATAAATGACATTCAGCTTTTTGGAGGTAAAACTAATGACACACAATTCATAACAGCACGTAGTTATCAGTTTCCAGCTATCGGTCGGGTGCGAAAGACAGTCTTTGCTGATAGCCGATTAATGTCATTAACTTAAGAAAAATCGGCCGAGATGTCATTCTGAACGACAGTGAAGAATCTCCCGGAGGCTCTGACAGATCCTTCGCTTTCGCCCAGGATGACGCCCAATTACGGTCCCCTTAAGTTAACGACATTAGATAGTCGATAACTGATAACGAATTCAGATCCGGCATCAATCACCGGGCATTGATTTAACGCAAGATTTAACCAAACCCTGAAATGAGCGTATTATCATTTTAAAGCTTCCGGAGGTATTTGCAAAATTTTTATTGCTTACGCGGTAAACCATCACAAAAAAGCATTCAAAAAAGTAATGGCATAATTCGGCAAACAGGGAAGATAGGTTTGCAGACTTCAGCAGATGTTCAAGAAAGCGGGATCATAGTGAATGATGCAGTAGCATGGACAAAGTAAATTCCCGGGTGGGCAAATTTGTTGGCGCTGAATGCAGCCAGTGAGGCAGCAAGCCCTGTAGAATATGGAATAGGATTGGATGGGTCAGCGGATATTGAACTTTTTCAATAATTATTGTCGTTTAAAGACGTTGGGTAATCTTCGGATTCGGATCGTTTGGGATAGGACAGCCAATCGGGAACTATACGGGATTTCCAGCGCTTTCCGTAAATGACATTGTCCAGATAGGGAAACAGGGATTTTGCCAGGGGAGAATGAGCTACAAACCAGCGAATCATCCTGTGAAAGTGGGTGTCGGGTCGGCTAAAGGGGCAGATTGCCATACAGATCGAACAATCTGTTCCCACCCTGGCCCAGTATTCGAAACAGGAATCTTCATCCAGTTTCCATTTTTCAACCCCTCGACAAACTGTTTTTGGCCCGGTAGGTATTGAGCGTGACGGACAGGAATCCGCACATTTCAAACATTTCTCACAAAATTCCTCCACACCAAGGGAGATAGGTTTGTCGGGTACCAGTGGCATGTCTGTTAAGGTTGCAAAGACTCGTACCCTGGCTCCGTGTTTGGGAGCAATCAGGTAACCTAGTCTGCCGACTTCACCCAAACCTGCATCCTGTGCCAGGGGAGGCAGGATCAAATCATAGTTACGAGTATGTTCTGCAACGCCCCGATATCCCATATGGGAGAACCAACGTGCCAAAATAGTGGCGATATAAGCACCTTTGGCATAATTGACAGCACTTTCAGCTACCGAAGGGGTATGAGGGGCAGAGATCACATGGTCGCGATCCATCTCCAACAGGAACACCACCGCGTATTTGGGTAAGTCTTCGATGGGTTTGCCCCAGTCTTCCCAGTTCTGATAATGGATCTCTCCTCTTTTTGAATAAGCCCAGGATTTGTTGACTTCGCAAATACCAGCCAGCGTAGCGCCAAGGTGCAGCGCATAATTTTTGATTATATTACTTGCTGTCTCTGGAGAAAGTCCGGCCGGTTGAACCTGCGGGTCAGGTTCTGCTTTGGCCTGCTGCCCCAGGTAGTTTGGAATATCAAAAGCAGCATGAACCATGGACGTGTTTGGCTGGTAGCCTTTATCGATGCTGCCAAGCTTGCCAAGCAATCCTTTGGCCCGACGGATTTTATCTTTTTCTTCCAGATTCGGGTTCTCAGTATAGAATGTATTGTAAGGTTCGGTTCCCTCTTTCAAGCCCCTGGTGCGAACAAAAACGCTATAATTTTCATCCAATCGCTCAACAACATCAACCATGTAGCCTATGGCTCCTTTTAGGGCTTTCGCATTCTGGGGACCGGGCAGGCATAAAGCCAGGCCAATTACCAATAACACCCCGAACACCATGGCAATTGCTTCACCCAGTACTGGGAATGCGAAAATAACATACCCCAGGCCCAGGGTAATCAGCATGAGCAGGCCGCCTATTTTACTCGCCCTCTTCTCTTGTTCCTGTATGGATTCCTTGAAGAGAACCAGGGCAAACAGAAAAAGCAACCCATCAAACACCAGTAGCAACTGAAACAACATCGATTCTCCTCGTTTAAAATCCGCTTGGAGTGTATCCCATGCTTTCGGGCAGAAAAAGCACCAGTTGCGGGAAAATCATCAACAATATGATGCAAGCCAGCATGGCAAGCCAAAAGGGGAGGACTCCCTTGAATATTGTTTCCATCCGCACATCCTTGGCAACTCCGCTGAGAACGAAGACATTGACACCAACAGGAGGTGTGATCAAGCTCATTTCCATCACCAGGGTAATGATTATCCCAAACCAGATAGGATCGTATCCCATACCCTGGACGATGGGAAATACGATAGGTACCGCCAGAAACATGATCGACAGTCCTTCCATAAAACATCCCATGACAATAAACAAAAGGATAATAAGGGACATGATCAGATGACGGTTGATAGTCATTTCGATAACAATATTCGCCAAAAAGTCGGGAAGCTGGCTGATAGTCATGAAATATTGGAAGATGGTTGCCCCGATCACAATGCCGAAAATCATCGCCGTGGTTTTGCAGGACTCTTTAAGAGAAAGCAGGGTGTTTTCGCGGGTTAACCTGCCTTTTACTATCATGATCACAAACGCACCAAACGCTCCGACTCCGGCAGCGGCAGTGGGAGTAAACCAGCCTGTATACAATCCGCCCATCACCAATACGAATAAAGAGAGGATGCTCCAGGTTTCCTTCAGCGATACCAGCTTTTCCCGCATGGTGAAAGATGGCCCTTTGGAACCTAACTCCGGTTTGATCACACACATGATATAAATAGTGAGGATAAACAAAAAACTCAGGAGCAGACCCGGCACTATTCCGGCAATGAATAAACTGCTAATGCTTTGTTCAGTGAGAATGCCGTACAAAATAAGCACGGTGCTGGGTGGAATCAAGATTCCCAGTGTTCCTCCGGCAGCGATACACCCCGTTGCCAGGGCATCGGAGTATTTAAACTTCTTCATCTCCGGTAAGGCTACCATACCAAAGGTAGCAACCGTAGCTAGTGAAGAACCGGAAATAGCGGCGAAACAAGCGCATGCGCCAACTGTTGCCATGGCCAGTCCACCTGGTAAAAAGCCAAGCCAGCGGTAAGCCATTTGGTACACATCTTTCCCCATGTTTGAGTGGGTCGCGAACTGGCCCATCAAAATAAATAAGGGGATCACGCTAAGCAGATAGGTGTTGCCGGAATCAAAAGGTTCAGCACCGATCAAACCAAAGGCCGATTCAAAATCGTTGAGAATGATGAATCCAACGAAGCCAACCAATGCCATTGAGAATCCGATTTGCATCCTCAGAGCCAGCAGAACGAAGAGAACCAGAATACCGATGATACCGATAGTCATTGCTGTCATGGATTTACCAGTCTGTTTAAAGCTTCCAGAGTTCGTGTCAATAGTGCCAGGCAGGTTAGGCAGCAACCTGCAGCTGCAACAAACGCAAAGGGGTAAATGGGTAGAAGCAGATCCATCGTAACTTCACTTAACTCCAGCTTTTCAAAACCGTTTAACACAGCAGCCCAGCCGATGAATCCAAAAAGTATGGTGCATGTAAGCTGGGTGATAAAATCGAAGATGGCTTTGGTACGGCTGCTTAACCTGTTGTAAAGAAAGTCTACCCGGATATGCCCATCATCCAGTTCGGTCTGTGAGAAAGAAAAAAAGATACAGATAACCATCATCAGTGCCGTCATTTCTACCGTCCCTAACAGGGAATAACTGATAACTTTTAGGGCCAGTACATCAACCACGGTGTAGATCATCATGAGAAAAAGGACTGCCCATGAAATCCTATCCAGGTTAGAAGATAAGGGTCTTAAAATCCTTAATAAAAATTCAATGATTTGCTTAAGCATAGATTTTTGAGAATGAATTAATTCTGCTTTTATCTGTTTGCGTTCGCTGATGCCAGGAATGCATCCAGAATCTGCTGGCCTTTTAATCCTTTTTTATTAGCTTCTTGAACCCATTTTGCGTAAATGCTTTCCATTTTCTTTCTAATTTGTACCATTTCCATGGGAGTTAATTTGTGAATCTGAATACCGGCCATTTCTGCAGCGACCCTGTTTTCGATGTCTTCACTTAAAAAAGCCCTTGATGCAGTTAATCCCATTTGTTTGCCGGCAGCCTGATCAATCACTTTTTTTGCTGATGTCGGAAGCTTCGCCCATTTTCTTTTGTTCATTAAAATTACCATCAGTGTCCCGCTGAAATTCACTTCCGTGATATGTTTCACCGTATCAAAAATTTTATGGCTTTTCAGGGCTGCATATGGGGTAATAACGCCATCAACAACACCTTTTTGCAGGGATATGGACATCTCTTTGATATCCATTCCAACGGTATTGGCACCTAACAAGCGAAATGCAGTCGTTTCTGTTGCTCCTCCCGCGCGGATGGGTATCCCGGCAAAATCAGGCAGGGATTTGATCGGTTTTCTAACCGTGTGAACCTGGCTTAATGGGCTGGAGAAGAACCAGAGGACCTTAAAATCTTTATAATCCTCAGCAAAATGCCGGTCAAAAAGATCATACATGACCCGTGTCACGTGTTCCGGATCACTGAAAATAAAAGGCATTTCAAAAACACCACTGCGCTTGAAGATCCCTGGCACATAAGATGGAATCACAAAGCCGATATCTGTAATGCCTTTTTTTATGGAATTAACCATGTTTTTGGGATTGCCCAGCTGACCACCCGGATATATTTTTATTTCCACTTCACCATTGGAAAGCTTTTTCACATTTTCCACGAAAGGTACAAATGCCTCTCGATGCTGGACATGCATAGTTGGAACAAAGTGAGCCAGTCGTAAGCGAGTTGTTTTTGCAAAAAGATCCGGCCCAAAGCCGGCGGCAATCAGCAAGAATAAGAAGATCCAAACCAGACTTTTTCCAGAGAATTTTTTATTCATGGAGCCTCCTGTATATGACGTGGCAAAAATTAAGTATTAAATGTCGATTTGTTTCAAACTGCCCGATATATTTCGTTTAATTAGATTATTCAGTCCGTTAATGCTTGCAGTTTACCCGGAAGAGCCCGGATACGATTGACAAGAGCTTTTTGGATGTGCTTAATTACCTCAACACAGTTTTTGACTATCATATATTCAGACCGGGCGTTATCCAGTTTGCGCAATACGATAAAATCGGGCTAATTCCTTATAATTCCTCTATGCTGAATCCGACCCAAAATATCCCCTGCAAAACAGACGTAGCTTATATCTGCAGGGAATTTACAGATATTGATAAACAGGCGGAAAGCCTGGCAGGGTATGATCAACGATACCATCAGTTGAGTTGCGGAAAATTCAGGGGATGGTCCAGAAAGCTTATTTTTGGTGATGCTTTTGGTTTTCATCTGGAAGTGCTGAACCAGGTTCTTGATCAATCAGCCTCAGTTCCAAATGATCGCTATCTGATCATTTTCCTGATGAATCGCAATGGTTTTTGCAAAATTCATGGCCACTCTTTTTTACCAGGGGATTTGTTGATTGCAAAGCCCGGTTCAACGGTCTGTGGTATTTCGGGGCCTGGGACTCACAGCGCCGTGATCAGTATTAATAAAGAGTTGTTTGAATCAGTTCTTTCAAATAGCTACACCTTGGACAGTGAAGAAATGATCTGGCCTGAATCCGGTTTGTTGGGAACAGACGCACGCACAGCTGAAGCACTAAGAATGATTGTGTTTGAAGCAGAAACAGCATGGCAAAATCATTCCCCGACTTTTGAACGGTTTCCGGTTCGTGATAACATATTCGAATCGTTATCCGGCCTGATCGCCGGCCGTATTGAAAAAACACTGAACATGGATTTGGAGACCAGGTTCATCGGAAGATCCCAGAAGTATAAAATAGTGCAAAACGCCTGTGACTATATTCAGGATCATTCCGAAAAAAACATAAGCATTGTGGATTTATGCAGGGAAACCGGGGTGAGCAGGAGAACATTGGAATACAGTTTTAGGGATTGTATCGGCGAATCACCGGTATCCTATTTACGAAAGATCAAATTAAACAGCATTCGGCGTGCATTGCTGGACCTGGAAAATGCGGGCAGATCTATTGGAGACATCGCTGCCGAATGGGGAATCTGGCATCTCAGTCGCTTTGCCCAGTATTATCGAAATCAGTTTCATGAGCTTCCCTCGGAAACCCGTAAAAAGGTGTTGGCTTAGACTTACAAGGTTATGGCGTCAGGTCACAAGTTGCATGGCCAATCGCCAGGGTGTAGGGGGCGGGGATCAAACTATGGCCTGCAAACCAGAAATGGAGAGTGGTTCCTTCCAAATACACTGAAGGTGCGCGGACTTCTTCGTCTGCCCAGGTAAAATCAGTACGGCTGTATATGCCGGTTGGCGAATGTGTCCAGCTGGTCAAACCGTCGCTCGAATAGGAGTAGTTCAACTCAACCTGTCTCCAACCACCCTTTTCGTTAATCACATCATAAAAAACCACCACTTTCCCATCCAGCACCACCGCATGAGGCGTTGAAAAACCCAGGAAGGTATTATCCACTCCATCATGCCTTGGATAAATTCCAGTATCCGGTCTGAACGCCATCTGTGGCGATGTCCAGCTTGAGCCATCTGTTGAAGTTATTACACCGATGCTTTCCACTTGGGAACCCGGTGTGGAATCAATATCATCGACATCGTTGTGATACCCCATAGCTGTAAAATAAAGATATAACTTTCCGTTAAAAACTACAGGTCCGGGCTCAGCAACAATGTTGTAGTCAAAATCGGTTACAACCCCTCCTCTGGTAGAACCAGGTGCCAATAGATAGTCCGAATCTGCAACCCAGGAGGTTCCATCGCAGCTGGTCGCATGACCGATGCGATACTGAGTGGAGATGTTAGTGTTATAGGCGGTGTAAAACATGTGGTATTGCCCATTGAAGTAAATCACAGCCGGGGTTTCAACAGCCTTTGAAGACCAACCGCTTGCAGTTTTGGTGAGCATGGGGGAGGAAGGATTTAATTCCCAGTTGGTGCCATCCGAACTGAGCAATCTGTATATTCCTGCATCGTTAATTGAAGGGTCTGTGGGAGAGGAAGCATACATCACATGATTTTCGCCAATATGCAAATTATGCGGATCATTCCAATGGGAGTCCGTGAAAAAATCACCGGAACTGATAATCGGACTACCGGGATCGATAACAAAACAGGCCGCCGTTAGTTTCGAAAAGTCGATTGACTCCAAAGAATAGGAAGGTTGGATCTGGGTACAGGAACCTGTCGACACACTGTTGTCCGGATTGGTGCAGCCGGTGAGTCCTATCAATATCAAAAAAAACAGGAAAAAACGTCTCATACTTGTCGCAATAATTGTTGGAATTACAAATCTAATTCTAAAAACCTACAAAGACTGTTCCAAATGAACCCGGTTTAACAGCGTTGCTGATGAAAAGCCTTTGAAACAAATACAATTTAGAATTATTAATCTGTTAGAACAAATAACTAAAGCATGATAAATAATCTGTTTAGTTGCATATTAGAGTCAATTTTTGTCTGATTAATAAACAAACGAGAGATACCAGGTCGACCAATTTGAAACCTAAAAGATTCGAATTTTGTTTGGATTCTTTCCCTTTTTATGCTCGTGGTTTATTGACCGGGAAAGAATCCTTCCTGGAACAGGGCTTGAGGGTATTCTCCATGCTGAGGGGTTAGATATCCAGGTTATACAAACAACAAACAAGGTTGAAAACCATTTTTCTGAAACATTGAATGGGTTTAAGCGGTGGGTACCGGTTCAAAACTTAAGCTATCAGTTGATTGGCTGCAGTATTTGGGAGGTTGAATCCGAGGAAGAGTTTGAAAGGAAGTTTGATACCTGGAGATCGCACGACACAAGTGTCGAAGCCAGTGAAGTAGTTCCCCCATAAGAAACCATGAGTTTGCTGTTAGGGGAGAAGCGCAAATAACGTTTCTTTGCGCCTCGGGTTCCCCCATTTGCAGGCTTTTGGCTTGAGAGTAGGTTATGGCTCGGAATGACAGGGAGTCTTAGTCTCCCGTTCTATTGATTAAGTTTTATTACTTCGATTAGCCTCGATATGACGGCCAATGCTATTTCCTGAATTTTGGCGGCGGGTTCGAGGTTCTCCGGTTTTTCTATGACCGGAAAGTTTTTGATGAGAATAGCGGACCCGATTTCACCGTTCTCAGAATCGGAGGTTAGGCCCCACGCAGTAAAGCAATTGTTATCTTTATGGGATTTCGTCCCTTCGACATAGGAATCCTGGAGAGCTTTTTCCAGTATCTTTTGTTCCAATGATTCCAAAACAGACGAACCTTCTTCCGATATGGCAATGATCTCTCCGTTCGATTTAGTCAGTAGTGATGTTTTTATGGGCTCCCAATTCTGGAAATGACATGAGGAAATGTATTCCATGGCTGCCTCGATAGCGTCATTCAAACTTACACCCGAGGTTTTTTCAAAAAAATCCAAAAACATTTTGTAATTATCTGACTCAATATTTGAGCTTTTTTGCTCTTGAAGCTCCAGACTTATGTTTTCGGTTTTTTTGACCATTCGGACTATGCCCTCTTTGGCTTTTTCTTTTAAGGCCTCTTCTTCTTTTTGTTGGTTGTAGTCATCAACTGCCATGTTCACAGTTGTAATCATCAGCTTAGGATTGGAGGGTTTTTCCAGGTAGTGAAAGCTACCCGATTCCAAACCGGTAATCTTGTCTTCGACGTTGTTTCTGGTTGTATGAAAGATAACGGGTATTTTACTGTAACGCTTATCTTTCTTTAAACGCCTCAGCACTTCAATCCCGTCCATGCCGGGCATCATCCAGTCCAAAACGATTGTTTGAATATCCGGATCTTGTGAAACCATATCCAACGCTTTTTTTCCATTTTCCGCTTCAAGTACGATGAAGTGATCAGACAAGGTTTCCGAGATGATTCTGAGATTTTGCAACTCGTCATCGACTACCAAAATCGTTGGTTTTTGTTCCATTTTATTCACCCCCCAGGCGTATCATGATTAAACATTGAGTATTTTCCTCACAACCGCTTGCATCGTTTCCGTTTCCACCGGTTTGACTACCCAGGCGTTTACTCCGGCTGCTTTTCCTTCTTGCTTGCGTTCTGTTTCTGCTTCGCTGGTTAGTACGATGATAGGTATTTTTTTAAAAGCAGGATTGGCTTTCAAGCGAAGTATTAGTTGAAAGCCTCCCATCTCCGGCATATTGATATCTGTGACAACAAGATCGACGAGACTGTCTTTCGGCATTTCGTCCAGCTTTTTTAAAGCATCCACGCCATTGATTGCTTCAATAATATCAAAACCAATGAGTTTTAATGCTTGAGATATCTTTACGCGAATGGTCTGTGAATCATCGACGATCAAAATCTTTTTTTTTCCCATTTTTTCTCCGTAACGATGGCAACATTTAGAAATTAAAAAAAGTCAACATTCTCCAGGGGGTCAAGCTTTTCTGCCTCTCCCTTGGAAGAGACGCGAGGAAGGAAAACCTTAAAATGGGCGCCGTTTCCAAGCTCGCTATCAACCTCAATTCTGCCGTTAAACGTTTTTACAATCTTGGTAGCTCCTGAAACTCCCAGGCCGTTTCCTCCTTTTCCTTTTGTCGACACTGAAATTCCCTTCCTTAAACTTTCCAAGACTTCCGGCTTCATTCCCGGCCCATTATCGGAAACGCAAACCATCAATTCCTCATCCGGTTTTTCGACTGTTATTTTAATTTGAGGATCTTTGACTTCAAAACGTTTCAAAGCGTCGTGCGCATTGGCGATTAAATTCATGAACACCCTGATCAGTTGACTATTAGCCGGGGCCAGGTAATGCTCATTGGAATCGAAGACCAGGTTCCACTCCACTTTGTCCTTTTGCATATTGTAACTCAGTAAACTGATCGCTTTTTGGATCATTTTGACGACATTTACGTTTTCGATCTCTTCATTACGATGAATGGCGAGTAAGGATTCCAGGAATTCCGTACATTGTTCACCGTTGAACACCGCGTCATTTAGATCATTCATTAGTTCAAGCACCCATTCGTCCTTGTGGCTCAGTTTTTCCTGCAAAATCGGTATGATCAGGTCTCTTAGCCCCATGGTCATGGCAACAGTGAATTTTTTTGCATCATGGACAACGGCAGCTACCAAACCACCGATCTCGGCAAACTTCTGTAACTCCTCGTTTTTGGATTCCAAGACCTGGTTCATTGTGAGCAACTCTCTTTCCTTCATCACCAGACTGGCAAACACCTGAATACGGGCATAAAGTTCCCTGAAATGGATGGGCTTTTCCAGAAAATCATCGGCTTTGAGATGGAGCCCCTCAATCTTGTCTTTTACCGAAGTTCTTTGAGCAGAAATAAGGATAATTTTTATTTGAGACCACTCCGGATTTCGTCTAATCTTCTCACATAGCTCGAAACCATCCATTTCGGGCATCTCGATGTCTGACAAAACAATATCGGCAGGACTTTCCGACATAATTTTCAAAGCGGTTTTGCCGTTGTTTGCCTTTGCTACTCGATAGCTGCTGTTGGTGCTCAAAATTTCTTCAATAATCATAAGGTTTTTTTCGTCATCATCGACAATCAGGATATCGATCTTCTCGTTTTCCATAGCTCTCTTTTTATGCAAGCGGCAAAAAAACAGAAAAAACTGCTCCCTTACCGGGTTCACTGAAAAATTCAATTCTTCCGTCGTGGCGCTCAACAATTGCCTGGCTTCCCGGAAGACCTAATCCCTGGCCATCTTTTTTACTTGTATGACCTTTAAAAATCAGGCCTTGAATATCATGGGGAATCCCCGGGCCGTTATCTTCAATGCAAAAAAAAGCTTCTTTTTCTTTTTCTCCACAGGAAACCTTGAGCTTTTTTTCTTTTTCTTCAGCCGGATCTGATGCCAGGGAATCCATGGCGTTTTTCAGCAGGTTTATGACCACTCTTTTTAAGGATACATCACAGTTGATAAATACTTGTTGCAGGTCAAAGCCCAGTTCAATACTTTCTTTGGCAATTCTTCTGGAATACAGTTGAATGGACAAACGGATCAATTCAGAGAGGTCGATTTTTACTTTCTCCAGCACTTTTCCGGCCGCCAGGTAGGCAAGCCCTTTGACAATTGCTTCCAACTCTTCATTACTGGTTTCAAGAACATTGACCCACTTCATGCAATCCATATAGGCTTTTTCGCTGTCGGAATTGTCCCGCAGGTTTTTGATCTTTTTTTTCAATATCTCTTCAATCCTGGTCTGGAATATGACATTTCCCAGATCATGGGCGACAGAAGAAGATTCAAAACCCAGAAACGCCAGATGTCTCGCCTGTTCGAGGCTGGTGGTCAGCTCCTTGTTCCTTTTTTTCAACGAATCTCTTGCTTTTTTGAGTTCGGCATGGATGCCAATCCTGGCAATCATGACGTCAATATCAAAAGGCTTGATGATGAAGTCGGACGCTCCCATTTCAAGCGCCTTTGTCTGATCCCTGGGTTCGCTGAGAGCGGTCAGCATGATGACAGGTATCTCTTTCAACGACCCGTCCGCTTTCATTTTCTTTAAAACGTCCCATCCGCTCATCACGGGCATCATGACGTCCAGCAGGAGAACGTCGGGCTTTTTGGTGGAAACGATTTCCAAAGCCTCTTGGCCGTTCTCCGCGAGTAAAACATCATAATCGTCCATCTCAAGATTATCCTGGCAAACCCTTCTGTTATCTTCCTGATCGTCAACAACCAAAACCTTTGTTTTCATTTTTCCTCATGGGCAGCTTTTAGGTTAAAAGAAAAAGTGCTTCCTTTGCCAGATTCGCTGTTTACCCAGATCTCCCCGTTCATGGCACGAATCAGGTTTCTGGTAATTGCCAACCCCAGTCCGGTTCCCTGGATCTTTTCCCCTTGTTTTCCTTTGACCTGGCTGAATTTATTAAAAATTTCATCGAGCATCTCCTGCGGAATACCGATTCCCGTATCGGAAACGTTTATTAGTACGTCCGAAGCCTGTTCAGAAGCGGTAATGCTGATCTCGCCGTTCTCCGTAAATTTGACGGCATTTCCGATTAGATTGATGAAGACCTGGGACAGTTTTTGTCTGTCAGCCTCTACCGGGGGCAGGTTTTCAGGAATGCTTGTTTCAAGTTGCAGGTTCTTTTCCGCCGCTTTCTGTTCAAAATTTGACCAAATC
Organism: SAR324 cluster bacterium; assembly: GCA_028282825.1. Classification (GTDB taxonomy): domain Bacteria; phylum SAR324; class SAR324; order XYD2-FULL-50-16; family XYD2-FULL-50-16; genus JAHJTV01. The sequence continues at coordinate 40,141 of JANQGZ010000129.1, forward strand.
GTACCCAGAACACCCCCTAAATCCACTCTCTCCATATCGACATTTATCGCCCCGGCTTCAATCTTTGACAGATCAAGAATATCGTTGATCAATTGAGCTAAATGCTCCCCACAATGCTGGATTTTAACAAAATACTCCAGGCATTTTTCCAGGGTCATTTTTTTGCGTTCGGCAAGTCTGAGACCAGTCTGGGTGAAACCGACAATCCCATTCAGGGGGGTCCGAATTTCATGGCTCATATTGGCCAAAAACTCACTTTTGGCTTGATTGGCTCTTTCGGCGATTTGGCGATCAGCTTCGGCTTTTTCCCTTAGTACACTGTTGGTTATGTCTTCATGGGCGACAACCAGGAATTTGTGTTCCTTTGATTCAAAAAAAGTCACTGTTGCCACAAACCAGCGTGTGGTTGCTTGATCCGGACTACAGGAGGTATACTGCATGGTGAACGTATCACTCAACCCGGACAAAATGTTTCGAATGCCGGATAGCATCGTTTGCGCTTTAGGAATATTGCTGCGAGCAGCTTCTTCGCAGATGAGAAAATAGTTATCTCCTTTCTCTCCCCTGAAACAATTGTGATTTCCACTTTGATGCTTATAGTCCCTCCAGGCTTTGTTAACGAACAAGATCTCACCCTTGTCGTTTAAAAGGCTCACTTCGGTAGAAAGCGCATCGATGGTTTTCTCGTATTGGATACGCCATGTATCCAGAGCCTCTTCGGCTTTTTTACGCTTCGTAATATCCTCTTTCAGGGCAATATAATGGGTAACCGAATCGTCCGAATCTTTGATTGGCGAGATCAAGGCGTTTTCCCAGAATAACTGCCCGTTTTTCTTTTTGTTGATCAATTCACCTTGCCAGGTTTTACCTGACTTGATTTTATCCCAGAGTTCCTTATAGTGAGAAACTGGTGTTTTTCCGCTCTTCAAAATTCTCGGATTTTGCCCGATCGCTTCTTCCGCCGAATACCCGGTGATTTCGACGAATCTTGGATTGACATATTCGATGATCCCATTCAGATCAGTGATCACGACTGTTGCCGGGCTTTGTTCCACGGCAAGAGACAATTTGCGGAGTTCATACTCTGTCTGCTTTCTTTCGGTTATATCCTGAACCGTTCCCACCAGTTGCGTCAGTTCTCCGTCTTTGTGCACGGTTTCAGCTTGTTCGTGTACAATGCGAATGCTTCCGTCAGGCAAAACAATACGATGGTCGAGAGAGTAAAACTTATCGTCTTCAAGAGCCGCTTTTACCGCATCCTGAACCATCGCCCTGTCTTGCGGGTGAACGCAATCCAGAAACGTTTCATAATTGACCTGGAAAGTGGTTTTTGATACCCCAAAGATACGGTAGATTTCATCGGACCATTTCAGTGTGTTGGAGGCAACATCCCATTCCCAGTTACCCAGCCTGGCTATTTCCTGGGCTTTGGCCAGGGATTTTGCCAGTTCGTTCAGGGCACGTTCGGCTTTTTTGCGTTCGGTAATCTTTTTCATTACCACGGCAAAATAAGTTGTTTGAGGGCTATAGGCGGATATCAGGTACCACTCGTTAACAGGATTGGCAAATTGCTGTTCGAACTGCACCGGTTTTCCGGTTAAGGCCACCTCTCCGTATATCTTTATCCAATCGAACTCGGTTTTTCCGATATCCGGCAGGACCTCACTAACCCTTTTTCCGATCACATCTTTTCCCATCAATCCGGTCATTTTTTCAAAGGCCGGATTAACCCTTAAAAAAATATAGTCGATCGGCAGACCGTTTGTGTCGGTAACAACCTGATGATAGGCAAAACCGTTCATCATGTGATCAAAAAGCAGTTCAAGCTCGCGGTTCTGCTGCTCAATCTGGCTTTTTGGCACGATAAACGAGACCTCATTTTCGTCGTTGACTACTACATCAACCTTGCCTTGTTGCAAGGCCCTTAAGCCTTCACGCAGCCGTTCCACTTCCTTGCGCAAGGCTTCATACTGAATATCCGGTTTTTCCATTTGATCTCTCAGGTAACTCGCTCTTGGTGTTAACGCCCAAACCCTTCAGATCCTTACTGTCCCACAATTGTTTTTTTCATCCGCTCATAGTCGGACATATCCCCTGCCAAATAAGTTTCAGGCAGCGGATGTGTCATAATCAGCATGGGCGTGAAGTACACCCCTTTCTCCAGGGCAAATTTCGAATCCTTTGTGACATCAACGGTTCTTAACTCGTGACGACCCTTTAAATGTCTCTCAAGGAAATCTTTTACATTCTTTAGGGCTTCTACCGAATTTTTTTGCCCGAATGCCACAAACAGGAGAAAGCGATACTCTTTATCGTTGTCTTGATTCATTTTTTTCCTATGTTCGCATTTCAGTTCTTTGCTTGGTGCCATTTTGGCTCAACTTCATATCCAGATCCATATTATCCAATTCGGACTGCAGAACTTGCATTTCAGCCAGCAACCGTTGTTTCTTCCGTTCGACACGCATCAATTTCCTTGAATCCAGTTCTTCCTGAATTTGCCGTTCGACCCCGGTTAACACTTTCCCTGAGCCAACATAAACCTCTTTGAGACTGATGCCTTCACTGGTTAAGTGAAATTCACGGAATTGATTGGAATGTTGTGATCCCCTGGATTTCATGACCGTCAGGATGCGGTTGATCTCCCCTGATCTTTCCACCAGAGAAAGACGTATAATCGAATCGATGGTTGATGAGACATCCGTACCCGACAGTTCTTCAAGTGTTTCGGTATTTGTTGTCTGGTTTAAAAGCATGACGGTAACGTTGTGCTCTTTACAATAAGAAACCAGCCTGATGACAAAGTCGAACGCGGCCCTTTCCGTTCCCATTCTCTGGCAGGCGGATATGGCGTCGACAATCACATGCTCGGGATTAAAAGACTCCATCGTTTGAATGGCACCGATCAAATGTTCCTCCGCCCCTCTTGATTCGGGCATACAGGTTGAGAACAGGAGGCGTCCTTCTGCGACGTGCGGTTCCAGGTCGATGGAAACGGATTTCATGTTGTTGACGATCTCCGGTTCCGATTCTTCAAAAGAAATATACAAAACCCTTTCACTTTTATCGCACCTGGTTTTGGCAAACAGGGCAGCAATGGAGCTTTTTCCGGCCCCGGTGGAACCCGCAATCAGAATACAGGCATAACGGCGATATCCTCCACCGAGGGCCAAATCGAGTTCATTGCATCCACTGCCCAAACGTTCGCCCAGGCCGCGATCGCGAAAACGGGTTTGGGAAACAGGCATCACCAGAATGCCGTTTTCTCCGATCACAAAAGGATGTTCATTGGTCAAAAAGTTAGAGCCCCGGTATTTTTCCACCCTGAGCCGACGCGTCGTCACTTGGTTTTTGACGCGCCGGTCAAGGAAAATCAGGCAATCGGTTAGATAATCAACGATCTCCGGATCAACAGCGGCGATTCTTCCTCTTTGCCATGCCTTCACCGTAATGATCGCTGTATACCCGCTTTCCTTGAGCCAGCTGTGAATATCGTAGAGCATTTCTTCCTGTCTGCTCCGATCCATAAAATTTCTTAGCAGGACGTCGATGGCATCCAGGACAATCCGCCGTGCCTTCATGTTTTTCGCCTGGTTATCAATGATTGACTTGAATGCGCCAAGATCAAAATCACCACCTGTATGACTAATCGGTTTGGCTCTAAAGCCATGAAAAAAAACAAGGTTTTCTGCTTCCAGCTTTTCCAGATCCCAACCAAGCGTCAGGCAGTTTTCCCGCACTCCGTTTTCCGGTTCTTCAAAATTGACAATGATTCCCGGTTGCTTTGCCAGGGCGCTGCGATAAATGAATTCCATGGCCATGACCGATTTTCCGCAACCGGGTCCGCCTTCGATCACGGTGGTTCTGCCTTCCGGTATGCCATCGCATAAAATCTGGTCCAATCCTGAAATATACATCGGGACTTTTTTTAGTTCAAAATGTTTCTTTTCCATCACTCTCCTTTGATTGAGCCACATTCATTTTTTGTTTATTTGCTATCAACAAAAGTTTTTTTTAATAACTCTAAAGCTTTTTTGCAGGAACTTCCTTTTTGCCTCTGGGCAACTTGAAATAAAAGGTACTGCCGGCTCCCGGTTCGCTTTCCAGCCAAATGTTCCCCTTCATTTTTTCGAGGAGCACTTTGGAGGTATACAGTCCGACGCCCAGACCGGGGTACTTGCCCGTCTTCAAATCAATTTTCCCCATTTTATCGAAGATGCGCTGATGATGCTTCTTTTCTATGCCGATACCGGTATCGCTTATCGATATCGTGACGCTGTCAGGGTCCTCTTCGGCAACAACCCGAACTTCACCCTTACTGGTGAATTTCTGGGCATTTTCCAGCAAATTTACCAATACGTACGAAAGGGCATGTTCATCCGCCCAAAGAAAAGTGTCAGGGCCGATCTGGGCTGTTACCTCTACACTTTCTTTTTGATTTACTGCAATCTTGGTCGTGGTAACGTTCCTATAAAAATCTTCCAAAGAAATATTTTTGAATTCAAGCTGTGCAGAACTGACTTGAACCGCTTTGTGCAGTTTATCGTGAAGATTTACCTGCTGTCGGATAATCTCCAATGATTCCTCCAAATGCTTTTTATTCTTTTCTGCTAATCCGTCTTCTCTTAAAACAGTTTGAACATTGGCGCTGATGATCCCCAAAGGGGTTCTGAACTCGTGTTGGGTTGTATTGAGAAGATCATTTTTTAACCGGGCCACCTGTTCAATAACCTTTTTTGACGTTTCGACTTCTATTAACTTCCTGCGACTTCGCCAATTGTTTATTGCCCTGTTGATTTTAAGGTGCAAAACATCAAAATCGACAGGCTTTAAGACAAAATCCTCTCCTCCTTTTCTCATGAAGGCTATGGCAAGCTCCACTGATGCATGGGCCGTCATCATTATTACCGGGGGCGCTTCCGGGAACCTTTCGTTTATTTCGTCCAACGTTTCGGTTCCACTCATGCAAGGCATCATCTCGTCGAGTAAAATCAAATCCACCGGTTTATCCGCCAAGATGGAAATAGCTTCCAATCCTCTTTCTGCGGAAGTAACGTTGTAGTTTAATTTTTCAAATCGTCTGGTCAACATTTTGAGAATCACTTTGTTGTCATCCACAATCAGAATATTATTTACGTCACTCATTTCAACCCCGCTACTCTTTTGCCAGTTTTAGCATCGGCTAAGCACAAAAGTGTGATCACCAAGGAGCAATTCATCTGTTTCGGGTTCTCTCTCCTTGCTTTCCAGAACTAAAAATTTGTTTGAAAAGAAAATAATTATCTGCTCTTATCCGGGTAATTTACCGCTTAAAAAGCGGATAAAACTACTTTCTTCATATCAAATTGCACAATACTAATCAAGAATTAAATACTAATCGAAAAATTAAGTCTTCAGGCAACATACGATAAATAAGGCAAACTGCTGGCGTGAACGTGGGAAATTCCGATGTTAAGGCTTATTTTTACAGCGGGTTAGAGGATCCTATGACTCAGATGAATGTCGCCAATGTGTGAACCGGGTGCATCTCAACAATTGGCTTAAATAGGGAAACCTTGCTTTTTTGGGGCCGATGGTATACGGGGAGAAACCAAATGCTTGAGTGGTGGAGGCTTATGCCGAGATTAGGCATTCGTGATCCTATGCACAGCGATACATTTGGCAAGTGGAGGATTGGAGCACTTGGGGCCTTTTAGCAGGACGGTTGTGAGTTGCTTTCTGATTAATCCGATGACTGACCCACAATCGATTTAATCTTTGAGATGAAGTTACTATCGATCGGTTTTGGAATTATAGTATCGCAACCGCCTTTAAGGGCAGCCTTTGCTTCCAGGGTTGTTACCGATGCTGTCAGGGCTACGATTTTTCCCTGATATCCCCCGCCCCTCAGTATCCGAGTGGCTTCGTGCCCGTCCATAACCGGCATATGCATATCCATCAGGATCAGGTCCGGATTCAGCTCTCGGGCTTTCTCAATTCCGATTTTACCGTTTTCGGCCTGATGAACTTCCCACCCCTGTTTGGCAAGCTTCCGTCTTACCATTTTTTGAATGCCCGGATTGTCTTCAACCAATAGAATGATCACACCGGCCTCCTTTGATTACTCACTCTCATCTTTCTTCGCAATATTTTAAGACTGTTAACAGGTCTGGTAGAAAATCAAAAATCGTCGTTTTTGGGAATCAAGACGACAAATTCACTGCCTTTTCCCGGTTCGCTGTGCACCTGAATGGTTCCCCCGTGCAGGTGAACCAGCTTTTTGGTAATCGCAAGACCCAGGCCCGTGCCCCCGATTTTCCGTTTCGCCGAGCCGTCGACCTGCCTGAAAGGATCGAAAATAAACGCCAGGCTCTTTGTGTCCATTCCGATCCCCGTGTCCCTGATCTTTAAGACAAAGGTTTCGTCAGTAATGGTAGTCAGCACTTTGACCTCGCCCTTATCGGTAAACTTAATCGCATTGCTCAGCAGGTTGAGGATTACCTGTTTCATTCTAAAAGCATCGATAAAAAGGGCCGCTTTTGTTCCTTCAACTACAAGATTTATGTTTTTGTCGTCTGCCAGTTTTTTCATGGTGCTGACCGCATTCTCTATCAATTCCCCGGAATCGACGAAATCCTTTTTCAGCTCCATCTTTCCCGCTTCAATTTTGGATATATCCAGGAGGTCATTGATCAGTTGCAACAGGTGTTTTCCGGCACTGGCAATATCGAGGGCAATATCCGCCACCTCTTCAGGGTTCGGTAACTCATTTTCGTCGGTCAACTCTTCTGCGTTTCCCAGGATAACCGTCAGGGGGGTTCTCAGTTCATGACTCATTGTGTTTAAAAACTCCGACTTCAATCGATTGGCCTCTTCCGATTTTTCCTTGGATTCAATCAGGTTCGCCTCTATCTCCTTTTGTATTGTAATGTCGGAAACCACCCCGACAAACAGTTGTTTTTCCTCCAGTCTCATTTCCCCGACAGCCAGTCTCATGGGAAATTGGGAACCGTCCTTTCGCCGACCTTCAACCTCCCGTCCGATCCCGATTACCCGGGGTTGATGCGTTTCAAGGTAGTTTTTGATATAACCGTCATGTTGTTCGGCATAAGAATTCGGCATCAACATCTTTACATTTTTGCCCAATACTTCTTCCGCCGAATACTGGAAGATACCCTCCGCCGACGCATTGAAAAGGGTGATGGTGCCATTGCAGTCAATGGAGATAATTCCGTCCTGCACGGTATTGATAATCGTTTTGGTACGCTCGATACTTTGAGACAGGTTATCATTGGCTGCCGTTAAATCGTGAGTTCGCTCCTCCACTCTTTGCTCAAGCAAGCGCTTGTTTTCACGCAGGGCATCTAACATCGAGGTAAGTTTGTTAGCCGCATTCCTGAAGTTATCGATCAATTCGTTTATTTCATATATCAAGCTTTGGAACCATGTTATCGCTTCTCCCTTTTCAATTCTGGACGGCAGATTTTTAGAAGTCTCCTGCAAACGTAAAATGGAACGAACAATGACTTTTGAGATAAAAGAAGACAACAAAACAGATATCACACTGAAAACAAAGACAAATAGCATGCTGTAACTGTAAAACCGGTTTAACTGCTTGATATGTGGATGCATCGGTTTTTCCAGGATAACATTCCATTTGTTGTTAATCGGGACGGGCAATGTTTTAATAAATATGGAATTGTTCAGCATTTTTAGCTGTGGTTGAGAACGATCCTCCTTTCTAAACCCTTGCCATATTCCATCCGTAAGTTTCGAAATGTCCCATTCCTTTTTATAATCATACAGATCAGCAACCTTTCTTCCCGATACTGTGCTGACGATAACGCGTTTGCGGTCGTCGACCACAGTAATCAAAGCTCGTTTTTTAATGTTCTCCCTAACGATGATCTCATGGATGTGATTGGTTTTGACTGCTGCAAGTACAAAACCGTTAAATTGGCCTTTTTCATCCATGGGGGCACTGATTGTTACAATTGGGGCGAATACTTCGCCCTTGCCCCGGGACGAGCCAGAGGTTAAAAAACTGGCACCTTCTTGCAGCATTTCATAGCAGGTACGGTCAGCAACTTCCGATCCTCTCTTTGACTCTCCCTTTTTGTCGATAGATGGATAAAAGGCAGTTGTTATTCCGTTTTTGTCGGCAACACACATATGGTGAAAATCAGGATTAAGTGACAGGACCATTTCCAGGATTCTTTGACTTTCCGGTGATGTTCGAATGCCGCTATCTTTGACAATCTTTGCCGTTTGCCTCACAACATGGGCTTGATTGCCGAGCCAATAGTTTATCCTTTCCTCTATTTCAAAACCAACCGCATCCAACTCGGCTACTACGTTTTCTGTTTTAGTTTTAAATTCGGATCGTCCCACGAAATTAATGATCACCAGTGCCGGAACACTAAGGCTAATCATGATCAACAAAAAAAACAGGTCGTGAAACGATACCGTTCTGTGTGTCCGCTTTTCGAACTTTATAACCAGCGGAGCAAAGGTGATGACCGAAAACGCGATAAAGGCGTTGAATATCCCGTTCACCCCTTGTTTCAGCATGATCAGAAACACCGAGTCCCTGGGCAGATCCATAACCACGCCGTAAAAAATATACACCAGCGGTAACCCGGCAACGATCCAAAAAAGAACATCCAGAAAAACAATACTTCGCTGTTTTTTCCGACGCAAAAACCCGACAAATAAAACTTCCGCACAAAAAATAACGATAGCGTAAGGGTGGTTCCACAGCAGGATTGTATAGGACGATGCGATCAATGAAGCGGGGATGGCGGCAGCCAGTCCAAAATACCCCAGGATCAAAAAAACCATGATCGATCCGAAAAGGAAATCGACTCCCAAAAAAAAGGGCAAGGACACAACATTGCCCAAAAGCGCCAACAAGCAGAGCAAAACATAGGAAACGATTTTGAACCAGCTTGGTTTTTTCATAAGAGATCCGCGATAGTTATCTATAGAGTTGATGCCTATAGGTTTGAATGAGCCAATAATCTTTTCGTGGTCTTTCCAAATGCTCGCTATTTTAGGCGGACAACTAATAACTCTTTATGTTTGCTTCAGGAAAACTGCACATCATACCAGAAATCCTGTTAAGGGTATTCCAGAGTTTAATCCATGCAAAACAGGATTGCAATTATCTTATTGTTTATTGAAAGAAAGAGATTGTGTTTGTTCAAAGGCTGGGATCGGGCTTTGTTGGTAGGCGGTTGCTATTATTGATTATTATTTCCTGAATAATTCCTAATCAAACTCAAACTCCTTTGGCAAAAATTATTGTATCTGCTCAGCATCATTACCCTTGTCTGTTTTTACCACGAAGACACGAAGACAGAGCTTCACTAATTGAAGTGACTTTAAACCTAAAAAATCGATAAAGAACAACCAGTTCTTTTCTCTGTGGCCTCTGTGTCTCTGTGGTGAATAGTTACAACCCATTTTTGGGTCGCAATTGTTACTAATGGAAGGTTGTGTGTGAATACACACCTTTTAGGGTTTTTAAAATGGAAAGTCGATCCGGATGACGCCGGAAAAGCAATCTTGGAGCTGGCCGCCGCGGGTAAAAGGGCCATCCAAGATTGTTTGGGGCTGGATTTTGAGAGGATTGCCGGGGTTTTAATAAAAATGGCCGAAGGCGATCGTTAACGTGTTTTGAACGGTTTAGGTGTATAAGTCTCAAATGCTCTCAAGTGCATTTACGATATCCTCCCAGGTATCATCCACGTGTCCAATGCCGACTGATAACCTTAGTAATCCTTCCGAAACCTTAATCTCTTTCTTTTGATCATCGGTAAAATCACAAAATATGGTTGAAGCCGGGTGTATGATCAGGGAGTTATTATCATTGAGGTTTGTGGCCCTGTAAATCAATTTCAGATGATTCATAAACTGAAAGCAGGTATCCCGATCTTGTAGTTCAAAACCGAGAATACCACCGAATTTACCCTTGAACTGTTTTTTCGAAATCTCATGAAAAGCTGAATCCTCCAAGCCGGGGTAATGCACTGCGGTAACTTTGGGATGAGTGACCAGCCGTTCAGCTATGATCATGGAGTTGTAACAGCTTTGGTTCACCCTGAGAGCCAGGGTTTCCAAACCCAGGCTTTGCAAAAAAGCTGTTTGAGGTGCCATACAGGCTCCAAAATTTCTGAAAATCTCCTTTTTCAATCTGGCGATTAATGCGTTCTCACCCAAATGATGGTAGTTTTTTAAAGCAGGAATGCGTTTCCAGTCGAATACACCAAGATCCACAATCACTCCTCCCACACTGGTAGCTCCGCCGCTGATGAACTTTGTTGTGGAATGAATAACGACATCGGCTCCAAAGTCCTTTGGATCAAACAGCCAGGGAGTAACCACAGTAGCGTCGACTATCAATAAAACCCCGTGTTTTTGGGTTATTTCGGCAATTTTTTTGATATCGGGCACAATCATTTGGGGATTGGAGATGGTTTCCAGGATCAAGGCCCTTGTGTTTTGGTCTATGGCAGCTTCAATGGCCGCTTCATCCAGGATGTCCACGAAACGTGTTTCCAATCCGTAGCCGGGGAAGGTGTCTCTTAGCAGGGAGTAGGTATTTCCAAAGAGATAATGAGAAACCAGGATGTTATCGCCGGACTGCATGACAGTGAACAATAGATTGGTAATCGCTGCCATACCGGAGGAAAGTGCAATAGTGGCGTGACCGTCTTCCAGATCGGTGATTTTTCTCTCAAAAGCCTCGACTGTAGGATTGCTCAGTCGGGAATAACTGTGCGCCGGTTTTTTCCCTTCGAAGGCGGCATTGATCTCTTCAGCGCTTTCAAAATCAAAAGCAACACTGGAATAAACCGGGAACCTGATTCCCCGAAAGCCGTCAGGACGGCTGGCAGAATCAAGAATTGCCCTGGTTTCAAATTTTAACTCTTTCATGATTCGAAATCTCCGTTGTTTAAAAAAAGGAATTCAAGGGTGTCGTTATCTTTTAACCAGACTTTGTCGTATTTTTCATAAGGGATAAGTTCCCGGTTTAATTCCACGGCAACCATTTTGGGAGATCTGATGTCTCTTTTTTGTATCAATTCGGTGATAGTCAGTTTTTCTCGGAAATCAATTTGTACTCCGTTAATATGTAACTTCACTTTGTCCTTTTCCTGCTAAATTTGAAAATCCATGATAAAACGTTCCTGTAGCTTCGATTCCTGTTCGACAAGACTGGCAAACGAAATTGGATCGATCACTTCAGAAATCTGGTCACCAACCTTGCGCCAGATCGGGGCAAACACGCAACGCGGTTTGAAATCGCAATGTTGTTTGACCACAGGATTGATGCAGGCAATCGGATAAACAGATCCGCTCATGTAACGCACCACTTCGCCCAAAAATATCTCTTTTGGGCTTCTGGCCAGGCGATATCCTCCCTTTGGCCCCCGTTTGCTTTGCACAAAACCGCCATTTTTTAACGATAATAAGATCTGTTCTAAAAACTTCCGCGGAACATCCTGCCGCCGGGAAAGTTCCTCTATTCTCACCAGTTCGTCAGGATAATGCCTGGCAAGATCCAGAATGACCTTAAGGGCATAATCATCTTTATACGAAACCTTCATTGCGACTCATTTCATAATTATCTATAATCTCTATCAGGTAAGTAGAGATTATCCTGAATTTTGTCAACAGGCATTTGAGGAAGCAGATCAAACCAATGGCTGGTATCTCAAGGTAATCTACTGATATATTAGCAGTTAACGTTTTTTATATGAGGCTCAGATGGTCGTTAACAGAAGGTTTATTCTCAAAGTTGGATTAGGGATGACAGCGATGTCATTATTTAAGTTAAAACCCATGAATATTCTGGCAAGTTCCGGCGAATTGCATCGAACCCCATCGGCAAGTGAAGGACCGTACTGGAAATCCGGATCTCCGTTAAGGAAAACCCTTTATCAACCTGGCGATTCGGGACAAAGAATCACGGTGGTCGGCAAGGTGCTGGATAGCGTGGGAAATCCTATCAAAGGCGCAAAGGTGGATATCTGGCAAGCCGATGCCGGTGGTAATTATGACAATAGGGGATTTGATTATCGAGGTCATGTACTCAGCGATGCGCAAGGAGGATACGGATTTAACACCGTAAAGCCGGGTATATACCCTTCTCGCACACCGCATATTCATATCAAAATTTCAACCCCGGAGGGTCATGATTTAACAACCCAGCTATATTTCCCGGACTATTCCCGGAGAAATGAACGGGATTTCCTGTTTGATAAAAGGCTTTTGGTAACCTGGGAATCTGAATCCCAGGCCAGGTTTGATTTTGTATTGTGACAGCATTTAGCTACCGGCGTTTAGCACTCAGCTGTCAGCTAATATGGTGTGAACAATCAATACATTGAAAGATGGGCCGGCTGTGCCGGCCCATCCTACGTGTGTGCACAAGTGAGATTTGCGGTACATGGAAATGTATACTCATCAATCAAATCCAATCCAAAATATTCTTGATTAAACGAATTTGTAGGATGGGCCTGCGAAGCATGCCCATCAATACGAAGAAAGAAAGCGTAGCTTTCACAACCTGTAAATCTAAGATCTAAAATCTAAATTTCAAAATGTCTTAAACCAATCGATGGTTAACAGCGTAATTGGTACGATGGATTGCAGATGATCCGCACCTTCTACAGGTACCAGGGCCACATCTGTACCTGGCTGGTTCAGACTGAAATAAAGCAATTCCGATATTGGGTAGGGGACAATGGTTTCCTCTGTTCCGCTGTAAATTCGCATGGGGGCAACAGGAGCCCATCCTACGTGTAGATCGTTTTCTGCAATTGCCTGTTTCAGATCGATTTCACCTACTCCGTTAAAATCTGCCAGAAATGTCGGGGAGTACAACTCTGCCGTATACAAAGGCATTTGGCTTTCGACGTAGTCTTCCGGATGAGCCTTGTCATGCAACGTCCACATGGTTTCATCAAAAGGCGGGTTGAAAAAGTCTGAAAGCGGTCTATCGAAACGATAGGTGTCGTTGTAAGACATCAGGATGTGAGAAACGATGTTGGCAGCGAATGCAAACTCGTTGGCAAAGATCGATCCAAGAATAATGGAAGGTGTATAAGGTCCCCCGGCCGGTGCAGAAGCAGTTACCTGCATGGTGTCGGAGTAATTTGCTTCAATTTCTTTGTGGATGGCGACTGTCGCGTAACCACCTTCGGAGAGACCGGCCAGAAAAAGTTTGTCATCCAGTTGCCAATGGATGGTTTCTGCAAATTTTCGAGCTGCGGTGATCATGTCGATGGCAGCAACTGCGGTTGGTTTTTCCATAGCATAGGGATGAACCATATGTTTTGAGGCACCGTAACCGAAAAAATCCGGCATGATGGTGAAAAATCCGGAAGATGCCGGTAGAAGACCTCTCCAAATCCCCCAGTTTTCGAGTCCACCGTAAGAGGGAGCGTCGTTGTCCAGAAAAATGGTTCCTCTTTGCAGGCTCAGCAAGGACCCCTGTTTTCGATGTTTTTTGGGAACCAGAACCGCTCCGGATGCAACGGTTGGATTGCCATGGGGATCTACCGTTTCGTATGTCAACCGGTAAACGTCGATTTTGTAGTCGATGGCTCTCCGCAATTCACGGGGAGTGAAGAAATCCCAAAGGTCACTGAGATCAATGTTAGGATAGGTATCTTTCCAGGGCATTTCCATGATACTGCGGTATATTCGGGGCTTGGAAATGCGCTCCAGGTGTTTCCAGGAAATGAGCCTGCCTCTTTCAGACCATCTATCGTAAGGTTGATTGGCAGCAAAAACGGACTGGAAAAAAAACAGAAGACTGAAGATCGAAAGAATAGTTACCCATTTGAAAATTAAAGACTTTTTACTCTTCATATTCCCTCCTAAAATAGTTGAAAAAAGCTGTGCACGTCATAACGTGCTGTTATGATGATGTATTGCTGCACAGCACAAGAACGACTAGTTTTAACATATTAATACGATAAAGTAAAGTTATTCCCAAGTTTTGCTCTAGTGACAATCCGATGAATGATATGTCATAGTAGCGATAAAGCGGTAACTATTATTCCTGGTTTTCGGACCGGAGAGAATGTTTCGGTTTCGCGATGAATCGGTCGAAGTCGATCAAATGTGAACCCTTTACTATAGTTGATTTATGGACCCACTTCAACCAAGGGGACTGACACAGCAAGAGATGACCGTTTTAAATGATTGTCTGGCTAAGAATGATTTGTCTCCCCAGGAAATGTTGCAAGAAGCAGAAGAGCATGTTGCCAAAGCAAAAATAGCTTACAAAACCAATATCATGGTGAATGTGAAGCTGGCTGAGGCTATTGTGGAGGTTTTTCGGACCATTGTAGCTGAGTGGGAAGCGATTCCCGATTCAGCGCAGAAATGGTGCCTGGGAATGATCTGCTATTTTTCGCTGGGAGATGACGAGATCGATGATTTTGAATCCCCAATCGGCTTTGAAGACGATTGTGAAGTGGTGAATGCCTGTTTAAAGATGATCGATCGCGAAGAATTATGTATCAATCCGGAAGATTATGATGACGAGTAGATGACTGGAGATACTCAAATTATAGGGTTCAGGGATATGGACCGCCATTGATTAAATCTTCTCGGGCAACTGCTCCATATCCCGGTTAATTCTATCCGGATCAGGCTGTCAAATCCTTTTGGGTAAATGGAATTTTGCGTATTCGTTTTCCCGTCGCCGCATAAATCGCATTGGTTATCACCGATCCTATAATCGGCACTGCTACTTCCCCTATGCCTGTTGGTGCTTCACTGCTTTCAACTATATGTGTTTCAACCTCCGGCATCTCGTCCATACGCAGTAGTTCAAAGCTATCAAAATTTTGCTGATCCGCTTTTCCCCGGGTGAAGGTAATCTCGCTCTTCAAAGTGGCGGTCAAACCAAAGACGATACCGCTTTCCATCTGGGCTTTGATAATTTTAGGATTGATCACAACGCCGCAATCCACCGCGCAAACGATGCGATGAATCGTCAGTTCACCATCTTTACTGACAGTGACTTCAGCAACCATGCTGATTAAAGTGTCGTGAAAGATGTGAGCAGCAATTCCCCTGGAAGCACCGCTTTTCGCCGGACTACCCCAGCCGGATTTATCAGCAGCCAATTTCAATACATTTTGTAACCTTGGCTGTCCCTTCAGCAGCTCATAGCGATATTGGAAAGGATCTTTGTTTGCTGCATACGCCATTTCATCGATAAAAGATTCCACCACGAAACCGTTGGATGAATTGGCGACAGATCTCCAGAAGCCGACAGGCACCCCTATATCATCATTTACAAATTCCAGTCTCACGTTATCGATGTCATAAGCCAGGGGAGCGGCACCACCGGTCAGTCCCTTACCGGCCGCGAAGGTACTCATGATTCCGCCTGCTGCAGAAGCAGCCCCCTTTTTGATGAACTTGGGCAACCAGTTAGGTGCAATGGCAGGAATAAATTTTGGAACCGCATGGACAAAATGATCCATTCCCACGATACGATGGGTCCAGGTTAGAGGTTTTCCCTGCTGATCCAACAGGGCTTTCATGCGATTCAAGCTGGCGGGTCGGTAGAAGTCGGTCGTCATGTCTTCCTCCCTGGTCCAGATTACTTTGACCGGCTTTTTGGTCGCCCGGGATAATTCAACGGCTTCGGTTACGAAGTCAATTTCTCCTCTGCGTCCAAATCCTCCTCCCAAAAAGGTGGTATGAACCTTTATGGTTTCCGGGTCCAGACCGGTGATAAAGGCTGCAATGGCATGAGTGCCTCCCTGGTTTTGGGTGGGAGCCCAGATGTCACATCCGTCTTCACGAACGTCGGCAGTGCAATTCATCGGCTCCTGTGTGGCGTGTGCCTGAAAAGGGAGTTCGTAATCCGCTTCAACCAATTTGCCTTTGGGTAGGTTTTTATCTTCAACGTCTCCCAGTTCATACACGGTATCCCCTTCTTCATTGGCCAGTTTCTGCCAGCGGGTCCTTAAAGATTTCGTGTCAACCAAGTCTTTTTTTCCTTCCGTCCAGGTGACGTTTAACTGCCGACTTCCTTTCAAAGCCTGCCAGAAAGTATCTGCGACAACAGCAACCCCGGTGCTGACAGCCAGAACATGCCTGACCCCTTTTACTTTCAGGGCATCGGTATCATCTATGTTGAGCAATGTAGAGCCGATGAAAGGGGGATGGATGACAGTAGCATTCAACATTCCCGGTACCATCACATCCGTCCCAAACACAGCACTCCCATCAATCTTCATGATGGAATCCAACCTGGCTGTCTCTTTTCCTATCAGTTTGAACTGGGATCTGGTTTTTAATTGGACATTTTCAGGTAGAGGCAGTGTCACAGCTGTTTCCACCAATTCTCCATAGCTCAGTGCACGTTTGGACACTTTGTGTATGACTTCTCCGTTAGCGGTTTCACATTCAAATTCCGGAATGTTCCACTGTTTAGATGCGGCTTTTATGAATAGAGTTCGAACGGTGGCCCCGGCTTGTCTCAAAATATCCCAGGTAGTCCGCACACTGGTGCTGCCCCCGGTTAGCTGCATATTCATAGCAGGATTTTTGTAGACATCGGCTACTGGCGCATGTTCGCCTTTAACCTTTGCCCAGTCGGCATCCATTTCATCTGCGACGATGGTAGGCAGTGAAGTAAGAACCCCCTGACCCATTTCCGAGTGGTTGACCATGACAGTAACCATATTTTTTCGAGTCACCCTTACCCAGGCGTTCGGAACATAAGTACCATCCTCCAGCATTTTTTGAGTTATTTCCTCATCGCCGCTGCATCCGGGGAGATGGAAACCAAGCAGGAGGACCGTGCTGGTAGTTAAACCCCCCTTTAACAACTGTCTCCTTGTTAGCGTCAGCTTGTCTGATTTCATGATTGTACCTCCTTTGCGGCTTTGCGAATGGCCCGACGAATAGTGGGGTACGTCCCACAGCGGCACAAAATACCGGACATGGCTTCATCAATTTCTTCGTTATTCGGATCAGGGTTTTCCGTGAGAAGCGAGGTAGCGGCGATGATTTGTCCTGACTGGCAATATCCGCATTGGGGCACGTCCTCTTCCAGCCAGGCCTTACGAACCGATTCGGCATATTTGCCGTTTAAACCTTCAATGGTGATAATATCCTGGCCGTCAACATCAGCTACAGCGATAGTGCAGGACAGGCCTGGCTCACCATCGATCAATACAGTGCAATTCCCGCATTCGGCGATACCGCAGCTGTATTTTGTCCCGGTTAATCCCAGGTGTTCTCTGATCACCCAGAGTAATGGTGTGTCCGGTTCTACATCGAGCTGGTGTGTCTGACCGTTGATTTTTAGAGTAATCATTGTCTGTTTGAGGCTAATGGTTTGTGCTAGGTGTGAGGGATAGAAGTCGAGCGATTTTCGCACAGGCTTTGAATTTTTGACAACGTTTTTTACAGTTTTGGGGGGAGGTGTGCAAAGCGACAGGTCCACCTCAGAGTCTAAAACAATTCAAAGTAAAAAATGTAATTCAACCCTGATAATACGGCAAGACAAAGCTTACCACTGCACCGCCATCCGGGTGATTTTCTGCCCAGATTTTTCCCCGGTGCTCTTGAATAATTTTTTTGCAGATGGCCAGTCCCAACCCACCCGATTTTGATTTGTCGTTGTTTCGAATCCGACTGTGGAAAATGTCATCCGGGCTGATTCCATCAAGTCCTTTTCCCTGGTCGGCTATAGATACCCGGAGGGCGGGTTGAATTCTGTCATCCCGGGTCGTTTCGGTATCGGAAAAAGTAAAAGAAATATTTTTGTGATGAGGAGTCACTTTTATGGCGTTTATCAGCAGGTTTCTGACGACCTGGCCAATTTTGATCTTATCGCAGATTGCGTCCAGTTCTATATCAGGTCTTTCCAGCTCAATTTTTTGATTATTCTCGGAAGCAATGGGTTCAAGTTCAACGACAACGTTTGATACGATCTCAAAGATGCTTGCTTCGGCAAAATTAAAACAAATTCTGCCGGAATCCAGGTTAGACAGGTCTAAAAGGTCATTAAGCAGAAATTGTGCATTATCACCGGATTGTTTGATCTGTTCAAAGTAATGCAGGACTTTTTCGATATTGACATCCGGAATTTTTTCTATTCCCAGGCGCGCATAACTGAGTATATGATGCATGGAATTGCGTAGCTCATGAGACATATTGGCCATAAATTCGGATTTAAATCGATTGGCACTTTCCGCAATCTCTTTGGCATCCAACATTTCAAGCTCCATTTCCTTTCTCTCCAATACCCTTCCCAAGTGCTTGCTAATGGTATAAATCAGCTCCCGGCCTTCTTCAAAAAAGAGCTCGGCATTTCCATGCGGCTGGCTGCCAAGATAGGCTACCTCAACCATTCCTGCAGGTTTGTCGTTTAAGGTTATCCGACTGGTTTGCATCAGATCGGCAGGCTGAAAATTGTGAGTTTTAAAGCTTTCATTGCCGTACGTGATTCGGGCTGCTGTTTTTTCCGGATAAGGCATTGATTGTACTATCAGTTCCACAGACTCTTGAAACAGCTCTTCCAGGGGCAAATTGGTTTGCTCCATTATTCTGGAAATACCATGGAGACAAGCCAGGGATTGTACCCTGAGTGCCAGATTTCTGGTCATTAGCTGCAACTCCTTCTCGGCTTTGGTTCGTTCGTCAATTTCCCTTGCCAACTTTCTTTGCAGTCGATGCAGGTCTGTATGAACGCTTACCCTGGCGAGAACTTCCTCAAGTTGAAATGGCTTGGTGATAAAATCGCAACCCCCTGCTTTAAATCCCTCTATTTTGTCGTCCATGGTGTCAAGGGCAGTTAAAAATATAACGGGTATTTTTTCACTGACTGCTTCACTTTTAAGGATTTGGCAAACCTCATAACCGTTAAGGTCTGGCATATTGATATCAAGCAAAATCAGATCAGGCGGGTGTTCCATCACACAGTCCAATCCCTCCTCTCCGGAATTGGCAGTTTGGATAAGGTATCCTTCGCATTCCATCATTTGGGTAAGCATTTCGAGATTGTCCCGGTCGTCATCGACAACCAATAGATGTGTCTGCTCTTCTCCAGATTCTGAAGTCGGATTGTTTTTAGCCATATATAGAGCCCGTAATTACCTCGCTTTAGGGAATCAATGCTATAAAAGGAACCAGATAAATCGTCTGATTCCGGTGCTCATAGTATACAGGAAAATAAGTCCGAACCGCAATCTTTTATCTTTGAATATGAAGATAGAAAGTGAAATTTTCACCTTGGACTGATAACAGACAGCCGACAACTGATAACGAAATGATGCAGGCTCAGAAGGTTACTGGCTAAAATCAGATGCCTAAAAACTGATTAGGGCTGTTTGGTTTTACTTTTCATCTGACTGACATAGATTCCCAGAAATACGATAACAACCGCAATACCTTGCATCAGGGTCAGTTTATCTCCAAGAATCAATACTCCCATCACTAGTGTAAACACCGGAATCAGGTTGATAAACGCAGTGGCCTGGCTGGCAGGTATTTTACTGATGGCATAATTGTAAGATCCATAAGCACCAAAAGTGACAAATATGCCCAAATAGATGATGGCTAAAACAGGCAGGATTTCAAAGGAGGTAGGAAGAGTGGTCGTGGGAAGGGCCAACAAAGGAAGAAAAAAGATACTGCCAATAAAGGCTTGAAAGGAGGTTACAAACAAAGATGAATAGCTGGTACTAAGATACCTCATGGTGATGATATAGCCCGATGCTGCCACCATCGCCATAAACTCCATAAAATTTCCAAACAGCGGATTGGGAGCATTTTCAGTTACATCACTTCCAACACTCAGCAGCACCACACCTCCTACTGCAAGGGTGAATCCTAATATCTTCCTGACGGTCATTTCCTCTTTCAGAAAAAACCAGGCGGGGATAGCAACAATCAAGGGCAACGTTGCAGTTACCATTCCTGCCTGTGAGGCAGAGGTGTTTTTTAAGGCAATGGCTTCAAACACAAAATACAGACAGGGTTCGCAAAAACCAAGAAACAACAAATATTTGAAGTCATGTTTTCTAAATTGGATGTTCCTCAACGGTTTTAAAAACAGCAGAATGAAGATCAAGGCTATGATCATCCTGCCGAAAATCACCACCATAGGATCATAAACGGTAAAAGCGGTTTTGAGAGCTATAAAGGAACTTGCCCAGAGAAAGGTGGCAGCAAGCAGACTGAGATAAGGGAGAATCATCGATTTGGATCGTGGCAAAACCGCCTCCGGTAACAATTGGTTTTTCAAATAAACGGAAGTCGATTTATAAATCTACTCGAATATGATCCAATTAAAACGATC
Source organism: SAR324 cluster bacterium (assembly GCA_028282825.1). GTDB lineage: Bacteria > SAR324 > SAR324 > XYD2-FULL-50-16 > XYD2-FULL-50-16 > JAHJTV01. The sequence continues at coordinate 60,467 of JANQGZ010000129.1, forward strand.
GATTCTTGAGACCAGATGACGGGGGTCACATTTTAGATTTATGATTTTAGATTCCAGATTTTCTGCATCGAGAAAGCTGCGCTTTCTGTTGCCAAACATTTTTATTGGAGGAGGATTGTAGGATGGGTAACTTGTTGCCCATCGGGAGCGTCTACAGCTTTCCGCTGGAAGCAAGAGAAGGGTGAAACCTGCCCATGGCGAAGTGGGCAGGTTTCGGTGGTTACCTGTTTTCGTATCGTGCTTCTATGACCAGGGCAGGTTTGATTAACATGGTAACCACAAATGTTCCAAGGGCGAATATACCGAGGGTGACACAGACTTCTACCCAACTGGGGGAGTAGTTTACGATCTCTCCAAGGGGAGAAGGAACAAGTCCGGGAACAATCAGACCCATGCCTTTTTCGATCCAGATAGCCGCAAACAGCACAATACAGGCTGTCATCAAAACATAAATTTTTTCTTTAAACGGATTGAAGGCCAATACCAACGTGGAGAGCAAATTAAGAGAGATAGAGGTCCAGATCCAGGGGACCAACGAGGAGTGGCCTTCCAATCCGAAGAACAAATACACGGCTGATAAACTGTGATGGGTTGGTGTATAAAATTCTTTAAAAATCTCAGAGAATAACATGACCAGATTGATTACTGCAGAGACCACGATAATAATTCGAAGCTTGTTAAAGGTCTGGTATTCAATGTGGTAAAGTTTGTTGATATGAATAATTACCAGCACGACTGTAATCAGGGCAGGCCCTGCCGCAAAAGCTGATGCCAGAAAACGCGGACCGAGCAACGGATTGTTCCAGAATGGTCTGGCAGGTAATCCCTCATACAAAAACGCGGTCACCATGTGAATCGATACGGCCCAAAAAATCGAGAGAAAAACAAAGGGTCTGTATTTTTTTTCACTGGGTTCCCGATTGTGATAGTGGCAGAACAAAATATATGCAGGTACCAGCACGTTCAAAGCAAGGTAGCCGTTTAATACAATCACATCCCAGGTAAGAATTGACGAAGGCCAGTTAAACAGTCCAATCGCCGGGGTCAGGTGCCAGGCTTTTAGCAGGCCGCCCAGGTCTACCAGAATAAACAGCAGGCACATCACCAGGGCACCGACAGCTACCCCTTCCCCAATGATCACCACACGATGAAAATCCTTATCTTTGAAAATATAGGCCGGTAGAATCAACATGACTGCGGCTGCGGCAACACCGACCAGGAAGGTAAAATTTGAAATGTACAATCCCCAGCTGATGATATCCGACATGCCTGTCACAGCCAAACCTTCGGTGAATTGCACCAGATAGGCATAAAAGCCCAAAACCATGAATCCGAAGAGTACGCACAAATAGATCTGGTATCGCATCCCTCCCGAAAAGTTCCAGATAATTGCATCCCTAAGAAAGGGAAACAATTCATTTCTAATTGTTTTTATCATTCTCTTTTCCTTTTATTTAAAGGGCCTGGGAAGGCAATTAATCCATGAAATACCAGAATTTGGGATCGGTGCCCAACTCTTCTTTCATCCGAAATACCTTTTTGTTTTTGAGAACAAAGCGAATTTCACTATTAGGGTCAAGCAGGTTCCCAAACACGCGTGCTCCCGTCGGGCAAGCATCGGCACAGGCAGGTAGCTTGCCTTCCCTTGTTCGCTGGACGCAAAACGTACATTTTTCCATGACACCGCGAGTTCTCATACGATTGCCAAGGTAGTGCTGTTTGATATTAATCTCCTCTTTAGGTACTTCAGGGTCATGCCAATTGAACCGTCTGCCCCAGTAAGGGCAGGCAGCCATGCAGTATCGGCAGCCTATACACCAGTCATAATCCACCACTACGATGCCGTCTTTCTCTTGCCATGTGGCTTTGGTGGGGCACGCTTTTATGCAAGGAGCTTTTTCACATTGAAAGCACTGTATGCCCATGTAAAAACGGTTTTCTACCGGTACTTTATGATAATATTTTCCATTGCCTGAAGTGATGTCCATGTTGCCGTGTTCCATTTCAAAAACCCGGACATATTGGGTTTTTGATTTACGGTCCAGATTGTTCTCCTGAACACAGGCCTGGACGCAATCCATAAACCCTTCACATCTGGAAATATTAAATGCATATCCAAACAATATGTTTTCTCGTGGTGGTGTGGTTGTCATGGTCACATCCACGTCATAACGGATCTTTGCCAGTTTTTCCAAGCGATCAACGGTAGCCAGCTTTTCCTCGTCCGTCATCAGCTGGTAATTGCTCTTAAAGTATTCCTTCCACCTGAGAGTAAATTCCTCCGTACTGCCCGGTAAATGTTTGCCATTGCAACCGGCTGCGACAAAGGCTGTACCTACTGCTGAAGCAGCGGCAGTTCCTTTTAGAAACGTCCGGCGATCACATTTCCTGTCCGTGGCTCGCTCTTTTTCTATACTTTTATCTGACATATCATCCTGTTGTCTTTGTCTGTTTCCGATCTCGCTTCATATCTGCCAAAAACGGCAGTATTGTGGCTGTTTCCAGTATATTTGGAATGACTTTGGAACGTTATTCAGATTCACTTTCCGGGACATTCAACACAACATCGGACGGTGAATAAGTGCTGGGCCATCGCTTTTCAAATCGAGGTGAATGCGGGTTGTGGCAACTGGTACAATTTGCCACAACTCTTTTACCTTCCCAGAACGATAATCGTTTTCCATGGGCACCGCCCACCCAATCCTTCTCCTGTCTGAAGTGACATTGGGCACATTTTTGATAGCTGTGATCAAAATCGACTTTGACGCCTTCCCCGATAATCAAAAAATCACGTGAATCCTGATCATGGCAGGTATGACAGGCATCGGGTTTGGTCACGGCTCCGTGATTCAGAACAATTTCCCCATGGGCCGTCTCTCTGGCATTCGAAATCGTAACAGTGTTACCATTGTGACAACCGCTGCAGGGATAACGTCCGATTTTATCTTTGCGGGATTCAGCATAGAAGATCCCACCCTGGTATGGTTTTGTCACTTTGACAGTATTAACCGTTGGCGAAATCTCGGCTGCTACGGGAACATTCGGGGAGGCGTTGGCTGTGTCTATCACACCCATCACACCATGATGGTCATCATATCCCTGGCAACCGATAACAAGCAGGGAAACCACCAGGATGCCGAAGATCTTCTGTTCAATTATGGTTTTCATAAGCTCCCTGTTGATCGGTTAAAGGTCCCTGGTAAAAGGTATCGTCATCGTGAGCGGGACATGACATTGCCGACAGCTACCCCTGGTTGCATGGTTGGTGCGAATTTCCGTGACTGCCCCTGGTCCTGTGTGACAGGCGATGCAGTTTTCACGCATCTGCAAATCATGGGGAAACGGAGGTGGTGAACCCGGCAATTGCGCAGCGCCCAATCGTGGTAAGTTTACGCTTTCCCAGAGACTGTCGACGAACAAATTATCGGTCTGACCTGAAACGTGACACTGCTGGCACATCAGGTTTTCCGGATGGGGAGTCACCGGGGTATGACGGTTCCATTCGGCTACCCAGCCACCTTTTTCATGACAGGACAAACAAGCCTGATCAGTATTGAAACCGGATTTTATGGGATGAGGTACTCCCGGCGGCGAGCCGGGATACTGTCTGCGGGAATAAAATTCTGCCAGGGTTCTCTCACTGGAAAAACCGGAAAGATAGGCGTCATTGGCATTATACAGACTCTGAAATGCTGCACTTCCTTTATGGTCAAAATCGGGTGCTGCTGCCATGACCGTTCCGGTCGGCTGGATAGACTCGGTGTCGGATCCACCCATAAAAACAAACCCGGAGATGGCTCCTATTGCAATCAGGCAGAAGAGAGCAAAACCGATGGCAATTTTGCCCGGGGACTGTGTAGACGGTTCCATTATGCTTTCTCCAGGTTAACAGCACATTTTTTATAATCGGGTTGCTTGGACATGGGGCAGAACGCGTCAAGAGTGACTTCATTGATCAGGAATTTCTCATCAAAAAACGGCACAAACACCTGACCTCGCGGCGGTACCCCACGCCCGTTTATATTGGCAGTCATCACAATGGACCCTCTTTTTGATGAAATTTTCACCTGATCGCCGTTAACAATCCCAAGTTGCTCAGCATCGTTGGGATTGATCTCGACATAGGCAGCCGGCATTGCTCCGTGCAGCACCGGGACTCTTCTGGTCATGGAGCCGGTGTGCCAATGCTCCAACACCCGGCCGGTATTCAGCCAAAAAGGATATTTCCTGTCCGGAGATTCCGCGGCCGGTTCATAAGGCCTTAACAGGATGCGAGCCCGATGATCCGGCTTTCCGTAAAAATCGAAATCCTTACCCTTGGCTGCCGGATCATATTTGGCGTTGTAGCGCCATTTGGTTTCCTTGCCGTTTACAAATGGCCATTGTACACCGGATCGTTGCTTAAGAACCTTGTACGGAGCGACCCGGTGTTTGGGGTTGTCGTGGAATTGAGAATACTCGTTCCAGATATCTTCAATATAGGTTTTCCGACTCCAGGGGAACTTGTCCCGGTAGCCCAACCTTCTTGCTACCTCAATGATCTGCCAGGTGTCACACATGGCCTCACCCTGTGCCGGCACGATCTGCTCAAAATGTTGCGTTCTTCGCTCCGAATTGCCGAAAAAGCCTTCGCGTTCGATCCACATGGCTGCAGGCAGGATAACATCAGCCACATCCGTGGTTGGTGTGGGATAGACATCGGAAACCACCAGAAAACGATCGTTCTTTTTAGCCCCGTTGCGATATCTAACCAGGTTAGGCATTGTGACCATGGGATTGGTTACCTGGACCCACATGAAGCGAATATCTCCCCGGTCCAAGGCCCTGAACATTTCAACGGTATGATAACTTGGTTTGGGATCGATATTGCTGACAGGGACTTTCCAGATCTTGGCGGCAAATTCCCGGTGTTTCTTGTTGGCAACCACACCGTGAGGGAGCTTGTGGGTAAGCGTTCCAACTTCTCGTACTGTTCCGCAGGCACTAGGTTGACCTGTCAGTGAGAAGGGGCTGTTACCCGGGGAGGAGATCTTTCCAACCAGTAAATGAATATTGTACACCAGGTTGTTGATCCAGGTTCCCCTGGTGTGCTGATTCATTCCCATGCACCAGAAAGAAGTTACCTTCAGCTTGGGGTTACCATAAAGAGCCGCCAGGTATTTTATATCCGCTGCAGACACACCTGAGATTTTTTCAACTTTTTCCGGGGTATAATCTTTCAGGAACTGTTTAAACGCATTAAAATCGACTTTGTTAAGCTTATCGCTGAACTTGAAATGATCTTCTGTTCCGTACCCGATATTGGTCTTGCCCTCGTGGAAGGAGACATGTTTGTTAACAAATCGTTTGTCAACCCAGCCATTGCGGATAATTTCATAACAAATAGCATTGGCTACCGCCAGGTCGGTTTGCGGTCTGAAGAGGATTGATTTGTCTGAAGCTAGACTTGTGCGGGTACTGCGGGTGGCAAAATCGATTATTTTTACGTGCTTTTTTTGTTTTCGGTTGGCTACCATGCGCGAGAAAAGCACGGGATGCATTTCGGCCATGTTATTACCCCAGGTGACAAACACATCCGCATGGTCAATATCATCATAACATCCCATGGGTTCATCCATGCCAAAACTGGTCATGAAACCAACCACCGCGCTGGCCATACAAAGCCTGGCGTTTGCTTCCACATTATTGGTACCGATACAACCCTTGAACAATTTGGATGCTGCATAACCATCAGGAATGGTCCACTGACCCGAACCGTACATGGCGACCGCATCCTTGCCATGGTTTTTGATCGTTTCTTTCATCTTGTCGGCAACGATATCCAAAGCTTCGGAAACCGGGACTTCAACCATCTTTCCATTCCTGCGAACCTTGGCCTTTTTGAGACGGTCTTTGCCATATAAAGCTTGAACCGAGTGATACCCCTTAACACAGCATAGTCCTTTGTTTACGGAGCAATTAGGATCACCTTTGACTGCCACGGCCCGGTCTCCGGACACTCCGACCAACAATCCGCAACCCGTACCGCAGAAGCGACAAGGCGTTTTTTTCCAATTAATCTGACCGGCCGGCATGCCACTTTCCTTCCAAGCACCGAAAGTCACTCCCGGGAACAGTACTGCCGCTGCAGCAAGTGCACTATTGATCGCGGCAGTTTTGATAAATGATCGTCTGGTCAACTCCATTATCGCTCCTCCAATTTTGGGTTATTCCTGGTCATCAGCATGACCATAAGTCATGCTGACGCTTTGAATGCTTTGAAGTCTTTTAAGTTTTCTCTGTAAATCCTTTTCAGCTTGTTCATCCGGGGTTTCCGTCACCAAAATGATCAATTCTTCGTTATTCGCGGGGACTGCTTCGCAATAGTTGGTATGATTCAGTTCACTGACCAATGAGTTCATTTCCCCCGAAACCGGTGTTACCAAATAACTGAATATGGGCATTTTTCCTCACGACTTGGTAAAAATGAAAACAATCTTTTGATTAAGAATTAGCGTAACCTCTTGATTACAAATAGGTAGACTTGAATGTGCACTAATTTGATGCTTTTTTATACCAATGTTTCAACAGCGAAAAACTTGACATAAGTCAATTTTGAAAAATTAGTCTCTAATCGAAGAATGACAGGCGTTTTGATGCATTTGGGAATTGCAAATTTTAGATTTTATATTTGTAGGTTGTGAAAGCTTTGCTTTCTGTCACCAAATTTTTAATGGAAGGGGATTGTAGGATGGACCGGCGTAGCCTGCCCATCGGGAGCATTTGGGGCGGAACGAATTGCCGGGAAGATTTATCGAAGGAAAGATTGCAGGATAGGTAACTCGTTACCCATTATAAAGACAGCAGCTTTCATAAATTTACTACCGGCCTGTGAGACCTTAGCAAGGCTGTAAAATATACAATCTTCTGGTTTCATCTAAGAGTGAGGGGAAATGATTATATTACTTTATATGATTAGATTTGCGATGCTCGGGAATTCACTGGTAAGTTTGTATCTGAAAATAAAACTTGTATACGAGTTAAATGTAAAGATTTTACATTGAGAAAGTTGTTCAACCATGATGAATCGGTTTAATCAAATGCGGGTAAATCCGCGCACTGCTTTATCGCAAAATCCAAGTCAATCAGGTCCTGGCAGTGATCAGGATCATTCGCTATTGTTCGGAACGTTCCTATTTGATGTATTAAAAAAGTGCGGATTTTTGATCGGTCAGGACTATTTATGCCTGAAGATGATATCTGAAATATCTCAAGTTTTCTTGTTGAGGGAAATCTCGAATTTGAGAAATATCTCATCGAAAATCAGCTTGTTTCAGGGAAATTTAAAATTTTAACCATCTGAAACTTAAAGAAAAAAATATTATTTAGTTCTCCTGGCACTACTATTGCTGAATCACTTTGCAACCGAATCAACAGATCGATTTTTTTCATTCTGTTCGTTTTCAACAAATTATCTGGCGGTAGTACTTCGATCTGTTGATTTCACAATGAGAAGCGAAACTAGCTAGGAGGAGAGGTTCATGAGTGGCAAGGTTATCAGGTTTATGGATACATCGTTTCGAGATGGATTCCAGTCTGTTTTTGGTGCCAGGGTTTTAACCGATGATTTTATTCCAGCCCTGGAAGCATCTGTGGAGGCAGGAATTACCCACTTCGAAGCAGGAGGAGGAGCCCGGTTTCAAAGCCTGTTTTTTTATTGCGACGAATCAGCTTTTGATATGATGGATCGATTTCGACAAACAACGGGTCCTGAAGCTGATCTGCAAACTCTGGCCCGTGGAATCAATGTGGTTGCGTTGAGTCAGCAACCCAGGGATATTATCGATCTTCACGCCAAGATGTTCAAAAAGCACGGGATGACCACCATTCGAAACTTTGATGCTTTGAACGATGTTCGTAATCTTCAGTATTCCGGCGAGCGAATCTGCCATCACGGTCTTCATCATCAAATCGTTATCACCATTATGGAACTGCCACCGGGATGTGATGGAGCGCATACCTCAGATTTCTATCTTGACCGGTTGAAGAGTATTCTGGAGTCTGATGTTCCTTTCCAGTCCATCTGTTTCAAAGATGCCACCGGCACGGCTAATCCCCGTAAAATCTATGATACCTTTAAGGGTGCTCGAAAAATGGTACCTGAAGGAACCGTTCTCTGGTTTCATACCCATGATACAGCAGGTTATGGCCTGAGTCAGAATTTGGCAGCCGTTGAAGGTGGCGCTGATGGAATCGATCTTTCCAAGAGTCCGGTATCTGGTGGAACAGCACAACCCGATATTCTTTCCATGGTTCAGACCTTGAAAGGTACTGACTATAGCCTGGACGTAGATATCGAAAAGATTATGACAGCCGAAGAGGTTTTTGAAGAAACCATGAAGGATTATTTTTTTCCTCCCGAGGCAAAAATGGTTTCTCCCAAGGTTGTGCTTTCACCCATGCCAGGCGGAGCTCTAACAGCCAATACCATGATGATGCGAGACACCAAAACCCTGCACTTATATGGTAAAGTGATCAAGGAGATGCAGGAAGTGGTAAAACTGGGTGGTTTCGGTTCCTCAGTAACCCCCGTATCACAGTTCTATTTCCAACAGGCGTATCTCAACGTGGTGATGGGCAAATGGAAGAAGATCAATCCAAATTACGGCGACATGGTTCTTGGATATTATGGCAGAACCCCTGTTGAACCAGATCCGGAAGTGGTTAAACTGGCATCCGAGCAATTAAACAAGCCGGTGTTTAAAGATGATCCTCTGGAATTAATGGAACCTGGCATCCCAAAGGCAACCAAAATTTTGAAAGAGAATAACCTGCCGGTCAATGATGAGAACATCTTCATTGTGGCCAGTTGTGAAAACAAAGGACTGGACTACCTGCTCGGCAATGCCAAGCAATCGATCAGAAAGATTGAAAAGGAAGATCCGGATGAATCCATTGCCGTTTCAGCCAGTCGTTCCCAAGATCCTGTAACGGGTCAGAACACTTATGCAATAAACGTTAATAACAATTCCTACCAGGTTGTGGTAGGTAGAGGAGCTTTACAATCTCCAGTAGGTGCAACGATTCCTCCCGTTAATGCACCGACACAGACCTTTCAGGCTCCACCGGTAAGTGCCGTAACGGCAACACCTACACCAGCCGTCCCAGACTCTCCTGCGACTGGTTCTGCATCCGGTGAGCCTGTAAAGGCGCAAATTCCAGGAAAAATCTTACGATTGGAGGTCAACGAAGGTGATTCAGTTAGTGCCCATCAAACCCTGCTCGTGATGGAAGCCATGAAAATGGAAACAGAAGTGAAAGCGCCACGGGAAGGAAAGGTGGATAAAATTCATGTTGCGGCAGATCAGGCCGTTCAAACAGCCGATGTTTTGGTAACAATAGCTTAATAGGAGTTTCATCGATATGTCTGGAATGGAAGCAGTAGTTGCTGGCGGAGCAATTGGAATCAGTATCACAGGAATGTCAATCGTATTCAGCGGACTGGTGTTGATCAGCATTTTTATCACCACCCTGCCAAAGATCCTGGAATTCATAGCCAACTTTGGTGAAAAAGACGAACCTATATCTGCTGTTGATGTCGCAGCCCAGGAAGCAGCAGAGGAAGAAAAAGATCTGGCCAGTGTCATTGGACTGGTTATGCAGATGGAAGCAGCACAACAAGAAACAAAAGAAGAACAGGAAGAAATCGATATCGCCAACGTTATTGGTCTGGTGCTTCATTTGGAGCAGGAACGTCGATTTGGTCTTCCCAACTAATTCTTAACGAATGTTACCAGCGGTGTACGGGAGTGCAATTTCCCTGTCTTAACGGGCAGGGGATTGTACTTCCGCACTAGATGCCCTCAAAGAATTCAGTCCCTCACTCCCTCCAAAGTTCTCCTTTATTAACTATCAATCGATTATTGAATAATGTCGTTAACGTAAGAAAAGTTGGCCAAGATGCCATTCTGGGCGTTATTGAAGAATCTCTCGGAAGCTCTGACAGATCCTTCACTGTCGTTCATGATGACAACCAATCACAGTTCCCTTAAGTTAATGACATTAAATTGTTGTCAATTGATTAGTGATTGCTAAAACAAATGCAATTCCACAGCATAATTGGACGCCGAACCGCAGGATGGGCAACTCCGTTGCCCATCGGGCAAAATGTGATTGGAAGGCAATATGGTCAAATTGACGGGTAACGAGCTACCCAGCTTACAATGCTGGTCGATCAACTTGGTACCACAAGGATGGGCAGGCTACGTCGACCCATCCCAACATTTCATCCGGATCGAAACCTGGGCGCCTGTCATCTTTTTGTATCGGATCATCACCTTTGTCTTGTTCTCAGAGAACCATTCCTCTAATGTTGGTCAAATAATTCATTAATTGGAGGAACCAAGATGCCTGATTCCAAACGTTTACATTATGTCGACTGGCTGCGAGTATTGGCCATGCTGGCTCTTTTTCTTTTCCATGCCGATCGCTTTTTCGACTTTTATGGCTGGCATGTAAAAAACGACGAGACCAACCTGATCTCAACTGTCCATGTTAACTTTTTTGTCATCTGGATGATGCCGCTGTTCTTTGTTTTGTCGGGAGCAGCCATCTATCATTCTCTCCAATTCCGCAATGCGGGAGAGTTTATTTCCGAACGATGTAAACGAATTCTGGTACCTCTGTTAATCCTGGGCTATTTTGTAACCTCGCCGCCGCAATCGTATCTGGATAGATTGACCAACGGACGGTTTTCCGGGTCATTTTTGGAGTACATTCCTCATTATTTTCAAGGAGTGGATATGTTCGGCGGTAACTTCCCCTGGCATGCCTTTCATCTCTGGTATCTTCTCTACCTTTTTGTCTTTTCGATTTGTCTGTTGCCACTGTTTACACTTGATAAAAACGGCAAACCGGGGTTATTGGCAAGATTTTCCAACCTGTTTACAAATCCTTGGAGCCTGGTGTTGTTGATCATTCCGATTGTGATGATTAGCGTGCTTATCGATACGAACAAGCTGGGCTTTGTGCGGGGAACCGGCGGCTGGGATTTGTTTTCATATATGTTTTTCCTTTGTTATGGCTATCTTGTGTTTAGCAACCCGGGAATCTTGAAAAATATTTATAGACTTACCTATCCTTTGTTGGTTATTGCCGTAGTGACATCATTAATCTCTTTATTCATCTACTCAGGAGTGATACCAAGAATCCGCGATGAGCTCTCATGGTTCAATATCAGTCTGACCATTATTCGGGTGGTTTCTTCTTTAGCCTGGATCGGTGGCTTTATAGGGCTATGTGAGAAATATCTCAATTTTAAGAATGATTGGTTGGGTTATGCCAACCAGGCCGTGATGCCCTTTTACATTCTTCATCAGCTTTTTCTGCTGTTAATCGGGTACTATGTAGTGCAATGGGAGATGCCGGTTTTATTTAAATTTATCATTATTGCTGTGATTACTTTTATTGCCATCATGCTGGCATATGAGTATTTAGTGAGAAGAATAGGCTTGTTGCGGATCCTCTTCGGGATGAAGAAACCGACTTGATCGAATCCGGTGCGCTGGGTAGCATAAAAATTGGTTTGCGTTTTAAAGAGTTTTTTGCAACGATTTATAACCAATTTTTAAATTGAAGGAAATCTTATGAGTTTCGAGATTTGGCTGGCCTATGCATTAGCTGCCTCACTCATCCTGGTAATACCCGGCCCTACAATCATTCTGGTTATCAGCCAGGCAATGAATCACGGCCGGAAATCGGTTATTCCCCTGGTATTTGGAGTTGTGCTGGGTGACCTCACGGCCATGGTGCTATCATTATTGGGCTTAGGTGCCATTTTATCAGTATCGGCAACCTTGTTTATCATTTTAAAATGGATCGGTGCCGTGTACCTCCTTTACCTGGGCATTACGCTCTGGCGTTCCAATCCTGATTCCAAAACACCTTTGTTGGCTCAAAAAGGATCAACAAACGGGTCATTGTTCAGGAGTTCATATATAGTAACTTCTTTAAATCCGAAAGGAATTGCCTTTTTCGTGGCTTTTCTACCGCAATTTGTTAACCCGCAAATGCCCGTACAACCCCAGTTAGTCTTGCTCGGTATTACCTTTTTAGTATTGGCAGGTATCAATGCTGCGATTTATGCGATTTTCGCCGGCCAACTCAGGGAACACCTGCAAAGCGGGCGTGTTTGCAGGTGGTTCAATCGTTGTGGCGGAACGGCATTGATTGGTGCCGGAATTGTTACTGCCGCAATGAAACGGACTTAAGAGATGATTAAAATAGTTCCCTTTGATCCCTCCTTTTGTGATCTCATCATTGATTTGATTCTCGCCATTCAACGCAATGAATTCGGGATAGAGATCACTGCCGCAGACCAGCCGGATTTAGCCAATATCTCGGAATTTTACCAGAAAGGAACGGGCAACTTTTGGGTGGCTTTAGAAGCTGAAACGCTTGTGGGCACCATCTCCCTGCTTGATATCGGCAACAACCAGGTAGCTTTGCGTAAAATGTTTGTTAAAAAAGAATACCGGGGAGCACCTCACAATATCGCCGGTTTGCTCCTTCAAACAGCTTTGTCCTGGGCCAGAGAACAGGGAGTCGCAACTATTTACCTGGGAACTACGCCTAAATTCCTGGCCGCACACCGGTTCTACGAGAAAAACGGCTTTGATTTGATCCCCAAAGAATCCCTCCCCAGTGCTTTTCCCATTATGAAAGTTGATACTCGTTTTTATTTTTTTAACTGTAGATAGCATCGTTGTTCGACTATATATCTCCCCTGTTTTCGGTCTCATACGATAAGCGAATGAAAATTGCTGATGTTATGATGGTCGCAAGATTGTAAAGACGCGGGAATGGCGAAGTTGATAGTGGGAAAAAAACCATGATAGTCTATTTGAAGTTAAAAAAAATTACCCCGTGCTTCCTGGTTAAATATCAGGAAGTTTAAAAAACGTCGTTTACCTCAAACGGCGAATTGCACATAAATTCACCCTTAATTACATAAAAACACCATGAATATTCTTGGATTTATCGATTGGTTTATTCCGGATCAAATGCGAATTAATCTGACTCGCCAAAGCAGGGCACGTATTGCCGTGAGCTTTATGTTTATCGGAGGATTACTCATGCTCCCTAATTTTATCAGGGGGTTACGTATCGGAAGGGTGGATATAGCGGTAGTGATTATTGTGGTTTCGCTGATGATGATGTTGTGCCCATTGATTATGAGGATAAGTGGCTCGATTATTATATCAGGCAATTGCATGTTGAGCGCCTACCTGGTGGTAATGCTTTATTTGATAGTTGATCGGGGTGGGGCGTCATCTTATTATGCTACCAATTTTATTACCCTGGTTGTTTCGGCCTTTTTGATCACTGGATTGAGAAATGGCGTATTCTGGGGAGTTACGACTCTGCTTTTTTTGACTGGTCTCAATCTGGCAGAAAAAAATGGGTACCAGTTTCCGGAAATAAACAACGAACCGGCTTACATCAATTTAATGATAGTTCTGGCTATCGTGGCGGTTATCGGATTTATTTTTGAATGGAATGCATCAAATAACCTAAGAAGACTGGCCGCCGAGAAACGCCAACAGGAGGATGCGGCTAAAACTTTGCGAGATGTGTTGGATGAGACTAAACTTGTGATGGGAGCAGTCGCCAAAGCTGATCTGAGTAAACGAATTGAATCGGATGTAAAGGGTGATCTGGTGGAACTGAAAGAGAGTGTAAATGAAGCTTTGAGCATGCTGGGGGATAATGTATTGCAGGTGCTTTCCATCTGCGATGAAATTAATAACGGAACGACGCAATTGTCCCACGGGGCTCAGGATTTGGCCAGTGGTGCAACGGAACAGGCCGCTGGAATCGAAGAGATGTCATCATCCATGGATGAAATTGGGGGGAAAGCGAAAGCCAATGATGACAATGCCTCCCAAGCCCGGCAACTTTCCAATCAGACGGTAAACGAGCTAAACAAGGGAAATGCCCAAATGGATGGTATGTTGGAAGCCATGCATACCATCAACGAAACCAGCTCCAGTGTGGCAAAAGTTATTAAAGTTATTGACGAAATTGCTTTTCAAACGAATTTACTGGCCCTTAATGCAGCAGTCGAAGCAGCGAGGGCTGGGAAATACGGGAAAGGGTTTGCTGTGGTTGCAGAGGAGGTTAGAAATCTGGCAGCCCGCAGCAGTGACGCCGCTAAAGATACAACCGAATTAATCGAAAATTCCCTGAAACAGGTGGAAAACGGTGTACAAAGCGCTAATCTTACGGCTGAAACATTAAAGGGGTTTGTAGAAAGCATAAACAAAGTGAACGATATCGTCGGCGAGATTTCAGCTGCTTCCAAAGAACAAGCCGGTGGTGTTGACGAAATAAGCAGAGGTCTGACCCAAGTGAATGATGTGGTGCAGAAGAATTCGTCGATCTCGGAAGAATCAGCAGCGGCCTCGGAAGAGTTGTCTTCGCAGACAGACCTGTTGTATAACCTGATGCGCCGCTTTAAGCTCAGGGTCGAACAACCGGTAAAACCGAAAACAAAGACTACTGATAAAGTCAAACAGCCGACAAAACCGACAACACAGGCTGCTGATAAAACCGAACAACCGACAAAACCGAAAACAAAGACTACTGGCAAAACGGTTCAAAAATCCGCTCAGCCTCGGCCACAGCGTCCACAACCGGCACCGACTCCTCCAAAGAAAGAGCCCGTCCGGATTTTAACCAAGCAGGTCAAAGTTCCGGACAAAAGCGGACCGGAAATTGAAATTCAAAAAGAGTTTGATTCAGCACCCATTGCGGACAAGACGTTTCAGCCCAAGCTGGAAAAGTCTATAGAACCAAAACCGGCAACAAAACGACGGAAAATCGTATTGGACGATGAAGAGTTTGGCAAATATTAAAACCAGTCCTTCCAAACCGGCTCATAACCCTGCGCCGAGATGATACCGGCTATTTCGGCCGGTGTCCTGTTATCCTCTACCTGGAACTGATCTAATCCCTGTGGTTGAACGGCATAACCACCGGGATTTGTTTTTGATCCGGCACTAAGGGCAGTAGCACCAAGTTTGATGATATGGTCTCTAAAATCCTGTCGTTCCCTTGTTGATATTGAAAGCTCTACATTTTCATTAAATAACCTGTAGGCACAAAGCAGCTGAACCAGTTCCCTGTCGTTCATTTCAATGACAGGTTGGAATCCACCGGCTGCAGGCCTGATTCTGGGAAAAGAGATCGAAAATTTGCTTCTCCAATAGGTTTTCTCCAGGTAGGACAGGTGGGCTGCTGTAAACCAGGAATCTGTTCTCCAGTCATCCAGTCCAATCAGACACCCCAGTCCCATTTTATGAATTCCCGCCATTCCCAGGCGATCCGGGGTTGATAAGCGGTACTTAAAATCACGTTTTTGCCCCTTGGGGTGGTATTCCGCATACCTGGGACCGTATGTTTCCTGGTAAATATAAACGCCGTGTAATCCTGCATCTATCAACCGTTCATAGTCTTCCTGCTCCATAGGTTGAACTTCTATGGAGATATTACAGAAATAGGGTTTGATCATTTGGAAGATCTTCAGCAGGTAATCCACATTTTTAGACCCCGCCTCACCGGTAACCAATAAAACATGATCAAATCCCATCGTTTTGATAGCCTCAACCTCCAGCATTATTTCAGATAAGGAAAGCGTAACGCGTTCGATGGTATTACCGGCATTGAACCCGCAGTAGCTGCAACTGTTACAGCATTCGTTGGAAAGGTAGAGTGGGATATACAATTGAATGGTTTTTCCGAATCGCTTTTGCGTTAAACGCTGGCTTTCCCGGGCCATTTGTTCCAGATATTCATCGCCTGCGGGAGAGATCAATGCCTTGAAATCCTCCAACGTGCGTGTTCCGGTTGCGGAGAGCGCTCTTTCCACATCAGCGGACGTTTTGGAATAAATCTCGGTTTGAATTTGTTTCCAGTTGTAGGATTGGTAAATTGGTAGAAAATTCATTTTTTGTTTTTCTATGGTTGGTTATGGGTGTTCATTGTTGCTTAGCTAGAGTTGATGGGCAAAGAGATTTGATGCAAAACATACGAAGATATCGTAAAGCTGACTATTTGGCTTTGATTTCCGTTTGAACACCTTCGCCCATCCTACCTTCTTATTTCACTTCCCTTTCGAAGAATTGGATCAATTATTCAAAAAACCTGTCAGAGAGCTGGCGGCAGCCTCTTTTGTCGGAGCAGCTATACCCGAATTATAAGCTATTCGCCCAGCTTGCACAGCCAGTTTAAATGCTTCAGCCATTGCTTTCGGATCTCTGGCAACCGCAATGGCTGTATTGACCAATACGGCATCGGCTCCCATTTCCATGGCTTCGGAAGCCTGGGAGGGGGCACCGATTCCGGCATCGACAACCACAGGAACATTGCTTTGTTCGATAATAATTTCCAACTGACACCTGGTTTTTAACCCCTGGTTGCTCCCGATGGGAGAACCTAAAGGCATTACAGCCTGGGTTCCCACATCTTCCAGTCTTTTGCAGATCACTGGATCAGCATTGACATAGGGCAGAACCACAAATCCTTCCTTGACAAGTTCTTCAGCAGCAAAAAGTGTTTCAACCGGATCAGGCAGCAAATACCGAGGATCAGGATGGATCTCCAGCTTGATCCAGTTGGTTTTTAATGCTTCCCTTGCCATTTTTGCCAGGAATACCGCCTCTTTTGCTGTCCTGACTCCGGAAGTATTCGGCAAAAGGTTTATCTTGTTCAGATCGAGATATTCCAACATTCGATCCTGTTTATTCTCAAGATCCACTCGCTTGAGAGCTACAGTTACCAGTTCGCTTTCTGAGGACTGGATAGCATCTCTCATCGCCTGATGAGAGCTGAATTTTCCTGTGCCCGTAAACAAACGGGATGAGAAGTTTTTTTCAGCAATGGTTAGCATGTTGTCTCCTTTTCGTTCTTTTGGGATCTCATTTCAGATGTAGCTTTCATGGAGCAGAAATCAGGTCCGCACATGGAGCAATAGGGTTTTTCGCCGTCTTCTGACGGACCGGGAATATTTTCATGGTAATATTCGCTGGCGGTGTCCGGATCAAGGGAAAGATTAAACTGGTCTTTCCAGCGAAATTCAAAACGTGCCTTACTAAGCAAATTGTCTCTTAATTGTGCAACAGGATGCCCTTTGGCAAGGTCGGCAACATGAGCAGCCAGTTTATAAGCTATGACACCATCTTTTACATCTTTCTTGGATGGTAATCCCAGGTGTTCCTTCGGGGTTACGTAACACAACATGGAAGCCCCGTACCAGCCGATATTGGCAGCACCAATAGCCGAGGAAATATGGTCATAGCCCGGTGTAATATCGGTGGTGATTGGTCCCAAGGTGTAGAAAGGGGCATCAAAACAGTGTTTTCGTTGCAGTTCCACATTTTCTTGAATCAAATGCAAAGGTACATGACCCGGACCTTCGATGATCACCTGGACATTTTTATTCCAGGCTTTTTGAGTCAATTCTCCCAGCACGGCAAGTTCTGCGAATTGAGCCCGGTCGTTGGCATCGGCCTGGCAACCCGGCCGTAATCCATCTCCCAGGGAAAGGCCTATATCGTATTGCGCGGCAATGTCACAAAGGTCTTCAAAATGGGTATATAAGAAATTTTCCTGCTGATGAGCCTGACACCATTTTGCCAGAACAGAGCCTCCGCGGGAGACTATACCTGTCAGACGATTATCAGTAAGGGGAATATGGTCAATTAGCAGACCTGCGTGCACAGTCATATAATCAACTCCCTGCTCTGCCTGCTCCAGAATTGTTTCCTTTAAAACCTGCCAGGATAGATCTTCCGCTTTACCTTTGACTTTCTCCAAGGCTTGGTATAGTGGTACCGTACCAACAGGAACCGGTGAGTTTCTGAGAATAGCTTCCCGCGTGTCGTGGATACGCGTCCCGGTTGAGAGGTCCATGATTGTATCTGCTCCCCAGCGACAAGCCCATACAGCTTTCTCCACTTCTTCTTCCAGGCAGGAAGAGACAGCGGAGTTGCCAATATTGGCGTTTATCTTTACCAGGAACTTCGGACCGATAATCATCGGTTCCGATTCCGGGTGGTTTTTATTGGCCGGAATCATGGCACGACCGCAGGAGATCTCTTCCCTTACAAACTCCGGTGTAATTTCTCCTTCCGGCATTGGAACGCCAAAGCTGTTTCCCTTGTGAAAACGGGCTAAATCCTGAAATCGTTCTCTCATCAGCTGCAATTGTTGATTTTCCCGAATAGCCACGTACTCCATTTCCGGACTGATAATGCCCCTCCTGGCTAACGCCAGTTGGGTTGTATTTTCATTGTTATCGTTTCGTTCTTCGACCCAATGGGAACGTAAACGATCCAGACCATGATGTATATTTACCTTCCTGGCAGGATCGGTGTAAGGTCCGCTGGTATCATACACGGTGATTTGGTCGCCTTGCATGTCGATTTCACGCATGGCCACATCAATGTTATGTAGATCCCCTTTGACGTATATTTTACGAGATCCGGGATAAGGGTCCCGGGTGATTCCGGTCTTGGGAATTGGTATGTTTGGTAGTGTCATCGATTATCCTTTAAATTTTGTGTAGTACCAATTGTCTTTCTTTACCTGCAAAAGAAAAAATGATGATAGATTTTATTGCATGTTCGTGCTCGTTCCAAATGTTATCCTCCTTGCACAGCTTCAATCATCAAAACCTGGTCCTGATCCTTTATTAATGTGTGTTGCCACCGATCATCAGGAACTATTTCTCCGTTTACGGCCAGTGCGGTGCCCTTGAGGTTTCGGATTTTTAAACTTTCCAACAGATCTGAAACCGTTGCACCGGTCGGCAGATTGTATTCGGTATTGTTAACAGTCACCTTCATAATTCCTCCTCATGTTGATAAGAGCGAAATGGTCCAACCCACCACAGCCTTTGCCTGTATTAAAATTCCTGCTTGCTTGTAACAACTTGTTGGTGTAGGAAATACCCGCTTGGACTGCATGTTCCATGTTAAGCCCTTTAGCCAGGAATGCTGCTATAGCTGATGACAAGGTGCAGCCTGTTCCATGGGTATTCCGGGTGCTGATTGTTTCATGGGAAAAGACAAGGGTGCTGATTCTGCAATCCGAACGCTTTAAGCTCAACATGTCCGTCTTTGTTTGTCCGGCGACATCTCCTCCGGTAACCAGGGAGGCTTTTGCTCCAAGATCCAGCAATTTCAGATTTGCATCTTCTGCCTCATTTGGAGAGATGTTTTCCAATCCAATCAGCTTTGCAGCCTCCCGGATATTAGGTGTAACCAGACTACAAAGCGGAAACAGGCAAGCCCTGAGTGCCTCAATGGCATAAGGTTCAAGTAAAGCAGTGCCCGATGAAGAGATTAAAACCGGATCAAGGACAACAGGTATCTTCACCTTAGCCAGGCATTCTGCAACCGAACGGATGATCGATCCATTCATCAACATGCCGATTTTGATCGCGACGATGGGCATGTCGCTTAAGACCGCGTTAAGCTGAGAAGCGACCAATTCAGGTTGAATAGCAACGAGTTCATGAATCCCACGGGTGTTTTGGGCTGTGACGGCAGTCACAACACTTGAGGCATAGCAATCCAAACTGGCAAAGGTTTTAAGGTCAGCTTGAATGCCGGCTCCCGCACCAGAGTCCGACCCTGCAATGGTTAGGCAGACCGGTTTCATGGTTGTTCTTTGGAAAAAGCATTCAGATATTCCCTGGCAGCAGTCTCAATATCGCCGGATTGCATGATACCCCTGATTAAGCCACAGCATGGAACACCTGTTTTCCGAACTTCAGCTATGTTTTGCGGGGTTATCCCTCCAATTGCCACAATGGGGATTCCGGCAATATCGAGAACCGTCTCCAAGAGCTGGGTGCCGACCACTGCATCCGGTTTTTTCTTACAATCGGTTTCAAAGATCGGTCCCACCGATAAGTAAGAGATATCTTCTTTCAGTGCGCTTTTTGCTTGATCAAACGAGTGAGAGGATTTGCCGATGATCATGTTTCCGGCAATCTTTCTGGCGTCTTCCACCGACATGTCATCAGGTCCCAGGTGAAGTCCGTCTGCCTCACACAGCCTGGCGATGTCGGGTCGATCGTTGATAAAAAAGGTAACGTTATATTGCCGTGTCAGTTTTCTAACACTTCTGGCCAGATCCAGGTGATCCTTATCGGAAAGCTCGTTTTTCAAGCGAAGCTGAAACAGCCGGATACCGCCTAGAAAAGATTGTTCAACGGCATTGAGAAAGTCAGGAATATCAGGATGAAACCGTAATCCGGCCACCAGATAAATGCCCTGAATAAAGGATTGGTTTTCCATGGTTGGTCTCCAAAAACAAAACTGATCGGGCCTGAGGTCTTGCTGAAACAGCAGGCAGAACAGACCGAAATAGTTCAGAGTTAGCGGAAAACCAGCAGAATGACGTGGAAAAGTAATATACGTTGCAGGAGTAGATCAACTCTACTCTTAAGGCAGGTTTACTGGAATTTTTCGACGTCCCTACGCTGGTATTATCCAGATCAGGTTCGCGGGTTTGATCTCAGCAGAATGCACCCCGCGTCGCATGAAAGTATGGTGTTTAATTTTCTTGTGAGTTGTCAAGAGAAAAGTGGTCGGACAGGTCTGTAGGCTTATTATCAGCAGTTTTCAGCCGGTATTCATCTCGAATGAGGACCGGTTTTTTCTCAGATCGCCGATAACTGATAACCCGGCAATGATCTATGATGTTGCAAACTGTTTGTGGTTTATGCATGAATGAACCGGAACCCAATCATGCGAATCATAATTAATACCCAAAAGGTGTAATGGGGAAAATCTCCATATTTGTCCACGAGTCCTCAAATGAGTATTTATAAAGCAATCGGAATCGCACGGAGGGGAAGGTATCAGCCAGTATTTTTAATGCCGTCAAAGGGGGGCTGTATAGGGTTTCAAATTCAATGCAAGTGGTATCATCAGTAAACGTGGATTCGTCCGCATTGATGATATCCTCGATGGTTCCCCAGTTTGTCATACACCAGTCACGTTGACAGAAAAACCCGGTGGTTTCGTAGTTTTCAGCTGCTTTGTTTAGTAATTTCAAATCTGAAAGATCCAGCGTTCCTTGTAGCTCATGTAGCGATTGTAACAACTCCGATTTAGGTTTTTTTTCAATTTTTTTGCCTCCGTTGATCTCTTTTATCACAACTTGCAGAGCATTATCTTTAAATTCAGGCAGTTCCATATTTTGAGAACTAAGTTGGACCAAAAATGATTGCATCGGCAAGTGCAGTTGTTGAGGCAGTTTTTTGATTGAATTGAGGGAGATGAGCGAAGGCGATTCGCCAGGCTCTGCTTTTGATTTTAAAAAGCTAAGAATAGTCTTGGCATTGGATTGAAAATGCAGCTGATTTGTAACTTGCGCAGTCATAACCGATTCAGGGTGGAGTTTAAGTTTAGTGCGTTCGGAATGATTTCAAGCCTTGCATTTTTCAGCGTCAATTTCCAGCCTATTTCTGCCCTCTCCTTCTTAGCAGTTCAAAATATCAAAAAAATCAATAATGAAGTGGTTTTGCCGTGCAATCTGTTTCATTGTTAACTTTTTAAAAGACATGCTTCCTATGTAAGATGATCCAAATTATCCCGGATGAAATCATTCGTTGACAGGCAGTTGATACAAGATGGTATAATAGGTTTAAACAGATAAAACGGGGGAAACTATGACCATCAAAAGGAAGATTCTCACTCTTAGTATTACAACAAATATCTTATTGTGGATTTTAATTTTCACAACTGTTCTTATTACGACTCAGCGTCAAAATTCAGCCAGGTCTTCTCAGTTGGAGTCAATGCTTATCGAGCAAAAGAAAGAATACTTGCAGGATATTGTTAAAAATGCTTTTACCATTCTCTCGGAATATGCGGAATCATCAGCTGAACCTGATCCGGAAACGATCATTCGACTGCTTTCCAGGCCACGCTATGACGTTGATCAGAGTGCCTACTTTTTTGCTTATCAGATCAATACCGATGGTACTTATAGTTTTGCGTTTCATGCGACGAAACCTCAGTTGAACGGGAAAAAGACCAATATCGATAATCCGGATGTGAATGGTGTGAAGTTCCGCAGACTTTTAATTGAGGGATCACAAAAGGGTGAAAACTTTGTTGAATACACTTATGCCAAGGGTAAGCAGGATAATCTTCAGCCAAAGCTTTCGTATTCCCTGCACCTGAAAAAATGGAACTGGGTGCTGGTCGGGGGAATCTATCTTGACAATGTGGCAGCAGCGAAAGCGGAATTGGAACAGCGGCTCAATCGTGAGTTACGGACGGTACTTATCACCATCACTGTTATCTCCCTGGTAGTTATGTTGCTGACAATTCTGGGGACTTTGTATTTTGGTAACCGGATTGCCAGGCCGATCACTGATATCACAGGTATCATTGCAAAAATTGCAGACGGAAGAACAGATATTGCTGTGCAGCAGGATCAAACTGCGGAAATTGGTGCCATGCAACAGAGTTTGCAAAAGCTGCTCGACAGTTTTATCAAAAAATCTCAATTCGCCAACGCCGTGGCTGCTGGAGACTTGAGTCAGCAAATAGAGGCCTCGTCGGGAGATGATTCCCTGGGCAAAGCATTGATCATCATGCAGGAGAATCTTAAACAATTGATCGATGATATCAATATTATTGCCGGCGGAGTGGTGAGCGGGGCAAAAGAAGTGATGGATGCCAGTACTACACTATCCCAAGGAGCCACAGAACAAGCAGCGTCAGCCGAACAGATTAACAGCTCCCTGGTTGTTATCAAGGATGAAACTGATCGAAACGCGGATGATGCACGCAAAGCTGAAGGAGAGGCAACCGAGACAAGGGAGGCAACTAATAGCGGAGTGATTTCAATTAATCAGTTGAACGATGCCATGCAAATCATTATCAACTCCAGCCAGGAAATCTTTAAAGTTATCAAAACAATTGATGAAATCGCTTTTCAAACCAATTTGCTGGCCTTGAACGCGGCGATAGAAGCCGCCAGAGCAGGAAAATTCGGCAAGAGCTTTAAGGTCGTGGCAGATGAAGTCCGATCTCTGGCCAACAAAAGTGCAATCGCTGCGAAAGAAACAACAGAATTGATTGAAGGGGCCATAGGCAGTGTTTCCAAAGGTGAAGGCGTGGTGGAAACTACCAGGGAAATGCTGATAGAGGTTACAGAGCGAATTAACAATTTAACCAACCTTACCGATTCCATTGCCAGGTCTTCCATGGATCAGGCCAAAGGTATCACGGAAGTAACCGGCGGCGTGGATCAGATTTCAAAGGTAACCCAATCCAATGCAGCCCAATCGGAAGAGACGGCCTCATCGGCCCAGGAACTTCACTCGCTGGCAACAAAATTGAAAAGCGCGGTAGAGCACTTTACACTGGAGTGAGTTCATCTATGGCAATATCAAACCGTCAATAAAACACTTCGACCGCCCTTGTTTTCAGGAAATGTTGCTACTTTGAGGCCCGTTTCTTCGGCGTCTTTCAGCATGGATTCGAATAACTGCTGACTAACATGCATTTTTGGTTCAACAATCAGAATCTTTCCGTTTGCATTCAGCATCTGCTTCATTTCGTTCAAAAAAGCTTTCGGATCTCCGGTTTCATGGATCATATAGAAAGCCAGGATAAAGTCCACCTGTTTGTTTAATCCAATTCCTGTGGAATGACACTGATGGAATTCCATTCTATCACGCACTTTGTGCTTTCTGGCCTTTTTTTCAACCTTATCCAGCATTTGCGGCTGCAAATCGGCTGCGATCACTTTACCGGTTTCGCCCACCAGCTTTGCCATGTCGATGGAAAAATAGCCGGGACCGCATCCCACATCCAGGACACAATCGCCCTCATTTACATATTCACCGACAATCTTTTTCGGGCTTTGCACAATGCGTCTCAGCCAGTTATCCAGCATGAAGGCAAACTGGTGTGGACAAACATGATCACTTTTTGCCGGTGGTTTGTTCTCGTTCATCATTTTTTCTCCAAGTTGGAGTGTTTAGAAGGTAAACACTTGGTGTAAAAAATTTTAATTATCAGTGTCGATAATTGTTTGAAGGAAATTTTCAACTTTTTCCAAAAACTCAAAAAGAAACCCAGCTTTGTCTTCACTGATACCGGACAAGTAATCCAGATAACCGCCATCCATGGTTTCGTGCCAATGTTTATGAGAATAGTGGGCGGCTTTTCCCTTTGAGGTCAATCGAACTAGTGATCGGGAACCGTTTAACGGATCTTCCACTTTGCTGGTCAGTCCTTTTTGTTCCAGCTTTTTCAATCTCTGGGAGATAGCACCTTTTGTGACATTGGCATATTTTGCCAGATCGGTGACACTCAGGGTTTCGTCATGATCTCCTACAACTTCGATCAGATGTATCTCCGAACCGGTCAGTTTTTCATCGGTACCATAACGCCTGGGAGCCCTTTCTATTTCAAGATAGAGCTTGACCAGGTTTTCGAATTTCAGATGCAAAAGTCGTAAGGTTTCTGAGCTTTTATGTTTATTCATAATAAAAGTGTGTAGTGATTAAACACTTTTGTCAAATCTATTAGAGCAGCAATCTCCCGTGGGCTTTGACAGATCCTTCACTACCTTCAGGATGACAGCCTGGATAGTATCTTTTAACCAAATGGTATTGAGTTTGTAGCGCCCCTTCAGGATTTCATACAAAGTATTCCGATCCTGAACAAAAAAAAGTCATTCAGAATTGCAAACCATCATCGTATAAAATGTTGAATAAATCCTATTATCCAGTAGATACAAATCCCAATCTGAACCACAAAAAAACCAAAGCGAATCTGCACGCCCCATACGCTGGTTGAAACGGCATGAGTGGTCGATTGAGCGATTCTACATATCAAGACTATGATTGCCAGGGGGCTTGTAATATTCGTCAGGTTTGTAGCAAGCGCCAACAGCAACAGCCCGCCGATAAAAGGGAAACTTTCATAGCAATTGGCATGAGCACGACAAAGCCTGGCCGAGAATTTCGAAACATCGATTCCATCGGTTTTGAAACTATTGGCTGCTCTTTTTCCTGCCAATGTCAGAGTGGCCCTGTGAAAGACCACCACGATAATGATCAACAGTGTCCAAGCGATATAACCAATCAATGCGAGTGCTGTCAGGTTCATTGTTATCCTCCTTGTTAACAGGTTGAACCGCGTACTATTAAATAATTAAACAGAAAATAAGAAAAAGGCTGAATAATCCCGCTACGCTGAGCCGGGGATGTGGAGTCAGGGCAAAGCGACTGACCAGGTAGCTGATGACAATGGTCGATATCGTTACAATAAAAAACTTCACAAAGATAAAACCGGTCCAAAGCTTGAACAGGGTCAGTTGGATGGTGATAATGAATACCATGTGGACCAGGTAAACATTATAGGAGTTGTCTGCCAGCGATTTGCAGAGTGGGTTGGTTTTATCCATGCTTTTCTTTGCGAAGGAAAGAAAAAACAGAATGATGGCAAAGCAGGCGAAACTCTGCACGAAAACACTCAAGGTATACATTTTCAACACTAGTGTTCCTATCATACCGCCCGACAATAAGATGGAAGCTACCGACCATATTATCATATTTCCCGGGGGCTTTTCATGGGAGAACCAATTCCGGTGAAAGGCATAAACTCCTAACCAGAAACAGATAAAGTGTAGTATCAGATTTGACGTTCTAAACTGGAAAATGGTGACGATAACAAGCCAGGGATCCCTGACTTCGCCGCCAAAAATGGCAAAGCGGGCTGCAAGAATCAACAAGGAAGCCGACAGTGCCGCTAAAAACAAAACCAGCAAAATCTCTCTATCGGAAGCGATTCCTCCGGCTTTGAAAGGCAAGGACAGTTTTAGAAATTGCTTTATTATGATGGCAGCAACAAAAATCAGGAAGAAATAAAACAGCAGGGAAACATACCACAAATGCCAGTGGTTAAATTGATCTATGGTTTCCAAAGGAGCTGTTTGCAGCGAAAATGCGTTGATCATCAACATCTTAAACAACTCAAAAAAGCTTAAAGAGTGATCACCGCGTGAATAGTTGTAAATGATGGCTTTAACGGGACCAAGCAGGACTACGCCAATCAACCAGGGAATCGCCAGCCGGTTGATTTTTCTGTTGATAAAAGAACCTGCGGTTTTATTGCTGAAGGAGGGAATGGCAAAGTAACCGGAAATAAAAAACAAGGTCGGCATTTCAAAGAGCAGCAGAATACCCAGCAGAATATCAAAAAACCTTGAATTGTCATCGTTTACTGCCCAGTATGTTGTGTAGAAACTGTATGCACAGCCGGCATGCAAGGTGACAACCAGAAAAATTATCACCCAGCGAAGATTATCCAGAAACAATACCCGATCATTTGTAGTGCTTTGCATGGTGATTCAATCTCTCCCTCGATAAATGCTCTGATTAATCCATACCATCAGTTCGCTGAGCGCTGTGGAAGACAGTAAATATGCTTCCTGATGTTCTTTTGCCAGTTCTTGAATTTTTAGTAACAACACGGTGAGCGAAAGGTTATCGATATCGTTGTTTTTGGTCTTTGTAAAATCAGAGACATGGCCCCACATGTGTTGCAGTGAGTTTCTTATGCCTCCTTCAGTTGGCGGTTTCATGAGCCATTCCGTCAATAACAAGGCCAGATCGGAAATATCATCTTTCGGTTTCATCAGCGAGACCTCTTTGCCGATCTGTTTGTACACATCAGGATTTCTGGCCAGCAACGAATATTTGTGATGAGTCCACATGTGTTGACCGGATTTGGGTAGGGGAATACGACCTGGTTCCTTGTCTTGGTATTTGTTTTCCAGAATGTGTAGCTGCCCAATAGGAGGATCAATATACACAGATGGCCATTTACCTGTGTTGCCTTTTAAACCGACCGGTGATTTGTCCTGATAACCGCGTAACGACATTTCTGCAGCCAACAGGTTGTGGCGCATTGTCAGCGCCCAGCCGTGCTTTACCCAGCGAAGTGTTTCAGGGTGTTTCGCATAACCTTTTTTCTTATTGACCAGTATGGAGACGATTCCATGCAGTTCGCGATGCTCACCTAGCAGACTTTGTCTGTTTAAATACCCCGGGTTGAGATCCCAAATACGCATTTTTTTCCTTCCAAACTCCAAATTAGTCGAAACAAGCCGGAGAATTCGCAGTGCGTTTTTTTCGGCAAATGGAACGCCGGCAGGCATTAATTTTCATTTTATCCTGCCCGGATAGCTGTAAAGTCAAACCAAACCTTCTGACCAGCGTGAAGCATTGCAAAAACCTGTTCTCCTGGAGAGTAACCTGGGAAAATTGCTCCCCACAATTGAGTTCTGCAGCTATTCTTCCCTGGTAAAACAGGTCATCGGCTTTGACTTGAAGAATCCTGTTTGCTTCGTCCAACTGACGTCTGAATTTGCTTATGTCCGTTGAGTCATCACAAAAAGAGGTCGTGAATGAAGTGGGTTTGTAAGTTTTTGTTTTATATTGCTTTGTCTGAGCTTTTTGGTAAATGGCAAAAGCAAGCAGAATACAGAGTAAAACCAGAATGGTAACCAATATGCCCAAAATCAGTTTCCAGGGTGTTTTCTTTTTTTTGCCGATATCCTCAAATTCAATTTGAAACAACTGTAGTTTGCCGTCTTTGGATTCCTTGTTCAGGGTGGGGGTGACTACCAGTTTCATAACAGCTCCAACCAGGGATATCTTGGATACTTTTGGTTGGATCATGTTCTTGGTTCTGGTTGATTGTTTTGCGAGTTTTAAGGCGTATTTGTTGAGAAGCTTCATCACCTGGGGGTGTTTACGCCAGTTTTGGCGGTCAACCTCGGGTCCCGTAATGATCAGGAAATCCTCCCTGGTGAACATTTGAGCTTTTTGAACACCAGGTGGAGCATCATCACAAACACCAATCGGTCTCCACTCGCTGTATTTTAATTTTTTAAATGAGTTTCCCTGTGCCAAATGTTTCCTCCAGGCTGTTAATTAAACAGTTTTTTATGTCATGAATATCCTATCTCTAGCACAACAGCTAGAGCAAGCCGTGACATTTGACAGTTCTCTAACTCCGAAATTGTTGTTTAATTTGAGTTTTGATTATAGACTGAAGAAGTTTGCTCAAGATTAATCATCCGCCGAATGTGTTGATTTAAATATAGACAACACCTGTCACCTCTCGGGATTAGGGGGTTAGCCATCTATGAAACTTCATAAAAAAGTCAGCCTTTTTTTATTTCTTTTAATACTCTTTACAGCTGTTGAAAAGATTGCATTGTTTCAGACCTTGTTTTCACTAAACCACGCCCAGGCAATAGCATTAAGCGTATTGCTGGTTGCAGCTCTTTTATGGGTAACGGAATGGGTCCCGTTGTTTGTAACCAGCTTGATCATCGTTTTCCTGCAAATCGGTTGGTTGCTGCCCGTTATGAACCCCGCGGCAGGAAAGCTTGAGCGGCAGGCTTTCTTATCTCCTTTTTTTTCCGATATTATATTGCTTTTTATGGGAGGCTTTATCCTGGCTTCTATGCTGCACAAATATCACCTGGATGATCGTATTGCCAGATGGTTGCTGCAAAAAACAGGAACCAGGCCCGGTCGATTACTCTTCGGTATCATGGCGGTTGCAGCGTTACTCTCCATGTGGATGAGCAATACGGCAACCACGGCAATGATGTTTGCCATTGTTTTGCCTATTATTGCCTGTATTCCTGAAACCAATAAGTTCTCAAAAGGTTTGGCTCTTTCCATTCCTTTCGCTTGTAATCTGGGAGGGTTAGGAACACCCATCGGTACCCCTCCCAATGCGATCGCCATGAGCTTTCTAGCTGAAAAGGGAGTATTGATCAGCTTTGGCGGTTGGATGCTTGCTGCCATACCCCTCATGCTTGTGTTGTTGATTATCTGCTGGTTTATTTTATTGAAGCTATATCCACCGGGTGATTTGAAAATCCGTTTTCCGGAAATTGAATCAAAAGGCCTCACAGGCATTCACTGGCTGGTTTCTGCCCTGTTCTTGTTAACCATAGTCGGCTGGCTGACAACGGATTTGCATGGATTATCCATTGGTACAATCAGTCTTGTTCCAGCTATTTCAGCATTCGGTCTTGGTTTACTGAATGTAAAGGATTTTAAAAATCTCCCCTGGGATGTTTTGTTTATGGTTGGCGGAGGTATTTGCCTGGGAGTAGGACTGAAATCCAGCGGCTTAACCCAAAAAATTGTGGAAACCATACCCCTGGAATTTGGATTTATCTGGGTGTTGGTAGCCTTTCTGTTGCTGGCCGCTGTCATGACAACGTTTATGAGTAATACGGCCACAGCTAACTTGTTGATCCCTATAGCAATTTCTCTGGAATTCAAAGTTGCCCTGTTTGTAATACCCATTGCCATGATATGTTCTACAGCAATGGCACTACCGATTAGTACGCCTCCCAATGCTATCGCCTTCGGTTCAGGTATGCTGGAATCCAGGGATATGATAAAACCGGGAGCACTGGTCACTGTTGTATCTTTAATGACCATTTTGTTGATGGGACTCTTTTTCTTGCCTTTACTGAGATTGTAAGGAGAATATGTATGGAAATTCATCGTCAAACTTGCCAGTTTTGCGGTTCAAGGAATCTCAAGAACATTCTGGTCAGGGAACCAGGCGAGCAAGACAAGGTTTTTGTCCAGTGCAGGGGATGTTGTAAAATGGTAGCCCGCTATATTATCAGCCATGGTGGCTATTATCATCACGGCAAAGGATTTGAGTCTTACTTAAAAGGATTAACGCGGGGCAGCGGGGAATTGATGAGTGGTAAGAATATCAAAAAAGATTTTGAAACCATCAAAACCAAAGCCCTGGGAATCTTCGACAGGGCGGTTAAATGGCTGCAGGAAAATGGTAAGGATGATTAAAACCTCAATGGCACATTCCGCTAAATCTGAAATTAACGTCTAAGTTTTCCAATATTGCTGGAAAAAGAGCGAAGAATTCGCTGAGAATAGGGCAATCATCAATGTATCAATTCAGCAAGCCAAACTTCAAAAGTTCCCTTCCCGTATCAAAGAGACCTGCAGAGTCGAAGTGACAGTAGTTGTTGGTGAGTAAAAATTTTTGAGAGGTTTAGAATTTATAAATCATCAACATCTGAATATCTGCATCCCAACAAATAAATTGTGGATCGTCACGAAAAAGCATATACTGTATGGGATTTCGGTGAATACCCTTCAATCAGAACTCAAGTTTCGCACCCTTGTTTTATGCTATCAGTGGCTCTGCAGTTCACCGAGGAAGATGATTTTTACATAAAAGCTATTAGCTACCGGCAGTTAGCTTTTAGCTTTAAACTGAGCACCTTCGGTACGTTTACATTAATACTCAAAATAATGGAGCGAAGCGAGTCGTATCAAAGCTAGCTGCTGATCGCTAATAGCCAAATGCTTTTAACTGAATAGCTGAAGTTGGATTTACGCCATATAAATCATCTACTGCAAAAACAGATGCGAAACTTGAGTTAGAACATCATGGATCGTTAAATAAAAGTTACCTTTTGAACAACCTCACAACCATGAGCTTCTACAGCCTTTTAAAACAAGTCAACAAAGCTATTGTGCAGTTATTATTGCTTTTTCTTGTGGTAGGCACTTTTCTGATCTCACCGCTGAATGCACAAACAAAAAAGTATCATTTTCGTTACGGGCTATCCTGGCATCGCATAGTTCTGACCGATGGATATGGCGGATTCCTGAATGACCGGTATGGGGCAGAACATGTTGATATGGCGGGAAGTTATTTAGGATTTGTTTACCAATTGAATTCTAAAATCGGTATTGGCGGAAGAACAGTGACTTCGAAGGGAAGCATAAAATACAAAACATTGAATGATGAATCGGAAGAATTTAGCATGTCCTATACCGCCTTAATAGCCACAGCCAGTTGGTACATGTCTCCTTCAATAGAAATTCTGGGCGGATTTGGATTTGATAATCTGAAACGCAAATCCTACGGATATGCTGACGCAAGTATCGTAACCAGTAATCTTGAGGATAACAGCGGGCAGGCAGAGGTGGAAACCTCCGGTACCGTTTTTGAAGGACAAGTCATCTACAGGGCATTTGGTGACCGGGGTGCATCCACTACTTTTGGTTTGGAATTAGCTGCAACCTACACCTACGCGGCGCATGTTATTGATTCATCCGACAAACGACCTGCCTATAACAGCCGGGGCCAACCTATTGCTTCGACTTTTGATTTGAGTGGATTTGGTTATACGGTTAATCTTTCAATAGATTTCTAGATTTGTACTAAGGTTCGACAAATGAAAAAAGGTTTTCAATCATTTCTGGCATTTTGCTTGGTAATTCTGACAATAATCGCCTGCAAAGAATTACCAATGCCTGCTTCTTCCAACGAGGAAACTGAAGCGGATGACTATATGCCCTTTACCGGTAATGGTTATGTGTATCGATGGCAGAAATCGAGTACAATAGTTTTTGATTTGCCTAGTACAGGACCTGCTGGTTACCAAGCTTCTTTTCGCAATGCTTTCATAGATGGGGTTAATCAATGGTCTTCTTTGTTGGCTTCAATGGGGATTTCACTGGTTTTTAATGACGGAACAGCGAGTGATGTCAAAGTTGAATGGGATGATGGATCAGGAGTCTCTTTAGGAGTTGTCGGATTTGCTGAAATCAGATCTGGATCAGACCCTTCACGCCGAATTGTGATGACAACCAGATTAAACTACGATAACTCTGTCCATTCTGATGCAACCATTACAGAAGTAGCTTCTCACGAATTTGGACATATGCTTGGAATCTGGAGCCACAGTTTCGATCCTGTTGATCGAATGTATCCGTATGTTCAGGGGCAGGCAGGACTGAGCGGAAGAGATACAGGTACAATGAGTTATGTTTACTCATTATCAGCTGATGTGGACCTTACATCCTGGCCGAACAACACCATATCAGTACCAAGTTTGCCTGCAGGAATGGCAGGTTTTCGGTTAAAATGTTCTTTTGGCTTAGAGCATTTGAAAGATGTTGGAGGATTTGAACCATTAGTTCATCAGGAATTTTTTAACCAAGATGTGCAGGCCTACCTGGATAACTAAATGATCCTTCGCTAAAGGCAACTTAAAGTAATAAAAAACTGCCTCAACTCCTTCTAGCTGCGTGATTTACTAATCGGCTTAGGAATTGTACCACAATGCAGGCAGGGGGATTGGTTGGTGTCGTGGGGACAGTGCTGGCTGTACCACTGTTTGTTGCACTGGTTGCAGGTGCGAAGGTGCCAGGATTCTTTGGTTCTGTCTCTGCAGGGAGTGTAGTTGCAATGGCAGTTTGATTCCATCATTATTCCGACTGGTTTCAAGTTAGAAAAACTCTGCAAAAACCAGCCTAAGATGTATGAGATTTCACTTCAATGCTCAATTTATTGCCCTTTATTATTGGATTGCCAAGGGAGTTTCTGCAGGTCCACATTACCGCCGGAAATGATAATGCCGACTCTCTTGTCCTTGAACCGACTCGGGTGTTGCAGAATGACACCAAGAGGAACGGCACTTGAAGGCTCGACGATGATTTTCATTCGTTCCCAGGTGAGTTTCATGGCGGCAATGATGGTTGCCTCCGACACAGTCAAAATATCAGAAACGTATTTTTGAATGATTGGAAAAGTAATCTTCCCTGTCGAAGTCAGTAGTCCGTCCGCAATGGTCTTAGGGTTTTTGGAGGGAACAAATGAACCGCTTTTAAAGGATCGAAAGGCGTCGTCTGCTTCTTCCGGCTCCGCAGCAATTACTTCAATATCGGGATCAAGATAGTTGGTTGCCAATGCCGTTCCGCTTATTAAACCACCTCCTCCAACAGGTGCCATGATGATATCCAGATTGTCGATTTCCTGATGGAACTCTAAAGCAGCAGTAGCTTGTCCCGTCACAATTCTGACGTCGTCATAGGGATGAATAAACAATGCCCCGGTTGTTTCCCGGATTTTTTTGGTGGTCTCTTCCCTGGCCTGCAACGTTGGTTTGCATAAAATGACCTCACCACCATAGCCTTTTACTCCCTCAATCTTCACTTTGGGTGCGTTTTCCGGCATGACGATATAGGCTTTTATACTCCGCTTTGCAGCGGCCAGTGCCAGTGCCTGGGCGTGATTTCCGGATGAGTGAGTGCAGACTCCCCGTTTTGCCTCTTCATCTGCCAGCGAAAATACCGCATTGCCGGCGCCCCTGAATTTAAAAGCACCGACTTTCTGGAAGTTCTCGCATTTAAAGAACAGATTTGCCCGGGTAAGGTCGTTCAGAGCTTGGCAGGTAAGTATGGGTGTTTTGTGAGCATAAGGTGCAATACGATTTGCAGCTTGTTTTATATCTTCCAGTGAAGGGATTTCCATAAATAGTATTAGGTTACAGATGGTTTTATGATGGGATGTTAACTTTTCTCCAATTCAGATAGGACGTAATTTAAGATCACTTCCTTCAGGGTACTTATGTAGTCCAATCCCTTTTCTTTTGAAGCCTTTCTTTGGTCACCTACAACACCGTTTCCGGTCAGGGTGATGTAACCTTCTTTTTTGGCTTTAGCCCGAACTTCCTGATTGTAGTCTCCTACAAATCATTTGACAAACTGATCAGGGTAAACCAGGTTCTCATCCAAAGCCATCATGATCGACGCTTCCAAATCACCGGCATGGGCTCCCAATTCTTCCGGAGTGAGTTGATACTTTTTACAAAATAATCTGATAGCTGATAATTGGTAACAGATAACTGCCTCTAAATAAACGCATATCCTTCACCTCGGTAGGTTGGTACTTTGTCGATGATTTGACCGTCTTGCACCAGGTAAAATTCATTAATGCGTTCGCTGAGCTCCCCGCCTTTGGCGTGCTGGAAAAAAACCGGGTCGCCCAGTTCCAAATCAGGGCAGTTGTCAGGCAATTCCAAGGGTGTTTGCACTTCGCCTGCTCCTTCCAGCGAAAGCAATTTCATTCCAGGGGGATAAACAGGTACAGGCAGTTTATTCAAACCAGCCGGGCCGGATGCCGGGTACCCACCCCCCTGGCAGGTTACCATGTTGGCGGTCGGTTTTCTGACGACTTGTATTGCGAAAAATGCAGAGGGAGTAAAAGAAACCTCCTTGTAATGCCAGAAGGAAGAAGGTGCGTAAAAGGCGGAACCCGCGGTAACTTCAGTAACAATTTCTTCTTTTCCCGTCGAAACCAGACTGCCACTACCGCCACCGTTGATTACTTCAAGCTTGATTCCCTCTTGTTTCAGGGCTTTGATCACATCAATCCGGCGTTTTGAAAACTCTTTTGTGGATCTGTTTTTTAAAAACCGTAACACCCGGTTGTGAAACCATCTACCCGGGACGTCATCGCAAGGTCCCGCTATATGGCCTTCGTAACCCATGAGGGCATCAATTTCAATCCAGGGGTACTGTTTTGCAACTCGAGCTATAGAAACCGCCTGTTCCGGGCTACGGATAGGGCTTCGCCGTAAGCCAAGATGTTTATTAGTGAAGGCAGGCCGATACGCCAAATCCAGGTCCAGACAGACCTTTAAAACCGTGTCTGCTGCCTGACCCGCTTCAGAAATGAGTTTAAGGTGCTCCTCACAATCAACCATCAGGGACACTTTGACACCTTTTTGGGTAAGATCTGCGAAGAGTTTGAGGTCAGAAGGTTGAACCGTGGGATAAGCAACTATAAAATTATCAAATCCCTTATCTGCAAGGTATTGGGTTTCTTCCATGGAGAAGTCCATGATACCCTTGTATGCCGGACCTCCCTTTTCAAATATTCTTTTGGTTAAATTAGCACAGCGCAGAGACTTGGAATGGACTCGAACTGTTTTCCCAGTATTCTTCTGCGTGGAAGCCACATAAACGATGTTTCTGTCAAATTTATCCAGATCTACGAATGCCAGTGGCATTCTCTGGTGCTTAAAAATTTCTTTGTAATACTGATAATCTCCATCCGGTTGCATTAACTCTCCTAGCTTGCAGTCTCCGTTTGCCTTTTCGACACCAAATCTTCCCAAATCTTTTTATAGCGCTCAGGGGTGATGGGAAAGAACCAGGCGGATATCAAGGCCGGTACGATAAAGACCCAGGGACCAAACGTCATGATACCTCGCATGGCCTGCAGGGCCATTCCGGTTTGAGGCTGGTTTGCAATGTAACCGACCGCAGACAGGGTTATACCGATCAAAAACATGGCCAAGGCGTTTCCTGTTTTCATAGTCACCATCATTAAACCGGCATAGATTCCTTCCCGACGTTTTCCTGTTTCCAATTCGTCCAAATCCATTACATCAGGGAAAATAGCCCATGGCATGGTATGGGCGGCGCCGTATCCTAAACCTACCAATGCTCCGGTTACATAAATCAGAAGGTGTGGGGTATTCCCATCAATTACCATCCAGAGAAGTTGTGTCAACCCCCAGAATGTGAGACCGAACACCGTGGTGTTTCTTTTGCCGATTTTCCTGGTCATTAACGTCCACAAAGGCAGTGACACCACACTTACGAGCACAACGGTGATCATTAGAATCTGAAAAACACTGTCATCCTGAATCCAGTATTTGATATAATAAAGAACAAACCCCTCAATCACGTTGATGGCAGCAAAACATCCCACGTATATGACCAACAGCAAAAGAAAAGGTTTGTTTTTGATAAGTTGTCTGAATTCGGAGAATACTTCCAAGCGTGGTGGTTTTTTTACATCCTTGTATCGTTCTCTGGTGGTGGCAAACAGAATAAACGGAAACACCAGTAACAGGATGGCGATAATGGTTCCAGCCATGGAGTAACCTTCCTGGAGATAGGGGATTTTGTCCTCTGCTGAGGCCAGACCTTGTTTAACGGCAAGTTTTAACTCTTCCGGGACATAGGATTTTGCAATTTCTTCCGGAACAACTACGGCAAACAAACCAAAAACCAGTGAAAAAAACATTCTGAAATTTGCCAGGCTCGTCCTTTGACTGTAGTCATCGGTTAATTCAGTCATCATAGTCAGGTAGGGAACACCATAAACGGTAATGAAGGTCATAAAGAGCACATAGATCGCTGTATAAATGACCATCTTTTGGGTCTGGGTTTCCAATCCCAAGGGGTAGAACATAAAATAGAACACCAAAGCCATGGGAATGGCAGCAATCAGGAAAAAAGGCCGCCTTCTTCCGAATCGCGTCCGTGTCCGGTCAGTAATAAACCCCATCATGGGATCTGAAAAACCGTCCCAGACCCGGCCTATCATGAAGACAGAACCTGCCAATGCTGGAATCAAACCCACGACATCTGTCAGATAGATCATGAAAATCACGCCTAACGCTGTTTTGGCAGTGGTATTGGGAATTTCACCCATCCCGAAAAAAAACTTGTTTAAAAATGTCAGTGGGGAATCCTGTGGCTTTTCCTTTATTTGCAGCGTCATGGCCTCTCTCCTGGTGAGGGGTTATGTTTTTGATGTGGGACGGGTTACGATGAATCCTTGAATCTTCCAGGTTTTCCATCTGAATAGATGACATCCGGAATGGTTTCCGAAGTTGGGGACTGTTGTAACAGGTTTAGGTAATCAGACAGATTGATTGGCCAGTAGATTCCGGCTTGAGCCGGCTCCGCTCCAACGGCGATCCAGGCCGTATCGTTTTGGGGATCGAACACGGCGCTGAATATAGAAGCCAGTTTCATGTTTTTGATCGGTGCATGGATGTTATAGAGTTGATCACATGACTCAGCCAGCGTGACCCTTTCATCCACAGGGCGGGATAGAGGCCAGCTGCTTAAAATCCTGATCATTTTATCAACATCAATGCTTCCATAGTGCTCCTTGACCAGACTTTCCAGCTTTTCAAATCGTTGCCAGGAATAGCTTCTTTTATCTGTTTCAACCCTGGCAATGGATTGCCAGCTTTCAATATTATTGACCTTGTCTACATCTGCCTTCCAATAACGTAACTGGTCAAGGACCAGGTTTGTCCCTTCGTATCCGTTAAAACCAGGATAGGCAACCGATTGATTGCAACTCCAAAGTGCGTCCAGTTCTTTCCCGGGGTGAACAACACCAAGTTTTGTACAGGAGGTTTCAATATCAACCACTTCATTGGATTTGCTGTCTGCCACCACATGGTTAAAACCGGTAGTACCTTTAAGCTCGTTCATCAGGTGAATAGCATCCCGGACATTGTTCGAAAACTGAATCAGCTTGCGCATATGCATGGCGTGCGGAATACGACCATTGTTTTTTATGTCCCGGTCAGCAGAATCGGAAGTGGGTTCGCCGGTAGTGATACCCATTGTGTTCATTCCCCGGTAATAACCAACCATACCTGCCAGACACTGGGCCAGGAACGAATTTCCCTGGTTTGGTTTTACGACAGTTACGCCGACACCTTTGTGTAACACACCAAACGTGGCATAGTCGTAATTGGTGCCATGCAGCAGATAACCATTCCTCGTTGCTTTGCCCCAGGTGACACAATCGCTGCATCCTTTTGATTCTACGGCATTTTCGGTACAGGTAGGATCTGAATCCGGCAGGTAGAAGACCATTTCCGTGATTTCAGGAATGCAATTGCCAATCAGAATGTCTTGTTTGGGTATACCGGTTCCGGCTTCCCGAACTCCATCCGCAATTCCGTTCATCTCTTCCAGGAGACCCGGGGCCTGTTGTTTTAAATTTGGTTCGAAATAGCGATTGTATACAGAAAACAGCAGCTCTCGACCGGCTTTTACCTGGTTCATCAAAGGGGCATTCCCTGAATCCGGTTGCCACCCTCCAAACTGGGCATAGGTGGGGGTAAGAAATCCTGAGGCGGTTTTTCGAATCAGCTCAGCCAGCAAATATCCATGTTGATAGCCCATTTCATAAGGTGACCCCTGCAGACCTAACACCCAAGGGTAGTTTTCCAGGTGATTCTGCTCGATCAAGTAGCCACCGTTTTTGGTTGTGATCTTGTTTTTCATTTTAAATTTAGTAATTTTATACTTGGGAATTGCTTATATTGTGTAAACGATCATATGTCTGAAATTGAAAGGGTAGCTTTCACAACAGGTAAATATTAAGATTTAAAATTCCCAAATGTTCAATATTTTATCGTTTTTCCCAGAATGAACATAAATACCCCTCCCACGGCACAGAGGAATGTAATTGATAAGATGGCCGAGGTGTAACTTCCTGTAGCAGCCAGTACTTGCCCGATAATCACTGGTCCCAATCCGCCTCCAAGCATCATTGTGAAACCGTTGTAAAATCCCACACCAGCTGCCAGGCTTTGCTTCGGCACGATTCGTTGCATGATGGCGAACTCATTGGATGCGTAGGTCACTTTGATAAAAATGGTAACGGTGAAGATAGCGACAGCCAGATAGATATTTGCTGCTGTGGTGGCAAAATAGGCGGCAATGCCGGCTCCCAGGAATCCCAGGCCGGCCAGGTAGGCCCTTTTATTGGTTTTATCTCCAACATAAGACCACAGCATGATTCCCACCAGGGACAAGGAATAAGGGATGGAGGTTGCCCAGGTCAGACTGGTGAAGGGAATTCCCTTGCCTTCAGTGAAGAAAGTGGGCAGCCAGCTTAGCAGACCAAATGCCACCATGTTATTGCTGATCCCGGCTAAGATAGCGATCCAATATGCCTTTTTCTTAAAAAACGATTTATAGCCGGACCAAACAGATTTAACGGGCGGATCATCAACCTCCATTCCTGATTTGATATAGTTGCTTTCTTTCTGGCTGAGCTTCGGATGTTCTTCAGGTGTGTTGTAAACAAACCAGTAAATGAAGGGCACCGATACGATTACTCCTGCAAATCCGAGAATATAAAACATGGCGCGCCATCCCAGGTATTCGATGATTGGAACAACAAAGAAAGGCGCCAGCACCATGGAAAGGAACAATCCCAGCAGCCAAATACTGTTAGCTCGGGATCGTTCATGAACCGGAAACCAGTTGCGGATTAAAATGTTTAGCATGGGAAAGTGAATACCTTCACTTAATCCCAGGCAGATCCGCACGGCAACGAATAAAGTGAAAATCATGGCTACTGGCGCGCTCAATACCGTGAAAAAGGAAAACAGCACAATAATGACCATTAAACTCTTTTTAGGACCAAACTTTGCCCCTAACGGACTCAACAGCATGTTTGCCAGTCCATAGCCGACATAAAAAACGCTCATTAGAAGTCCGCCGTACTGGCCTATTTGTTTCGTACTCCAGCCATATTCCGCTCCAATTTTACCAATGGCATAAGTAATATTCATCCGATCGAAATAAGATATCAAAACAGTAACCAGTAAAATCGATGGTAACTGCCAGCGCAATCCCGGCACCGATTCTGATTGGAGCATTGTCGTTTTTAGGCTCATGGGTACCTCCCCGCATTCTGTATTTTTGACTTTGCTGGATCAGATGAGTTGCTTGTTATTTTGGATGATATGACCATCTATTTTTAATGTTGGAGCCCACATTAACAGGTCATAGTGGCTCGGGGCGGAAATTTCGCCTCCCAGGGTGATACTGGTACCGATTCCAATATGAATAGTCCCCAGCACTCCTTCGTCTTCCAGCATAAAACCAGTCAAGTTTGCGTTAGGATTCAATCCCACTCCCAGTTCTGCAATATTAAAACAATTTCTGTCGTTCATACTGACCAACTGCTCTTCCAGGATCTGGGCTTGCCTGCCGCCCCGAATGCAAACAACATAGCCGTTTTCAATAATACAAGTCACCGGTTCCTTCAACACACCAATTCCAAGATAGGGAATACTGGCATCTGCAACCAAAACTCCCTGGGCAGACCCGTGAACAGGCACAACGTTTACCTCAATCGTTGGAACCGGTGCCAATTGTCCCGGACTGGGCATGCCGGTTAACACATTTGCCTGTCTCCCCTGAATGGAGAAGGTCAGGTCTGTTCCTTTTTCTGATGTTAAATGAACCGAGTTGCCCTGGTTAAACGCATCTCCAAGTTTGTAACAAATCTCTTCCTGGCTGGCGAAATCGGTCTCCAATAACGCAGGACAGGACAGCACGTGTTCGGTGTAAGCTGTCATCAATATACCTCTTGCGCCGTTTGCCAGTGCATCTTTAAAAGCCCTGGTGTGGGTAATCGATTTTTTTACCGGTGTGAAAACAACGTCGGCCTTGGTCATTGCCGCAGAAATCATTTCCGGGGGTTCCTGCCCGTCACTTGATCTTTCGGGCATGACGACCAATACAGTTTCTGCACCAACGGATTTAGCTTCAGCTGTCACCAATTCGGCTATCGGTTGCAGGGATGGGTCGGTGATGATCAAAACCTTCTCATCCGGTTTTACCCTGCCATTGTGTTGAACCAGTTTTCTGGCCCCTTGCGTGAGTTTATCCATTTTAACGATTGGCAATTGGCTGTTTGCAGTTAACTAGTAGCCTGAATTTTGTGAATGCCATTATGCACGATGATGGGCAGGTTTCGCCAAATGACATTAAGACTCCGTAGGCCCATCCTTCTATTCAAATCCGCGCAAAAAATTTGAAAGCGGAGCTTTCACAACCTGTAAATCTTAAATCATACTTCTAAAATCTAAAATGCCCCTAGCTCATGAGCTTGAAGTGAGGTTTATCGTTAACGATCACTTCAATCAGTTCCGGTTTATTGGATTTTAAAGCCGAGCTTAAAACATCATGAAGTTTTTCCGGATCATCGACTCTTGTACCTTTGATACCGGATCCTTCAGCTATACCTGCAAAATTGGTTTGGGAGTATTCGGTAGCAATTCTGCGTTCCGGTGCCTGGTAATCCCGGACATTGCCCAGGCAGGAATTGTTCAGGACCAGAAAGACAACGGGAAGATTGAGATCCCTTGCCATCTCTATAGCATACAACTGCATCATCATTCCGCCATCGCCACAGACGCAAATGACTTTTTTATCAGGGGCGGTCAGCTGAGCGCTGACAGCAGCAGGAGGACCATAACCAACAGCGGCTGCCCCACCACCTGCCAGAATTTGTCCCGGGGTATTTGTTTGAAAGTGATGGGTTATCCACATGCGATTATTGCCTCCATCCAGTACAAGCAGATCATTTTCACTAACCAGCTTGTTGAGTTCTCCTACCACCCGTTCGGGAGCTATGGGTGTTTCCGTTGAATTCCGGATACTTTCACTAAAATAGTCAGCATCACTCTTTTCCTGTTTGAGTTTTTCGATGCGTTGGTTGACATCGAAAGGAATGCCAATTTCTTTTATTTTCTCGGTGATGGCAGATAAAGCCAGTTTGGCATCAGAAGTTACACCCAGGCTGATGGGATAAGTCCAGCCAGTATTTCTGGAGTCTATGTCTATCTGGATGATAGTTTGCTTTTCCGGGTTGATATAATCAGCGGCCATCCATTTAGTGTTATCCGGAGCCAAGGAACTACCTACGGTCAGGATCAGATCAGCTTCGGTTATCTTTGAGTTAGCAATTTTTTGTCCAATGGCTCCCATTGTACCCAGGGCGCAATCATGTGTTTCAGGTAGTGTGCTTTTGCCAAGGTAGCTGGTAGCGACCGGTAACCCTATCAATTCTGCCAGTTCTTTTACCTCTTCATAAGCGCTAGAACCTCTGGCACCTTGGCCACAGATCATAATCGGGTTGCCGGCATTCAGCAGTTGTGTGGCAATTTCAGTGGCATGTTGCTGAGAAAGACAAGGGGGTGAGTCCTTTAAATACCCGGATACAGGATAAAACTTGGGATGCACCTTTTCCATGTCAATCTTTTCAAACGGAATATTCCAACGGATAAGCACAGCGGCAGGTCCGGGTCTGCCTGTGGTCGCATGTTTGATGGCCAACTGCAATCCATGTAAAAACTCCGAAGGGTTAGTAGCAAGGGTGGTAAATTTGGTCATCGATTTCATCATGGCTTGCAAATCAACACTTCCATAGTCACCGGAAGCATTTTGATAAGGAGCGAACTGGGGAAGGGAATAGTAATCGCTGGTGTCGCAAATGATAATCATAGGCAGACCCGACATATAGGACTCAACGATGCCATAACCTCCGCTGGTGGCAATCCATGGACCCTGCCCGACCAAAACAGCCGGCTTGCCCGTGATCCTGGAGTACATATCTGCCATCACAGCAGCACCGCCTTCATGGCGAGCCAGATAGGTTTTGAAGTGATCTTTTTTGTCTACAAATCCGTCAAAAATAAAGGGAGTGTTGCCTCCGGGTAATCCAAAAACATGATCAATTCCGGC
Organism: SAR324 cluster bacterium; assembly: GCA_028282825.1. GTDB lineage: Bacteria > SAR324 > SAR324 > XYD2-FULL-50-16 > XYD2-FULL-50-16 > JAHJTV01. The sequence continues at coordinate 102,717 of JANQGZ010000129.1, forward strand.
TTCGATCAGAATATCAGCAAAAAGTAGTCTGACTGGGTATTCCATTTTGTCTCCTTTGGTCTATTTGTCTTAGTGGAAAAGGTTAATGTGTAACTATTTGGTTTCTTACTTTTGAATCATGTGACCCATAATGTTTTCAAATACTTCCAGTGTATAAGCGATATTTTCATCAGTATGGGCCATGCAGGTAAATGCCCTGGCGCCATACTTTGTTTGAATGCCCTCAGCCAATAAAACAACCGACAGATCGTCCACCGCCTGCTTTCTTGCCAGGGCTTCTCCTATTTTTTTCTGGTTTCTGATATCAACGAACAACGGGGCCGTGGTTTCAAAATGTACCAGGGAGGCACAGGTGTGGGAAAAAAAAGGCAACTTCAGCTGTTCAAAAATTTCATTGAGTCCATCGCGAAGTTGACTGGCTTTTTGATTGGCTTTCTCTATGGCATTTTCCTCTTCAATAAATTTAACTGCCCAGTATGTCGCCGCGGTACTGATTGGATTTGCTGCTACGGTTCCGGCTACAAAGGGTTTGGGTTTTCCCGGGGGCAGTCCTGCCAGACAATCCATGATCTCTTCTCTTCCGCCTAAGGCACCTGAAGAGGGAAAGCCATGCGTGATCAGCTTTCCGAGTACGGTAAGATCTGCCTCAACATTGTAGAATTCCTGGGCGCCTCCCATGGCCAACCTGAATCCTGTAACCACTTCATCGAACACCAACAATGCTTTATATTGATCGCATATTTCCCTGGCAATTCTGTTAAACCCGGGATCTATCGGTATAGCACCTGTCTCCGGTCCACTGGGTTCCAAAAACAAAGCTGCTACTCCGCCTTGCTGTTCCGCTTCCTTGAACGCGGATTCCAAGGCCTTAACGTCATTGGGAGGCACTGCAATGACGTGCATATAATACTCCTCAGGCACTCCTGCGGTTTGAAAAGGGCCTGAATAGGGAATCTGCATATCGAATAAAAACTCACTGCTCCAACCATGATAGGCCCCCCCGATACGGACAATCTTCTTCTTGCCGGTATAAGCCCGGGCTAACCTGGCAGCTGCCATATCTGCTTCGGTGCCGGATTGGAAATAACGAACTCTATCGATCGACTTAAAGTGTTTTTTAATCTGCCTGCTTCCCTTGATTTCCCATTCCGAAGCAAGCCCGGTGGCCACACCCTCGTCCCGGATGACAGCTATCATCTTATCGATCAGGGGAGGATAATTGTGGCCCAGGATAATCGGTCCCATTGCCATCATATAGTCCAGGTATTGATTGCCATCCACATCCCACATTTCTGCACCAAAGGACCTTTTAATGGTAATTGAATGGGGATTTCCGCAGGTCATCATATGCTGAGATCCGCCCGGAATGCATTCTTTGGCCTCATTAAACAACCCTGCTGATTTGGGAGTTTTGCTTTTTATCTTTTCCACTGCAGAAGACACCATATCATCAGAAACTGAATAAACTGGATGAGCAATTAATTCCTTAGCCCGTGAAACTATATCTTCGAAATCCATGAGTACTAAATACCTTTGATAGTTTTTGTTTTATTTAGCTAATAGCAGGGCCACATATATCGCGCACAGCCATCCGAAATCCTGATTGCTACCATGTGGAAGTTCCATATGGTAGCAGAGTGAGATCGACTGTTTCCGCCAATCTGCATTTAGGGCCACTGACCGACTAATGTGACATGTTTTATTAAAAGTTAAACGTTTTACTTTTTAACTGCCTTTTTTAATCGTCATTTGTCAATAAAAAAACTGACTTTTCCTGAAGGCCGTTTGGATTTGAGGAGACGGCAGAGAAAAAGGATTAGTCGAATACGGGTTCTCTGGTGTGGGATCAGTCAAAGGGAGTCTTGTAAGCAAAAATTTAGAAGCTTTGTAGAAAGTGAATAGTTTTACATTTTAATTGCAAACACTTTGCGGAGCCTTCAAAGCGAATCGATGGCTCCAATCTCATAATATACTGAATTTTAAACTAAATTGTTCTGAAGCAAAGTTCATTAAACTTGTGCAGTTCAACAAAGTTTAAAGTTATAATCCCTAACCCGATCAACCCCTTAGAAAAAACCCTGGTTAGCCGATATGTCGTTCAAGAAACAAAAAAATTCACTATTTAAAAAATGTGTTGTATAATAAGGCTGCTCTATAAGCTGTTAAGACATGTTAGGTGATCGCATGTGAATTTTAATTTTCCTCCCTCAGGGACGTGACGTTCCAAATTGACTTATAAAAAAGAGGACCTTCGTTCGCATAAGTGCATCTATGGCTGGAACATCAAAAAACAGGAAATCCGGAGCATCTGAATCGGCAATAGCTGGCTTTCATGGATTGGCCATAGACTATCAACTTGATATGAGCCCAACGTCGATAAAAGGTACCACTAAGGAGTTAACCGGGTACTTGGAAAAGGAGCTTCTCAATGGCGAGTCAGCATGGATCGATATCATTGCGGCTGATGATCTGAAGCGAATGAAAAGCGAGCTGAAAAAGCTAATAAAAACCAGTCCGGGATTCAGGATTTTCAGGGAATATACAATTGTTCATAAAGATGAGACTCAAAAACCCGTTGTTGAGCAATTGCAATGCCTGGTGGATAAAAAGGGCAAACCGGTTTCCTTAAAAGGGATGATATTCGAGAATTCTTTAACCAGTGCTCGCATACCTGAGAGAAAGATTATCGAGGAAGAGGTAAAAAAAAGAAAACGAGCGGAATCAGAATTCCTAAACGAAAAGGATTTTCTGAATAACATTCTGGATTCATTCAGCTATCCATTTTATGTCATTGATGTTGAGAGCTATAAAGTAACTCTTGCCAATAAAACAGCTCGGGAAATGTTCGGCAACAACGCGAAGACCTGTTATGAGTTGTCTCATCGGCGTACCACACCCTGTGATAAAACCTGTCTTTGTCCTTTAAAGACCGTCCAGGTTACCAAAGAGCCTTGCTTAACGGAACATATACATTTTGACAAGGACAACAACCCTCGTTATTTCTCTGTCCATGGATTTCCGATCTTCAACAGCCGGGGCGAGGTTCATCAAATCATTGAGTATTCGATAGAGACAACAGAGCAGAGAAAAGCGGAATTGGCTGTGATGGAAAACGAGGAAAAGTATCGGCTTCTTTTTGAAAATGAGCGTGATGCAATACTGTTATTGGATGCGGAAACTCACAGGGTTATTGATGCCAATATCGTAGCTGCCAAGCTTTATCAGTATGAAAGAGAAAAATTGCTGAAAATGAAAGTAACCGATTTCAGTGCCGAGCCTGATGAGACAATAAAGTCAATCGATACCAAGGAGGTGGGTGAAACCAGCAAAATCGATTTACACTGGCATAAAAAGAAAGACGACACGGTTTTTCCGGTGGAAATCACAGCTGGATTTTTTCATTGGAAAGGGCGAAAAACCGTTTGTGCCATTATACGCGACATAACAGAACGCCGGGAGCGAGAGGAACTGCAGGCAAGATTGGAAAAAAGGCTGACCACCACTCAGAAAATGAATGCCATAGGAACACTGGCCGGAGGGATTGCTCATGATTTTAACAACCTTTTGTTTGCCCAGATTGGCTATCTGGAAATGGCAGTTGCAAAACTGTCGAAAGATCATGAATGTTACACCTATGTTGATGAATCGCTAAAAGCAAGTATGAGGGCTGCTGATCTGGTAAAACAGATTTTGACATTTAGTCGCTCGGATCATGAGCTTACCGAGCCTATCAGCATCGCTCCCATCCTGAAAGAAACTATTAAAATGCTGCAATCCAGCGTAGCTTCGCAGATCAGCATTTCCAGCAATGTGGATACACAATGTCATAATGTAATTGGGAATCCCGTTCAAATCCAGCAGATCATCCTCAATCTTGCTTCTAATTCCGAATTTGCCATGAAAAACACAGGGGGCCAATTGCATTTTGAATTAAAAGATGTGGAATTGGAAAAAAAGGAAGCAAAAAGCTATGGCTTCGATGATACCGGGATGTTTGTATCACTTGTAGTTAGTGATACCGGAGTGGGTATGAAGCCGGATGTCAAGGAGCAGATGTTTGAACCCTATTTCACCACCAAGCCATACTGGCAAGGCGCCGGTATGGGGCTGGCAGTGGTCCACAGTATTGTGGAAAACAACATGGAAGGGATGATAGCGGTAGAAAGTGAACCGGGTAAAGGCACGCAGATAAATATGCTGTTTCCGGCATTGGTGGAGGGTAAGGAAATTCCTAAAAGCGCCTTTGTGGAGGAAAAAAAGAATCTTTTGAAAAACCAGGTTGTGATTCTTTTTATAGATGATGAAGAGATGATTTGTTCCATGGGAAAAACCATTCTAAGTAATTTGGGTTTTCACGTGATTGCCCATACGGACCCTGTTGATGCGATTAATACGTTTAAAAAGGATGCCCGCTACATCGATCTTGTTATCACTGATCATATTATGCCTGGGATGAGCGGCATTCAATTGGCCCGAGAGATCAACGCAATTAAGCCGGACATGCAAATCATCCTCATGGATGCAGACAAGGTTGAGATGACTGAAGGCAAATTAAACAAAATAGGTATTAGCCAAACCGTTAACAAACCGGTATCCAAACACACGTTAGCTAAAACCATCAGTAAGGTATTAAAGCAAAAGAAGATATGACACATCCAAGGCCTTAAACAACCTTCTAACATTTGAGAAAGGTTTTTCATGAGTGAAGAAACTGCAGTTACAGAAGAAGTTAAATCGGAACTTGATTCCACCTTTGTGCAGTTGGTGGTTTTCGAAATAGATACCCAATTGCTCGGAATTGAAGTCTCGAAAGTCAGGGAAGTCGTCAAATTCAGTCAACTAACCAAAACGCCGGGTTCTTCTGATTTGATTGAGGGCATCATTGAGCTCAGGGAGGGGATCATACCGGTAGTAGATCTACGCCGAAGGCTTGGAATTGTAAGCGAGGCGAGCTTTGAAAAAACCAATATCGTGATCACAGAGATTGGTGATTATATATTTGGATTTATTGTGGATCGGGTAGACAAAGTAAGCACATTTGCCATTTCAGATTTCATGTTGCCTCCACCTGGAGCAACTAAGGTTGGTCAGGAATTCATCATCGGTGTCACAAAAAAAAATGGGAATCTCCTGCTTTATCTGGATATTGATAATGTACTTAATATTGAAGAGCTAATGGGAGGGTTGTCATGAATACACTAGCATCAGAAAGCATTTGCAAGATTCAAAATCATAAAGACCTTTTGATCAAAGCTCAAGACTTTAGACAGAAATCGAAATCAACAGACAAATCAGATGAAGCTGTCAATTTGATCAGCTTCAACTTGCTGAACGAACTTTATGGCATCGAACTTAATAGTTTGCAGGAAATCTTAAAGGCCAAGTCGATCTCAAAAGTGCCGGGCAGTTCGGATTTTTTGCAGGGAGTAATTAACCTCAGGGGCAACCTGATTACAGTGGTTGACCTGAAAAGAAGACTTGGCTTGGAAACAGAAAATATCACGGAACATTCCAGGGTAATGATCGTTCGCAACAGAGAACGTTCTATCGGACTCCTGGTTGACAAGGTACTTGAAATTGTCAAATTGCCCAAAAAAAACATCTCAAATCCTTCGAGCGGGTTAATGAAGGCAGAGATGAAATATATTAGCAAAATCGGGAAAACAACAGATCAAGTCATTACCATTCCCGATCTTAAAGAGATTTTTCAGTCGCTTATCTAGTCACATGCCATTCACAACGGAGGAATTGTCATGAAACGAATGTCGCTAGCGCAAAAACTGGGAACAGGTTTTGGGATTATTATGCTACTTCTGGTAACCATCACTACCTATATTTATTTTAACTTTGTAAACATAGTTAAAATGAATGATTCCCTATTGGATGCACAACATCTGAGTCATTTTATCACTGAGAAAGAGGTTGACCACCTTAAATGGGTAAACGTGGTCTATTCATCGTTGTTATTGGACAAGGAGCTGAATGTCCAGCTGGATTATCAGCAATGCGGCCTGGGGAAATGGATGTACGGCAATGCCTCCAAAGATGCTAAAACAGATGAGTTGGTTGAAAAGATGAAAGATCCCCACATCAGGCTTCACCAGTCTGCAGCTAAAATTAAAGAATTGTTGAAAACACCCCAGGGCAAACAAAGAGCTTTGGATGTTTTTCAACAGGAAACCCTGGTTGCGTTGGGCCAGGTACAAGGACTTATGAGGGAGATTGATAATCATGCAAGCCACGAAAGCGAATCCATTCTTGGCAGTTTTATTGAAAACATCGATTGGACAAAAGTATTGATTATCATAGCTGGTTTTGTCGGTGTGATTCTGTCCCTGATGGCTACCCTTGTAATCGTACGAAATCTCAAATCGAATCTGATGAAAATTGAGGAAATGACGGGCGAGGTTACCCAGGCATCCGCGTCCCTTTCCAGCAGCTCACAATCCCAGAGTTCTTCGGTGGAAGAAATTACAGCTTCGCTTGAAGAGCTGATTTCATCAATCCAGGATGTGGCTAAAAATGCCAATGATGTTTCCGGGGCTGCACATAATTCCTCGGATCAAGCCAAATCAGGTGGAGAAGCAGTACAAAGAGCCATTGAATCGATGGAACAGATTAGCGATTCTTCGGATAAAATTACGGAAATCATCAGTGTCATCTCCAACATTGCCGAACAAACCAATCTTTTGGCGCTGAATGCTGCAATTGAGGCAGCAAGAGCTGGTGAACATGGAAAAGGATTTGCGGTTGTCGCAGATGAGGTTCGAAAACTGGCAGAACGCAGTGCCAAGGCTGCTTCTGAGATCACAGGACTGATCAAGGAAAGTGCCTCCAGAGTTGAAGAAGGATCCAGGCTTTCAAATGAAGCAGGAGAAATGCTGCAAACGATCATTGAGCACGTCAACAAAACAGCAGATATGGTTGAACAGATTTCGGCCTCTACAGAAGAACAGGCTGCAACGTCTAACACCATTAAGGACGGGATGAATCAAATTTCTGCCACCGTTGAAGAAAATTCTGCGTCTGCAGAAGAGCTTTCAGCGTCTGCCCAGAACATGAAGTCCGAAATTCAAATTATTATTACAGGGAAAGCGGATGAGTCTGCTAACATCGGTTTAACCAGAAAACCGGAGTTGATTCAGTCATATAGCAGCCAGATAACTCCATCCACTATAGAGGAACCGTCGGACCAGACAATCACTCCACTTCCCAGGAAAGGCAAAGAAAACTATCTGGAATGGTAATGCGGTGGGATAGAGAGAATGGTTACCCCTTTAACTTTGTTGGAACTCGGAAAATTTGCAGATATAGCGTACCAGCAGACGGGAATTCGTTTGACCGCGAATAAACTGGAGTTGATGAATAATCGGCTTGGTCGTCGGTTAAGGGACTTAAATCTGGATTCGTATAGAAAATACTTAAGATATCTTAGAGAAAACCTTGCGGTGGAATTGAGCAATTTCATTCAGGTGATTACCACCAATGAAACATTTTTTTTCCGGTATCCGTTTCACTTCTATCTGCTGAGCAAAGAAATATTCCCGACGTTGAAGGGCAGCGAAGTTACGATATGGAGTGCAGCCTGTTCAAGTGGAGAGGAAGCATACTCCCTGGCTATTGTTTGCCAGGAAAGGCTTCCAAACTTTTTTAACCGTCAAGTCAACATTTATGCTAGCGATATTGATCTTTCAGTTTTAAAGAAAGCGCACGATGGTATTTACAATTCATATGCCCTGAGAAACGTGAGAAAGGAGCATTTAACAAAGTACTTTCGACCGGTAGACAGGGAATATTACAGGATTGATCCCGTTCTTCGGGAAAGAGTGGCGTTAGGACAGCATAATCTTAAGAAACTTTTTCCCCGTGGAAAAGTGGATATCCTTTTCTGCAGGAATGTTTTGATCTATTTTGACGATGAAAGCAAAAACTTGGTGTTAGAAAATCTTGTTCGATCGTTAAAACCGGGTGGTTATTTGTTTCTGGGGGAATCGGAAATTGTGCCTGACATGCCCGAATTGACTCGAATGAAATCCTCTGTTGCAAAAAAAGCAGGATAAGCAAGGCCATAATCGCATTGGACCATAAATCGCTGAATGTGAACAAAATCCACCGATCCCGATGTGATGCGGGACTAACAAAAAATATAGAGTGCTTGTGAGTGGCAGATTTCCGTAAATCCGGGTTAATTTGCTGTTTACATGCCTCAGCAGTGAGTGAGTGCAGTATAATGGGTAGTATCATCAGGGTTGCGATTGCAGATTTGGGTGTAGGCAAGAAGGATGACCAGTTGTTCACAGTTGTCGGCTCCTGCATTGCAATAATGCTTTACGATAAGGTTAAGCAGATCGGAGGCATGATACATATCATGCTCGGCTATTCAAAAGGCAGAAAAGACAATATCTGCAAATACGTGGATTCCGGAATACCGGTCCTGCTGGAGAAAATGATGAAAAAGGGAGCATCCAGAAAGCGTATCCTGGGAGCAAAAATATCCGGAGGTGCCATTCTGTTGGCGAAAAAAGATGAACACAATATTGCCAGAGAGAACCTTGAAGCTACTCACCAGGTTCTGAGGCAACACGGTATTCAAGTGATCGCGTCCGATTGTGGGGGAGATTTCGGCAGGAGAATAACATTTGATGTTACATCGGGAAGGGTAGAGGTCGAATCCCATAACGGCTATAAAAAAATTCTGTAACACCTGGACCATTCAATGAGGTTACCATGAATCAAATTCTAATTGTTGATGATGAAAAACTGATCAGGGATATGTTATCGTCCCGGTTAAAAGATCATGGATATGAACCCATCTTAGCGAAAAACGGAAAGGAGGGACTAAACCTGTTTAACAAACACCAACCGCCGGTCACTATTCTCGATCTTAAAATGCCGGTAATGGATGGGATTGAATTCCTAAAAAAGCTTGATCCGGAATCGTTTATAACCAATGCGATCATCGTCTTTACGGGGCATGGAGATAATACTGACATAGAACAATGCTACAACATGGGAGTACAGTCGTTTCTTCGTAAACCGGTTAATTTTTTCGAATTGCTGGGTTCCATAAAAAGAGCCTTTGACCTGGTGACAAATACTCGAAAAATCAATGAGCTAAATGCCAGTCTGAATGAAACCAATCGTCGGGTCTCCTCTTTGCTCGACAACATCCCGGATGTTGTCATGGAATGCAACAAGAAATTGGAATTTACTTATGTCAGTGAGAATGTTTTCAAGATGTTAGAGTATTCATCAGATGACCTGCTTGGAAAAAAGATAACTGATTTTTTAGTAGAGGAGGATGTTGAGCAATTAACCTACAAATTTAAGGCCGGCAAAACCAAACTCAAAGAAACCGTTGAGGCGTTGGCAGTAACCATGAAAGCTAAAAACGGTGATTTGGTACCTACGCAATTGCTGGCCAAAGGTATTCCGGATAAGAAAGGTAAACCGGAAAAACTATTGATCACAGCAAGGGATACGAAACAAATCAGCGTCATTGCCGAAAAACTGGAAGAAGTCACTGACGATTTCAAAATCAGGGTGGATAAAAAACTCAATATCGTTTTTGCAGATGACAGCATCAAGCAGTATTTAGAATTTGAACTATCGGACAAAAAAGACTGCGGAAATCTGGAATCCTGCCTGACAGATCCGGGAAGTAAAAAACTACTTGATTTTGCTTTCTCACAAAAAGAAGATGTGCCTTTTCCGATTGAGTTAAAACTAACGGATGCCGATGAACAGATACATGCTTTTACTATTCAGTTGAAATACCGAAAGGATGGTCCCTGTTTGGAAGGTTCTTTAATGCCTGTCAAGCAGGAATCGCAATTGGCATTGATGTTTAAACAGGTAGATAAACGTCTGCAAAATTCTGTGGAAATCACGCCGGAAATGAGGGCTGATATTATCAAAGACAGCTTTAATCTCGCTTCGGAAGCATTGAGCTCCATAAAAAAGCTGGATGGTTTTGTCTACAAAGAAGAAGAAATCTTCAATTTGGACGAGTATTTTATTTTCATTAAATCAAAACGGATTCAGGATTACATTGAAGCGCTTAGAATCATTGGCAATAAACTGCATGGATTAAAGGGATCAACCGGTTTTATCCTCCCTGCCGCCAAAAAACTTTGCCATCATATGGAAGAGATGATGACTCCATTATTGGATAATCGTTTGGTGATGACTGATTCGGTGTATCGTCTCATGATTCGGTTTATTTATGCTATCCAGGATATGTTGGAAAAGTTTCAGGAAAACGATCTAACCGAATTTTCGGTTGAGGATCTTATTGTTTTAATCAATGAAACTATCGAAAAAGGATTTACCTATCTTGGAAATCAGGCAGATGCCTATGCAGAACTCATAAACAAAAGGGGTACGGATACCGGGGAAGCCCGTAGAAGAAAGTCCGACGAATATCTGTCTGTTTCCCAGGCAGGCTATGGATTGCTTTCTCAGCAGGTTAAAAACCTTTTTTACATGTTTTCTGAAACACTTTCCGATGAACACATAATCCAGGCGGGGAACCTGTATAATGAGTTTCTGGATACGCACCAACAGATCCAGAAAGTGCCGCTGGATTTGTCTCGTTATGAAAGACTAATTCCGTCTTTGGCCAAGCAATATGACAAGGAGGCAACGTTTGAGGTGAACGATTACGGCGTTCATGCCGATAGAGAGTTCTGGAATTCGGTCCATGAGATCTTGAATCACACGCTTAAAAACGCAGTGATTCACGGTTTGGAGAGTAGCGATGAACGGAGCAAAACAAATAAAGAAAGCTCGGGAACCATATCCGTAGAGATCAGGGAAGATGCTTTGAGCATTTATGTTTCAGTGACTGATGATGGTAAAGGGATTGATGCAAAAAAAGTTCGGAAAAAAGCTCTGGACAATATGATAATCGCATCTGAAAAATTGGATGAGATGACCGATGATGAAGTAATTTATCTGGTATTTACCCAGGGCATGTCAACAGCAGAAACCCTGGATGATAATGCCGGAAGAGGTGTTGGTTTGAACGCCGTGCAAGAGGCTATGCAAACGTTTCAGGGCAGTTGCAGTATTACCACCGAACAGGGCAGCGGTTGCACCTGGGATTTTACATTTCCAAAAAGCAACGTATCGCTTTCCTGTTTCATTGTAACTGTAAATGATTTTAAAATTGCCATTCCTGAAGACTGCGTAGAGGCCTTTTATGGGTATCAGGAAAACAACATCAGTTGGATCAACCAACAGCCTAACTACCGACAAAACCAGGATTTAATCCCCTTGCTGGATTCCAAATCGGTGTTTGACGGAGACATTGCCATCAACGATGATAGCATTCGTCGTGTTTTGATTCTAAAAACAGATAAAGAAAAGATGGGTATGGTGATCAACGATATTATCCACCATGCCAACCTGCCGATTATGCCGCTACCTGAAGAATATCGAAACATTCCCTCTTATCTCGGGGCCACACTCTATGGAAATGATCCGGTACTGGTAATCAATGCTTCCCAAATCCGTTAATACTGTAAGGTGAGTAACAATGTCACTCATCGACTGATTTCAAGCCAAAATCACCAACTCAATCAAAAAAAGAAAACTGCATTGCCTGTGCGTCATTGCATTACTATTAAGGCTGCCGGGATCTTTACCCATAAAGCTTCATTGACAATCAAGTTGTAGACTAAAAAGGTTGCTAATCCCGGAACTGAGATACAAAAAGGGCCAAAACCGTATCAATTTTCAATCATGCCCGCAATGGAGCAACAGTACATGGGGTATGGATTGAAACCAGAAAGATTGCGATTTAAGTCGAATGGAGACTATCAGGAATCGGTTGTGATACTTTGAATCTAATCAGTATAATAAAGACAGGTAGTTGATGAGCTTCATTTTTTTAACGGGCAGTCATTGTTAGTGGATGCAAAACACCAACTAAACGAGTCTTTCTCCCGTTAATTTACCAGGTTTCAGTTGTCTTTTGCATCTTGATCGTTGGGTTGTATAGATTTACCGAAGTAAACAGGAATTAGTTCGGAAAAAGCAGCCATCCAATATTTTCACATGTTTGTCCATTATTCAGGAGGGTATATGTCTATTTATCTTGTTCAGCATGGACTGGCATTATCCAAAGAAGAAGATCCAAATCGGGCTTTGTCCCAGGAGGGTAGGAAGCAGACTGAGAAGGTGGCAGATTATCTTCAAAAAATGGGGATCAATGTTCAGGAAATTAATCATAGCGGTAAAACCAGGGCTGAAGAAACTGCAGGGATCTTCGCCGATAGACTGACAAATGGAGTCATCAGAAAACTGGATGGAATGAATCCAAAGGATGATGTAATACTACTTGCAGCGTCCCTCAACAACGAAAATGCCATGTACGTTGGGCACCTACCCCAGGTATCAAAACTCACTTCCTATTTGTTGGCCAACAACGAAGAAGCTGAAATAGTAAAATTCACCAATAGCGGAGTAGTCTGCCTGGAACACGGTAACAATGGCTATTACCTCAACTGGTATCTTACTCCATCCCTTTGTTGAGGAGGGATGTTTCGCAGTCATTGTTGGGCCGGTAATTCTCGATTTACTTGACCCAAATAATTACGAAATAACATTCCAGAAACCATTTTTTTTGGCGCCGACACGCCGGATGCGGTTTGAGGCTTTTAAAGCTGAGAGTTGCTTTTCCACAGCTCTGGTTGTCAGGTTGAGGGTTTCAGCGAGCATGGAAATTGTAGCGTAAGGATCATTCGTCAGGATGGCTACAATCTTATCCGAAGTTTTTATTGGTTCCGTCCTGGAGTATCCAGCCGTATCCAACCGATTGGCTCTGGAATCCAACAGTTCCGGATAGTTCGAAATCGCCGGTTCATTGATTACATCCGAACTTTTTCTATATTTGTTCCGAACTGAAATGCTTGCAACTTGCAGATCTCTATGAATTGTTGCGGTAAATAAACATCCATCCCGATCGTCTTTAAATTCGATAGCTGACCAGTTATCCAGTGCTCTCTTGATTCCCGAACCAAGGCCTCGGTAAGGAAGAATTCCCTTGGCTATAAAAGAAACCATTATCGGATTTCTGATATTTGAATTCCCAGCCTTGATTTTGTCCACAGTGAGATTATTTGGCAGGTGCCCGGGGCTGACAACTTCTATTCGATTATCAAATATAAAAAGTCGAATTGGGGCACTGATCAAATAATCCCTGTGTGAAAGAGCATTAACCAAAAGTTCCTCAAAAACAGCCTGTGGAACTTCCGGTGATCCCGGATAATTGATGCTCTCTTTTGACTGCACTTTGAAAAGATTTCTCATGACAAAACTTAAAGCATCTTTAAACAGCTTATCCAGGGGGCCGACAAAGTCTTCACTATCGATAAACCGGGAAGTGTGTATCTCATTGCCAGGGTAGCGGATTGCCTTGATGATGAACTGAGGCTTAACCCATTCGGGATTCTCTGCAAAAAGCAGCAGACCTGCCAGGTTAAGTTTGCCTTCAACAGTTGCCAAATTCAGATTTTGCAGTAAATTAAGCAATTCCGAATTTGTCGCCGGGAACTCCTGTTGATAATAATTCTTAAGAAAATCCCTGAACCGAAGTTTATCGAGCTTCTCAAGACCTGCCTTTGTGGGCAGTTCATCTGCGTGGAACTGGTCGACACTTTGGTACACTCTTTTTAATTCCTCTTTGGAATTAATTTTTCGTTTATCCGAACCACATTTCAGCCAGATAATTCCATTCTTATCAAAGTACGGCTTATCCAACCCTTTGGGCACACTCAGTTTAATAATCACATGGCCTTTATCGAGAGCAATATTCTGGGTGGACACATTCAACGGACTTCGGATTAACTGACTAGCAGCGTTGCTGATGAGCTGATTGATTCTGCCAACGTTTTCTATGGTGATGCCCTCCAAATCGCCGTTGTCAGCTATACCAATATAGATGTCTCCTCCTTCGCAATTGGCAAATGCTGCCATTTCAGCTGCCAAGGAGTTGGCGTTTTTGATATCAACTTTGAACTGACGACGGCTGTCTTCTCCTAGTTTGCTTTCTGCTTCTAAAGTGGAAAAGTCCATTTCCTTATCTATGATTAAAAATTTAATCCGAATAAATCTATATTTTATACCGAAAAATATAACATTATTATCCGAATAAAACCTTAGCGTCAAATATTTTTTTACGATTTCTTAATTTTTACCGAACGTTTTTCATAGCATGGTTGTGATTCTATCTGATTGTTATAAAATACTTATTTATAGTGTTTTTAGTTTGAGCTTTTAACTGGGCTAGGTTGATGTTCGGTTTATTGTGAATTAATCCATGGTTTACACATCTCATTACTCCACATTTATGCGGGTAACGTTCTGATCCTGTTTGTCACACATGATTGTAACTGCATCTTCAAGGAGGATTTTATCACAAGGTTACCGATTGGTAAGGTTGGAGTAAGGTTATCGTTAGTCTTGTTTGGCAAAATGGATGTCAGAAAGGGAGGGATTACTCTCAATTGAAGATAATCAACTAACTAGATGAGATTACCCATGGAAAAACGTCTCTCAAAACTATCGCTAGGAATAGTTCTCCTGCTATTACCTTTCTCTGTTTTCTATTTTGCAGGTTGTCAGACCGAACTGCATTCCGCAGTTGCAGAAAAGAATGAAGAGCCCGGAGAAGAAATTATTCCGGTCGAGGTGGCAAGTATAAGTATTGGAGACATTGCCGCCAGCCATTTGGGTTCGACAAGTTTAATGGCCAAATACGAAGCGGTTATTGTCGCTGAGAAACAGGGCGTTTTGCATGAAGTGTTGGTCAAAGAAGGACAACAGGTTGAGAAGGGACAGGTTCTGGCCCGACTGGACAGCCGACAGGAAAAACTGCAGCTCAGTTTGGAACAGAACAAATTAAAAGATTTAAAACGCCAGCTGGTGGTTAATCGGAAACTGCTGGCCAAGAATGTTGTCACCAGCGAAACAGTAAAGGAAATACAACTATCTTATCAATCACAGAAGATTGTGTATGAATTGGCAAAATTAAGTCTGGAAAAAGGTCAAATTAAAGCCCCGATTTCCGGTGTTTTGGTTAAAAAACATATAAAACCCGGTAACCTGGTGCAGGTTTACCAAACAGTGTTTGAAATTACCTCGTTTAAACCTTTAACTGCGACCATTCATATCCCTGAGCATAAACTGTCTTTGTTCAGGAATAATCTGGTTGCAGATGTAGCGGTTGATGCTTTTAAAAATAAAGTTTTCAGGGGAGTAGTTACCGAAATAAGCCCGGTTGTCAATTCACATTCAGGCACTTTTTCCTTGAAGATTCGATTAGACAATGAATTGGGAAAGCTAAAACCGGGTATGTTTGCCAGGATTGTGATCGAATACGATAAACATATCAACGCCCTGCTGGTTCCCAGGGAGGCTATTCGTGCCGAATCAGGTTCCGAATATGTGTATGTGTTAAACGGAAGTAAGGTTGTGAAAAAGCCAGTGAAAAAAGGTTTCTCTCAAAAGGGGATTGTTGAGGTGATGGGAATTGATCCCAACAGCAGGGTTATTGTGAACGGATTTAACAATTTAAAAGACGGGTCAACGGTTAAGGTCATTGAATGATTACCGGGCAGGATTACTGACTTGTAAAGACTATTACTTTGACCAGATTGCCGAATAAGTTCTGCTCTTATAATCAGCATAAGAACTCACCCATCGATACGGTGTATGAACTGATCAGTTGGTGGGTTCATCTTTTCACTGTTTGATCTCTCGGGAATTTTATCATCACATTGTAAACGGATGTTGGGAGCGGGACAATCAACGTGAAGAGAATCCACCCGATGACGGTCATACAAATCATCTCTTAATATTGTTTTAAAAAATGAAAACCATTGTAGAAACAGCCGTTAGACGGAAAGTCACGGTAATCATGGTAACGATAGCCGTAATGGTTTTTGGAGCAATTTCTCTGATGCGTTTGAAAACCAACTTATTACCGGAACTCACCTATCCAAGTGTGACGATAAAGACCGAATACTTGCAGGCGGCACCTTCGGAAGTGGAGTCTCTCATTACCAAACCTCTGGAGGAAGCTCTTGGCATTGTTAAAAACATAAGAAGGATTAGTTCCACCTCCAGTACGGGAATGTCTGAAATTCTGCTTGAGTTCAATTGGGGAACAAACATCGACCTTGCCATTATGGATATCAGGGAAAAAGCGGACGCCGTGGAATTGCCCTTCAAAGCTAAAAGGCCCATTGTGTTACGATTTGATCCCTCTTTTGAGCCCGTAATTAGGATTGGCGTCGTATCGTATGAGAAAAAAAGGGAAAAGCAGCAGGATTTTCAAGAAACATTGAGCCGATTGAGGCTGTTTTCCGAGGAATCGGTTAAAAAGTCTATCGATACCGTTCCTGGTGTGGCAGCTGTTAAGGTTAGCGGTGGTTTGAAAACCAACATTCAGGTTCAACTGGACCAGCAAAAACTGGTCAGACATCATCTGACCCTGGAAGCAATAAATTCCCAGATTAGCAGCGAAAATATCGATAGCTCAGGGGGGATTCTTAAAGAAGGCAGACAGCAATTCCTGCTAAAGTCTGTCAATCGCTTTAAGACTCTTGATGATATTGAGAAGATTGTTATTTCCAATCAAAACGATATCCCTGTTTTCTTAAGGGATATCAGCAAAATCCAAAATGGGTTTAAAAAGCAAAAGGCCATCACGCGCCTCAATGGTGAAGAGGCCGTTGAGATAGCTGTTTATAAGGAGGGAGATGCTAATATAGTTGAGGTGGCAACCGTGGTGTTGGAGACCATAAAGCAAATTGAAAAAACATTACCGTCTGATATCAGGCTTGAGGTACTATCCAATCAGGCTGTGTTTATTCAAAATGCCGTAAGTGATGTGATGGTAACTGGCTTAATTGGTGGCATCCTCGCTGTGATCATTCTTTATACCTTCCTAAAAAACCTGTGGGCTACCGTTATCATCTCTTTTTCTATTCCGGTTTCCGTCATAGCAACGTTTAACCTGATGTATGGAAACGGAGTGACCCTAAATATCATGTCCCTGGGAGGTATCACTCTCGGAATTGGCATGTTGCTGGATAATTCCATTGTTGTGCTTGAGAATGTTCACCGTCATTTGGAGAAAGGTGTGGACGCCGTTTTAGCTGCAACCAAAGGGGCCGGAGAAGTTATTTCGGCTGTTACTGCTTCAACCTTAACGACCATTGCCGTGTTTTTTCCAATGGTATTTGTAGAAGGTATTGCGGGTCAGCTGTTTAAGGATCAGGCGTTAACCATCACCTTTTCACTGATTACGTCTCTGGTGGTTGCCTTGACTCTGATTCCCATGCTTGCCGCCCAGGGAAAGAGTGACGCGCAACTTTCTGTGCCATCAAGTGATCCGGTGTTAAAAGGCGATCTAAAAAGATCGGCTGGTTTTAAAAAAATGTTCCCTTTTGTAGTGAAAGGACTATTTCTAATTTTCAAGCCTTTAATAATGGGAATTCAAGCTATTTATGGTCTAATCGAAAAGTGGTATTTGCCTCTACTTGGCTGGTCACTAAAACATAAAACAGTTGTGCTGAGTGTTGGAATTGGAATGTTTGCTTTTACTCTTTTTTTGGTGCCAAAGCTAGGCGTGGAACTAATACCATCCCTGGCACAAAATGAATTCAAAATATCAGTTGAATTGCCCCCGGGAACACCGATCAGGAAGACTGATGAAGTAATAGCTGGCATTCAAAAAAGCGTTGCTGAGATTCCAGAGGTAAAATCATCTTTTTCCATGTCCGGCAGCGGCAATCGATTTTCTTCCGGAAAAGGGAAAAAAGGCGAAAACAAGGGTGAGATCAGTGTGCTTTTGGTAAATGATAGCAAAAGGCCGGAAGATGCTGTCATTGGCTCGATCAGGAAAAGCCTGCAACGAGTTCCGGGGATTGAATACAAAATTGAAAAGCCATCTTTGTTTTCGTTGAAAACTCCTCTGGAAATCGAAATTTCCGGTTACAACCTTGACTTACTGCAGGAAATAGGTTCACGGCTGGTAGCTGATATGTCAGCCGGTGGATTATTCAAAGATATCAGGTCTTCTGTGGATGAAGGACAGCCCGAACTGCAGATCCATTTTGATAAGGATAAACTGGCGTCACTCAAACTGCAGCCTTACGAAATTGCGCAGCGCATTATGTATCAGGTACAAGGAAACGTACCTACCAAATTTAGCAACAAGGAGCAGAAAATCGATATTCATGTCAACGCAGTTGACACCAGAGAATCATCAGTTAATGAGATAAATCGGTTAATCATCAATCCTGAACATATAAACCCGCTCTCACTTGATTCAGTAGCAACTATCAAGGAGGCGACCAGTCCCGGAGAAATTAAGCGAGTTGATCAACATCGAGTCGCCATAATCAGTGCTGATTATACGACAACTGACTTGGGAACAGCAGTGAAGGGTATTTATGCAATTGTCAATCAGCTGGTGATTCCACCTGGTATTACAATCGATGTTTCGGGACAAAACCAAGAAATGGAGAAATCGTTTGCTTCCCTGAAGATGGCTTTGTTGTTGGCGGTTTTTCTGGTGTATCTCGTCATGGCCTCACAATTCGAATCCTTTATTCATCCACTGGTGATACTTTTTTCTATTCCTCTCTCATTGATCGGAGCTGTCCTGGCTTTGTATCTAACCGGTTCCAAAATTAGTGTGATTGTTTTCATAGGAGCCATTTTGTTGGCAGGCATTGTAGTTAATAACGCAATTGTTTTAATTGATAAAATCAACCAGTTTCGGGCGGAAGGAACAACAAAATCGGACGCTATTATGGAAGCCGGGAAAATGAGATTGCGGCCTATTTTGATGACCACCCTGACGACAACACTGGGTCTTATACCTATGGCATTGGGGGCTGGTGAGGGTTCCGAAATAAGATCCCCGATGGCAGTGACAGTGATTGGTGGCCTATTGGGGTCGACTCTTTTGACATTGGTAATCGTTCCTACCGTCTATAGTCTGGTTGATCGAAAATCTTAGTTTAAGATGCCGACCCGTGTTGCGCTTATAGGAAACATCTGATTTATAAAAAGAGCAATTAACAAATGACTATTATACTACTTACATTCTTTTCTCAATGCTCTTTGTGTGATTCGTTGTATTACTATTTTTTAATGTTTAACTGGCTGCTCATATTCTAAACAACAAAATATGAACCAATGAAACTCACACACTTCGCCTTAAAACGCCCGGTCACTATTGCCATGATATTTTTGTCTTTCGCAGTAGTTGGCGGCCTATCTTCCCAAAAGTTACCCTTGGAGTTGATGCCGAATACAGAACTACCGTTTGTGTATATTTATATTCCCTATTTCAGATCCACACCTGAACAGGTTGAAAAGCAGGTAACCAAACCGGTTGAGGAAATCATTGCGCTGGTTGGGGGAATCAAAAACATAGAATCAAGTTCCAGCGAGTCAGGAGCAGAAATATTTGTGGAGTTCAAATGGGGAGTTAATTCCACCATGAAGGCTATTGAAATCAGGGAAAAACTTGAGAACATCAAACAGGACCTGCCGCGGGATACTGGTAGGATTTTTTTGGGGAAATGGAGTATGGCTGATATCCCAATACTTGAGCTGTCAATTTCCAGCAAAACCAATGTCAACCATATGTATCACGCCTTTAATAAGATTTTAAAGCAACGGCTAAAAAGAATCGACGGCGTTTCCAAAGTTGATCTCTATGGAGTTAACAAGAAGAAAGCGAGAATCAATCTCCAGGCCAACAAAATCAAGGCGTACAAAATAAATCTTGCTCTGTTGGCAGACATGTTGGATAAAGTAAATTTCAGTATGTCTGCCGGCACTATCAAAGATGGGCAGAGACAGTTCTTGTTGCGACCAATTGGAAAGTTGACAAATCTGGAAGAATTGAATGAATCAATAATAGGTGATTACAATCTGCGGCTGAAAGATGTTGCGACTTTGACATACGAAGTTGCCAAAGTGGAACAAAAGCGAAGACTAAACGGCAAAGATGCCATTGCCGTCGATATTTATAAGGAGTCAGGAGCTAATATTGTTGAGGTTACCCAAAAGGTTCAGAAGGAGCTGAAACGAATCAAACACTTGCCGGCCATGGAGGGGATCGAATTTTTGCCGATTTACAATTCTGCCGATGCTATCAAAAGTTCTTTAAATGAATTGCTGAAGTCGGGGATCATCGGGCTTCTACTAGCCATTGTCGTTCTATTTTTATTTCTAAGACAGATCGTTCCAACGCTGATTGTGGCCGCTTCAATTCCACTCTCTTTATTCTTTACACTGGCTTGTATGTATTTCCTGGGATATTCGTTAAACATTCTGACTATGTTAGGGCTGCTGCTCGCAGTGGGCATGATCGTCGATAACTCCGTGGTGATCGTTGAAAATATCCAGCGACATTTGAGCAGCGAAACGGACAGGGTGTCAGCCATAGAATTGGCCAGTGACCAGGTAAGTCTTGCAATAGCGGCCGGGACATTAACGACAATCATTGTTTTTTTACCCAACATGGTGGGGAAAAGCAGCGAAATTACCTACTATCTAAAACATATCGGAATGACCTTTTCCATCGCCTTGTGCTCTTCATTGCTTACAGCACAAACCGTTATTCCCATGCTGACCATGGTGATCCGACTAGGAAAAGCCGGCAAACAGGTTCCCTGGATCGAATCCTTGGCATTTCGCTATCGACGGGCGTTATCATGGATGCTGGACCATCCCAAAACAACTGTTTTGTTAAGCATCTTGCTTTTAGCCTCCATGGTAATTCCTGCAAAGATTGTGAAAACCGACCTGATGTCCGACGGGGAAAACCGCATACTGCAGCTTCAATACAACATTTCCAATCCTTATCCCTTAAAGAAAGTCGAACACTCTGTTTCCCGAATTGAACAGTATTTGCTCACTCATCAGGATGAATTTGAAATCAACTCCGTTTACAGCGACTATTCCCGTCTGCATGCTGTCACAACACTGCAGTTAAAAAAGGGACCGGATGCCAATAAAAGTCAAAAACAGATTCAACTGCTGATCAAAAAAGGCCTTCCGGATGTGGTGGTCGGTAAACCCGGTTTTTCCGAACGAAAAGCCGGTGGCAATGACAAGAAGCTGCATATTGTTTTAAAAGGTCCGGCCTACCAGCAATTGGCAGATGTATCCAGGAAAGTTATCCGTAAATTGAAATCGATAGAGGGATTGGGAGATCTTACCACAGACCGCAAAGCAGATGAGAATAACTTGTTGATTACGCTGGACAAAGAAAAAATAAGAAAATTTAAACTGATACCGGAAGCCATTGCTGAACATGTTTCGCTGGCCATGCGGGGATATAACATCAAAAGTATTACCACTTCAGAGGAGGAAGTAGAAGTGGAGGTGATGTTTGATGAAAAGGATCGGCAGGGATTTGGAAATCTGCAGAATCTTAGATTTGAAAACGAGGAAGGTGTTCAATTTACATTGGATTCCCTTGCCAGTCTGAAAGAGGGAAAAGGACCTACATCCATTTATAGGAAAAATCGGAGAATCTCACTGCTGTTATATATAAATCGTGGTTTGATGACGATGGATGATATTAAGGAAACGGTCAGCAAGAAAATGGTTGAAATGGATCTGCCGTCTGGAATTTCCTGGGAGTTTGGTGATTCCATGAAAAAAGAAGACGAAACGGAATCGATTCTTATTTTCAATGTGGCTTTGGCAATTGTATTGATTTTTTTAGTCATGGCGTCGTTGTTTGAATCAGTATTGTTTCCCTGGGCTATCTGGCTTTCAATCAGCTATTCAATTGTGGGGGTTTTCTGGTTCTTCCTGGTGACAAAAACTATTTTTACCTTTATGGCCTGGATTGGTGTGCTTGTCCTGACCGGGGTTGTCGTCAATAATGGAATTGTGTTGATCGATTCCATCAATCAACTCAGGGATAAGGGATTGGAAAAAAGGGAAGCCCTTATTCAAGCCGGGGGAGACAGGATGAGACCCATTTTAATGACAGCGGCAACTACGATCCTTGGTCTGATTCCACTTTGTATCAGCACTTCCCTGGTAGGAGGAGATGGTCCTCCTTATTATCCCATGGCCAGGGCGATTGTCGGCGGATTATTGCTTTCTACTTTCGTAACCCTAATTATCTTGCCAACAATCTATAACCTGATCGATAATTTCTCGGAATGGCTAAGGAAAAAGGTCTCTACGTCGTTAGTATCCGGGATTCGACTGCGTTCTCACTAATGAGTTGAATTCAACTACTCGTGCAAAACCCTGGTTTTTGACATGAGGTATATTTCATTGTGATCTCCTTAAAGCAGGTAAGAATAATAGGCACTCCTGCTTCATGCTCTGTGACTGTTGTGTCTCTGTGGTGAAAAATGAAAATACTACTGGTAGAAGATGATCAAAAAACTGCGGATTTTATTATCAAGGGATTAAAACAGGAAACCTTTTCCGTGGATCATGCTGCTAACGGCGAGGATGGGTTGCATTTAGCTTTAACGGAATCTTATGATGTCGCTATTGTGGACATCATGCTGCCAAAACTAAATGGCCTGACCCTGGTGAACGCGTTGAGGCAACATGAAAACCCACTGCCGGTGCTCATACTCAGTGCGAAAAACACTGTCGATGACAGGGTTAAAGGGTTGCAAAGCGGCAGCGACGATTACCTGGTAAAACCCTTTGCTTTTTCAGAACTGGTGGCAAGGCTTCATGCTCTTATGCGCAGAAGCAGCGGCAATATACAGCAATCACCTATTTTAAGTCTTGGTGATATTACCATGGATCTTCATCGTCACAAGGTTATTGTTAACGGAATTGAGATTTTGCTCCAGCCCAAAGAACTTATCCTGCTTGAATACTTGTTAAGAAACCAGGAGAGAGTGGTCTCCAAAACCATGATTATGGAGCATGTTTGGGATTACAATTTTGATCCCCAGACCAATGTGGTTGAAGCCAAGATCTCCAAATTAAGAACCAAGCTGGCGGAAGTTACAGACAAGGAGTACATCCACACTGTGAAGGGGTTGGGTTATGTCTGTGAAGTGAGGGAATGAATCAAGTTATGGTTGTTTAAATAGTATAGAGAACAAAGTACCGCCTTCTTTAGGGCAGGAAGCTGTAATCTGTCCCTGGTGCTTTTCCACAATCGTCTTCACATAACTCAAGCCAAGACCGTTTCCAGGTTTGGTTCTGCTGGAATCTTCCCGAAAAAAGGGATCGAATACTTTCTTGTAGTTTTCCCTGGCTATTCCTGGCCCTGTGTCTTTAATTTCCAATTCAATTTGCTTTCCGATTTGAGCCAGATTGATAGCAATGGTTCCTGATTCGGGGGTGAATTTTAAAGCGTTATCCAGCAGATTAGCAATGGCCCTTTGCAAAGTGGAACGATCGCCTTTCATGAAAACCGGTTGCTCCGGTAAGGAAAACGTCAGAAGTTGCTGATTATCTTCCGCCACTTCAGAAAAAATCTCTTTAGCTGCCAACAGCAGGGCTTTTATATCCAGTTGCTCTTTCTTTAAAACGATCACTCCCGAATCAAGAGAAGCAATTTCAAGCATGGTGTTGATCATACTTTCCAGTTTCTCACAATCTTCTACAACCCTTTGGGCCATAGTGCGATAATCCTCAACTCCCGAATCACCCCTGAGGACGACTTCAGCATTACCTCGAATACGGGTCAATGGACTGCGTAAATCGTGTGCCACACTGTTGCTGATATCCTTTAACTCTCCTATTAATGATTCGATACGATCGATCATCATGTTAAAGCTACGGGCAAGTTGCTCGATTTCCTCAGGTTGATTCTCAACTTGCACCCGCATATTTAACTTGCCTGAGCTGATACTCGAAGCCGTTGATGTAACCTGTTTCACCCCGGACATGGCCCGATTGGCCATAAAATATCCAATGAAGGCGCTGAGCAGAACGGCAATCAATACAACAATGCCAACAGTAACGGTAAATTGACCGATAACATAACTGGCATCCTCATATTGCAACCCAAGTTGCATGATCAAATCGTCTTCGATCTTCCAGTAAAGCATGCGTATGGGATTTTTACGATGTTCGTAATCGACGATCTCAACAAAAGATTTCCGGTTTGCAAGCTGTTGAAAGGGATAATCTTCTATGGTCAGGTTGGGCCAGGTCGCGAGATTGGATGCGGCTATCACCCTTTTATCGCGGGTGATAAATCTGATGAATCCCTCACTGCTATCCGGGTCATCCTGCTCCGAATCCTGCAATGTTTCTCGCAGTATTTCCAGGGATTTGGTTTGATAGATGTTCTCAATATCGTTGGCATACAACTCCATAATTTCATCGTACTGAGATTCTAAACTTTCGATCAGAATAACATATATAAACAGCACCATAAGCAAGGCCAGTAACCCAGTCAGGATTGTGTAGATAACGGTTAAGCGACCTGTTAGGGTTGCAAGAAAATTGAATCTTAACTTCATGGGCTTGCTTATTTGGTAATATGGATCCGTTGCATGCCGGCCCATTCAGCCATGTCACTATCCGGATCAGAAATTGCCAACAATTCATTTAGATGCAGGAGAGCATGTTCATTTTGGCCCAGGTTGCGGTAGCCTTCTGCCAGAAATCGGTTAATCCGGATTTCAATGGCCGGAAGAATCTCGTAGTCAATGGTTCGAATCAACCATTCCGGAAAGGTGGTTTCCTCCAGCTTTTTGCGTGTCACTGTCCAATCCAGTTGAGAAAGGATATCGACTCCTTCCTGATAAAGGTTAACCGCCTCCGGCAGCATGGTGTAAACTGCACCGCAAATGTACCTGGCAAAATCCAGGGAGAAGACATGTCGTTCGTTGGATTTTTCAATCCGTTTCAAATACCCCAGGGTTTTTTTGATATTGAGCATTGGTTCCGAAAAACCACCTGCAGCCGAGATGGAGAACAGATAGGTTAGCGCTGCTACAGCATTATTCAATACATAAGCAGAAGGTTTTGAGAGATATTTTGTAACCTTGCTTCCGGCATGTTTTATGTTTCCACTGAATATATCAGCCAAAATGCTAATGTTAATCGCATCATAATCTGAAGATGTCAGTGTTCTCTTGGCAATGGCATCCCTGGCTTTTTTAAAATCACCTTTGCAAAAATAATAAAAGCACTTTAATAAAAGATCTTTGGGTGGTGCCTTAGGAAGTTCGTTACCTTCCACCGGGAAGAAATTTAAAAATTTTAAACTGTTTGGAAGTTGGTTAATCTGTCGTATGGCAACCTCTCCAGTAATTTTGGACATTTTTTGGCGGTAGCATACCATAAAGTCTGTCAAGGTTTCGTCTGCTTCTGTCATCAGACGAATGGCTTTCTGAGTCGGAATATCACCGACCAGATCCATGGCAAAAATACTGGTGTCTTTGGCGACAGCCTGTTTTATGGCATCCCGATAAACACGAAAAACCTGAATCGAATAGTCAAATCGAACACCAATCTCCTCCCTGCGCTTGATCAGTTCTATTATCTGGCAATCTGCTTCGTCATAAACTTTTCCGTTTTCGCTGATTCCTGGCTGAATTAACTCCTCCTTTTCCAGCAATCTTATTTTTTCCAGGGGATATCCGGTTCGCTTTACGATTTGGGATTCTTTGATAAGTTTTGATTGGGTCGGGATCTTATGCGATTTCAAAATTGCTTTTCCCATTGCCATATCTTCATCTATGGCCTCTCCGGAATCGATAATCCTTTTGATGACATCCAGGGGCAGGAATTTCTCCTTTTGCAGTTTTTTGATTAACTTAATCCGCTCCACACAGGACTCGTCATAATAAGCCATGTTTTTACTGGTTTTAACCGGCGCCGGTAACAGGCCTTCATTTACATAATGTTTAATTGTGGGTGCGGATACACCCGCTTTTTTTGCCATTTGACCGATACGGATCAGATTATTCTCTTTTTTCTTCATCCCTTGTAGTTGCTGTTGGTTAGGAGGGGTCGGTAAAGGTATGTGAAAACTCGCTTATTCTTTCAGCTAGATCCGTTCCTGTAAACCCAACTTGTTTTTAGGGAATTCACTCTCAAACTCTCTTTCTGCAATAGGATTTTGTATTTTTGATTCTATTGAAAATCTTCAAAATAATACGGAACTAGAAGGTTTTACTTTTTATAATTGATTAAAAATTCAATTTATCGTAGAAATGAAATAATAATAGATATAACCGTATTTTACAGACAGGCTTGATTTTATCTTGACATATGATTATGTAAATTGTAGTGGTTTCTATCAAAAGTAAAACCTTTAACTATTAGTATTTTCAAATTTATCTGTTACGAAATGTCATTTTCCCCTCAATATTCTGATATAAATACTTATTTTAACCACCTTTTCATGTGATATGGGTCCCTTGATGCAGCTTCAATCGGGAAAGTGAAAAGAAATCCTGCTAACATAATACCGGAGATGGCCTATGGTATAATTCCGCCCTAATTGTTGTAACATGTTAAACAACTTGAATCGTTAACCTTCACAACACACTAAAAGGAGAGAGCAATGAATAGAAATCGACTGATTCAAATAATAATGGTTGGTTTGCTCTGTTTAATACTGACCGTCGGCTGCAAACCGGCTGAATCATCAGATGATTCGACGACAGCTTCCGGCACTGGTGAACTTGGACAATCGTTGGCAGCAGCATCAACTAAAGACTTAAAACAGTTGCTGGTGATGGATTGGAATGAAATGTCGAAGGCAGATCAGGACAAATTGAAATATTTAACCGGAGCCATGTCCTCTGCTGATTTTGATGCAAAATATCAATCTATAACTGCATCCGGAACAGGTTTCAGTTCACAATCCTTATTGGATGATATCAGTAATCTCATCTGGGGCAGTTGGGACAAGGTCGATATACCAGGAGCTGTGTGCAGCAACGGTAGTCAGTACAAGATCTTTGTCCAGAAATCTACAGGCTTTATTAACTGGCTGAAAGGTTATACAAAAAACCTGATTGTGTATTTTGAGGGAGGAGGCGCTTGTTGGGACTATCCGAGTTGTACCCGACAGACCGGAATTCGGGGGGCTGCCAACCCGAACGGAATCCCTGATAATCACATGAGTATCGGAGATTACCTTGATCCCAATAAAGATGGCGGTAGTGTGAATGCAGCTTCCACACCCTTGATTCTTAGGAATCATCCGACTGGAGACAATGTGCAAACCTCAAACTGGAACATGGTATTTATTCCTTATTGCACAGGGGATGTCCACGCCGGAAACAAAACAGTGGTATATGAAGATCCGACAGGCGTAAATCCACCAATAACCTATCATCATAAGGGTGCCCCCAACATGGAAAAGGTTGTTGATTATCTTCAGGATGAATTCCCCAACATGAAAAAGCTGTTTGTTTCCGGCAACAGTGCCGGTGGAGCAGGTTCTCTGGTTAATTATCACTTTATTCGCAAGGCTTTGAACCCGGATAAGAGCTATCTGCTGAACGATTCCGGCCCTGTGTTTGATGCTCCCGATTCAAGTTACAATCACTGGCCCCTTCAGCAGCAAATCAAGGGATCCTGGAATCTGGATTATATTTTGGCTAAATTTAGTGTCGACATGCCGGCTTTTGATTTTAACGGCAATTTTGGCGTGTTGATGGAAGCCCTGGCAGATGAATGGCCTAATGATATCCTGGGAATCACCCTGTTTACAAGGGATGCCAATTATTCCATGTACTCCTATGCCCGCTTTTTTGATCTGGATGAAAACATTCCGGAAGAAAAGGAACAAGTATTACAATTATGGCGTGAAGATGTGGAAGCCATGATGCTGAAGTTGGACACCATTCCTAATTTCTCCTATTTTGTGCCCTATTATCGGAAGATTATCGATAGTCACTGTACGACTACGGTCGAGTTCAAAGGGACGGAAATCCTGGATACCGGCATTGATGTCGGAGATTATATTGAAGATATGCTGGATGACGGCAGCGTCACCAGTTATCATGAACCGGATAATCCCTCTGATGCGGATGTCACTGATTTCTGGATGGAGCTGGTTGAGCTGCTTATGTAAAACATGCGGGATATTCAGATTTTAAATTTTATACTCAAGTTTCGCACCTGTTTTTGCAGTAGCTGATTTATATGGTGTAAAACCACCATCAGCGATTCAGTTAAAAGCATTTGGCTATTAGCGATCAGCTGCTGGCTTTGATACGACTCGCTTCGCTCCATTATTTTGAGTCTCAATGTAAACGTACCGAAGGTGTTCAGTTTAAAGCTAAAAGCTAACTGCCAGTAGCTAATAGCTTTTATGTAAAAGTCATCTTCCCCAGTGAACTGCAGAGCCACTGATAGCATAAAACAAGGGTGCGAAACTTGAGTTTTATATTTACGGGCAGCGAAAGCACCGTTTTCCGTTACTAAATGTAGGATGGGCCGGCGTAGCCTGCCCATCTATTAATATGAAAGTGTAGACTCAATACAGGCTGATTGCTGACTGCTGATAGCCGAACGCCACGGGTGGCGACGCTACTCGTTGGGATACTTCATGCCCCATTCGGCTCTAAAGGAATCCATCAACTTCATCATCTCTATGCTGGTGGCCCGTGGCATCAATGGACTTTCCAGCAGCCCAGCTTCAAGGCATCTCATCACCTCTTCGGCTTCGGGGCCGTATCCCAGCAAGTCATAAGGTAGTTTGAGATGTTGTTCATCGCTATCCAGACTTCGGATGAACAATTCCTGGGGATGGAAGAAGTCGTGGACAGACATGTATCCTTTACTGCCGATGACCAGTCCCAAATGCGGTGAACTGGATCGACAGGACGAGGAAAGAACAGCTGTTTTGCCGCCTTCATATTCAAGTAGATAGGCAGAGGTCTCATCTACACCACTTTTGCCGAGAACTGCAGATGTTTTGAATGATTTGGGGAACTCTTCGTAAACAAGATGGGCAAAGGTCAGGGGGTATATTCCCAAGTCCAACAATGCACCGCCTCCGAGTTCAGGGTTGTATAGCCGATGTTTGGGATCAAACGCCCTGATAATGGAAAAATCAGCTTGTACCGTGAATACCTCTCCTATGGTACCAGCTTTTACCAGTTCTACCATCTTTAACGTAGCAGGATGAAACCTGGTCCAGACAGCTTCCATCAGAAACAGATTCCTGTTTCCGGCCAAATCAAACATTTCTTGTGCAAGCCTGGCATTTAGGCTGATGGGTTTTTCGCATAAAACATGTTTTTCATTGTTCAAAGCAAGCATAGTATGGTCATGATGAAAATTGTGGGTGGTGCCAATGTAGACAACATCGACTTGAGTGTCTTTAACAAGATCCTGATATGAAGTATACGCTTTAGGATGCCCGAATTTGCTTGCAAATTGTTCTGCTTTTCCAGGTGTCTGGGAAGCTACGGCGACCAATTCTGCTTTTTCGAGCGGTTCCAGACAAGTTGCGAATTGCTCAGAAATATTTCCACAACCAATGATTCCCCAACGGATTACCATGGTATCTCCTAAGTGATTGTTGCAGACGAATACAGTGTGATGTAACTGGATATCGGAAGTATTATAGGTGATTAGACGAATTTCAAGCAACCAATTGTTATTTTTGTAGGGTGGGTAATTGCCTTACCCATCAATTCAAACAAGGTTCGGGTTGATGGGTAAAACCGAGCTACCCATCCTAGAACCTACAAGATTGATTTTAATAATCAATACTCAATTGATAACTGTGAATGGCTAATTTGGAGGTGAAGAGCAGATGGGCAAACAAGGTTTGCCCATCTATTTATTGGATATCGCAAAAGGAGGAGATTGTTGAAGATATCAGGCCACTTCAACATATGGAATATCCAATAAACTGGCTATTTGCTGAAGCTCCATTTTAAAATTCCCATAAATCAGGGAGAAATGATGCTCCAGCTTTTCCTTCATGATGAAATCCAAAACCTTTTGAGCAGGGATATCGAAGCGAATAACTCCGGAAGTCCCAGTGAAAGCCATGGGAGCTGAAATCATTTCACCAGTTCCCACAATCATCTTTTTTTGATTCTGTGATTGACTGATCCGCACAAAAGTCACCCGACCAGGTTTCAAGGTGAACTCATACAAAAAAGGCTTCTTGCGATTGGTGTGGATTTGGGCGCGAACTTCTTTGTCGGGATCAGCCATGGAGAGAGGAGCCAGACCGCAATGCCAGAACACGCCCGTGTCATCTTCTATATTAATGTCTACCAGGTCGGAAAGAAAAACAGCGGAATTACCCAAGGTTTGAAGCATCAGTGAGGTTAACGAACCGAATAGATCAGCTTCACAGGCAGAGGGAATTCCATCTTCATTCATCATGGACATAGGACCACAAGCCGCACAACCAAGTTCGGTGAAAAACTCCGGCCAACAGCGAACTGCAAGTCCGTCCACCTGTCTTTCAGCAGCGACCTGCTTGAGGGAGTGATACACCTTAAAGCTTTTCATTAAAGGTTCTTTTTCCATCTCAGCCAGATTCACCACTTCTTTATCCACCTTGGCATGAATTTCTTCTGCTGTCTGATCAGGCACATTTGAAACCTTTCCCAGAAAATCCATCAGATCGGTTTTTTGAACATCAACACCGCACCACTGTTTTAATTCGGCTGCGTCATATTCACAGGTATCAAATCCATCGGGATGATCTCCAATCACAAGTAATTTTGCTTCGGAAAGTCTGTTGACTGTCATGGCAGCCCTGGCAAAGCTTTCGATTTTCTGCAATGCCTCTTGGCTATCGGGTTGTCTATGGAAATAGTCAAAGCTGATGCCGGCCTTACCCAGCGCGTGAGCCGCGAGGTTTGATCCGCAAAGGGAATTCAATCTCAACCTTCCACCTTCTCTGGATTCAGGAAACGACCAGATCAAGGCAGGAATACCCAATGCTTTTGCTAATTCAACAGTCATCACGGCATCGGTAAATGTTACCTGGATGATCAACAAGGCGTCCGGTTTTTGCTGACCCAGCAGCTCGATCGCCTTTTTTACGGCGTCTCCATCGCAAAGCAACTCTTTATCACCGATCGTTTCCAAATTCAAACTTTGCAAGGTCTTCCAAGCTTTGCTGGCCATTTCTTCGGCAAAGGGAATATCGAAAGTGGTTCTTGCCAAACCCACCACACCAATTTTTGGACTTCTGGATTCCATATACTTACCTGTTCAGTTGAGTTTTTTTATGCGGAATATTCCTTTGGAAAATTGGGACCGAATCCAGGAGGAGTAATCCCAGCCTCAAATGCCCTGTGTTGATGCCATGGTTTGGCTTGTTGATCTGTCAGGCTACCGATGGTTCCGGCATAAGGCACTGCTTTTTCCATCAACTCTTTTTCCATTGTTGCCAGATCAGGAAAAGATTGTGCCGCTTGCCACCAGATAGCTCTACCAGCCAGGTATCCGCTGGCTCCTGCGTTGTAAGCATAAGTCAGGATGTTTTTAAATGTCTTCATATCCGCACCGGCACTTAGCATAACCCATGGTACCTGACTAATTTGATCCAACTGGTTGAACCACTCCTGGCATTCGGCTGCTCCCGGTGATCCCGGCTCAGGAACAGTCGATCCTGGTACGGGACTTTCCAGCTTGAATATATCCACTCCAAAAGCAGGATCAGCAAAAGCTTTCAGCGAATCGACGACATTTTGCGGATGTTTGGATGCATGCTCAACGTATTCTTTTGTTTGGTCGCTGTCGCCTGGCAAAGGGTAAACGAGCATTTCCAGCAGGAAGCAGATATCATGCTTTTTACAGGCGTTTCCTATTTTTTCCACCAGTTTATGCTGATAGTCGCACAGTGCCGGATCAGCATCAGGTCGATACCAGGCTAAAAACTTTACACCATCCGCACCGATTCGTTTGATCTTTTCTACACTCCAGTCAACAATTTCGGTGGAGATTCTACCTTTTTCAGTATCCAGGAAATCATGCTCTTCCAAGGTCATCAACAATCCCTGGGCAGGATCAACATGCTGAATGGCATTAGGATAAGCCCAGATGGGATCCAAAAGCATGGCTGTGGAACTTGGCGCCAGGGTTTTGGTCAGGAGCGCTTTTACATCTGAAACATCCTGATAAGAAGCTTCCGCAACCCCTTTTTTCTCTTTCACCAGGTTCATGATGGGTGGTCTCTGGTCGACCGCAGTCATTTTGAATAGGCCGTTCTTATCGGCCAGACGTCGAAAACACCAGAGTTTACCTGCTGACAATTCCATTACTTCCTCTTTGTTAAAAAGTGATCTACTTCAGTGCGGCTGGGAATACCTGCCCGACCGCCTAGTTTAGTACATTTTATGGCAGCCACCGCATTGGAAAATCGGATAGCCTGCTCAATATCAAATTCTTGTGAAAGGGAATAGGCAAGGGCTCCATGAAAAACATCACCGGCTCCTAGCGTATCCACAACATTCACCTTGAATGCGGGCATTTGCTTAAATTTATTGTTTTCGAACCAAAAGGTCCCCCGGGCACCGTCTGTGGCACATACCCATGAGTTTAGCCCAGAGCTGGCCTTGTACAAAGAGCTTTCGAAATCTGTTTCTCCGGTATATTCCCTCAGCCCGTTTTTGGAGAATGCCACATGGCTGGCCTTCTCTACCAATGAGGAAATATCGTCATTCGGTGTGCTGTCTGCATCCAAAACAGAGATAAGTCCTTTTTCAGAGGCCCGGTTCAGAATGAGTTCAGCACCTTGTATCCAGCGAGAATCAGCCAGCACAACATCACCAGTCTCTAACCTTTCCAGAGGTAACCAAGAGGGATCAGTGTCCAGTCCGGCATTGGCCCGGTTAATAATCAGTCTTTCACCACGCTGATCTACCATTACTGCCGATAGTGCAGAGTGGGTGTCCTTGATTCGCCTGGTGAATTGAGTATTCACTCCATAAGCATTCAGTTCTTTAACAATGCGATCTCCAACATTGTCATCACCTACCCTACCCCAAAACTCGACATCTGCTCCAAGTTTTGCTGCAGTCACAGCTGCAGTTGATGCAGGACCACCACCAACCTCCAGAAACTCGTGAGCAAAGTATTTTCCGGCTTTTTCGGGTAAATCGGGTAGTGTGAAAATCTGATCCAATACTGCAATTCCCAAGCAGATGATTTTTGACATGAAACTCTCTTTTTAATTCCTATTCATGTGGTCGATCCCATCAGCAGCAGAAAGCGCCTGTCATTTGCTGATTAATAGTTTTTGAACCCCGAAGGGCGAGAAGAGAACAAACGATGGTTGCACCATCGACAAGGCTATTTCCCTTCGGGGTTTGGACCAACTAAAATTTTTGGTGATCTGTTTTATATCTTATATAAGAGTGATGATGACAGAGTTCAATCGAAAGTCTCCGGCTTTCCGCGATTAAGTTAATTCAGACAAATAGTAGTAGTCGCTGGTGTGTACAAAGCTTAAACGCCATTCTACAGGCCGCGTATCCAAGGCAGTAGCTAATCTGTCGATCTCCAAAACAGGGGCACCGGCTTTCATTCCAAGCAAAGCGGCGTCGTCTTTTTTCAACTTTACAGCTTTCAGTCGTTCCACGGCTTTCAGTACCTTAACATCGTATTGGGATTCATATAACTCATAAAGCGTGTTGGGAATTTCCTCTTTTTTTAAGAAATCACCAAATACCTTCACCGCCAGCGAGATATGTTCAACGATGACGGGTTTGTCGTTTAAAAACCGGACTCGCTTAATTCGTATTACCTTGTCTTTTGCCGTCAGTTTGAGCCGGCTCTGCTCCAGCTTATTAGCGGAGGCTCTCGTCAGGCCAATCACTTTACTGTCTGGCAAGATGCGTTTCCCGTCATTGCTTACCACATAAAAGAAATGGAAGAGTGATCTGGCTGCTGAATGTTGGGAAACAAAGGTTCCTTTGCCTTGCTTGCGAATGAAAATATTCTCGGCTGTCATTTCATCCAATGCTTTGCGGATGGTTCCCTGGCTGACACCGAATTCCTTTCCCAATTGCTGCTCACTGGGAAGCGCTTCACCCGGAGCCCAGTTCCCATCGATTACACGCTGTAATATCAGCGACTTAATCTGTTTGTAAAGCGGTTGATAATTTAAGCCGGAAGAAGCACCCATAAACTTCTCATTTCTCTGTATTAAGTTAAAACAGCCTGTTTTCAAGACAACTAACTTAACCCTGCCTAAATGAACGGTCAAGGCAGATAATGCCAAAACATTGACGAGTCATTACTCTGGTATCTTATATTTTATATAAGACTAACGATCAATCATTTTCCTGTCAATGTTAAATGCGATTTTCGGTTATCAGATATAAAAGCTGTCAGCATTCAGCTATCAGCTTTTAGCGAAAAAGGTGTGAACACTTTAAATATTATAAGATGGGCAGGCTTCGCCGGCCCATCCTACAATAAAAATTGAAAGCGAAGCTTTCCCAAAATAGAAAATCTTAGATCTAAAATCTGAAATCTAAAATTTATAGTTGCTCAAAAGACTTATATCTTATATAAGACATAAGTATAATAATCCAAGATTAATAAAATCCAAAAAAAGTGATGGAATCCAGCATGAACAATGAATCCAGGCAGGTTCGTTTTCCCCAGCTGCTTTGTTACGGTTTGGGAGACTTGTACGGAGGTGGATCATTTTTGATCATAGGTATGCTGTTTATGTTCTACCTGACTGAAGTTGTTGGATTATCCCCTCTTATCGCTAGTTTTGTATTTGCCATCGGCAAAGTCTGGGACGCCATCTCAGATCCCTTGATGGGGTATATTTCAGACAGAACGCGCACCAGGTTTGGCAGAAGACGAATCTTTTTTCTGATTGGGATTGCCCCGATTGCAATTACTTTCATCTTGATGTGGGTGCCTGTAGGGTTTTCTTCCCAATGGGCCTTATTTGCATATTACAGTCTGGCCTATATTTTCTTTAGTACAATTTTTACCATGGTGATGGTGCCTTATGCTGCGTTGAATGCGGAAATGTCCCACGACTACAAGGTGCGAACCCGCCTATCCGGGGCAAGAATTATCTTCTCTAATATTGCCACGTTACTTGGAGGAACTCTGGCCTCAAAAATCGCCTATCAATGGGTCGACAATCCGGCCACCGGTTTTCTGTTAATGTCTGTATTGTTCGCAGCCTTGTTTTCTCTGCCTTGGATATTAGTTTTTTTTGGTACCTGGGAGTTGCCATTTGATGAGAAGAAGCAGGAAGTGGGCGGACCGCCTTCTATATTTTCTCATTTTGGGACTATTTTCAGAAATAAGTCGTTTCGAATTCACATTGCCATGTATGTCTGTGCCTATTCGGCAATAGATATTCTCATGGCTCTTTTTGCGTATTACATGACTTTTTATATCGGTAAACCCCAGGTTATTCCGATTGCTATGGGATCGATGATCCTCACACAAACGGTTGCCATAGCATTTTATGTCTTCTTATCCAATCGTCGGGGAAAGGCATTCTCTTATAAAGTAGGTTTAAGTATCTGGTTGTTTGGGTTGGCCTGTACTTATTTTTTGAACTCCCAGTCACCGGTATGGTTAATTGCTGTCATCTGTTCGCTGATAGGATTTGGGATGGCTGCAGGTGTGATGATCCCCTGGGCGATGTTGCCGACAATCATAGATGTGGATGAATTGATCACAGCCGAGCAACGATCAGGGATTTATTCCGGAGCGATGACCTTGACGCGGAAATTTGTTCAAGGCTTAATCGCCATGCCCACCATCGGATTCGTATTGGAGGCCATAGGATTCGTTTCCAAGCAGGAGTCTCATAGTGTTGAAGTGTTGGAGAAACTAAAGTCCTTTCTGTTTTTTGGACCGGGGGTGTTAATAGTGCTGGGATTTCTGGTGGCTTTTCTGTTCAAAGTTACCCCGGTCGTGCATACGAAAATCGTTGAAGAAATTAGAAGATTAAAATCCGGTGGTGAAAGGAGCGCAGTGGACGGAGATGTAAAAAAAGTATGTGAAGAAGTGACAGGGATAGATTACGAGTATCTCTATATAAGCAGGGTAGCTGTGAAATGATGTGCAAAGGTTTTTGAGTTAGTAGAACAAACGGTAGGGCGACCTTACATAGCCGCCGACAGGTTATTGGATTAGGTGATGAGCAACGAATTGCCGATCCTGCAATTGATAAACAGGTATCACGCCTAATTGAAATATTAATGAGTTTTAGTTTTTGTAGTTTGTATTAATTGAATTATTAACATCAAGGAGTAAAAAATGGGTGCTACACATTTTTTAGTACACGATAGTTCCGATTCAGTCGGGGTTGTGGTTGTGGAAGATGCAACTGCGGGTTCTGATTTGACCGGATGGGTCATGGACACAGATGAAACGATTGTGGTTAAGGCCAATCACGATATTCCCCTGGGGCATAAAATAGCCCTTTCAGATCTTGATAGCGGTGGAACCATTATCAAATACGGCTACGATATCGGGAAAGTGGTTGCTGAAATCAAAAAAGGTGATCACGTGCATGTTCATAACGTTAAAACAAAGAGGTGGTAACAATGGCTGATAAAACTATCTGGGGATACAAAAGAGAAAACGGAAGAGTCGGTATAAGAAATCATGTGGCTATTCTTCCATTGGATGACCTTTCCAACGCAGCTTGCGAGGCTGTAGCAAACAATATCAAAGGTACCTTGGCTTTGCCACACGCTTATGGTCGATTGCAGTTCGGTGAAGATCTGGAACTTTTTTTCAGAACCATGATCGGAACAGGAAAAAATCCAAACGTTGCTGCAGTTGTTGTGATCGGAATTGAGCCGGGATGGACAAATCGCATCGTAGAAGGTATTAAGGAAACCGGAAAACCTGTTACCGGTTTTTCCATTGAGCAACATGGTGATATCGACACCATCGCCCGTGCCTCCCGTAAAGCCAAAGAATATGTACATTGGGCTTCGGAGCTGAGAAGAGAAGAGTGCAGTCTTTCCGACATCTGGGTCTCAGTTAAGTGCGGTGAGTCTGATACTACTTCCGGTCTGGCCTCTAACCCGACAGTGGGGAATGTGATCGATAAAATGAACGCTTTGGGAGCAACAACATGTTTTGGTGAAACATCGGAAATCACCGGGGCAGAGAAAGTGGTGGTCACAAGGGCCGATTCTCCGGAAATAGGGGAAAAGTTTAACAAAACCTGGAATGCCTATAACGATTTCATTCTGGATTGCAAAACAAACGATCTTTCAGAATCCCAGCCAACCAAAGGGAATATTGAAGGCGGTTTGACCACCATCGAGGAAAAAGCCTTTGGAAACATTCAGAAAATCGGTAAGGAATCCAAATACATCGACGTATTGGAACCCGCTGAAGAACCTAAAAAAGGACCGGGACTCTATTTCATGGACACTTCTTCCGCTGCAGCCGAGTGTGTAACTCTCCAGGCAGCTGCAGGATATGTTGTGCATCTTTTCCCGACCGGCCAGGGTAACATTATTGGAAATCCCATCGAGCCTGTCATCAAGCTGACTGCCAATCCAAGAACTGTCAGAACCATGGGTGAGCATGTGGATGTCGATGTTTCCGGAATCCTGCAAAGACAAATGAACATCGATCAGGCGGGAGATACTCTGTTGGATATGGTTGTCAGAACCTGTAACGGCCGACATACTGCAGCAGAAGTGTTGGGTCACCGCGAATTTGTACTGACCAAGCTGTATCGCAGTGCCTGATATTATTTAAATTCTAATGATGAGAAGACGATGAAGTTGCTGATAAAAGGTTTAACACGCTTCAATGACGGCACCATCTGGTTTTGTAAACAGATGGAGATTGTTTTGATAGCGTTGATGATGATTATCGTACTGATTCAGGTGTTTTTCCGGTACGTGTTGAATAACTCACTGGTTTGGCCAGAGGAAACAGCAAGGTTCATGATGGTTTGGATGACCTTTATGGCTGCACCAATTGCATACCGTGCCGGATCGAACGTGTCCCTGGACATTGTTCATCGTCTCCTCAAGGGAAGACTGCATACATTTCTTTCTATTATCATCCAGGTTGGTGCCATTACCACCATATCCATCTTATTTCAGAAGTCTCTTGGAATGGTGGAAAGGGGAATGTATATCGATGCCACATCCATTCCCGTCAAAATGATGTATGTCTATCTTTGTTTGCCCATCGGTTTAGCATTAACTGTTATAGTTGCATTTGAAGTGCTGCTCAATTCATTGGTTCAACTCGTAACCGGTGTCGACATGAAACCGGAGCCAGTCGCTGAACTTTCAGGGGAAGAGGGGGTATCATGACATTGTTATTTTTCTGGTTGTTTCTGGCCATGATGATTGTCGGTCTGCCGATCGTATTTGCCCTGATTCTGGCACCGGCGATCAGTTTGATGATCGAAGGAAAGGATGTGTTTCTGACCTTATTGGTACAAAGACTTTACAATGGAATCGATAGTTTTCCCTTGATGGCGGTGCCTTTCTTTATTTTGGCTGGCGAAGTGATGAATGCCGGGAAAATTACCCAGAACTTGGTGAACTTCAGTAAGGCGATGATCGGGCATGTAAGGGGTGGTTTGGCACAGGTAAACATTCTTTCCAGTATCCTCTTTGCAGGTCTGTCCGGATCTGCCGTAGCGGATACCTCAGCGCTTGGTTCCATGCTCATTCCGGCCATGGAAAAAAATGGGTATTCCAAAAAGTTCTCGGCGGCTGTAACTGCTGCATCATCGGTTATCGGCCCGATCATTCCACCCAGTGGTTTGATGATCCTTTATGCTTTTGTAATGAACGTTTCGGTGGGAGGATTGTTTGCAGCTGGAATGATTCCAGGTTTGATGGTTGGAACGGGTCTGATGGGAATTACCTGGTACTTGTCTAAAAAAAGGAATTACCCGGTGGCCAACAGGCGCGCTACCATTAAAGAACGAGCTGTAGCCACCAAGGATGCTTTTTGGCCGCTATTAACACCTATTATTCTAATCGGTGGAATCTTAACCGGCGTTTTTACCCCCACTGAGGCTGCCGCGGTTGCAGCAGGATATGCTTTTATCGTCAGTCTTTTTGTTACCAGATCTTTAAAATATAAAGATGTGCCTAAGGTATTAAGGGATTCAGCTATCTCATCCGGTGTGATTTTGTTCCTGGTTGGGGCCGCGGTTTCATTCTCTTCGATAGTTAGCCTTTCCGGGGCCCCGGCCTATTTGACCAATGCGGTCTTAAAGGTCAGCGAAAATCCTTTGGTTCTCTTGTTTATGATTAACATCCTGCTCTTCATAGTTGGCATGTTTTTGGATGCAGGTCCGGCTATCCTGATTTTAGGGCCTATTCTCGGTCCTGTTGTCGTTAGTATGGGTGTAGATCCTTTGCATTTTGCGGTTGTTATGTGTGTGAACGTAACTGTTGGCCTGGCTACACCGCCCATGGGACTGGTGTTATTTGTAGCTGCCAGCTTGAGCAAAGAGAGTATTGAAAACATTACCATGGAGATATTACCTTTTCTATTGATAGAAGTAACAGTGATATTTCTGATCACTTTTTTTCCACCGCTTTGTTTGTTTGTACCTCACTTGCTTGGTTTCACTACCTAAGCAGGCAACAATTCGATTTAATTAAAATGAAAACGGGAAAAGAACTCAAAAACCGAACCTTCTCTACCAATCCGGTATTTGAATATCTACCGGAAGGAGATAAGTTTATTCTGGAAATGGAAAAGCCGGAATTTCGGTTCAATATTATTGGCTCAGGAGTGATGGGCCAGGAACACATTCGGATTACCCTCATGGAAGGCAGGGCAACCGTACACGGCATATACGATCCTAATCCTAAAAGTGTGGAGATGGGAAAGAATATGTTTGCGTTCATGGGATCGAAAGAAGTCCCGGTCATTTATGACTCACTGGATGCCGCCTGTAACGATCTGGATGTAGACGGTCTGATCATTTGCACGCCAAATTTCTCCCACATAGACGTAGTCAGGGTTGCTGCTAAATCCGGCAAACATATTCTACTGGAAAAACCCATGGCTACAACTATCGCTGATGCAAAAGAAATTGCTGAAATAGCGAAGAACTATAAGGGTGTCTTCCAGATTGGCCTGCAGTACCGCTATAAAGCGATGTACGTTGAAGCTATCCATGAAGGTCTGGAAAGGAAGTCTGTGGGTGATATCAAGATGATCTCTATTACAGAGCATCGTCTGCCCTTTTTGGATAAAGTGAACCAGTGGAACAAGTTTTCAAAATATTCAGGTGGAACCCTGGTAGAAAAGTGCTGCCACTATTTCGATCTAATGAATCTGTTCGCCCAGTCCAAGCCAAAGGAAGTGTATGCCACGGGCAGTATGGCGGTTAACTTTCTGGATTTTGAACACAAGGGGCAGCAATCTGATATTCTTGACAACGCCTTTGTGAATGTTATCTATGAAAACAACATTCGAGCAGCATTCAATCTCTGCATGTTTTCACCCATGTTCTATGAAGAGCTGGTTCTTTGTGGAGATGAAGGAAGATTGAGGACATATGAATGTGAAGATTTCCTTCCAGGTGAGAGATTAAAAACCAGTTTGGAAGTCATGCGCGGAGAAGGGAAACCATCTCGTGTATCAACACCTACTTATCCGACATATATAGAAAATACAGGGCATAGTGGCGCCACCTATTATGAGCATATAAACTTTGTAGACAACATTAAGGGTGTCAAAACCAATACGGCCACTGTTGACGAAGGTTATTGGTCCATTGTCGTTGGTGCCGCGGCAGAAGAATCAGCGAAAACCGGGAAGCCGGTTTTGATCCAAGACTTAATCTAGGACCAAATGGGTTATCAGTTATCGGCTATCGAATTTTTAAGCTACAAATGTTAAACAACTTTTGTAATTAGCAGTTGGATTGCTGTAGAAATGACTTTAAACATTTGCTACAACACAAGGGTTTCATAGCCGGCAGTTTCTAATGACATGTCATGCCGGACTTGATCCCATAAGCGCTTAAATAAGGTAAAGTTTTGATAAATTCTGTTAATTAAGCGCTTATGGGACTTGATCCGGCATCCAAAACCAGCTGTCCGGTAAAGCCTGTTTAGATTCCGGGTCATGAGATGCAAGGCTCGTGGCATTGATCGGAATGACTAAAATAACAGTTATTTGCAGCTGTAAATAACTTTTTTGACTGGCAGCGGGTTGGTTAATTAAAAGGGAAGCTTCGTTTTCACAAAAGACCGATTTCGATAACTGATAGCTGATGAAACTGCGTTTCTGATGAGATAGTCTGTCGATTGAGAAATCGAAGATCAATGATATAATAAGGAACTTTATATATTGCAAACGCAGTTTTATCTAATATTTTATATAAGATATAAGTTATAATTTTATTTGGCATCAAAATCAGGATTTGTAGTTGCAGAAATCAATCCTGTTTTTTTTTACAATCAAATCAAAAGGGGGTTAACTAAGGAGGAAGAAAGGAGAATGGAAAGTGTAGCGGTAACACTTCATTTGCTTGACAAAAATCGATAGTAACAATTTCTAAGACATAGGAGGAAAGATGAAAAAACAATGGATTTTTCTGGTTGCCATGTTCGTGGCTGTGGTCTCATTTGCCTTGGCCACGCCTGTAATGGCTGCAAAATATACCATTAAGATCGTTCACAATTCAAACACAAATGATGAAGATTACGATGGTGCCATGGTGTTTAAAGACTTCGTAGAGTCTCAGTCCAATAGTGACATCAAAGTTGAGATCTACCCCGGGAGTCAGCTTTGTGGCAACGCTCGAGAGTGTATCGAGTCTGTACAAGCCGGAATCCTTGAAGTTTACATTTCTACAATCGGCGGTTTCAGCAGTCTGTATCCCGAACTTCAGGTTCTTGACCTTCCGTACATGTTCCGTGATGACAGAACTGCAGAATGTGTATTCGACGGACCATACGTTGATGAACTGCGCAGAGACGTATTGAAGAAGGTAAAAAATGTAAGACTGATGGTTATCAGCAATACAGGTGGCTGGAGAAATTTTGCCACTGTAAACAAGCAGATCAAAAAGCCTTCCGATGTGAAAGGACAGAAAATTCGAACTATCAAATCTGAAATTCAGATTGAACTGGTAAAACTGCTGGGTGGAAACCCAACCGGTATTGCCTGGCCTGAGGTGTATACATCACTAGCAACCGGCGTTGTTGAAGGCTCAAAGAATGGTATCACTGATATCGTAGGGATGAAGTTCCATGAGCATATTAAATATATCACCCTGGACGGACACGCTTATATGGCTGCCTTATGGTGGATGAGCGACGGTGCTTTCAAGAAGCTGCCTGTTAACCTCAGGAG
The DNA here is from genome assembly GCA_028282825.1 of SAR324 cluster bacterium. GTDB lineage: Bacteria > SAR324 > SAR324 > XYD2-FULL-50-16 > XYD2-FULL-50-16 > JAHJTV01. The sequence goes on from JANQGZ010000129.1 coordinate 144,996, forward strand.
AGTCGTAGTGGACGGATTCGTGCATCTTCGACAGGTAACCCGAGCTTTCCCAAAGAGACGACAAATCGCAGCCTACGAAGAATTCAAGAAGAGTGGTGGAAAGATTTACGTTCCAAGTCCAGCCGAGAAGAAAATGTTCCAGGAAGCTGCAAAGCCAATGAAATCCTGGTTCACAGGAAAATTTGGCCAAAGAGCGTTGACTCAATTGGAAACTAGAATCAGCGAATGCGAGCGTTCCATCAACAAAAGCTACATGGTTGATGCCAAATAGCTACCACCTATTCCCCTGGAATAACCCCTCTCTTGCGTGAGCTACGGCTCACGCCTAGATTTTGGATTGCAGATCTTAGATTTTCTATTTCGTGCAGTTATGCTGCAGCCTCTGTATCTGAAAATAAGAATCCAGATTTTTTTCTGAATTGTCCTGCCTATTGGTGAGCCCTTTAATTATTAATCGTTAATAATTGATTATGGGAATGGTAGGTATCTGTATGCAGAGCTTTTTTGTCGGAGTGTAGGATGGGCCAACGAAGTTTGCCCATCTTTTTTTCTTATAGATGGGCAGGCTTTGCCGGCCCATCCTACAATCAAGTAAATCTAGAATTCCCAAATAAATCTCAGATCATAAATCTAAAATCTTAGATTTCACAGAGCCAATCGAGGTTTAGGTCTATCAACTTGCCGGTGGTTGGCACTCCGGCTGTATCCCAGCCTGAAATTTCATAGAACAGATCGATCATATTTCTGAATTCAGCCTCATCAATAGGTTTGTCTTTGTGGGCTCCTTCTTTGAAACCTTTGTGCCAGCGCCTGATAACACGATCGTCTTCCGGTCCGAATCCTTCTCTGTTGTTAAAAATTCTGGACATAGTCACCGAACGTTCGGCCACTTTCATGATTTCATAAAGACTGCTGTTCCAACCGGTGATAGCGTTGATCAAATTAACCAGATTATCAAAAGTCATGGCATGGATTGGCACCGAACAGAAATTGCAGATGCCATAGCAATTGTTGATGCTCCATACTTTCTGCCCTACCGAAAAGTAACGAACCTTGTTAAAATCATTGACCAACGGTTTCACCGGTTCTAAAAGTCCCACGGGATTCAAGGGGGTGATATTGTCCATAAAAGCCGTATCGTGGGGACATTCCACATGATCCGCTCCTGTGGCGGACAGAGCGTATCCCATAGCCATGGCAGTTTTTCCCCTTCCGTCATGTGCCGGTAGTTCACTACCCTTGATGTGAAATGCATATTTTTCCGAACCTTTACCAATTCTTTCAGCAGCTTTTTTCACGCCGTCTGCCAGGATATCCCCGATGCCTTCCCTTTTTGCGATCATTTCCAAAAGCCAGATCATGGCGTCAGGGTCCCCAAAAGCGATCGATTTTCCACCTGTATCCTCTTCGGTTAACATGCCATGTTCGTAGCATTCCATGGCGAAGGCTACCACGCATCCCGCTGAAACGGTATCCATTCCCATTAAGCTGCAGATCTGGTTCCCTTTGGCGATAGCCGCGAGATCGGCTACTTCACACATGGAACCTAAGGTTCCCAACGTCTCATATTCAGGGCCACCATATCGTAAATCCAACAGGTATTTGCCTTCGGTTTTCTCTACTTCTCGTTTACATTTGACAGAGCAGGCATAGCAGGTCCCTTTGGAATGGAAGATGGTTTCATGGTAGGTGGTTTCATTGATCTGTTCCGCACCGGCAAAAATACCGTCCCTGAAATTATGGGTGGGCAGGATGCCATTGTGGTTTAAGATGGAAACCTGGAAGGTGGTTCCAAATTTAGTGAGATTGACATTGGAAGGGTGGCTTTTGATTCGTTTGTTATGCCACTTGGCGATTTCTTTGACGCCGTCCGAATCTGCCATTTTCATTTTTTCCTTGCCTCTTACGGTAATGGCTTTCAGGTTTTTGGAACCCATGACGGCTCCCATACCTGTTCTGCCATTAAAATGGGCCAATTCGTGCTGAACATTGGCGTAATTGACAAGATTCTCTCCGGCAGGTCCAATAGACACCGTTCGAACTCGCTTGTCTTCCAGTTCCTCGATAATAGCTTCCTTGGTTTGCCAATTGTCTTTACCCCAGAGACTGGAAGCATCCCTGAATGCCACTTCTCCTTGATGAATCCAAAGGTACACCGGCTTGTCCGATTTACCCTTGATCACAATGGCATCAAATCCGGCAAATTTAAGTTCCGGTCCCCAAAATCCACCGGCTTCGGTTTCTCCAAAACCACCGGACAGAGGCGATTTTGCCGCCACGGTGAATCGATTAAATCCTGAAACCGGTGCGCCGGTTAACACACTGCAGGCAAACACCAGTACGTTGTCTGCAGAAAGAGGATCTGTACCGGGATCCATTTCTTTCAAAAGATAATAAGATGCCAGTGATGATCCACCGACGTAGGTGCGGTACCATTCCTCACTGGGGTTTTCCACATTCCAGGTGTGGTTAGTAAGATTTACGTGAAGAATACTTCCGTTGTATCCAAACGGTTTGGTTGAGGTTTGATCTTCTGTCATGGGATATTCCCTTGTTGATTCATTTGGAGTGGTAAATTTGTAGCTTTTATAATTATTCGATTCTCGTCTTCTGGTAATCGGTTAAGACTGTGTGTTTATGTAGGATGGGCAACCCGTTGCTCATCCACGTCTAATTTCCACCTTTCAAAGCCAATAATGATGCCATCATCTTTTCATCAATGGTTAATCCATTTTGTAGGGCTTCATCCCACATGGCCCCTTTTTTGGATCCGGGTAATCGTGTTCCTGGCTGATCCAGTATAGCGGAGATCAATGTTTCCAGCCTGGCTGCAAATCGGTTATCAGAAAAAGGCCCTGGTGCCAGTGCGATCATAAACTGTCCGATATCTGGTGAAGGACCTTCTGCCGTAAAAAAGGAGCTGGCTTCAAAACCGAAGTGGGACGAAGTTAGGGCTGCTGCAAGGATTTCAACCATTAACACCAAGGCAGATCCCTTGGCGTCCCCCATGGGAACCATAGTTCCTGACATGGCGGCTTCAGCGTTCGTAGTGGGACTTCCATCTTTGTCCAGAGCCCATCCTTCAGGAATGGCTTCTCCCCTTTCATGGGCTACCTTGACTTTCCCCCGGGCCACCTTGGATAAGGATAAATCGATAACCAATGGTCTTGAGTTAGCTCTCGGTGCGGCAAAGGCGATGGGGTTAGTACCAAAAATGCCCTCTTTACCACCCCAGGGTGCCATGGCTTTTGGGCTATTTGAAAATACAAGAGCAATGACATCATTTTTAGCAAGCATTTCAGCGTGATATCCCAAAGTGCCACAATGGTGCGACTGGGTGATAGCAGCTGCGGCAATCCCCTGTTTTCTGGCCATATCGGAAAGATGATCGATAGCGGTCTTGAATGCAGGAAAAGCAAATCCGTGTTTGGCATCCACACGAATGGCTGCTTCGGCTACCTGCAATACCTCCGGTATGGCATGACCATCTACTTTTCCGCTTTTGGACTGCGCTGAATAAGAGGCAACCCTGGACAATCCGTGACCTTTCTGACCTTCGATCTCGGCGGCTACCAGCGCATTGGCAACCATTTCTGCATTTTCAGTGCTGGTGTTGTGACTCTCCAGAATCTGTGTAACCAATTTTATCGCTTCTTCTATGGATAGTTTTGTGGTCATTGCTTTTCTCCCAATGCCTGACGAACGTTCTGAGCGGTCACGGCACTAACCCTGATGTTGGATTCTATGGTCACACCGCCGATATGAGGAGTAAGTACCAGGTTTTTGAGTTCCTTCATCTGTTTGCCAAACTCTTCCGTTAAAGGTTCAACTTCGTATACATCCAAAGCTGCACCAGCCAGTCTTTCCGATTTCAGTGCTGCCACCAATGCCTGATCATCGACTACTCCGCCCCGTGAAGCGTTGATGACAATAGCATCCTTTTTCATGGTAGAGATGGCCTTTTCATCTATTAAGTGTTGTGTTTCAGCTGTCAAAGGGACGTGAAGACTCACAGCATCCGCTTCCTTTAACAACCGGTCCAGTTCGACTTTTTCTGCTTGAGTCCATGCTGGGTGATCAGCGGGTAAATAAGGATCATAAGCCAGGATCTTCATTCCCAGGGCTACTGCTCGCGTTGCTGTTTCCCTCGCGATACCGCCATAACCGACTAAACCCAGGGTTTTTCCTGACGTTTCATTGCCCATGAGTTGGGTTCTTGGCCAGGTACCATCGGCCATGTCAATAAAGGAAAGATACGCCCTGCGAAACAGCATCATCACAACAGTTATGACATACTCTGCTACTGCAGCATCGTTGGCACCTGTTGCCGGGAAAACATCTATTTCTCTATCCTTGCAGGCCGACATATCAATATTGTCCAATCCGACTCCCAGCCTTCCCACTACTTTTAGATGGGGAGCTGCTTCCAGCAATTTTCCCCTGACCTGGGTTCTGTTGCGTACGATAATCGCGTCAGCCTTCTCCAACAAACCAAAGAGTTCCTCTTCCCTGTCCACCAGATTCGGATCGTAAATCACTTCAAAACTATCTTTAAGTCCATCAACGGCTGTTTCATCCATAAATTCGGTAATTACAATTCGTTTCATCAATATCCCCTGGTTGGTTTCTGGTGACGATTTTCCTGATGAGCCCGCTCTATTCAGAGCACCATGAGCTGGTTTCTTGAGTTTGTCGTTTTGAAAACAAACCCAACTCTTATATAAGATATAATTTATATGAATCTTATTAAAAAGCTGCTTCAAAGTCAATCGACTGGTGGTCTTTCTGGTTGTTGCAGGTCTATATAGGACCGAAAAAAGGTTGTTTAAAAAAAAATCCGGCTGAAGAATAATGTTTATCCTGGTATTCATGACAATTCCTGAAAGGTTGCAGGTTTTGCTTTAGAAAACAGGATCTCACTTTTCAGCGCCGATTGAATTGTCTATCATGCTGCAACGGACTTAAATTTATAATGTTTATCTAAAAATCGGATTTGGATAAGGGAGGTTCATGACTGAGTTTACAGGTAAGGTTATTATTATCACAGGAGCATCAGAAGGGATAGGCAGGGCCTTGGCGTTGGAATTGGCAGCTCAACGGGCAATACTGGTATTGGCTGCTCGCAATGAAAAACGGCTGGAAGAATTAAAGAAACAAGTTGAAGATAAAGGTGGTCAAGCTGCGGTGATTCCGACAGATGTTGCGGATAAGGATCAATGCAAAAGGTTGATCGATCAAACCGTTGAGCAGTATACACGTATAGACGTGCTGGTGAACAATGCCGGTAGAAGCATGTGGACCGGTTTTGAAGAGATCACCGATTTATCACTGGTTGAAGAGTTAATGCAACTGAATTACCTGGGAAGTGTTTATTGTACCTATTATGCGTTGCCCTGGCTGAAAAAATCCAAGGGTAGTATTATACCTGTGGCCAGTGTGGCTGGTTTCACCGGAGTTCCTCAACGTACGGTTTATTCAGCCAGCAAACATGCCATGGTCGGTTTTTTTGATTCCCTGAGAATAGAATTGGAAGGGACTGGGGTCAGCATAACTACTGTTGCGCCTGATTATGTCCTTTCAGAGCTTCACAGGCGTGCCTATAACAGGGATGGAGGAGCACTGGGAACAAGCCCCATGCAGGAGTCTAAAATTATGACCTCAGAAGCTTGCGCCAAGCTAATAGTAAAAGCAATGGCCAGGAAAGACAGGCTTGTTTTGACCTCGATAAGATCCAAGGTCGGGCGCTGGTTAAAACTTCTTGCACCAGGCTTGGTGGATAACATAGCCTCTAAAGCTATTCGCGAACGGAAGTAGTATCATTCACTTTGAAATTAGTCTTCAGAGTTCGGCGAAACTATAAAAATCGTGAAAGTTTTTAAAGAATAGCACGACAAGCAAACAACACACTGGTTAAAGACTGGTGTGTTGTTAGGCTCAGACAGCATTTTGCTTTTACTGCTAATCTCTAAAGGTGTCCAGATAGGCATACAAGGCTGGCGAACCCCCGGTATGCAGGAACAATACATTAGCACCGGCACTGAATCTGCCTTTTCTGATCAGATCAATAAAACCAGCTGCCGCTTTTCCCGAGTAAACAGGGTCAAGCAATATACCCTCTTTTGCTGCAAAAAGTTTAACGGCTTCAACCATCGATTTGGTTGGCAAGGAGTAGCCTTCCCCGACGTACTCATCATAACAGGCAACATTTTTACGATCGATTCCGCCAAGGACTGATATTTTTTGAGCTGTAGACGTGGCTAACTCAAAAACAATTTTTTCCTGCAGATCCTTGGGGCGAGAAACGTTGATGCCGCTGATCGGTATGCCACCATTTATTCCGGTCATCCCAACAACCATGCCGGCATGTGTTCCGGCTGAACCGGATGGTACAACGATATGATCGATGCCGAGTCTCATCTTGTTTAATTGATCCATGGTTTCCACGGCACAGTTGACGTAACCCAACGCCCCAATTTCATTCGATGCCCCGCCGGGAATAATATAGGGCTTTTTTCCTGCTTGTTTCAAGTCAGCTGCAGTGCTTTCCATTTCTGCCATCATGTCGGAGCCACCCGGAACCACACGAGTGCTTTTCACATCCAGCATTTCAAATAAGAAATTGTTTCCGCTGGCTTCCGGCTTATAAGTTCCTTTGACCCGTTCTTCCAGAACAAGGTGGCAATCCATTCCTTCCTTTGCGGCCCAGGATGCCGTTAGTCGACAATGATTGGACTGAACTGCGCCGCAGGTGACTAAGGTATCTGCTCCCTGCTCAAGAGCATCGGCAATACAAAACTCCAGCTTCCGCGTTTTGTTTCCACCTGCAGCCCCTGGCAAGAGATCGTCACGTTTTATGTAAAGATTGACGTTGCAATTAAGAGCTTTGGCAAGATTCGGCATTGGCTCAATAGGTGTCGGGCCTTGTAAATAGTTGCGTCTGGCAAATTTGGTAAAGTTCATACGATTCCTTCTCGAAATATAGATTTTGAAATTTATAATACAAAAACTGCTTCAACTTCTATGTCTGCTCCCAAAGGTAATGCCGCAACCTGGAAAGCGCTACGCGCGGGAAAAGGCTCGGAAAAATACTGCTGGTAAACCGTATTAACAGCCTGAAAATCTGCAATATTTGCTAAAAATACGGTGGTTTTTACCGCATTATTCAGCGTTGTACCGGCCTTCTCAGCAATAGCTGCCAGATTTTTAAAAACCTGGTGAGCCCGAACTTCAATGTTGCCTTCAGGCATGGAACCGGTTTCTGGGTCGATAGGTAGTTGACCGGATGTATATAAAAAACCATTTGCTACAATGCCTTGTGAATAAGGACCAACAGCCGCAGGTGCTTTATCGGAATGTATGGATGTTTTTTTCATGTTTCTTTTGATTTGAATGAGTTATCGACTCTAAGTTAATTTAAAAGGGTGGAAAAAAGCGCTTGATCAAAGGATCGGGTTCTAAAGACACGTTCAACATTCAAGGACATCCCATTTTTGCAATGTCCGCTGACTCACTGATAACTGCTGTGATCGACAGGTAGACTTCACCACTTGGTGCCGGGGAAATTCTCACTTGATAACAGTCACTGGATGTGCTGGAAATTACCGGGAGACTAGCAGATTCACGCTCAGTAAGCCCGGATTTGGCTTGCTCTCTCACTAAAGTCAATCAGTTGATCGCAGGCTAATAATAACTCTAAAACGATCGGAGTTCATTGCTACGGCCAACGCAGTGCATTTACCACGTGGAGGAGAGCTTGCAATAACCGTGGGAACACCCGCAGCTTTGGCCGTAGCAACAAATTACTATCGACTTCGAACGATGAAACGCTTACAGTTCAAAACGCTGAATATGAATATCACCACTGTTTCAATACTTTGAACGATTTACTCACTGTCGGCCCGTCATTTCATCTTTCCGACTTATTTCAACAAGATTTGCTTGCTGTTTGTAATTACATCAGTTTTTTATCGACTTATTGATGAGAAACTATCCCTAACCCTATGTTTTGGAAACTCTTTTTTTAATTATTTCAATTTTCTCTGTTTTGTTGACTCATGATTATCATCGGCACGTTGAAGGTGTCAATAATTTTATGAAATATTTTATAAAATAATACATTAAATAACGCAAATGAAGCAATAATCAAATAATAGGGAATAGCAGGGAGCCAATTATCGAGTAGAAAATCTATTGAATGGGATGAAATATCCTGACGCGTCGCGAAATTACTCACGGCTATCGACTATTAGCGTTCCGTTTAACATAGCGTAAGTACTTGCCAAATATCAGATGGGCAGGCTCCGCCGGCCCATCCTACATTGAGCGTTCTGAAGCGGAGCTTTCACCTCCTGTAAATCTGCAATCGGTATACACGATCATGGGGGGTGTTTTCTAGTGATGACCGCTATTTTTGATCCAATTTTAAAATCCGCTTACTAGCAGGTTTTTGGAATTACCTTTTGCTAAAGAGAAAATGGGAAACGACCCATTCCTGTCCATTTGCATAACCCCATAACTCTGCGCATGCCATAAAAAACATTCTCCAGCGTTGAAACCAAAGCTCCGCCTGGTCACCGTATGTTTCTTTGAATACTTCCAGTATTTGTTGTTTCTGATTATCCATATTGGTTAACCAGGCTTCGGCCGTCTTGAAATAATGTTTTCCGTTTAACACCCAGTGTTTATCCAACAGGATATGTTTTTGAAAATAAAGAAACAGAAAATGCGATGGCATTTGGCCGCCGGTAAAAAAATGCTGGGCCATCCAGTTATCTTCTCCCTTGGTTTCATAAGGATAACTGAGATGACGATGACTGAATACATGAGTGAAGAACTTGCCATGAGGTGTTAACCAGTTTGCTATTTTCTCGAATAGCAACTCATAATTCCGCATGTGTTCCAACATCTCCACTGAAACCACCCTGTCATACCGGCCATCAGAATTGAAATCGTTCATATCACAGGTGATCACCTCTATATTTTTCAACCCTTTTTGATGAGCCCGGTCTAAAATAAATTCTTTCTGGTATTCTGAATTGGAAACTGCAGTGATGGTGGATTCCGGGTAGTGTGCCGCCATCCAGAGAGTCAATGAACCCCATCCGCAGCCCAATTCTAAAATAAACATGCCATCTTCAATTTCTGCCCGGCGACAAGTCATCTCCAGGGTTACATCTTCGGCTTCATCCAGGTTTCTAACTGAATCCGGAAAATAGCTGCAGCTGTATTTAAGATTTCTACCCAGAACCAATTCGAAAAATGCTGCGGGAACTTCGTAATGCTGTTCGTTCGCAATATCTGGATTTAGGGCTATGGGACTGTTTTTTAAAGTAGATACCCACTCGTTGAAGGAGGACTGTACATATTCGACGTCGCCTGATTGTTCTTCCTCCAATCGTTTGCGGATCAATTGCCGGATGCCGAACCGGATCAGGCGGTCGGGTACCATGCCCTTTTCCACCAGCTTGATGGCTTGTGATAACATTTATAACTCCTTGGGAACCGGAGGCCTTTGTCCCCATTCAGAAGGCCATTCCTTTGTTTATTAATAGTAAATTCATCAGCCAGATACATGCCAAGAAATCAAGAGTTCTCCGATATGACCTACAATACCTAAATACCGTCTGTCGCCTTAAGTCAAGTTTCCTGAATGAGTCATATTTTGATTCAGAAAATATAACATACTGATACATAGATGTCTTAATTTGATACAAAAAATAGTTTCTTGTGTCGATCGGGGCCTTGGAGATTGAAGCAAATCCTGTTTTTAAAGAGAGGTGTCTAAAATATAGTTATCGGTTAACGGCTATCGGTTATCAGTCCGAAGTGAAAGCTACGCTTTCGAAAATATTAATTTTATTTATTAATATCTAATGTTAAGACTTGCCATAAAATTACAGGGGGCTAACCAATCGTTTAACCGATAACCGATAACCGATAACCGATAACCGATAACCGATAACCGATAACCGATAACCGATTGTAAAAGGTTTGTATCAGTTAATTAAGCAGACATGTTTTTGGCTCGGTACTGGCAGAGTTAGAAGGGTGGTCTGAATACAGATAATTTTGTGAACTTTATTTTTCTTTATTTCTTGCGGTTCTCCTGATAAAAAGGCCACGTGGTAGAACCAGCATTTTAAAGAACAACACTTTTCAAGGGGACAAAAAGTGAAGCTATTAATATATAATAAAAAAGGATGTGATTATGATACTCTCAACACTTCTCCGCATCGCCTTTGCCCGCAATTTAGGTCGTACTGAAATTCCATTTGAAGTTCATTTTACCAACGGTTCTATTTATAAAAATAAAGAGATCGCTCCTGAGTTCGTCATTCGCTATAAAACATTTGGTGCTCAGCTGAATACGGTGTTTAATACCGGTTGGGGGTTGTTTGAATCATATATCAACCAGACAGTTGAAATTAGCGGCAACATTCAACTGATTGTGAAAGCCTGGGCGGATTCGGGACCAAACCTGGCCGAACATAATCGTATGTCTAGAATTCCAAATCCGTTCGTTAGATTTCGGAACTGGCTGCATGAATTGAAGCATAGCAACCGTCGCATCAAACGGGCCGTTAAAAATGCGCACCATCACTACAATCGTGGAACAGACATGTTCTGGAAGTACCTTGATCCTTCCATGACTTATACCTGCGCATATTGGAAGGAAGGCACCAAAACCCTGGAAGAGGCGCAACGCAACAAACTGGATCATGTTTGTAAAAAACTGAGGCTCAAACCTGGTGAAACTATGGTTGATGTAGGTGGAGGCTGGGGATCGTTACTGTTTCATGCCGCAGAGAACTACGGTGTCAAGGGAACGAATATCAGCCCGACTCCCGATCAAAACCAGGCTTTAAAAACCGAGGCGGCAAGACGAGGTCTGCAGAACAAAATCACTATTCAGCAAAAGGATTTCAGAGAAGTTGAAGGAACGTTTGATAAGTATGCCTCCCTTGGTGCCTTTGAGCACGCAGGTAAAGGACAGTTAGCCGATTGGATCAAAGCCATGGCCGATAGTTTGAAGCCTGGAGGCATAGGTGTATTGCATTTTATTGCTCATGACAGACCGATTGACACAGATTTTTTTATTCGCAAGTACATTTTTCCCGGAGGCTACCTCCCAGGTTTATCCGAAACCGTTGATATCATGTCTACCCATGGCCTGGAAATTCTGGACATTGAAAACCTGCGTCGGCATTATGCGTTAACACTGGATGCCTGGGCAGAGAATTTTGAAAAGCATTGGGAAGATATCAATCATGTAAATCCGGAGCATTTTGATGAAAAATTCAAACGAACCTGGCGCACTTATCTGGCACTGTGCGCAGAGTATTTCCGCATCGACAATTCGATTTTACGCCTCTATCAAATAACCTTTTCCAAAGGTAATACCAGTTCTTATCCAATGGACAGGGGTTTCCTATACGATCAAATACCTGCAGATATCCCCCAGGTAGTGACTCAAAGTACTTTGAAAAATTAGGCTGGTCATGGAAAAAGAGACTGGTCTTAGGGTAGCCGTGGTCGGTTCCGGTGTGGCCGGAATCGTCGCTGCCTATTTATTACAAAGGGAACATCAAGTTACCTTGTTTGAAAAAAACGACTATATCGGCGGACATACTCACACCATTGAAATTGAAGGGGGAGAAGATCGCGGGCTGGCAGTCGATACCGGGTTTATTGTATTTAACGATCGAACCTATCCCAATTTTATCAGATTTATTGGTCAGTTGGGTGTTCACTTTCAGAAGGCTCCTATGTCTTTTAGCTACTTCGATCCAACATTGGATTTTATGTATAACAGTTCCAGGTTGTTTGCAGATCGTCGTAATTTTTTCAGACCATCTTTTTGGAAGTTGTTACTGGAGATCGTTAGTTTCAATCGTCAGGCTAGGAGGTTGATAAAGCGCGGAGTTTTGACAGAGCTGAGCCTGGGAGAGTTCTTGAAGCAATTCAAATTCAGTGACAATTTTATAAATCAGTATATTATTCCGATGGGGGCTGCCATCTGGTCAACCCCTGACAGCGATATGATGCGTTTCCCTGCTTCTACTTTTATTCGTTTTCTTGATAATCACGGATTGCTGACGATTAATGATCAACCCCAGTGGTATACAATTTCAGGCGGCAGCCGGGAGTATGTCCGGGCCTTTTTGAGATCATTTCAAGGTGAGGTTGTCAAAAATGCCGGTATTGAAAGGATCAAACGCTCAAATGGCTGTGTTCAGATATTAAGAGGTGAGGAGTGGCAGACATTTGATCGGGTTGTTATTGCAGCTCACGCTGATCAAGCTCTAAAATTATTGGAAGATCCAAGTGAAGACGAAAAGAGATTGCTTTCTCCTTGGCAATACACAAAAAACGAGGTCATCCTGCACAACGACATCTCTGTTTTGCCGCCGATTAAAGGAGTCTGGGCCGCCTGGAATTACATCAGAACGGAAGATGATTCCAGAACCGATTTGATGACCATGTCTTACTATATGAATCAGCTGCAAAAACTTGAGACACAAAGAGACTATTGCGTCTCTTTGAATTCCTCGGTAGATATCAATCCGGATCTCGTAATAGAACGTCTGGAGTACTCCCATCCATTGTATAACTTTGATGCCGTGAACACACAGCAGGATCTCCCTTCGTTGAATGGAGTAAACCTAACTTATTTTTGTGGAAGCTATTTTCGATATGGGTTCCATGAAGACGCTGTCTTTTCAGCTGTACAAGTTGGGAAGCAATTTGGAGTGGAACTATGAATTCAGTCATTTACAAGGGTTTCGTGGAACACTATCGGTTAAAACCCGTTAAACACGGTTTTCGCTATCCGGTTTATGGGTATGGACTTGATCTGGATGAGCTGGATGTCATGGATAAATCACTATCCTTTTTCGGGCACAACCGATTACGTCCCGTTGCAATCCACGATAAAGACTACCTGACAAAAGGAAAAGGCTCGATTAGGGAAAAGCTGTTGAGAGTTCTTTCCAACCATCACTCGGTTGAAAAAATCCAACGAATATTCCTGGTGACTTCTGCACGTTATTTAAATTATATCTTTAACCCTGTGAGTTTTTTTTATTGCCTGGACAAGAATGGAAAAACAGTAGCAATGGTGGTGGAAGTCAATAATACATTTGGGGAGCGGCATCTTTATATTCCGGAAATGAAAGAAGGGGATCATGGAATTCGCTATATTGCCGATAAAGAATTCCATGTGTCTCCATTTAACGATATGCAAGGGACTTACGAATTTTTCTTTTCTGAACCGACCGAGCCTTTGGATATTACAATTAATCTTATCAAAGACAATCAGCCATTTTTCAATGCCAGGTTGCACGGTAAAGTTAAACCACTAAACGGTTTCAATCTGCTGAAAACACTGATTGGTAATCCGTTGAGCCCGCATAAAAACATGCCGAGAATTTTGTATCAGGCAGCCAAATTATACTTCTTACGAAAAATGCCCTATGTTGATAAACCCGAACCGCAAAGTCCCATGACGATTGTGCGCCAGGATAACACAAAAAACTGATTACAAATCAGACAGCGTTTTTCGCTGGGAGCTTAATGACCAATAATGCCCATTCTTTAATTCCAATAACGCTGTTTTGTTGCACAGAATGTGTTTTCTAAACAGAAAATCCGTTTGAGTTAAAAAGCGATCGAAATTCCAATAATGGAATCTCGTTTTTCATGACTTGAATATGTCTTATGGGTAGGAATTAACGACCCGATTCTTGCGGAAAGTGGAGTGGAATTCAGGAATCGCGTATACACATTTACCAAACTCGCCATTTTTCGATTTTAAGGTTACACTTAAAGGCTTTTTCAGCGATATGGTAGTTGGGGCAGCGTGCGATGTAATTACAGGGAAGTTGCTCAAAGTTATCAGGTCTGTTCTCAAGGATTACAGGTTCTCCATGTTCGAGATAGCAATAGAATGATTGATAGGTCGGATTCATCTTTTTGTCCCTCAATTAGTGATTGCCGTATATCCTTGAATAGGCTTTGAATACTTAACAGCAATTCCAATGCCACGTTGAATTGATTATAAACTACAGCATGTTAAGCGACCAAGCGGTGAAGAATTTTTTCAATATATTAAAAAGTTCCACCTAATCGAATTAACTTGGAAAATTACCTACTGTTTTAATCGAAAAATAGCGTCTTGCTTTAATATTGTGTAGGTGGCTGATCGAAAATGGACGATTTTGAACTACACTTCTGAGTTTACTGCGATTGATATTTCCCGCATTATTCCATCGAATACACCGATCTTTGACCGATTTGGTTTCAGGAAACGTTTTTCAGTGAAGACGCAGCTCCACAAACTCGATAAAAAAGATTTTCGAGCAGGGTATTGATAAAATAGGGACAATGGGAGCTAATGATAAGGTGGGACTACAACTCAGCCTGCAGGCTGGCCAAGTTGTAGGATGGGAAAGTCGGTTGCCCATCAATCATACTAGAAGCAAAAATCATAACTGCAAAGTACACCGAGAAGCTCCAATAGATCCCTAGAAAGGTAATGATTTATAAAGTAAAAAAGCACCAATCAATATGAGTATTAGATAGACATAGCGATTAAATCTGTCGGTCGGAATGGATCGATTCAGGATTCCGCCGGTTATTGTCGTAAAAACCAGTATGGGAATGCAATACAGATAGTTGATCAGGACGGATTGTGTCATCAAGCCCCCGACTGCATGTCCGATTGAGATAAATATTGTGGCGGGTAGAAACAGGCTCTGTAACGTGGCTCTGAACGTTAAGGGGGGCCATTGCCTCATCGTTCCGTAAATAATAATGGGAGGTCCTCCCATGTTGTAAGCACCCCCAAGAATACCCCCCAATAGGCCGAGAAAATAAGATGTCCTGTCAGACTTCAATGTTCGGTTGCCGCGACCAATCAACGAGTATACTGCAAAAACAATAATCATCATCGATAATCCAATTTTCATTATCCCATCCCCTGCACCTTTTAACAGAAAGAGGCCGATTGGAATTCCGAGACTGCTCATCACAATCATTTTCCAAATATTCTTAAAATTAACATCACGCCAGTTCTTCAAAAAGATTAAAAATGCAGTGGTTGTGGCAACCAGGGCGACAAGCGGAGCAGCAGTTTTAATATCTACAATAAACGCAAGAAGAGGCATGGCTATGAGTCCCAACCCAAAACCAAGGGTTGAATTCACAAAAGTGGCAAGGAAAATAATCACTAAGATCAACACAGTCTGTATATCAAACATTTCGATAGGTTTTTTACATGGGATGTAACAGCAAAAAGAATGAATATGGGTTTTGCCGGTTGGGAGGGCGGATATCCAAAATAGCCTGAACTCGGAAAACAATCATTAATTTATCCTAGTGTGATACCTCTTCAACGTCAAGACAGTGAGACCTGGTAGCATTTCAGGTCCCTGGACAGCTAATTCCGGCAATGAAACATTCTCTGGAAACCGCTTAGGAGGAAACGCCACCGCAAGATATCTATTTTCCGTGACTTTCACAAGTGATTTATACGGGGTATTGACTTTTGATATAGGAGACGATGGCCAAGTTAGTGGGGTTGCATATTCTTTGGAAAATAATCAACAATCCACCGCATCCGGAACACCACCACATGTTACTACATCCGATGGAGCGGTGGCTGAAGCAGCCTTCGATATTGAAACGGACAACTCACTGATGGGACTTGGTAAATTCCTAGCACTCTTTTTTCAGGAACATTTGAAGGAGATGGTTGCACGCTCAGCTGAGAGATCATTTAACGATTAGCTTGGTGTCCCGCTATTTCTTGATTGACGTGTTTTGGCCAGTTTTCAGAAGGGACCTCACAAAACTCAGGTTTCCTTATAACTCAAGACATTTTAACATAAACTGTCAGAAATTCCGTTCCAGCCATATCTATCCCACCTGATAGATGCCCCAAGGTCTTTGATTCAATTTGCTGAAATACATCCTCGTATTGAGATTGGGATATTGAAAAATGTTCGAACAGCTGAGTTAATAACGAAGTAGCTTCTTGTGTTGGCAAATTGGCTTGAATCAGGTTGATATCAAACGATTTTCTCAACGTTCCCTTTTCGCTTGCTTCAAGATAGATAAATAAGTCATCCCCTTCGACTTTTGTGCTTGCAAGATCTAGTATTTTGTAAATTGCTTCTAAAGAATTTTTATTTTCTATACCTGAGTACAGATTCTTTAAACGATTTTTAATATCGGAAACAGTGATCATGGGATAACAATGATAAGTTGAGATGATCTTACTGTTCGGTTTTTCCGGATTCCATTTGAAACCAACATTCATTTTTGCCGGTCGATTAGGATTTGGCATGATTCGGGCTTGAAGCATGACCTTATCAAAGAAATCCAAATAAACTTTGTAGATACGTTCGGAATCTTTTTCTTGATACCCAATTCCAAATCCACCTGCCTGGGCCTGGCTTTTAACAAATATCTCTAAAAAATCCTCTGGCATATTCATTTCCCGACACATGCTAATCATTATATCTTCGTTGATGTATTTTTTATAAATACCAACCAGGTATCTACGATCAGTTAATTCACCGGGTGCGACCTTGAACGATTTCTCAATATATAAGGGAACTCCCAGTTTGTTGACCAAACGAAAAGGTACGGTGTCTTTGTAGTTATTTAACTCTAGTTCAATCGGCATGGTATTTATAAGTTTTGATGAATTGCCGGTTTACATGTCCCTATAGTAAGTAGAACCTATTGTATTGTAACGCTGGTTTTTCGCTAGTTTTTCATACGTTTGGATGTTATCGGAACTTATTACTTTAACAGCTAACTGCGCAGGTTTAAAGGCAATAGATGCCTGCTCCTAAGATGGGATTTACATGTTTTGCAGTATCTCCAACAAGAATCCAATTATTTCCGCATGTTGGCAGTTTTAAAAAAATCAAATTCCTGACTCGAGGAAGCACACCGCTCCATTTGGAAATTATATTTAAATCAGGGAACTCTGATTCAAGATATTGATCGAGTTGTTTCCTTAGATTTTGGTTATTTTGACTTGAAATGCTTTTCCCGATTCCTGCATTTATGTAGCTATCTCCATTAAAAAACCAGATATAACCATCGGAGTCTTGAAATTTAATGTAATTATTTTCAACTTGTACATCTTTTATAAGGTATCCAAAGGTTATTCCCAGGTTTTCTTTTGGGATTTTTCCAATAAATGTTTTTCTAACAACACTGTTAACCCTATCAGCCCCTATAACAAAGTCACACTGATAACTTCCATTTACTGTTACTAGGTCAATTTTGTCGTCATAAGCTTTCATGATCTCAACTTTTTCCAGGATCAAGCTTGCGCCGGTATCGAGATTTCTTTTGAGCTGAAATTCAGCCAACTCTTTGCGGGAAACTAAGTAAGTTGCAGGAGCAAATAGCCTTGTTTTGGGTATTCGTTCAGGAGATCGGTATACTAATTTGGACAATTCTGCTTTTAGAAATGGAAATTCTGTCATTGTTTCTGGGGGGATCAATCCCCCGCTTGGTTTCTCCCATGGTACCTTGCGGTCAAATATCGTTACTCCAAATCCAATTCCAGCCAAGTGCTCGGCTGCATAAAGGCCTGCTGGTCCTGCACTTACTATAGAGATTCGTTTTTTTCATTACAAGATAAACAACAAGGATGAAAAGAAAAGTTTTTGTTTTGATATCATCTGCAGCCTCTTGAATTTCATTATCCGTAGATGGGAATTGAACATACTTCGCCACTGTTTGCCCATGGTTGCTGAATGCTAGCCAAAGGAATCGATCGTTGTAAAACAAACCTTTAATAACTTAAAGTCCGGATTCTTCTTAGGAACAAGTAATACCATCCCTCACGAGTTCTAGTTTCGTTCAAGGTAAACTAAACTATCAAAATGAAAGACCTGACCCTATGATTTTTCAATTGCAAAACGGATCTTTGAAGGTTTGTAAACCACGCCGCTAACTTGGTTCACTTCAAACTGATTTTTAAGTTTTTCAGAAATGAAGATCCTTGAGTTGCCAGGTAATCGGAGAATATCTAATTGTTCGCAAAGGTATACTTCCATAAATGATAACTTTGAGCCTGGTTCAGCTTGTTGTATTGCAATGTTATTTCGCCAAAAATCATCAATTGATGAAATTTCAATTGGTTCACCTTCTTCAGTTCCGAATAAATCGGTTTTGCAACAAACAGACTTTTTATAGTTTATTTTTTGTGTTTCCTCAATCAAGTAAAAGAATTGATATTCCAAATCATCAGGAATTCCAATTATTTTTGCTGAATGAAATTGGTGATTAGTTAGGTTAGATTTCTTAATCAGATTTGAGCACTTTTTACTAGCAATGAAGCCAACATTCATGGATAAAAATAAACAACTTAACACGTCGGTGATTTTAGCTTTTGATGCAAGTTTAAAAACAGATAAAGAAGGTAAATTCTCAAGAAATGACTTTCGGCTTTCGTCTAAATCGTAATATTTTTCACGAACTGATCTTGGTGTAGGAATTGCCAGTTCTTTTATTTGTTCGTAAACACCTACCTCTTTGTCATCTGTCTCATGGGAAATCTGAAAATAACTCATTTTTTGCTCCAAAAGTTGTGATCAAATTTGTTTAAAGAATTCATTGATGGTTTTGCCTGATTTTTTGACTTCCTCTATTTTTATTTTTAATTTGGTGTTAACTTTTCGCATTGCATTAGCCATCTGCGATGGAGATAAACTATCATCTATATCTTTTATTAAGGATTTAACATAATCATTATAGGCTGGGTGACTTGCGTGAATTCCATATTGACCGCGCGTAGTACTATATTTGGATGCCCAAACACCATTTTCTGCATGATTAAACTTGAAACCTCCTTCCACGGCTTTTTGAACTTTTCGATTTTCTTTTAATACTTCGACAGGGATCAGGTGATGAGCTTCATCAGTTGAGTTTCTGATATTCTGATTCAAATTCTCACTCAGTGTATTTCGATGATATACCGCATCACCAGCCGCATCACCGTATGCTCTCTTTGCTTCGTCAAGAGAAATATAATTTGTGTTGCCACCTTTTAATGCTTCTGACCTTCTTATATTAAATTCGGGATCATTAAGTCTTTTGAGTGCAGCTTGCTGATCTGCAGGACTTAAATTGTCAAAATATTTCTGATAATTCTGTGAAACAATGACTTCAACTTGGCCATTTTGGTTTACTTTATGACGGCCAAGCAGTTTATTGTCAGTAGCTCCTTTGAAGCTGTTTCTTGTTGCATCATCAAAGTCCGCATGACGAATATCATTTAAATCAAAAGCATCAGCATCATTGACAGGTGATTTCATCAACATCACCTTGGGGTTGAATTCAGCCCAAACCTCTATGTATCTGCCAGACTTCTCCATCCAGGCACGCTTGAATCCAAACCTTTTAAGGATCTTTTCTCTGAGATCCCCAATCGTGTTGACAACTTTCAACCAAGCTTTATTAAGCTTGGTAAAGATGAATTTACCACGTCTGAGAACAACTGCTTTAATTTTTCTACCAACATTCCTGACCTTGGTTCCGACTTTTTGAACAAACCCTCCAACCCTTCTCACTGCTCTGCCAAACCTGCCAATCTGCTTCCCTCCCTTTAAGGCAGCTTTTACTTTTTTCAATACCTTACCAACCACTTTTAGCAGGTATTCAAACACAAACTCGAATACAAGAACAGCGAGCGCTTTTGCAAGACTCTTTCCACCACCTTCAACATCTCCATTCCACGCTTTTTCGAGGTAGGACATAAAGTGGCCTCTTATTCGGTATATCGCTTCCGCTATAAAATAGACTGTCATTATTTGTAGCAATACCTGAAGTACTGCGATGAGTCCAGCGCCACCAGTGAAAAAGGCAATTACTCCAGCACCAATCAGAATACCTGCTAAGGCGGCATATATAATAAGCTTATTTTTTTGCCACCACATCTGCATACCCTTCATCATTTGTCGTCCAACAAACGAAAGTCGCTGACCCACTGACAATCGGCCTGTTTTAGCAATATAGGGTATATCTTGTGTGTTTGTTGAGTCAGGTTGTTGTTCCGGTTGAGTAGTCTGGTTTCCCTCGGGAGCGGGCGGCTCTTTTCCCATTTGCTCAATATAATGATCAAGTTTTTGATCATCAGTCATATTCGCCCAATCGGGGTCAGCTTGTCGATTGGACTGTTGGTCTTGATCCTGTTGCGACTGATGATCAGCCACAATGCTGTCAGCAATTGAATCAGCTATACCATCAACATCATTGCCGCCAGTAGCAAAAGCAGTCTGCAATTGATCTCTTGTAATCGGATTTGAATTTGAGCCCAACTCAATATCCTGCCCAAAATCAATTGGGGGAAGGTGTCTAAGCAGTTGTGGTGATATCTCTCCAGGCCCATCTGGTAGGACAAGATCTGAGTCACGAAGTTCTGATCTGTTCAATAGTTCGTTATTCCGCCTTTCTTCTGCTGTAGGGCTATTTTGCTGTCCTGTATTTTGATCAGCAGGTGTTTGTTGACCCTGGCTATTCGCTGCAATTTCGGCATCTGTTCTTTCAACACTGATAGGTTTGGTAACATCTGTTCCTATGGCCTCTTCGACCATGGCACCTGTGAAATATTCAGTAATGGCTTTACCTAAAGCAATGCCAAGATTTGCGAGTCCTCGCAGTATTTTAATTATCCCAACAGCGATGAATTTCAACGCATCCAGGATGAGGTTAATCGCCTTTTGATATAGGGCCAGATAAGCATCAATTGCTGATCCAATGGCATCCAGTATCAATTCGCAGGCACGTTTCAATCCCTCAGCCAGTTGGTTAACTCTCTGTATAGTCCTTTCAACAATATTGTCTATTAGGGCACAAAACCGTTTGGCGATTTGTGGGAAAGCAGCCAATGCAACTCGCACCACACTTTTTAAAAACTCTCCAAATGACCGAATGAAGCCTACGATGGTTCGTCTTGCTGCTTCAATTACCCCTTTGACGATGTTTTTCGCTTTTTCGATAATGTCTTTGACTGCCTGGCGAAGTTTATTGAAGATGTCGTTGACTTTCTTTTTCAAGTTATCAAAGAAATTGCCAATTGCTTCAGTTGCTTTTTCGAACCATGATTTTTTGCGTGTCGCGTGGTTACGCTCGGTTTGAACTTGTTGTTGAGCCTGTCGTTCCTGCTGTCTTGCGTTTTGTTCAGCCTGGGTAAACTCCTCTCTGGATCGCCGATTGGCCGAAGTAACACTTGCATCGATTCTTTGGTTAACCCTATTCCGTTCCGCATTTGCCTGGCCAGAGTAATTGTTTTGTACCTGTATGTTTTCCCTGGTCCATTGATTTCTCTGGTTTTCTATATCCTGCCGTCCACTTTGCTGTAGTTGAATTTGCTCGTTTCGAACTCGGTCGGTTTCTGCGTCAATTCTTTGCAAGCCATGTTGTTGTTCTTGGTCTACTCGGGTCTGGTATTCCTGTTCTGCAGAATTCTGCCTGTTGAGCTCATTCTGAATATTTGAGTCATATTGTTCAGAAAGCTGTCTGTTGTAAACAGATCTATGTTGATCATCCAAATCAGGAACGGATAAGGCTTCTCCATTCCACTCAACATTTGTGTTGACGTTATTATTAGATTTTAAGGTTTCTCTTGTTATGGTTGGATTTGTATTGTTTTCTCCAAAATCTTGATTAATGGCTCTTGTAGCGTCTCTGGAAGCCTGCGATACCGCTTGATCAGTTTTCCTCTGATTTTCGATGTTTTGTGTCGGACTTGCAGCGCCTGTCAGGTCCACAGATGGTGGTGCACCTGGAGAAGTATTCAAATTAGGGTCTCGATCCGGTATCTGGCTAACCTGCTGGCCAATATTGTTTGCCGTAACTGTACTGCTGTCTCTGGTGACTGCCGGTCTGTTGGATTGAACATGCCTGGTGGATACCGTTCTGGTATTTGTATCTCTTTGAACAGATAAATCTGGCGTATCCAGAGCATTAGGGATTGAAGTTTGTCTTCTATTTTGGTTTTGTTCGATAGGTAAACCGGTTGGTTGCAATACCGTTGGAACATTTAAAGCTGCCCTTTTGATTTCATTGATACGTGCCTGGGCTACTCTTGGACCTGCAGTGCTCAATTGCTGGATCATTTCAGTCGGAGCTGCACTCGTCATCGAACGAATGAGCGAACCGGAATCAGCATCAGTCTGAGCAGTATTCTGTTGTCCTGTAGTTTGGTTTATTAAGTCGGACTCTATTTGATTTGATAAATTAGTGCTCGATGTTCCAATGTTTTGGTTTGACTGATTCTCAATTGTTTTGCGATTGGCACCGTTTTCAACATTTTCCGGAACAGCTGATCTGAGTCTATTCCGGTCATTTTCAACGGACTGGGAATGAGTAGCATCGTCATCAATATTTTGTCTTAATCGATCATTTGCACTTAAAGGCTGAACAACCTGAGAGCTGCGTATATTGTCAGTCAAGTTTTGTTGGGTTCTGACATTTTCGTTTGTGACCTGATTTTCGATCTTCCTGGATAGGGTTTCATCCGTATTTAGGTTTCTTTGAACATCACCTGCACCCTGCTGCACGGTATGCGTCAGTTCATGTGCCAGCAGTTTCTTGCCTTCGTTGGATTCGGTGTTGTACTGGCCTTCGCCAAAAACGATATTGTTGCCGGTGGTAAACGCCTTGGCATTAATTGATTGAGCCATTCCGGCTGATTCGCTGCCCGTATGGACACGCACATTTTCGAAGCTGTGACCGAATTTACCTTCGAATTCGGTTCTGGTTTTTTCAGGAAGCGGTTGTCCTTTGCCGCTAAGCCCTTGGATTTGAGACGCCAGGTTTTTACTTGCTGAAGAAGCTCCAGCACCAGCTTGCCCCTTCGATCTGTGTAGAATGCTTACCGGCTGATTTGGTAAAGTCTTGTTGGAATGCCGTTGAACCAGGTTTTTGGATTTGTTGCCATATACCGAGACATCAGGCATAAGCATGATTTGTTCGGAAACACTGTCCGCCTCGATTTCTGCAGGATCATAAGGCTGGCTGATTTCGAGCTTTGGCTGGATCGATATGCCTGGCTGTTGGGCATGTTTACTTTGTAGATAATGCTTGTATCCGGAAACAGTAGCTGCTATTTGGGGTTGCCTTTGAATAGGAATACCCAAAGCTGGTTCAGAGGCGAAATCTCGGTTGGGTCCTCGTGTGGCTAGTCGAGCACGTTTTTGAATGACTGGGTTTGTGTTGATTGTCCTGTTAATAATCTCATTGCGGTGTCCGTTAAAAACTGAGCTTTTTTCCTGCTTTTTTTCCTCTCGTCTTTGCAGTTCATCGCGGTACAACATCACCACTGTCGAAACCCTGGGATCACGCTGGGGAAATAACGGTGTGATCGAGGTTTTTAATTGCTCTTGTTTCTTAGACAGTGTTTCCATGAATGAAACCGAAAGAATCTACCAAGTAAAAGTCAGTTTTAAAATTGCCATTTGGTTTTAAGCCATTGCCTAACTATTATGTAACGTTGTAATTGTTTGTTAGAACACTCGGTTATAATTGCCGCCTGATTAGAATGGGCCGCCAATTGGCTGGTTTGATTCACAATTATTGCTGAGGCATACGGATTTAAATTTGTTAAATTTCATCTGCACCGATTAAGGTAAACACCAATCAGGAGTGAAACAAATGGAGTATACATTTATTTTTACCGAGCAAGAAACAAACGTTATTTTAACCGCCTTAGGAGAACTGCCGGCAAAGATGTCATTACACCTAATAAATCGCATACACACCGAAGTAAATCGCCAAAATAATCAGGAAGAACAATACTCTACTGTTAACCAAATGCCTGATGGGGAATAAAAAACGAGACGCCCCATGAGGGGCGTCTTTGGTACCTGATTTCATCGTGTTAAGAATCAGTGGTGAAGCTACATTTCGTGACTCAACTGAATCTATTCAGTCGCCTCATTTTCCTCCTTCTTCTGGGGAAGGCTAGTGACATCTGTCACACAGAAAAACGCATATTGTTCATCTTCTTCTTCAAATTCAAATTGATTGGGTGCTGCCGGATCCAACACCAATCTTAAATTTGTGTCAAAAAAGAAACCCTCATCTATTCTAAGCTGTCGCGTCCAGTGCTTTTGGTTGATGATAGTGGTTCTTTTTGAGGGAAAGACATATTTCATGTACTCATGGTAATCAGCCACCTGCCCTCCAAATTTTACAGCACAGGCCTGTTGCGCCTTTTCATAGGTCAGTTGAACGGTGTTGTGGCAGTAAATTTTATCGTGAAGTTCGGCTTGTTCTTCTGTTAGGGCACAATCACCACCAAAATATTCCTCAACTGTCAGGGCAGTTTCAGTGCTAAGGATGCCATTGCCCAGATAGGCCATCGGTGACAATTTAGGAAATTGATCCTGGACAGGATGTCGACCGTAGTTGACGTAACGGATTTCATCGTTGCTTTTGATGATTGCCTTGAACCTGTCGATTATTTTATTTCCGGTTTGAACAGCTTCCTTAGCTATTTGTGGATCCACGTCAAAAAATACTGCTCGCACCGTTTTTGCTATGGCAGAATCGGGATAACTCCTGGCGATCATCAAAACAACAGAAGAACAAACTACATAAAGGACCAATATGATGATAGCTATTCGTTTGGTCCATAAAAGATCTCGTTCACGGGTATTGAAAAAAAGCATTCTGTTCAAACGCGAACGGTTATGCATGTCTACATTGGTGTGAAGTCTTTTCATTTGGTTCTCCTAAAGCGCTTTTAGCGGTAACAGCCATGGAACAAGGGTCAAGAAGGTGGCAAACAGGTACTTTAACAAATAATAAATATCCGACACTTGAAATTCTCCGTCTCCAAAGGTTGCCGGGCAGCTGGTGTGTACCGGCAACCAAATTTTGACGCCAAGAATGGTAGAAAAAGTCAAGGCAATAATCATCAGCACGACAAATCGCAGGTCCTTATCCAGGGTCCATACGAGGTAGGTGATTGCAGATCCTAGCAGTTTCATTTTTTCATCAGGGCTTCGGAAAGTTTGGCTTTCGAAAGAGTGGATTCCGCTTCCTTAGCAGGTTCCTGTTCTTTTGGGACTACTTTAGTTAGTTTGGCTTTATTTTCTCGCTGCAATCTTTCTTTGATTCCCACCATTAGATCAGATAGTGATTTTCCTGTAAGAGATTGCAGGAGCAAACCGATGATCAAAGTGATTGCAAAAATTTGAAATGTTGGAGCTTCTATTTCGTTCAGTTTCTTTGGCCAGATAAAGCTGTAAGCCAACCTATGAATTTCAAAACTACAGCATACCACACCAATGCTTCGGGTAACAAACTTAGGGCTGCTGGTTCCATTTAATGCAGACCATCCTACGACAAACAGGAGAATGACAGCACCTGCCACAAGAGAAAAAATGTCAATTTCGTCACTTGAGCCGGAAGCTTGGGAACTGAGCAAAATCAGGTGTGAAATAAACATGCTCAACAGACTTAAAAGGGCGAGCCGCTGCCATTGGGTTGGTGCGGCGAAGAATTGTTTAATCTTTTCCATATTAAACTCCATTCACAAGAAGTCGAACCTGGTTCAAATTCGCATAATTCAAGACCGGCAGTGGTTCTAATAAAGTAAAATCATAATTGGATACCAGTTCGGGCATAATGCTGGCTATTTCCTCCAGATGAATTCTCTTGCCAATTTCATCCACTTGGAAATGAGATGATAGCTCTTTGTGGTTTTTCACCTGTTTAGGATTTTTCTGAGACAGCTCCGGATATGAAGCGTAGGTGGTGAAATTAAGGTTCTTATTTTGAACATAGTGATACAAGGTCAAATCCGGGCAGCTGAAAGAAAAAGTCGAATATCCCCAGATCAGGCCAGGGCCAAAAAAGGCATCTTCAGAACCGACTGGTTCGCCGTCCGTTCTTAATGGAACATAGTCCATAAGACTGGCCACAGCGCATTTGATTGCGGATAACAGGGGTAAATCGGGAGTGTTCTCCCTGGTAATAAATCCTTGTTTGCCTGTTGCGCCGTTGACCACCGGGATAAAAATCTCAGCTTCAAGCTCCTTTACAGTCATATAATCAACGTTGGGAATAACCTTTCTGCAAAAGTTTTCCAAGGCTGAAAACCTGTTCCGTTTATCAAATATTCTGATTCGAAACATCTTCAATCCAAATGCCGAAAAAGCTTGAATCAACTGGGGAGCTTTTAATCCAGCTGCCAGTAGAGTTGATAGAAATAGCCCGAACTGTGATCCGGTGTAACTTGAGAACTCTCGCTCACCAATGAGGGGTAATACTCTCAAAGCTGTCATATCGGGAATGCTGATTGAGAGTATATCATTTCCCCTGATGCTGACTTCCTGGCTGACTGAACTACTTTTCCTAAATACAAGATCTACACATCTGCCGGGCTCTACGGTAGTAAAATCAACTCTGAATCGACCTTCGATATCGGTTGTTGAGATCCTCTGGGGCTGACCATCGACACTAACCTGAATGGAGCTGATATCTGTGCCAATCAGCTCCGGTATGTTTAATTCCCTTCTTCGATTGGAAGGAACTTCGATTTTAGATATCCTTTTTTCCATTATTTTTTGAGAGCTAAGTTTTTGATCTTAACAGGCTATTTACCAAAACATTGTTTTAATCCAATTCCTGCGAAACAGCAGTTAGTTAGCTTTACTGCTACTGCCAAAGCAGGAATGGGCGTAACCAGGTTTGCACTTAAACAAGCTTCAAGCGAATATGATCTCCCGCACCGCTGGCAGGGCTTAAAGCATACCCATTAATGGAATCCTGGTTAGTTGCTTTTACGCCACGTCCATTTATATCTGAAGTTACAGCGACTCCTTTTACAACATCTGCCTGGGAAATAGCTTCGGCAACTTCTAAGATAACCACTCCATCCACAACGATAGCGGCATCTTCATTAGCATGAAACGGACTGGATTGAGACGTTGCTACTCCCAAGGCCTTGTCCCCATTGCCACAAATATGTCCGCTAAACCCCACAAATCTATAGGGTTCCAGAACCTCTTTAGCGGTGATGGTGATAGTCTTTCCCGGGTTTTCAGTCAATTGAGGAATCATTTTAAATTTATGATTTTAGTTTTCAGAATTATGATTTTCTAAACTAATCCATGGTGTTTGAGATTAAATAGCCCGCTTCCGGTCCAATTATGTGGTGCGATAACAGGTCAGTATATTCGACTACCATTACTTTGCGGGAACCATCGTGCCAGTATTTTTTGACTTTTGGATATCCTTTTAGTCGAAAAGTATAACCGAAAGCAGGAACATTTTTGTTTGGAATTTCCGGTTGATAGATCAGTGCGATGTTGTCATTCCAAACATCCATGAAGAGATCGGTTTTTGGATCGACACAGACAGCATTTCCAATTAAGACTCGTTCAACCTCAAATTCCTCCATCATGATCTGTTGGGTAATCGGTCGATTGAGGTTGATGTCACCCAGGTTGAATGTGTTTCTTAATTGGGGATGCTCTTTTAAACGACTATATATATTGTAACTCATAACCAGGGTGTTAGGGATTTTCCCAATTTTGTAGCGAACATTTCTCTTGCCGTCTGCAATCACTCCTCTCGGATCGGAACGATCCGATGAAAATTTTTCGTCAGCTGAATGAAGCGAAATTTTATGTGAATCGGGATATTGCTCCGGGTCCTGAATCAAATTAGCACACCGAACTTCTGCCGATAGTAGAACACCATCTCTGGCTTCCCTGGTCCTTTGAGCCTGCAAGTCAAATTCCGCTGCATTATTTTCCCTGGTATCAATCAGGGATCTAAGTTCCTCTTCATGCAAATCGACAGGAATCATTGAAACAGAACCCGGTGGAATGTAATTACCGCCGGAATTTACAGCTCTTCGAGTGTTAAACACCCGAAAAGAGGACTTGTCCCATTGCGGAATTTTTGCATTCTCTTTTTCAACTTCAACTGTCGGAAACACCTTCTCGCTGATTAGCTCGCTATTGGAATACGATCTGGCTATATTCGTCAGGATAATACTGTTTCCAAGGCTTAAATCTTTAAAACGCGGCATATGCGGGCTCCGTCCATTCTATTTTAGGACCACGCTGGCAGCGTGATCGTAGGAAACATTGTGTTTCTTTTGATAATCGAGAATTTTAAAATGCAACGCTTTTTCCTCCTCGGATATACCTTTAAACTCCTCTAATTCCGGGTCCAGTAATATCGATTCATTGGTAATAGCGGATTCAATCACAACCGGTTCTTTTGGTTTTATTGGCTCAGTCATAATTTCCTCTTGTTGGTCTGTTTTATTCAGATTTTCTGGCGGCGGCTCAGTTGCCTTTTTTTCAAGTGTTTCTCGCTGTTGAGGCTGTTCTTTTTTTGTTGTTTCTTCTTTGTTAGCATCTGTTTTTTCTGAAAAACAATTGATCAATTGTTCCAGGAACTCATATTGAGGTGTACTCAGGGATGCCAAATAAGAGACTATCAATTCCCGAGGAGGCGTATCGTTAGATTTTGATAAGCGAATAATTCGCTCCGTTAAATTAATAATATTTCGATCCCTGTTTTTTCGTTCTTTCCAATTCCGGGAACCTAGTGAGACAAACCACTTTTCATCCACCGTTTCTTGTCCGGTCTGATTGTCTGGTTTGATTTTTTCTTTGCCAGTCTTCAATGACAGCTGTTTGTCCGGCAAAGTCTTTTCGTTTATTTTCACTGGTTGAATGGATTGCAGCGGTATTGCCGGCAACACCTTAGTACGTGCAGTTACTGTATTTTTTGGAGTCGGCTTCATGCGAATTGTTGGTGGAGGATTAGTCTTTCTTTTTTTTATCACCGGAATTTGAGTTTGACTGGGGGCTTCATTGCTTCCGGATTGAAATTCTTCATTGGCAAATGATATTGGTGATTTTTCTTTTTTTGAATTGATTGCCTGAAGAATGTAATTTTCAATTGCCCCCATTAGTTCTTTCGTTTGCTCGTTACTTGTACCAAAGCGCATAGCGGGATTTGAAAAGCTGACAGATTCCTGATGAAAGATCATCAGATGCTTTAATGATTTTTGAAAAAAAGCCTTTTCCAGAATATCTGCAGCGACATCACGAGGTAGATCATCACCGATTAAAGCAACCCCAACGAGTTTGCCATTCCTTTTATCAATCGAGATAGCCCGATGCATTGGAGGAGTTTTCCCCAAACGGTCTTTGGTCTCATAATCCAGATTATGCAACTCAGCGAACAGAGCGGTGGTGTTTTGCCACTCCTCAACTTCCAATTCTTGGATTCTGTTTCGAATCAACGGGGCATCCATCGAAGTTTTGATGAGAACTTCCGGATTGTATAAATCGGGCTCGTAATTCAACATTGTATTTTGCAACAAATCAACACCATCCAACTGTCGCATTTTTGTATCAACACTCTGTTTGCCCTGCTCTACTCTGAATATCTCAACAACAATAGGATCAGAAATACTCTTACTTTTCATTAGGAACTGTTTTCCTTAAACCTAATTTGTTATCCTGCTTGAAATCATTAGCAGCAGCTATAATGAGTTCTCGCATGAAGTGAGTACGGTTTGAGTAACTGTGATTTCTACACTCCGTCTCCAGCCACTTGATCAGGGGTGCAGGCAGATTTGCATTAATCGATTTTAATTTTTCCATCCTGATAACATCAAAAAGAAGATTTTTGGGAACACCGGTGCAGTCGCGTAAAACTGCCTTACGTGGGGGTATAGCAAAGAATTGCTTCACATCTAATCGAATTCTTTACCTACGCCGTATGCGGGTTAGATTTTTTTTCTGTCAATGCTCAAGTGTCTGTGAATAAGAACCAAAGAAAGCTAAGAGTACGATGCCTTCCTGTGGCTTATACCAGCATGCCTGAACAATCGGTTCGGTAAATATCGCCGTAAATACCTGTCCGAACCAACCAGCAAAATAAAATCTCAACAGCGGTTTTTTGTTTTCAAGGAAGTCACTTCCAGACAATTCCCTTATTTGTATTAAACTCCCTGACGAAAAAACGATATCAAAAAAAAAATACTCAATGCAATTGAGAAAAAGGCTGATTGTAAAATTTAATCACCTTTTATTTTGTTCGATCAATAGGGGGTCTATTAATAGTTTAAACAAGTTTTTTTTTACGCGGTATATTCTTCAGTATTTTTATCCGACAAGATCAAATGATTAAAAAATATAAAAAAATCAATTAGATAGGTAATAATATTGAATTGACTAACGCATAAACTGAATCTTTATTAGCAAAATCACAAGAGGGACCAATATTTTACGTGGTAGTTACCCAATTTATTAATGCAACTAAATCTTAAGTGTTATAAAGAAAACTTTAATCGTTAAATTTAGATGAAATAGTTGTAAATCGGAATTAATTATAGGGGGAATCCATATGTTTTTATCAGAGTTCGAATTGCAGATAATTAGTAGGCTAACTCAGGAGTATTTAGTTTTTTACATTTCTATCACAGCAAGTTTAGGAAGAAACATTTTAATACACGTATCCATTAGATTCTATGTTACGCTTGAAAAGGGATATCTATTTTTTTTCAAAGTAGCTTGACAAGCTTGGGACTGGTCTCTAATTTATGGCTTTAAATTAATTCATTTTAATTAATTTTGGGGTAAAAGCATCCATTCTGCAGTTTTCTTGCAGGACGAGTGTGAGTATTTTTGGGGCAATAACAATATAACCAATTATAATTTCACGTTTGATTGACCGAGTTCGTTTAGGGAAAATTGACCGGTCATTCCAAAAATTGACAGTAACGTGCTAAAATTACCTCAGAATCAATCATACCTGAATTAACCTTCCGAAATTAGCTTGGAGTTCAACTTGGCAAGGTGGATGAGTGTGCATTCTATTCGGTATTGTTTGCTTTATGGTCAAATACTGTTCCTTCGACTTTTAATAAAAAGCTGAAGGAAAACTGGTCGATAAGCATTAAAAAATGGATGAAACTTAAGGAAAACAAATAACAATTCCCCCAAAGCGACTTAAGTCTTTGGCGAACTAAAGAAAATCGTTGTTTTTCTTGGTTCGATATTGTTGATAGTATCGAGACCGGTTTTGGTTTCGATAATCCTATCAGTTAGTTATATTAATGGTTAAAAAATAAAAACTGAATTTCTAAAAGGACTTAGAGAATAATGGATTATAAACGTGCTTGTTTAATAAGCAAAAACAACTCTGCTGTTCGCTGGGATGTGACAACAAAAAGCCCTCAGAATCCGTATCCGGACAAGACTACTATAACAGTCAAAAAAGATGAAAAATACAAATCCGGGTATAAGATTGTGCAAAGAAATAAGGTCGATGGGAAGCACCAGGGAGATGAGGTGAGACTTTCAAGGAGATTTATTGAGCCAGAAAAATATGACGACTGGAAACCTTCCAAGCATTCCAAGCCTCTCAGGGAGATCATGCTGCTTATTGAGAAACTATTTAATGAAATCAAAGACAAAAGTATTCTCAAAGACGAAGATCTTAAAAACCGTATACCTCAGATTATTCAATATCACTATGAGCGATTGGTCGATTCAATACCTGAAGGCTGACAGGCGCCTAATACCTGGAAACACTTCTATTACCTTCCCTAACAAGTGAGCCTTCTAATTACTTTGGGCTAATGGCTGGATGGCATTGTGCTCATCACATCAAAACCAATCCCTCGAACTTTGTCAGCTGAATAATGATTTTACCTCACGAATAGCCGTTAATATGATCAACATGATTACATTAAAAACCAGTGTAAAAAGCATTGCTACATAAAAGGCTGAAAAATAGGCTGAAACGAATGTGACCCCACTGAAGCGATCCGAATAATCAAAATATATCAAAGCTAGATTAGCTATAAAAATTATCCCCACGATTAACAGAAAACCGCGTATAGCACTCTTTATATCGGCTCCACTCAGTTTCATGGCGCTACCAATGCAAAACAGCAAATAGCAGAAAACATAAAATTGCCATGTTGTTAGACCATCGCCTGTGAATGTTTCAGTGAAAAACTCGGTAAAAATATCATAAATATCAACACCAAGTTCCCTCAGCGATTGCCAGTCAAGCAGGACTTCGTAAGTAATATTCAGGTTCCCTGCGTGATGATGGAAACTCTTCGATAACAGCACAAGTGAGGCGAGGTAAATCAATAAGGTTCCCAGAATGATCGGTCCGATACCGATAAAAAAATTGCCAATAGCATGATATAAGTTTTTGGGATTATAGCTGTGATCTACTGATCCCAAAGGCTGTGAATCAGGGCTTGGATTAAACAAAACCAGCTTCTCGATTCGATGACCGAATATGATGCACATGATTGCATGTCCCAATTCATGGACGGCTGTTCCAAGCCAGCCAAACAGCCACAAGTAAGCTTTTCGTCCTAAGACCTGATATGCTTTTTTTTCTACCATACCTGCCACTGAATTCATCAAATAAGCCAGTATCAATCCCGGCCCCATAAAAATAAGGATCTGTGCAGCTGAAGCACTTATTGCATCCATTATCATGTTGTACCTACCATGCTTTTTAAAAATAACGTTTGAGCCTAATTATGTTGAATACTAACCTTTAACAAAAAGGTTTAGTGGCTATATTTTTGGTGTTGTTTCAAGCAAGATTATAACAATATGAATCTGATTGCTTAGGGTGATTGCAAATAATTATGATACTGGAAGATCAAAATCAGAAATATGTCAGACTGTTTTTTCAGTTGTGATTGTCTGATTCATAAACCAACCCCAAATCATATCTATTCAACCAGAAATTTCAAACTTAAAAATTCAAGGTTGAATAAATTTACAGAAATCTGCATTTTAAAAAAAAATAAAAATCTTGTGTAAAATGATATCGTCATTGCTTAAACGTAAAAATAAGATTAATTAAAAACTGTTAGAGAAAAGACTCTCAAATTCAATAATGACAAATGCTTCGTTGATAGTTCTCAACAAATATATCCAAATATCGTTATTGATAATCAGCTCAATTTTTTCTTGACCAGAATGGTGTCCGACTTTATTGTGAAAAACGTTTATTTTTTAAAAAATGCATAAACAATTAAAAGAACGTTAAGGGTGATTTGATTGTTGGTGTAAAAATCCTAAGTGATCAGTTCATCTTTACAAAAATAGTAGACACAAGACTTCCAGATTAAAATCTCACGGGTTGAGATTCACGCCGTAATCTAATCTTGTGGTCCGTTCCGGTTACAATTCTGATAATTCCCTGGCAGGCATTAAAGGAACGTATCGTAATATGCATACCCTTTTGCCCGAATAAACATGGTGACTCTAGAAAGAAGTTGTGGGGGTGGAGCAACTAACTATGGAAATTCGATAACTTAGGATTTTCTGTTGCAACATCAGCAGATTTGGGAATTTCGATAAAGAAGCATTTCAGCTTCATGAAAACTGCGTATATTTCAAATAGGCAATAGACAGGTTTAGCAGTCTATAAAGACCTGTTTTGTTCCGTCACCGGAACCCAGAGTTATTTATTATTGAAATCTGAGTTTCCGTTTTTGCGTTTGAAGGGATGGTAAGTTGGGTCTTCCTTTCTTCCAATCTCATTTAATTTTTTAAGGAGAAATTAGATCGATGATGGCTGATTATAAAACACCAGGCGTATATGTCATGGAAAAATCTGTTTTGCCAGCTTCCGTAGCTGGAGTGTCAACTGCAGTACCAGCATTTATCGGGTACACGCAAAAAACTGGGGTTGGAAATGAATTACTGAAGGTACCGACCCGAATTACTAATTTGTCTGAATTTGAAGCGAAATTCGGAATGGCTCCAAGTCAGAAAATTGGGGTCAAGGTTATTGAAGAAGATTCGAGCATTGAATCCGTTTCGTTCGATCCATTGTCCGAATTGATGCATTATGCTCTGCAAATGTTCTTCATGAATGGAGGGGAGGCTTGCTACATTGTTTCTGTCGGTAAAAGTGACGCAGACACTGCTCCAACCAATGCAGATTTTACGGAAGCAATTAAGGCCTTGGAGACAGAAGATGAACCTACGTTGATCGTACCGGTTGATGCTGTCAATACTGCTCTCTCAGATAGCCATAAGGCACAGTTGGAAGAGGCTTTAAAGCAATGCAATGATTTGAAAGACCGCTTTTTGATTGCTGATGTAAAATCTACCTTAGATCCAAAGGATGTGGCAACCGATGCAGCTGTTTTTCGAACGGCGGTTGGAACTGAACATTTGAAATATGGAGCAGCTTACTATCCATTCATAGATACAGCATTGCCTTATCAATACACTGATAAAAGTGTGACCATAACCTACATTTCGATCGCCTCAGTAGTAACAACGCCTGATGACCCTGCTACACCTGACGTGGATGAAACTGTAACAGAAAATCAAGTGGTAGAAACCACAGGCACATTGGAAGAGATCAAGAATACCAAAACGGATCTCTACAATAGAATCGTCAAGGAGATTGCTAAATACACAGTTACTTTGCCACCAAGTTCAGCAATTGCTGGACTATATGCCCAGGTGGATCGGGACAGAGGTGTTTGGAAAGCTCCTGCAAATGTAGCTCTTGCAGGAGTAAAAGGGCCCGTCTTCAAGTTAACTGAAGATGAAAATGATGGACTGAACATCGAACCTGATAACGGCAAGTCGATTAATGCCATTCGCAACTTTTCCGGTAAGGGCACATTGGTCTGGGGTGCCAGAACTCTGGCTGGAAACGACAATGAGTGGCGCTATGTGTCAGTCAGACGGTTGTTCAACTATGTAGAAGAGTCGATTCAAAAAGCTACCTCTTTTTCTGTATTTGAGCCAAATACAGCTCTTACCTGGCTAAAAGTGAGAACCATGATTGAAAGTTTCCTGGATACCCTATGGAGACAAGGGGCATTGGCTGGGGCAAAAGCGGAAGATGCTTATTTTGTGCAAGCTGGACTGGGTGTAACCATGACATCTCAGGATATTCTTGAGGGAAGAATGATCGTAAAAGTGGGGCTTGCTGCAGTCAGACCTGCTGAGTTTATTATCCTTGAATTCACGCATAAACTGCAGGAATCATAGGATCATAATTTACAGGGATGATACCGATAGCAAGAAATCCTGGTATTAGTCCTGGACCAACTTAATTCTTTCTTCATTTGAAACGGATTAACAGAGAAATTTTATAGAGGAAAATATGGCAACCACAGTTGAAGATATTAAAACTTCCTATCCAATTCCTTCCTTCCATTATGTCGTGGATATTGACGGAATGGACCCCATTGCATTTTCAGAAGTTTCCGGCCTGAACATTGAGGTAAAACCAATTACCTACCGAGACGGGCTAAGTGTTGTTCAGGGCTCCAAGCATATGCCTGGGCTGGCTGAGCCAGCTAAAATTACCTTGAAAAGAGGTATTGTTCCTAAAGGAAGTCAGTTATACCAATGGCTTAACAGCATTCGCATTACGACTGTCGAAAAGAAAAACATCACAGCAAGTCTGATGGATGAAAAAGGTGAAAGCCCTGTTGTGTCCTGGAAAATTAAAAATGCTTTTCCGCTAAAAATGGATGCTTCCTCGATGGATGCAACCAAGAACGAAGTGGCGGTTGAAACATTGGAATTAATGGCTGATGAAATAAAGGTGGAATATACCTAATCATTTTTAGCTAGTAACAATGGAGATTTGAAGAGAACAGACAATGGTACAAACAAAATTCACCGGATTTTCATTTTCTGATACCCCTCCTGTGGGATTTCATTTTGTGGTGGTTTTCTATTTTAACGGATTTACAGTAAATCCGCTCGATACCCATTTTCAGAAAGTATCGGGAATTACATCAGAAGTTAAAACCACAACTCTCGATGAAGGCGGTGAAAATTTGTATACACATCGATTTCCGGATAAAGTCTCATACGGCAATTTAAAGCTGGAAAGAGGCTTTGTATCCGGTTCTCCATTGAATCTGGAGTTTAATGCAGCCATGTCTACTCTTCAGATTAAACCCGGAAATGTGCTGGTAACTCTTTTGGATGATGGAGGATCACCAATTTCAGCCTGGCTTTTCTGGAAAACATTTCCTGTAAAGTGGAGCATTTCTGACTTGGATGCAAACAGCAACACGGTTGTCATTGAGTCAATGGAGTTGGCATATACTCGATTTCAGACTTTAAGGATTTAAAATGACTATCGAAATCAAAGAACTAGTTATCAAAGCGAATGTTCGTAGATCACCTGATGATACCGCACAAAACGATTCCGGTGGTAGTTCCATCGATCAAGAGAAGGTAATTCAAACTTGTGTCGAACAGGTACTGGAAATATTAAAAAGGGAAAAGGAAAGATAACTTATTTAAATTAAATGGAAATAGAAGAACTCGGCAAACTTGCTAAACTCACAATCGAATCAGATGGCCATGTATTTGAGGTGATGTTTAACCCGACTTCATATTCTGAACGCTTCGCTGTTGAATACAAGAAAAGGGGGGCAGCGAACTCCGGAGTTGAAGAGTTTGATTATGTCAAAAGCATTCCCCAGGAATTTCAATTGAAAATCGTCATTGATGGGACGAAGGTAAGTGAATTTGGTTCATCCTTTC
The DNA here is from genome assembly GCA_028282825.1 of SAR324 cluster bacterium. Lineage (GTDB taxonomy): Bacteria > SAR324 > SAR324 > XYD2-FULL-50-16 > XYD2-FULL-50-16 > JAHJTV01. The sequence continues at coordinate 181,577 of JANQGZ010000129.1, forward strand.
TGCCCCCAATGAGTGGTCAAGCCCAACCGGTACCAACACAGGTAAACCAGTTTTTAAGTTTAACCTGGTTTCCTAAGGATGGCCAACCAAGACCCCTGACAATTGGTTGGGGTGAATTTATATTTGAATGTCGGTTGAAGGATGTGAATATCAAGTATACCTTGTTCGATCGATCTGGACTTCCACTGAGAGCAGAACTGGACGCAAAATTTGTAGGGCTTCCGGAAAAAAACCGAGCAAACTACGAAAAAAGATTTGATGGCAACCTTCCGGACTCACCCTCTGGATCTGGAGGAGGCGGTGGAACGTCCACCGGAGGGGACTCCGGTGGATCAGGAGGTTCCTCTGGAGGCACCCAAAATGGAATCGTGATCAGTGTGTCTTAAAGGATAAGGGCAATGGGTAGTATTCGATCAGAAATATTTAGCGGCGGTGAGGCCATCTCAAGCAATGTTATTAGTGTTGATATTGTAAAAGAGATAAATAGAATCCCTTATGCCATATTTGTAATGACTGATGTGGATTCGTCAGAGACCAGCAGCAAACCTGTGTTGGAACTTAGTAACCATGCTACTTTCAAACCTGGTGAAGAGTTGGAAGTGGCATTAAATCAAGGCAGTAATAGCGGATCTTTTAAAGGGATCGTTATCAAGCAAAAGTTGAAAAAGACTCAAGGAGGGACTTTTTTGACGGTGGAGATCAAGGATAGTGCTTATAAGCTTTGTGCGGAAAGAAAAAGTGCTGTTTTTAACGAAAAAGATGATTGCCAGATAATCAAAGATATTGCAGGGGAAAAAGGGATTACAGCCAAATGCTCCGAAACAACCTACGTCCATAGCCAGATCGTTCAATACTATTGTTCCGATTGGGATTTCATTGTTTCCAGGGCGGAAGCCAACGGGTTGTTGGTGATGGCAGAAAATGGAGAGTTGTTGATTAAAAAGCCCAGCTTTGTTGATGCTGCTAATGAAATCGAGACAGTATATGACTTCGAAATGGAAGCCGACATGGGAGCTCAATTCGAAGAATATGAAAGTGTATTTTGGGATATAAAGAACTTTAAGCTAGAAAAAAGCCCCAATAACAATACCAGTGCTTTGGAAGGGGACCTTGGCAGTAGTCATACTTTTAGCGATCTTTCCGGTTCCATGGAAACCAAAAAATACCAGATGGTTAACGCCGTTCACAGTGAGAAAGAAGAGATGGAATTATGGGCAAATGCGGCCATGATGAAGAACCGCCTTTCTATGCTGAGAGGACGTGTGACCATTGATGGTAATCCTAAAATCAAGCTTGGGGATACTATCAAAGTGGCAGAGGCTGGTGACATTTTTAACAGCAAAGCAATTGTGACCGGTATTCGCCACCGAATAACCAAGGATGGGTGGAAGACGGATCTACAATGCGGCCTATCAAGCAAATGGTTTCACAAGACAAACGACGTTGTGGAAACACTGGCAACAGGTTTGCTTCCAGGTGTCCATGGCCTTCAGGTAGGTGTTGTTGAAGCGTTTCCATCTGATGGCGATCCGGATAAATTTCATAGAATTAAAGTTCGTATACCCGCTGTACATGAGTCTGAAAGTGTAATCTGGGCTCGATTGCTTTTTCCATATGCAGGCCCAGGCAGAGGCGTTTTTTTTGTTCCGGAAGAGAACGATGAAGTTGTTATCGGCTTTTTTAATGATGATCCCAGACACGCTGTTGTACTCGGCTGTTTATATAACGGCAAGACCGAACCACCGCTTGAATTCACTGATAAAAATAACGACAAAGGAATTGTAACACGAAACGGTATCAAACTCGTGTTCACGGACGAAGACGACAAGGAAGTAATGGAATTGTCCACACCGGGTGGGAATAAAGTCCTACTGGAGGACGAAAACGGTATTACCGTAACAGATATCAATGAAAATTCAGTGACTTTTCATGATAAAGGCGTCGAATTGGTCGATTTGAACAAAAATACCTTCACTTTAGATGATAAGGGCATCATTGCCGAAGATACCAACAAGAATAGTATCACAGCCAGTAAACAGGGGATAGAGATTAAAGACACTAACGGTAACACGATCACCCTGAGTGATTCCGGAATTGAGATCAAAGATTTGAACGGCAACAAAGCTATCTTGGAAGCAGGCGGAGTAACTGTTGAGACAAGTGCTGCTATGACGATCAAGGGATCAACCATAGACTTGAATTAGGAGAGTTGAAAATGGCAGAGCAAAATTTTTTGGGAAAGGGATGGTGTTTTCCGCCTGAGTTCGGGTCTAACGGTAGTAATGTTAAAATGGTTGAGGAAAGAACTGATGTTGAACAGGCCCTGAGAATATTGTTCTCTACAGCACTTCACGAACGGTTAAATCGCCCTGAATATGGATGTGATTTAAAAAGCTTTATGTTTGAGGAGATTAATAATGCGCTGATACTAAAAGTCCAGCGGATGATTATCAAGGCAATTGATGAATTCGAGCCAAGGATTGATCTGTTAAACATGGAGATTACTGAATCGGCAACAACAGCACGGCTTTTGTTGATACAAATTGAATACCGCATTAAAGCTGAGAATTCTGCGCATAACATGGTGTATCCATTTTATCTGTTTTAATTCGATTCTTTGCGATTGAGTAAAAAAAGTTTGAGCCTCAATTTCTGAGGCTGGTGTATGCGGCAGAACAAGATCTGCAATAACTAATGTCTAAAATGTGACAGAGCGAATTTCCGAAACTAAGTATTGTATCTATGAAACCAACAAAATTCAGATCTGGGACGAAACAAAACGATAGGTTCAAAGCAGCGCTACAACCGCAATACATTTCTGTGGAAGAAAGATCGATTGTTGATCTGCTAAAATATGCCAGAAACTATGCCAAGAACATACGTTTCTATGATTTGAACAATGATGTAAATGGTACTTGGTCTGCATTCTTAGATTTTTCCGACGATGAGCTGCATGAACTAGCTGAATTCGCAGAGAACCCTGATATATACCAGGATGAACCGCAGAAACTGGAAAAATACAGTAAACCTCACCTAACGCTTCTGTTGGCCTTTTTTAGGCTTTTAAAATATCCGAAAAATCAGTTTGCATCACTTACCAAGAAAAACCTGGAATTCTTTTACCGAGACGTACTGAAATTGAGAGAGCAGGATGAAATTCCGGATCAGGTCCATGTAATCTTTCAATTGGCAAGAGAAGTAAATGAAAGCCTCCTGGATCAAGGTGTACAGATTTATGCCGGTAAAGACTCAGCCGGGATTGATTTACACTACAAGACACAGGAAAAAGTAGTTTTAAACAAATCGCAAGTTTCGGATATAAAGACAATCCATTTTAGCAAATCCACTTCTGATTTAAAATCCTTTCACTTGCAGTTCGATCGAGGAGATGAAGGCTTTGAACGCATGTTATGCTTGGTGTTGGATCGAAAAACGCTCCCTACCTATCGCAATGATTATGGGACCGAATTTGCAATTGATGCTGTTTTCTTAAGAACTATACTATACGAGCGAATTGCGGGGAAAGAACGCGATGAGCTTTATGCAAACGATGCAGAGTATATTTTCGAATCTTTGTGCTTTCCCTTTTTAAAGGATTTTTGGACTGTCCTGCATACGTTTTACCGGGAAATGAATAGGGGGTATGTCGGAATAATACTTCCGGAAGAAATAGAATGGGAAGCTGTTTATGAAATTCTTGAGAATGTTTACAAGGAACGGATTTCACGAACTCGTAGAGCCGAACTGAAGGATATTCATCAGACCCAGGGATTTGACATGTTGATGGAGTATGTCTTTGGTGATCCTAATCCCGGAAATCTTCTATTTGCCATGCCAAACGGTATGACCACTCTGAAGGAATTAAATGCATCGGAAACCGAGGCTGCCAGGAAGTATATAGAAAATCATTTATGCATGACTGTGGATGACTTCCGGGTCATCATGAAGAAAAAAGACATCAGCCTTGGAGAGACAACTGGGGACGAAGTATATATCTTGCTTGAACGGGCCTGGGCCAAAAAAAGGAATTATCAATACCCCACTATAGAAACAGAGTTTGTCGAAGGATACTATGCAGATAGCATATATTCAGCAAGTAAGAACGAGGCCATTGAACGATTTTCCACTTTCGGAAAATCAGCCACGGCTGACAGCTCTGAAAATATTGAAATGGGTTTTGCTGTTGGTTCGCCATTGCTATTGCTAAACGAAGGTGAAAGGAAAATTGAGGCGATTATTTCGGCCAGGGAAGGGACTCTGCAGATAGAAAAAATTTCCAATTTGTTAACGGAAAATCCGGATCTTTTTAATGTTTACCTAAGCACCGATGGAGGTTGGAAGCAAACCACAGAAACCAGTGTTGATGTTGGGAAGTTTATCATTAATCAGCCAATAAATAGTTATAACCCCGAACACAGCTACCTGGTTTGCGATACTCGCAGATTTGGTATTTTAAATGAGACAAGCATTGGTTGGTATATTCTGTTTAATAACGGGAAAGTCTATGAAATCGAAAAATACGATTTCGAAAAGAATACAATATGCATCAGTTCAGTTTACTTGAACTTTGACACCGATGAGACAAAACTAATTACCTCTTTGATCCCTCGTACATTTGTTGATCCTTTGGCCGGAGAACTTAAGCTCGGTAAATATGCCCATGAGATCGTTCATTCAGAAGAAACCTTCAGCCATTACCACCAAGGGAAATACATGGTGGACAATGATGGCAAACTATTTTTAATCAAGCAGTTTATCTCAGCGAACAATGTTTTCGTTCGTTATTGCGGAAAGATCAGGGATGAACAAAAAAATGATCCCATGATCATCAACAGGATTTGGGAGACAATTGAACCTGAATTTGCTGATTTCGAGGCATATTCTGACATCAGCAACCTGACAATCTCAGGAATGGAAGCAGCTGACAAGGAGTTTCGATTTGATGTAAGCGATCGCAAGCTTCGTATAGAATTCCCGGTAGATCCCATGGGTAACCCAAAAGCCAAAGATTTGATGAATGCTTGGGAAGTATGGAATCAATCCCCGGGAAATGAGCAAGGGCGATTCGAAGTTGAACTCGAAGGAAGCGGTTCCTCGGGGATTGTTTCGTTTACCAAACAGATTGAGCTGACCGGCGAAACAATAAAGCGTTATGAAGCACTTGATGAGAAAGGCCTTCGTATCACATACAGAGGGCGCCCTACCGACAAGGTATTTCTGAAAATAGAGGAGCAAAGTAAAGAGGTCGATAGTTGTCAATTTTTGGTCGCTGGAGGAGTGCTGACCATTACACCAGGCAAGGGTTCCTACACAGTAAATCAAGTTTCTGCGGATTGGCTTCTCTGGATCCAGGAAAACGACCCACAAGGATTCAAGATCGAATCCAAAGATACCCATTTGTGGGAGCCGGTTATTCAGTCCGAATTGGTTTTGGCACAGGAAGACAAACAAATCAAATATATCGATCTTAACAATTCCTATGGAAGCGGTATTCGGATTACTTATATCGGACCTGAATCCGATCAACCAACCTTACTGATCAAGGAAAACGAAATCGATCTGTTTGATTTCGAAATTGTAGATGAGAAACAATTGGTGATTAAATACCCAATTGTAAACCTCACCTCAGGTCACGATTTGCTTGAAGAATGGGACAATTGGAGAAGTTCCAAACTGAATGATCCCGGCAATTTCAAAATCAAACTAATAGGAGACGGATCATGGGAGGTCAAGGCGAGGAAAGTATTAGATTTTTCAGGAGTTTCCAGTGAAGTGGTGGAATGCGAATTGGAGGACATCGGTGTGATAGCGATGTTCCGACTATCAGATCAATATCAAAATGCTTTTATTGAATTGGAAGAAGATACGACCTCTACTAATTTTTCGTTTGAATTTAGTGATGTTACAGATAGTAAAAGGGAAATCCCTGCTAAAAAACTAGTAATTAAGTACCCGACATTTCCAACAGTGCCAGCAGTTGTTGAATTGGATTATCAAAAATGGCATTCGCAAAAAATGCTTCAGTCATGGAATAGACTGATGGAAAAGCATGACTTTGCGCTTGTTAAGAAAAAGGGGAGCGGTGTAACACCGGAAGTATTTTGGCCAACTGCGGCATTAACCAACACTGACGTTGACTTTCTCGAGGACTTACTCTTCATATGTCGAGTCCATCCCGATGGATTCACGATGAAGTACAATCCACCGGACACATATAGCACCTATTTTTCTCAAACCCCGAAGGTTAAACTAGCTTTAGAAGAAAATATCTCGGATGATTTCAGTTTTGAGATCTTTAATGACTATATCGGAAATGCAATCTTTTTGTTTATCAGATATCCCAAAGATAAGGAAAAAAGGACAATTGAAGGTTTAAAAACAGCTTGGGAGGCTGATCCACAAGCAAATTTTAGTTTCGAACCTTCAGGAACTCAAAAATGGATAATTAGTAGCGAATCGGAAATTCTGTTTTCAACTGACATTCCGGAAACGATGCCTTATACAGATGAGGCCCGCCGGCGTTTTTTTGCTTTCAACACTTTTGATGTCGATGGATTTGCTGTTAAGTATTCAGGCCCCCAGGGAATACGTCCAAAAGTAACGATAGAAGAAAACACAGCAGATGATGCCTTTAATGTTCAATCCCTACCATATTTTGACGCATCGTATGGCCGCAGTTTCGAGTATTTACTGATTATCAAATATCCTCGGCGCAAAGATAAGCGGCGGCTTGTCAATCTATTCAAAGCCTGGAGTGAGTGGAAGCGCACTTCATCCGATAATCTTGAGCTGGGATTTGAAATCGTTGATACCACACCTGAAGTGGAGAAGCGTTGCAAGTCTCTGTTGCTTGAAACAGGGAATCGGATCAGGGAATACAAAGTGGGTGGTACAAATGGTATGCGCTTCACATATACAGGTCATAGGAAACAGGTCGATCTTGAGGTGCAGCCAATTGTGGATTTTTGCCCAAAAGATGTCGGCAAAAAAATATTATGGAACAATGGCGAAGTGTTTGAAGTTATTGATAATTATAATGACCATAACATTGCAGTGCAACCGGTTGGGTCGATTAATTACTTAGACAATATTCTGGAGTACGAGCCGGAAGCGATATGTCTAAATGCCCTTAAATTCACTACGACTTTGAATACTGATTTTCCGCCGATTGTCCCAGACCCGAAAAACCCTGTTTCAACGCAGCCAATGATTCAAGTTCTGTTTAACAACAAAAAACAGTTTGAACAGAAATCCAGCGAATCAATTTATTATGAGATATTCAATAGTATCATTATGGAACGGATTGATCTCAAAGTGGACGTGAAAAATCTCGCACAGATTAAAGCCAGGGGCAATGTTGGCATGATCAATCCCGACAATCCGTATCAACCGTTCGGATCTACCCCTGATAATACTGCAAGGTTTTATTTTGCCAACAGGGAAATCTGTGAAAAGCGTCTTGATTCACTAAACATCAATCTGAAATGGAAAGAAAGTGATTATATGAATACTCAGGGTTTACCTGATATGGAAGCCCATTACTATGCTTATTCCCACTGTGGGCTAGATAATATTCCTACTATTAAAAATACAGACTTTGAAGTCGATCTTGAGTTTAAAGACAAACGCTCATGGATAAGTATCTCGGACACTCCACGTCTCTTGTTCAAACATGCGCTAACATATTATGGAATCGGAGGTCAAACTTACCAGGGAAATCTGTTTGAAGAAGGCGATGAGCTTCCAAAAGATCCCCTGGATTGGCAGCGATACTATAAGTTAGAGCTTTGTGAACAGGGTTTTCTTGCTGAATTAAGTGCGGAAGTCACCAGTGAGATTGCTAAAGCCTCCAACAACCTGCTCGTTGCCGAATCTGAGTACAGCATTATTAAGCAGGAAATCGAAACAAGGGAGAACTCTATCAGGTCGGCCAGGTTAGCTGAGGCAGAAGCCAGGGTTGATCCGGATAAGGAATTTGCGCTGCCACTGATACCGGAAGCTCGAGCTTTACCAGATCTTCCGGAGAACGACATAGATTTAAAAAATCTCGATTTTAATGATCCGTACACCCCGTTGGTTGAATCGATCAGTATCGATTATTCAGCTTCTTCATCAGCTTCATTTACTGATGACTCAACTGCGGACAGCGAAAAAGTTGTGCCTGTTGGCTTTTATCGCTATCACCCTTTCGGGTTTTCACAGATGGGCTTGCTTGCGAATGACGAGGATGACTATCTGCTTCCGCATTATGAAAAAGAAGGTTATTTCCTTATCGGCATAAACGATATAAAACCCCAGCAAACACTTTCGCTGCTGGTCCAAATGGTTTCCGGTAGTGGAGATGCTCATCTTGCTATTCCGACTGTTTCGTGGAGTTATTTGGCTGCAAATAAATGGGTGCCATTCCAGGAATCGCATGTTTTGCGAGATACGACTTATGGTTTGCAGGACACGGGAATAGTTAGATTCAGCATTCCCGAAGATGCCACCATGGATAATACTGTAATGCCAGCGAATCGCTGTTGGATCCGGGCTGAAGCTTCAGAAAACATTACCGCAGTTCCAGACATTATCGACATCCGTACCCAGGCTATGCTGGCCCAGTATGTAAATAAAAACAACGATCCTAACCGATTGGGTTCACCCCTGGTTGCTGATACAATTACAGAGCTGGTTGATCGAGATTCAAACATAAAGAAGGTGAGTCAACCATACAGTTCGTTTAGAGGCAAAAAGAGGGAAGAATCATCAGAATACTATGCACGGGTGAGTGAACGTCTAAAGCATAAACATAGGGCCTTAACGTTAAAGGATTACGAGAATTTGATACTTTCCAAATTTTCTGAAATTTACAAGGTAAAATGTCTTCCCCAGGGTGAACTTAGGTTATTAACCAACGACAGCGAAGGAGAAGTAGTGATCGTGGTTATTCTGAAAAACAAGAATGCCACCCCATTTTATCCGCTTAAACCCAAGACACCTGCAAACATCCTCAGGGATATCGAAAAATATGTTACCCCCTATATGCCGCCATTAGTGACCGTCCGGGTTGTGAATCCAAGATTTGAGGAGATTCAGTATCGTCTGGCAGTCAAGTTCAGTGAAAATCACGATTTTGGATTTTATATCAATCAGCTGAACAACGATATTAAACAATTTTTGTCTCCTTGGGCATACAGCAAAGATGCAGATATTAATTTCGGAAGCTCCGTATTTAGTTCTTCGATTATCAACCATATCGAAAATACTGATTATGTAGACTATGTGGCTAATTTTACCCTGCTACGTCAGATTATCACCCATGAGCACTATACTGAGAGCATACCCCTGTTTTTAACGGAAGATAATGCAGCTTCCACTAAATATCCCGATTCCATTCTGGTTTCTGCAGAAGATCACTTGATCGATGTAATTCACACTGACTTTTATGATGCATCAGCTTTTCAAGGCATCGGCTATATGAAAATTGGCACCGATTTCTGGATAAACAGACCTGGACCTGTGTTCAGTGTCGGAATTGGTGAGATGGAAGTTGAATCATGGCCGGTCAGCCGCTATGCATTCCATACGATTGCAGTGAATGTCGATATCATCGGTTCTGTTGACGGAAAGCAGTACGAGAAGGAATTCAACATCACCTTTTCTCAAAATGATTCACAGATCCTTTGGGATCAGCTACTGAACAGTGGTTACATTGATGCCAAAGGGAATGTGCTTCCCAAAACCGAGGCATTTGATCCCACGTTTCACTTTGAATTCGATGTCATGGGAGAAAAGAAGACTTTTACCGAATATCTTGAAAGTCATCTTTCGAAGTTTGACTTCGGTCTGAAATTACTTCCCAGTGATTTTGAAGAAGGTGCACTGGACGATGCAGATTTCAATTGGGTTTATAAGACACTGCATGGCGGCAATATTATCGAAAGCGATGTTATTACTATATTGAAAACAGTAATAGGATTCACGGGCATCAGCCAATACCCGTTTATTATCCACTAATGATTGTCAGGAGGTATCATCAATGATTAAGAAAAGAAATCGAAAGGAATTATACGATAAATTCAGGCAGGGAGCGATTCCCTCAGGTGCTGATTTCGCTGATTTTATTCGTTCCCAGGTCAATCTTCTGGATGATGGCCTTGATATTTCCGATGACCCGGATCAACCGATCAATATCAGGGCGAAAGGAGATGAGGAAAATCTGCTTGATTTTTCCAATCCTGAGAATGCCAAGAGATGGCGATTGTCTAATAGATCAGAAGATGAAGCGCGAGAGGGTTTAAACATCAAAGCTGAGAGCCGATCTCATCTTTTTGTTGAAAGAGGTACAGGAAATATCGGTGTCGACACTGATAAACCGCAGGCGAAACTGCATCTCAAACAGATTGGTGGCGAGGATGCTGTTCGGATCGATGATGATGGAACAGATTCGTCCCCGTTTGTCATAACATCGGAAGGAAAGGTTGGCATTGGAGTCGGGGGAGAAACAAGTCCTGATGCCTTGCTTCATGTCAAAACTTCGGGAGTTGGTGACACAATGCGTGTCGATGACGCTAACACTTCTAAGACCCATTTGGTTATCAACGAATCCGGAAATGCAGCCCTGGGGTTTTCTCATCCTAGCGACAAGGCAAAACTTGCTGTCAATGGGGCGGTTACTGTAGGTAGTAACCAAGTGTTTCCGGGGGACAACGGATTATATGTCGCTGGAAATGTGACGATTGATGGAAATATCAACTTCACAAAAGGAGATAACAAGGGAGACATCAATATCACCGGAAATCTCAAATCAGATGATGATGATGTGATCATCAGAGATGATGTTTATATTAAAGCCGAAACAGATCAACTACAGGGGCCTTCCAACGGAAATTTGTATGTCGACGGTAATACGACGCTGGGCAGTTACGACCAGGGTAATATAGTCCGGATCAACGGGGTTATCAGGTCTGGGGAGGATTATACTGGAACACTTCCCTATGCTCAGCAAGAAGATCTGCTGATTAATGATGTGCTCAATGTAAACAGAAATGTTGATGCAAATAAAGTCACTTCAAAAGCCCCCCTTCAGGTCGATAAAAATTTGACTGTAAAAGGAAACACCATTCTGGGAACCGATCAGACTAATAGTGTGATTCTAAACGGTAAGGTACGCTCCAATGCCGGGGATCTTGTTGTAGACGATAACTTGACCGTCAATCATCAATTTCAATTTGGCCCAACCGGTCACTACACCAATAGCATTGTCAATGTAATTGATGGCAAAGATAGCAGGGCTATGCCAACTGAAAAGGCTGTCAAAGAATACGTTGATAATGAAGTGGATGCTTTGGAAGAAAGAACCCATCGCTTTTTTGTTGATCGTAGAACAGTCGCAAATATTTATAGGGGTGTTGAAAAACGCAAACATAGGAGATGGAAAAGCGGTAGTTGGGGTAGCGGACACTATGTAACTTATTATACCTATCATCACTGGTGGGATCCCTTTGTCGATCTCCACTTTCAGCCGGGGCATAGCAAGGGCAATCTACTATCCTATGCAATTGTTCCATATCAGAGCTTTGTTAATTGGGTAATTGAAGTATGGGACGATAGAATCCGGGCTTGGGATAATCAACGAAGTGGTAACAGGGGGTACAGAAGTACAAAATTTGATTTTAATGCATTGTTTAGATACTAAGATAACTTCGCAAAAGTCTTACTTGAAGCTACGAAAGCCCAGTGATGTAAAACGAAACAAACGATGTATACAAAAGGTTTGAAGCCAAATATAAGCTCTCTTTTGTAACAAAATGAACAATTTTACTAAGTGAGTTCGATTATGTACCTACAATTGAAAGATAATTTTTGCGTTGGAATCAGTGAGTTCCCAGTTAATGAAGAACATTTTGCCGAGAATGAAACACAAGTCGCTTACACAACAAGCGAAAGTTTGGATGAGCTTCGTGATAAGCTTGGTTGGGTTTACCAGGACGGGGAACTTGTAGAACCAGAAAAATCGGAAGAGCAGGTTATTGCTGAGGAAAACGAATTTTATACTGAGTTATTAAAAGAAACCGATTGGTACATGATGAGGCACCGAGATCAAGTGGAACTTGGGGTGCCTACTTCTTTATCGGACGAACAGTATAAGGCTCTCCTTCAACTTCGACAGGATGCGCGAGATAACTATCGGGAAGCAGATCCTCCACCAGATGCAGAATCAGAACCGACAGAAGATGTGGATCCGCTACAACAAGGGGAACCTCCTCAAGATGAAGAACCTTCACCTTAAAAATTTAGTATTCCAATTGATCGATGGTTGAATAGTTACTGCCTTTATTACATTTGGAGACCTTAACATGGCCACAAAAAACAGAAATGCACTGTATGAGATCTTTTCTACTGGAAATAAACCCACACAAGATGATTTTGTCGATCTCATAGATTCTGCCATCAATATTGCGGATGACGGAATTGGAGCTGCTGATCCCGGTAAACCGGTGGAATTTGTTGCTCAAGGAACCGGTAAAAGATATTTGGATCTTAGTAGTCTCAAAGATACTCCTACCTTCAGGTTAACTGCCGTCTCATCAGTTGGGGGGACGTCCGGTCTAAACATTTATTCCAAAAAAACCAGCCGGTTTTTTCTAGAAGAGGATAGCGGTGACATTGGCATAAACACCGATAACCCGAATGCCAAAATCGATGTTGTTACCAAACTGGACGATAATGCCTTTCAACTCAACGAATTGAAAATCGTTGACAATGAAACAATAAAAAAGCCTTACCTGACAATTAAACATGGTGGAAAAACGGTGCTAGCCCAGGAAAAGGCCGAAGGTGAGACTTATGAAGGCATTACATTGACCGTTAATGGAAATTCCGCCTTTGAGGGAACGGTATCAGTGGCTGATGCTCTTGAAGCAAAAAAAGGAATGTCTGTCAATGGTTCGAAATTAAAGGCTTTTAAAGGAATCGATGCCAGTGAAGGCATTACAGTAAACACCGGACAACTGGTAGCCAAAGGTGGTGCAGCCGTCAGTGGTGGACCATTGAACGCAGAAGCAGGAGCAGTAATAAAAGGCGGAAACCTCCAACAGGAGGGACTGGTTGTTGAACAAGGAGTGACAGTTTCTGAGGGACAATTATTGGCCAAAAACGGAGCTACCATTAGCAATGCTCAACTAGTTGCCGATGCGGGTTTAGCAGTAAACAACGCGGAGTTAATTGCATATGCAGGTGCAACGATAAACAACGCAGAACTCATTGCCAATAAAGGTATCACAGTTAAGGAAGTTCTGTTGACAGCTTTAAAAGGGGCAAAAATCGACGGTGCTCCATTGGATGTTTTGGCCGGACTTAACGTTAATGATTCTTTGTTAGCCGCCAATAAAGGTGCAGAGGTCAATGGTGGGGAATTTGTCGCAAACCTGGGGGCTTCTATCAATGAAGCACAATTATTCGCCAACAAAGGTGCAACAATAAATGGTGGGGAACTAATCGCCAATAACGGTGCTACCATCAATAAAGAGCAATTTGTGGCCAAAAAAGGGGTAAAAGTAGAGGGGGCTCCTTTGCTCGCACAAGCTGGAGCGGTCATTGAGCAAGAGTTCGATGCTGGAGGTACCGTTAATTTAGGTACTACTTTCGCACAAAGTATGGAAGTAACTGGTGTGTTAAAAGCAGCTCAACTTGATTTAAGTGATAATGATTTACAAGTAAAATCTCTGACAGCCACAGGCATTCAAGCGGCTAATGCCAATATAGACAATCTGGAGACAGGAAAAGAATTAAAAATAGGCGGCGAATTCTATGCTACCAGTAATGCCTTTCTTGGTAATGAGCAATTAATTGTGAGTTTTGAAGGAACAGCAGAGCAAACCGCTTTGGTGCGACTGGTGGAAGATAAGAGTTCAAAAATCGTAAGAGAAGGACATTTTCACATTGATGTTACCGATACAATCGTGACGATTTCTTACAATAACCAGTCCAATATTTCCAATCTTATCAGCGATTGGAATACCTACAAAGGTTCGAATCCAGGTAAAGCTAAACAATTCCATATTCATAGGATAGGAGGAAATCCCTGTGAATTTGAAGAGACAGAAGAAACGCTATACTCATCCAAAAGTGTTTTTAAAGCATTTCAAATATATAAAAAGGGACTTCATTTTATATTTTCAGGAACAGAGACCGAAAACCCGAATCCAAACGTCAAGATCGTTACTAATAACGATACTACAATTACTAAATTCGAGTTCTCGATCGACGCTGGCACATTGACTATCAAAAGGCCTGTGGATGCGGCAAATCAAATTGCAGGAAAATTGATTGAAGATTGGACGTTTTGGAAGTTCAAAAATTCTTCAGTTGCAAGTTCTTATGAAATTCAGCAGAGACCCGACGATTCCTGGATGATAGTAGATGCAGAAACACCAGTCGAGTTGCAGCTCACAGGCGTTGTTGCAAGGGAATGCCAGATTAGCAACCTTACAATTCGACACAATGGATTGCAGGATACAACAGAAATTAAACCTGTAAAAGTCGTTTCGGCCGTTGACGATGAAGAAACTTCGGATGGACCAGTTTTTAATCTTATTGATGATTATTTTGAAATTACATTGGGTAAAGTCGCCAATAACCCCAAGCTAGTTTCGGAGTCTTGGAGCGAATGGATCAAGAATAATGATTCCCAGGGATTCGAGATAGTTCCCTCAGATGATGTAAATGTAATTACATTGACCCAGGAAGAAAACCTGGCAAAGCTAAATGACGAAGATACAAGCGCACATCTTGAGATAAGTGGTTATAAAGTATCTTATCATGCGGAGACTCCTGAAGGTGCAAGTGGAGCAAGCATAAAAATTGATACAACAACTGAATTAGATTTTAAATTCCATGCTAATCCCGACACAAAAGTTTTAACAATTAGCTATCCAGTCGATATCACAAAAAGGAAAGTAGTTAAAATTCTTGAAGATTGGGGAAAGGTAAACGAGGATTTAAAGCATGGTTTTGAGGTTGGGCCTTCCGACTACATCGTGGAAGAGAATGTCCGGATCGTTCAGAAAAAAAGTGTTGTAATGGATCCGGTAGAAACGTACCGCGACTATTTAACTCCTACACTTGGAGTTGACGAAATTAGAGTTGTGTACAATGGACCTAGTGCTCACACACCAAAAATCAAAATTGTTTCGCAAAGTGACGGAGCTAATGCTAACGAATTCAGCATTCAAATTGACCCGAGTACTCAACTGCTGACGATACTTTATCCGAAAGATAAAAATGGTACGGTTGATCAGCTCATGTCGGAGTGGAATTTAATCTCGGAAAAACACAATTTTACGATTGTTCAAAATAAAATTGAGGAGATAGTTGTAGAAGATAGACCCGGGGATGTTTTAACAAAAGATCCGGAGAACAACGTTTTCAAAAAAGGAGCGATTCGCCTAAACAGTGTTGTTTTTAGTGGTAATCTAAAGTTCAGTAATTCGAATGTAAGTATCAAAAATTTCTCAACCAATTCCTCACTTGAAGAAAATAGTGATACTGTTGTTTCCACTCAAAAGGCGATCAAATCATATGTCGACACCTACAAAGCTTTAAAAAATGGTGAAATCACCGAGGATTTTAAGGCAGCGAGTCTGGTAGTTCATGGTGATTTCCGTCTCGATGAAACGGGTCATCCTGTGAATACAATTTCAAATGACACCGATCTGACTAACTCCAGTCAGAACGCCCTTCCAACCGAATATGCGATCAAATCATATGTCGATACCTACAAAGCTTTAAAAAATGGCGAAATCACCGAGGATTTTAAGGCAGCGAGTCTGGTAGTTCATGGTAATTTCCGCTTGGACGAAGCAGGTCATCCTGTGAATACAATTTCAAATGACACCGATCTGACTAACTCCAGTCAAAATGCCCTTCCAACCGAATATGCGATCAAATCATATGTCGACACCTACAAAGCTTTAAAAAATGGTGAAACCACCGAGGACTTTAAGGTGGCAAATATGGTAGTCCATGGTGATTTCCGTCTCGATGAAACGGGTCATCCTGTCGGCTCGATTTCTAATGACACCGACCTGGCAAATTCCAGTCAAAATGCGATTCCAACCGAAAATGCAGTCAGAGTTTATGCAGATACAAAGGCACTAAAGGCTGGTGAAGAGGGGCAAAGTTTTACAACTAATGATCTGACCATCTACGGCGGTTTTGGATTCAATGAAACAGCAACCAAGCTAACCAAGGTTTCTTTGGATCTGGAAACAGAAACGGATCTTAGTGTTGTTTTGCCGAACGGTTCGGCAGTGACAGCTTATACCGATAGCAGACTGGCGATTTTTGAAGGCAGTACGGGTGTTGATTTCAATGCTCGAAATTTAAGTATTGTGGGTAATTTTCAATTGGGCACTGGTGCTACTGTTGCCAAAGTAACAACAGATATAAGCACTGAAGCAAATCAGGACGGATCCATCCCTAACGCAACGGCGATTGTGAATTATGTTAATGAAATCACAGCATTAAACAGAGCCAACAGTACCCTTGATTATAGCGCCAAAGATGTACGGGTTGATGGAGAATTGAAATTCGATGACAGCGGTCTTGTTGTCAGCAAAATCTCCAGCGATATTGATACAGAAGCTGAACCTGCTATTGCTATTCCAACCGTTCAGGCAATCAGGGATTATTCAGACACAAGCAAAGCACCTGTTAATGGGCATATAGATAATAATTTTGAAACGAATGACTTAAATGTAACAGGGAATCTTACCTTAGGAAGCAGTGTAATGAACGGCATTTCGGCAAACATAGATGCAGAAGCCAATGCAACAGGAACAATTCCAACTGTTCAAGCTGTCAAAGACCATGTCGCGGGAAAAGCTGATATTAAAACAGCTCCCGGTGCCGGCCTCGATATTGGGATTGGCGCTTCAGCAGCTGCTGTTTCAGGTCTTTCGTCAAATTCTAATGGATTGGTAGTCGTTCGCAATATTGTAAGTGGCGGAGTAACCGAACTGGCAGTTTTTGCAATTCATGGAAACTCAACAGTTTCAAAAGTATCAGGAGAAGATACCAGCTATAATCTTAGTTTTTCAGGTAGCAATTTGATGGTGGAAAACATTGCAAGTGCTGGTATTACTGCCTATATCACATTCCTAGGCGCATAATTATTCAGAATGAAATTTCACTATGGTTGATTCAATAACAGAATCAGGTTTGCCTGTAAATTGGGACTATTTGAGAAGTGAAGGTTTGAAACACCTTCAGAAAATGACGGGTCACCTGTGGACCGATTACAATATCCACGATCCCGGAATTACCCTATTTGAAGCACTTTGCCACGGTATAGAGGAGTTGGATGCACGTATCTCCCAAAATATTGAGACCATTATCGCAGATGATTCAGGCACGGCAACTGACCGCTATTTTACTCCTGCCGAGATCCTGACTATTAATCCTGTGACAATTAACGATTATAGAAAATTGTTAATTGATATTCCCGGAGTTAAAAATGCGTGGTTGGAACATGCATCCGATATCGATCCGGATATTTATTATGACAAGGATAACAATTCCTTATTGTATGATTATGCGGCAAAGGCAAAAAAAATCAAGCTTAACGGATTGTACAGAGTTCACATCGAAAGAGAGGATGTTATTGAGGTTCCGGACGATTTTGCACAAGCCTCTTGGGATAATTTGCCACCGGATCAGAAAGACAAGTTGGGCAAAGATGAATGGGATTTACTAAGCGATGAGGAGAAAACAGAGTTAAGTGCTGATAACTGGTCTGGTCTGGGTGCCGATGAAAAAGAGATTTTCTACAATCAAGCAAAAAGTAAATATCTTACTGCCGCAAGGGTAAGGCTAGGTGAAGAGCTGTTGCTTGAGGATGTCAAAAAAACCCTGCATGCCCACCGAAATCTTTGTGAGGATTTTGACGAAGTTCGTATTATGGAACGGGAGACTATCTATCTTTATACAGATATTCAGATAGATGAAGAAGCCGATCCCAACGAAGTGATGGGGCGGATCTATTATGAATTAAAAAACTTTGTTTCTCCTCCTATTCGTCAATATGGATTGAAACAGATGCTAAAAAAAGGAAAGACCCTAGAGCAGATTTACAATGGTCCTTCTTTGGGCAACGGTTTTATTGATAGCGATGAATTGGGAACCGGTGAGAAAAGACGGGAGCTTCATACTTCTGACTTGATAAGAATCATAATGTCTCAAAAGGAAGTCAAAGATGTGCGTAAGCTATTTGTTACTAATTTGGCTTCTCCGACCCCATCTGACAAAAAGGAATGGGCGTTGGTTCTTGATGATACCAAGGCACTTGTACTAGAGCCATTCAATAACGGTAAAATCAGGATATTTAAGGAAGACACAAACTGGCCTGTCGATGCCAATAAGATCTCAGATATAGTTGAAACTTTGGAAAATAAAGCCAGGAAAGAAGCCCTTGAGGGACAGGACAATTTACAGCTTGCACCTGAAACTAATCTTATTGGATTTGACCAATATGATTCTGTTGGTCTTAGACTTCCTTCCAATTTCGGAATCAGTGAAACCGGATTGCCGTCTTCTGCAGATAAAAAAAGGCGTGCCCAGGCCAAACAGCTAAAAGGATATTTACTCTTTTTTGAACAAATACTGGTCAACTATCTTAAACAATTGGATAGTTTCAAGCATTTGTTCTCTCTCAAACAAGATAGTGATGAAGTCTTAAAAACCTACTTTTCAAAACGGTTACCGGAGAAATTATGGAAAGGTGATTTTCCTGAGTTTGGTGTCGTACTTCAGGAAGGAGAAGGCTATTTTTATGATTATTTAGAGGATGAATCAGAGGCCAGCCAAAATCAAAATGCGTTTGCCAGAAAAAATCGAATCTTGAATCACCTATTGGCCCTTTTTAACGAAAAATTCGCAGACTATGCCATTTTTGGATATAAGTACAACATGCTGATTGATCTTGATGCAGATCTGAAAATGTCACGTTTTCTTGAAACCAAGGCGGATTTTCTACGTAACTATCCAAGGCTGAGTAAAAACAGAAATAGG
Organism: SAR324 cluster bacterium; assembly: GCA_028282825.1. GTDB lineage: Bacteria > SAR324 > SAR324 > XYD2-FULL-50-16 > XYD2-FULL-50-16 > JAHJTV01. Next base: position 200,630 of record JANQGZ010000129.1, read on the forward strand.
GCATACAATACCACTTTACCTGGCACAAACCCCTTGAATATTGATGGACTAAAAGATCTAATTGCCACCAAACTTGGTTTCGATGCTCATCAAATCGATCCCCAGGTAAATGTTGAAAGAGAAAACTTCCATGTTATCGAACACATCCTTTTGCGACCAAATGGAAAACTCTCGTTAGATTTGGTTTGTTCCGAATATATTGAGGAAGAATTTCAACCGGACCCTTATTCCTACAGACTTACCTATGTGATTCCTAAAAATTATGGGCGGTTTAGAAATCCCAATTTTAAGCAGCTTGTTTACCAAACGATTGAAGACGAAACTCCAGCACACATTACTTACAGAGTACTGGAATTTGAGGATTCCCAATTAGTGCAATTCAACGACAGTTATAAAAACTATCTGGCAGAACTTAAGACAATTCAGGTTGACGAAACCAATTTGTTCAATCCACATAGAAATAGTCTTTTTAAGCAGTTGAGTTTGGGAATGATCAAGCTTCCTTTATTGCATCTCGACGCTAATGATGTGTTTGCAGACGATGATCCGACAACACAGCCAAATGATGGTGATCTCGTCAATTCCTGGAAGGATCTGAGTCGAAACAACAATCATGCAGGTCCTATTGTTGGAGGAACGTCTGTAAAATTCGTTCAGCCAGAAATAGAAATCACAGAAAATTCTGAAGAAGAGACAGAAAAAAAGAAGAAACAACCGCCATACCTCTTGTTTGATGGTCCCGATCAATTCGTTCTTGACAAGCAACTGATTGAAACAAAATTTACTATTGCAGTCGTTTTCAATCCTTCTGCGCCTGGGTCACAACCGAATGATTACTTTCCTTTGATTACAGGCAAACATGGTTCAAATGAGGTGTTCACCCTCGGCATCAAAGGAACTGGGCATATCAATGCATCTGTGATTAAAGAAGTATTAACTGATGGAAGTGTCATCAAAGATGAAGTGGAATTAGGTTCAACCCTGGGTACTCCACATATTTTAATTTTAAGTGGTGATTTTGAAAGTGCCGAATTACATTTAACTGTCGATGGAGAGCTCTACAAGCTTAAAACCACACAACATTGGGATACTCCACTATTCCATCAACAATTGATTATTGGCGCAGGTAAGAGTAATTTTAGCTGCCATATCGGAGAAATAGCCATTCTTGATTCTGTTCTTTCGGGAGCTCGGAAACGAAAACTGGAAGAACATTACTCCCAAAAATGGCAGATTCCTTTGTCTCAAATCCAATCAATAGGAACACCTGAGTTGCACCTGGACGCCAATCACATGATCAGTGTTACCAGTGATATGCGAACAGGCAAAATCAGTCAGTGGGCAGATCTTAGCAAGTACAAAAATAGCGCTATCCAGGTGTCAGATTCATTGCGTCCCATCTATAAGCAGAGCGGACTGAGCAACCGTCCTTCAATCCGGTTCGTTGGACCTGATTTTCTAAACATCGATTCCGAAGCTGATGAGTTATCTTTCGACAAATTTACGATTGCTGCGGTGTACCTGACTGAGAATAGTGAAGGGCAGCTATTAGCCGTACTGGACGATGATCTTGACAATTCAAATCCGCTTCTAAAACTGGAAATTGGCAAAGGGGGAGCAATTCAGGTATGGCTCCAGGCACAGCAACCATCCGACAAAGGCACCACACTTCTGGATAAAACGCTTTCTTTAACAGCCACAAAACAAGAAGCGCATCTGGTGGTTGTTACAGGTCAAAAAATAGATCAGAAGCTGGAGATTGCGATATATCTAGATGGGAAATCAAAAATTAAAGCAGAATTTACCGATCCTACATTTTTTATATATAGCGCTAAGAAACTGAAAATTGGTGACAATTTAACCGGGGACATTGGTGAAGTGGTTATTTTCGAAAAGGTTTTTTCTGTACTGGAGAGACAGCGCCTTGAAAGCTTCTTGTCTCGAAAATGGAAAATCGATACCACAGGTGTTAATCACATTACCAATTCGGTCGTTCATCTCGATGCTTCCAGGTTAAACACTGTGACAGAAAAAGATGGCAGGGTTGTACAATTGGATGATATTAGTCCATTTGAAAATCATGCCATTCAGGAAGCTGATAAAAGGAGACCCATCTTTGAATCAACAGGATTGAACAATATGGGTTCCATTCAGTTTATTCAAAAGTTTGAAGGTGAAGATTACTATGAGGACTCTCTAAACATTACTCGCACCATTAAAAACGATTTTACCATTTTTATCGTCTTCAAGCCTGATTCTTCTCAATATGGACTAAATGGCAATTCGGAACTGGAATTTGATGTTAATGCATCAACCCAGTGGACTGAAGGAGCTGCTGTTATAGATGCCGATTGTTCCGGGAAATACAACGATTTTGGGATCTCTATCGGAAAAAAAGGTGATCACATGATCGTGATGGCAGGCATCGGTGACCGGGTTAGCAGGGATCATACTATTCATTCCCGGGAATTAAGTTTTGATAATACCTGCTTGATTACCTTTAGCCGCGTAAAGGAAAGCGGTGTTGTAAAGTTGTATGCAAACGGAATTTTGAATTCTGTCGCTGATTTGGCCGATAATGCCATTTTGAATGATGCCAGAAAAGTTAAGATCGGAGCTTTTAATAGTGAAGGGATTCCGTTCAGCGGAAAAGTTGGAGAGGTAATCATCCTGGACAAGGTTCTGACTGATGCAAACAGGCAGAAGATAGAAAGATATCTTGCTGCTAAATGGTCTGTTCCAATTCAAAGATTACCAATTGATTCCACATCAATTTGGCTGCATTTCGATGCAAATGAAAGAGAAACAATTATTACCAATAGTAGATACCAAGTTACCGAGTGGGAAGATGTCGATTATGAAGGTAAAAAAGTGGCAACTCAGAAAGATAGTGGATTATTGCCTCAATATAACCCTGAAAGTCTCAATGGCATGCCTGCAGTTCGCTTTAACAACAGTTTCCTGTCGTTGGATGCAAATTTAGGAACGGGTACGGAATTCACGATCATGATCGTTTACAATGCTTTGTCATCAGGTAATAGTCTTTTTCAAGATCAGTGGCAGTATGGAGCGGCCTTGATCGATAATTACAGTAAACATCATGTCAACAGCGGTTTTGGCATCTACACCCGGCAGTCCTCTAACACAAGTGAAGCCCTGCTGACAGCGAGAATAGGTGACGAGGCGGATGGTGGCGCATTTCCTCTTCAAAGACCTCATATTGCCGTAATTAAAGGGGATGCAAGTGTTGGCAATACACGTCTGTATATTGACGGATTGGAAACCGAAAACCGGGTTACTCCAACCACCGGCGTGAACCTTAGCGCTATTGACGGTTTAACAATCGGTGCTTCACATGTTACTGAAACACAAGAGAGTTCTGGTTACTTCCATGGGGATATAGCAGAAATCATTTATTTAAAGAGAGTGATTTCAGATTTGGAAAGACAAAACATGGAAAAACACTTGTCACAGAAATGGCGAATCGATATTTCAGGTATCAATGCGATTGCAAAACCTGTTATGCACCTGGACGCCAGCAAACTTGATAAAGTCGAATGGGATAGCACCACCAAAAAAGTTGCACAATGGCTTGATGTCAATGGACATGACTATTCGGCGATCCAAAACAATACCGATAAACAGCCTGTTTATGTTGACGATCTACCAGCCAGGCTG
>JANQGZ010000042.1:0-84941 GCA_028282825.1 SAR324 cluster bacterium
ACCGCTAACCGCTAACCGCTAACCGCTAACCGCTAACCGCTAACCGCTAACCGCTAACCGCTAACCGCTAACCGCTAACCGCTAACCGCTAACCACTCAAAGTTCAATTTCTCCGGATATTATCTTACCAATGGTTTCCGCATATATTTTATGTTCTTCCTTAAGCACTCGTTCAGCCAGGGATTCGGCTGTGTCATTTTCTAAAACCGGGACTCTTTTTTGAGCCAGAGTAGGACCGTGATCATAGTGTTCATCGACCAGGTGAACTGTTACTCCCGATTCCTTCTCGCCTGCCTTCAGAACTGCTTCGTGCACACGACTTCCATACATCCCCTGTCCTCCGAATTTTGGTAACAATGCAGGATGTATGTTGAGAATTTTACCTTGATAAGCTTCCAAAACCAGTTTACCGATTTTTTTCATGTAACCTGCCAGAACTACAAGATCTGTGTGATGAATCGTCAAAACTTCCAATATGGTCTGATCCAGTTCTTCTGACTTGGGATGAGTTTTGTGGCTCAGGTGATAGTATGGAATTCCTTCGTTTTGTGCTCGTTGCAGGGCTTTTGAATCGGAATTGTTACTAATCACAACTACCGGATTGGCTTTTAACTTGCCGTTTTTAATGGCATCGATAATAGCCTGCATGTTGCTGCCACCATGCGAGGCCAGAAATGCAATATTCATGTTTGCTTTGGGAAATAGAGGAGTGTAGCCGTTGATTTGGGCACGAATGAGTAAAAAAGATACAGTCTATACAAGTCAATGTAAGCTGCCAACTCTGCAGATGGGATTACTGCATCCAAAAACAGCTTAAATACCGAGACCCAGATCCAGTTTGGTAAGTTTCAATATGGTAATCGAGTGAGGTTTTAATGTCAGGGACATTTCCGCATTGACGTCATCAATGCTTCGCTCTGTGATGGATACGGCATCTCGATCATCTATACTATTATACGTAAATGGAGAATCTGCGCTAAGTTCAATGATTTCCCCGACACGAAAAAAAACAAATCCCTTGATATTCAAATCTACATCAATACTGTCAGAAAAGTGTTTGTTGACCATCAGCAATGATATTTTGCTGCCGTCGTCACTAATGGTTGCCGAGCTTTCGATAACCGGGTTGCCGGAAACTCTTCCTATTTGACCGTAACCATCCGCATCGAACTGGTCTGTTTCGATTGTCAGGTTTTCCACCAGGTTCAAATAGGTGTGTTCCTTAAAAATCTGGAAAACGTGATAAACAGGTGTCAATACCAGACCTTCATCGTCCGTGCGAATCATGCCCAGGGAGTTAACAAGGGTCGACCACAAGCCGATTGAACAGATATCGGAAAAGCGTTGAAAGAGCATCAAAACCAATGCGGCAAACAAACCGTCCTGGAGATTGTAGTTGGTTTTAACCAGGTCCCGTATGGTGTACCAGATTCCCCATTCATCAAACGCTACTTTGGTTCTCGGCCGGGCACCAAATCGCTTGACTATGCTGTTCCAGGCCTTGAGTATCTGTTTTTTGATTTCAAAAGGAGCGGACATCATGGCGTAATAGATCCGCTCACTTTCCGGATGATGCGTTTCAACCAGTTGATTTAGATTTGGCGGAAACGGTAAATATTGATGGATACTTAAATAATCGATATAGTCTTCATCAACTTCTGCCAGAAATCCCTCATTCCAGTTGTTCTGATTCCAGCCACAACCAATGAGTTTAATGCTTGAATCCTTATCCTTCATGCTTTCAGCGAATTCCTGATAGCGGACTCCATAGTTGGCTGGATCTTTCTCATAACCCGGTTCGTTTTCCAGATATATTTCGTTGCCAATTCCCCAGAAGGGAACGTTGAATGGTGGTCGTCTCCCATGATTGGCCCTGAGCCTTCCGTATTCGGTGCTGGGGCTGCCATTGCAATATTCCACCCAGTCAGCTGCCTCTTTGGGGGTGCCGGAGCCATAATTGACCGTGATATAGGGCAATGCCATCAATTCTTCACATAAAGATAAAAACTCGAAAGTGCCGAATTGATTTTGCACATCGTATCCTATTCGTTCGCTAAATTCCCTGGCTCCCTCGAATTCAAACCGTTTTCCCGGTACCCTTGCCAGATCATCTACCAGCCTGTCACCCCAGGTTTTCCAGTATTTGTTTTTTACAATCTGGCGCTGCCCCCTTTTGCCAATGCCATCCTTCCAATGATATACATCCGCGTAACACCCACCTGGCCATCGGATAACAGAAGGTCGCAGACTTACCAGGGCATGCATGATATCCCGGCGTACATTATCCAGGTCAGGATGATCAATCAATGGTATTCGACTTGTATCGTAAGTCCAGATGCCGTTGTGAATACACTCGCCCACATGTTCTATGAATCCTCCAAAAATCATTGAAGATATCTTCTTGGTTAACGAATTCATATTGAGAATAATTTTGGCTGTTGCACTCATCTCAAATTCTCCATTAATGGGACGCTCTTAAGATTGAATTCCATTTCAATCATTTTATTGTCATTATCTCAAAAAAAGATTTCAACCATCAGGCTAATCAACACTTTATCCTTTCCGAGCAAAGCAAAGATAACTTGTAGGTTTGTAATCCGGTTTTAAAATAATACAGGGAGTCAACGTGCAGTTGATTATCTTTCGATTCCTGGCTTGATATTACGGTTAAGTATAGCTTATCGGAATTGTTGTTACAAATTATTGCAAATCGTTGTATTCTCTACAGGTAATTGTAAATAAGGCCGTCAAGATTCACAACATAAATCCCGTCGAATCTCACATGATTGTAGACTTTCATACCCACATTTTTCCTTCGGACATTCGGACCAAAAAAAAACGTTTTTTTTCCAACGAACCTGCATTTAAACTCCTTTATGAATCGGATCGTTCAAAGATGGTTGGGGCTCAAGAGCTCATCAAATCAATGGACCTGCAAGGTGTTGATAAATCGGTGGTTTTTGGATTTCCCTGGTGCAACTCCGAATTGATTCAATATCACAATGATTATGTGATAAATGCAGTTAAAGCCTATCCTGACCGATTGATCGGCTTGTGCTGTTTTGATATGGATTTCAATGAGGCTGAGCAGGAGATTCTGCGGTGTGTTGATGCAGGATTAAGTGGTGTCGGCGAATTAGCCAGTTACACCAAACCAATAGATCAGATATTGATTGAGAAGCTAGCCCCGGTGATGACATTGTGTGAAAAAAACGCTCTGCCGTTACTGCTGCATGCTAATGAACCTGTAGGCCATAATTATCCGGGCAAGGCTCCGGACTCCCTTTCCGGTGTGTATCAGATCGTTTCCTCATTTCCGCAAAATATTATTGTTCTGGCTCATTGGGGTGGAGGCTTGTTTTTTTATAGTTTGATGAAGAAAGAGGTAAAGGAAAAACTAACAAACGTTTTTTTTGATACGGCAGCATCCCCTTTTTTGTATCATAAAAAAATTTATAGTCTGGCCAGGGATCTTATTGGAGTAGAAAAAATCCTGTTTGGATCAGATTTTCCTTTAATTAAACCGGAACGCTATTTCAAAGAACTTGAACATTCCGGGCTTAATGCAAGCGAACTTTCCTTGCTAAAGGGAGGCAATGCAGCTCGTCTATTTAATCTGGTCTGATTCATCAAACTTGAAAAGCCAGGGATTTCGAGACGCTTCTAGGTCAGAAAACATTGCAACTAACATATAATCCACCTTCACGGGTCGCTAAAAACAATGATTGAAACTCTGCAACAACGACATAAAATTATTATCTCCGTTCACTTTATATCCGCTATTGCATTACTTCTGTTTTGGGGAGGTTACTATTTGACCCGCTTTACCGGATGGATGCAACCTGCCATTTATTCCGGCTTGAGAAACGCTTTTCCTATGCCGGACAGTATCCTGATAATATTGATGATCGCTGCAGGAGTGTTGACCTATCAAAAAAATAAACTTGGCAACCGGTTGAGCATTTTTACAGCATTAATTCTTGTGCTGATAGGTATTGCCGGGTTTCACGTGACGTTATCCGGAGGACTTCAATTGATCTCAATGGTGACTGTGCTTCGAAGCGGTTTTGTAAATCTTTGGTGCATTGTATTTGGATTGTTTTTTCTCTTGAAGCTGACCGAACGAAAAGGCAAAAAAAGAGGACGGATTTAAACATGGCGCCGAGAGGTTATTTGATATACATGCAATCACCAAAGCTGAAGAATCGATATTCGTTGGCTACAGCCTCGTTGTATGCCTTGAATAGAAAATCCTTTCCTGCCATAGCTGAAACCAGCATCAACAATGTGGATTCCGGCAAATGAAAATTGGTCAGCAAGTTATCCACCACTTTGTACTGATAAGGCGGATAAATAAATAAACCGGTGCTTTGCTCCCCTGTTTTCAGTGTTCCTCGTTGCCAAGCTGATTCAAGACTTCGGGTTGTCGTAGTACCCACCGCAATGATCGCTCTTTTTTCTGCTTTTGCCTTAAGAATGGTAGCAGCGGTTTTTTTTGAGATTTCAAAGCGTTCTTCATGCATGGTATGCTTTGAAACATCGTCCTCACGAATTGGCTCAAAGGTTCCCAGGCCCACGTGCAAGGTGATCGATGCGATTTCCACGCCTTTATCTCGAATGGTATCCAACAGTTCCGGGGTGAAATGCAAGCCTGCAGTTGGTGCCGCAATAGATCCGTAATTGTTGGCATAGACGGTCTGATACCGGTTTAAGTCCTCTTCCCTGTTGTTTACATCGTTCCTCATTTTATGAATGTAAGGAGGCAGGGGAGCATAACCGACCTGTTCAAGGCTTTTTAAAATGTCGCTTGTTTTTTGGAAATCAATAACATATTCGCCACTCTCTTCTTTTTTCACCAGGTTCGCTGCTAAACGCCCATTACAAAAGGAAAGTGTTTCACCGGGTTTTGCTTTGGAAGCGTTTTTGAGTTTGCAACGCCATTGATTCCCGCCCACATTTTCGATAAGCAAAGCTTCAATTGTTGCCCCACTAAGCCTTTTGCCGGGTAACCGGGCCGGTATCACACGGGAATCATTTATTACCAGCACGGAGCCGGGTTCCAGAAGTTCCGGAAAGCTGTAAAAACTCCGATGTTCCAGCGTCCGGTTTGATCGGTTTAAAACCATCATTCGGGAGTTTTCCCTACGATCAGCCGGATGAATCGCAATCAATGTATCGGGTAGTTGGTAGTGATAGTCAGATTTTAAAAGCGGCATGCTGGATTTTAGGAGATGCTGGAATGAACGAGTTGGCTTTTGTATCAAGCAAAAAAGATCAACAATATAATCAATTCGCCCGGCAGATTACCGGGCATTAGCTAAAAGTCCCGGGCATGTCCCAGGTAAGCCAGCGGTGTTAGCTGCTTTAGGTCAGCTTTAACCGAGTCTGGCAATTCCAGGGAATCAATAAATTCACTCATAATTTTTTGATCCACTTCCTTTCCCCTGGTCAGTGCCTTTAACTTCTCATATGGCTCCGGAATATCATATCTGCGCATCACGGTTTGAAAAGCTTCACCTAGAAGCAGCCAGGCATCTTCCAGCTCCAATTTCAGTTTCTCCTGATTAACGGCCAGTTTGCTCATGCCCTTTAGAGTTGCCTTGTAGGCAATTAAGGAATAACCAAATCCAACTCCTGTGTTCCTCAAAACCGTGCTGTCGGAAAGATCCCTCTGCCAGCGGGAGACAGGAAGCTTGGCCGCCAAATGTTCGAAGACTGCATTGGCGATACCCAGGTTACCTTCCGAATTTTCAAAGTCAATCGGGTTTATTTTATGAGGCATGGTGCTGCTTCCGACCTGGTCTTTCACTGGAATCTGGGTAAACGCTTCCCAGGCGATATAAGACCAGATATCCCTGTTGAAGTCCAGCAATATTGTGTTAAACCGCACGAACTGATGGAAGATTTCCGCCATGTAATCATGTGGTTCTATTTGCGTGGTATAAGGATTATAGGCCAACCCGAGCGACTCCACAAATTTTTTGGCAAAGGTACGCCAATCGATTTCGGGATAACTGACCAGGTGGGCGTTGAAATTGCCGACCGCGCCGTTGATTTTCCCCAGGACAGGCTGTTGCCTGAGTTGTTTAAGCTGTCGCTCAAAACGCCTGGCTACGTTGTAAAACTCCTTGCCCATGGTAGTCGGAGAGGCCGGCTGTCCATGAGTTCTCGCCATCATAGGTATGTCTCGATACTCTTCAGCTTTTTTGTCGATCTCATTTACTAGTTTTTCACAAGCCGGGAACATGACATCATCCAGCGTCTTTCTGAGCATCAGTCCATAAGCCAGATTATTGATATCCTCGCTGGTGCAAGCGAAATGGACCATAGAGGAAAGGCTTTCCTGATTCAAGCGCTTTAAATGTTCATTAATGAAGTATTCAACGGCCTTGACATCGTGATTGGTAACCGCTTCTATCTCTTTGACTCTCAGGGCATCTTCTGCGGTCAGGTTCTGATAGATGTCTCTCAAGGCTTGAACTGTCTCTGCACTGAATGGTTTGAGACAATCCAGCTCAGGTAACTGGGACAAGGCAATGAGCCATTCCACTTCCACCTGGGTGCGAAATTTAATTAGGGCGTACTCACTGCCGTAGTCGTTTAGTTGATCCACTTTGTTATGATATCTCCCATCCAGGGGAGAAATTGCTTGAATTTCGTATAATTGTTTCATTATGGTTTACATTGACGTTGATAGGGCAGGTAGGGTTTTTCAGGGCTGTGCCGCTGTGTTTGGATAATAATTTTAACCATTCAAATTTAACATAAGCAAGCGCCAAAGCTTGCAAAATTCCTAATCCAATATTAGATTTAATTTCTTGCTGATTGACGTCAGGTCGACAAGCGTGAAAATGGCGCGAGATCCATATTTTTCGCGAACTGATCACGGATAATGACGAGATAATCTAACGTACTGAAAACAATCATAATTAACACCTGAATGATGCGGGGATTCCAGAATCCAGGACTTGATCGGCAGGTTTTTTTTTAATTTTTCATTGCCTAATTCAGATTTTTTCGATAAAGATTCCGTCGAAACTTGAATTTTTGGTAAACTTTTTAATTCACTGATTTTTGGAGAATAAAGCGCATGAGCAATAATTTGACAAAAGCGGGATTGGTAGCAGCAGCAGCAGAAGAGGCAGGAACCACTAAAGCGGCTACGGAAAGAGTATTAAATGCAGTATTGAATGCAATTCAGGGTGGTTTGGTTGGTGGTAAGCCAATTACTTTGGTAGGTTTTGGAACATTTTCTGTGGGTGCTCGACAAGCACGTAAAGGTAGAAATCCTCAAACGGGTCAGGAAATTCAGATTCCAGCAGCGAAAGTGGTGAAGTTTAAACCAGGTAAGGCGTTGAAAGAAGCCGTTAACAAGTAAACAAAGACTATTGCTTAAATTAAGTTAAGTGTAAGTAAAAAGAGAGTTAGACTACTTCGTATAGGTCGGTTTCAAACCGACCTATACGAAGTAGTGAACCAACAAGCCATCCATTCAGCAAAAAGTCCGACATCCCTTCCCAGTCCAGACCAATCAATAATTAACAGATGTATTATTAATGCAATTGCAGCGAAAATTGACTGATTTGTATGAAAAGCTCTTAAAATCATATGGATACCAGGGTTGGTGGCCCCTCTATTTTTCTATACCTTCTGGGGCGACAAATGGTTATTTTAAAAAAGGGTGCCATCCGCGTGATTATAATTTTCCTCAAAATTCTGCCCAAAAACTGGAAATTTGCCTGGGTGCCATCCTAACCCAAAACACCAAATGGCAGAATGTCGTGCCAGCACTGCGCGAACTCAAGACTTCGAACCTGTTTTCTTTGACAGCATTACGAAGGGCAAATTCTGAACAAATAGCTGTGGCAATTAAAAGTGCCGGATATTATAATCAAAAATCTCAAACTATTAAACGTCTGGTCAACTTTCTGCGAACGCATTCGTTTGTAAAACTTAAGGACGAGAGCACACCGGTTGTCAGAGAAAAATTACTTGCCATTAAGGGAATTGGTCCCGAAACTGCTGATTGCATTCTGCTGTATGCCCTCGACAAAACCAGTTTTGTGATCGATGCATACACAACAAGAATTTGTATGCAGCTGGGCATAATCGATAAAAAAATGTCGTATGACGAACTAAAGTATCTTTTTGAATCCTCACTGGAAAAGAAAAAGGAACTTTTTCAGGAATATCACGCCTTACTGGTTTGCCATGGAAAAATGTATTATAGTAGAAAACCATATGGAGTGAATGATCCGCTGATTAATTTTGAATGACTAATAACGGGGTTAAACTTGAGCTTAGATATGGAGCGCTTTACGCGCCTGGGAGAAGAATCGATTTATGCAGCGCATCGTATTGTCTCTGAAAGTCAACAGCAGAGAATGGAGGCAGAGCATCTGCTTCTTGCTCTGTTGAGCCAAAATGAAGGGATTGTCGCGCAAATACTGGAAAAAGTGGGGGATGCGATTCAGGCTTTGGAGGCAGATCTGGAGGATCATATTCACACTCTTGCCAAGAGTCGTACTGCCGGTTCGGAAGTTTACCTTTCCCACAGCTGTGAACAAATCATTAAAAAAGCTGAAATGGAAGCTGAACAGCTGAAAGATGATTATTTAAATCCTGAACATCTTCTTCTGGGGGTTATAGCCCATACCGGAACCAAGGCATCCAGTTTGCTGCGCAGGGCGGGTGTCACTTACAAAATGGTTGAATCGGAGATTCGCAGGCATCGAGAAGGAAAGAGAATTACCACCAGGGGGGAGCCGGTTGAAGAATCGATGGTTAGCGAATACTGCCAGAATCTGGTTGAATTTGCACAAAATAATAAGTTTGATCCGGTGATAGGAAGGGATGAGGAAATACGTCGCGTCATCCAGGTTCTTTCAAGAAGAACGAAAAACAATCCTGTCCTAATCGGAGAACCGGGAGTGGGGAAAACAGCGATCATAGAAGGACTGGCCCAGCGAATTTACCACGAAGATGTACCGGAAACCTTGAAAAAAAGCAACCTGTTGTCGATGGATCTCGCAGCCATGGTTGCTGGAGCAAAATATCGCGGAGAGTTTGAAGATCGGTTAAAGAAGCTGCTCCGTGAACTGGAGGAATCGGAGGAAAGCAATATTCTCTTCATTGATGAACTCCACACCCTGGTGGGTGCCGGGGCGTCCGAGGGCGCACTGGATGCATCCAACATGCTGAAACCGGCGTTGGCGAGGGGATTTCTTCACTGTGTGGGGGCTACAACGATTAAGGAGTATAAGAAATACATTGAGAAAGACCCGGCTTTGGAAAGGCGGTTTCAGCAAATAACCATCGGAGAGCCCAATATCGATGATTGTGTGGGTATTCTTCGTGGGCTAAAGGGTAAATATGAGGTTCACCATGGAGTCCGTATTAAGGATTCCGCTATTATGGCTGCTGCGAAACTGGCCGATCGTTATATTACCGACCGCTATCTTCCGGATAAGGCGATCGATTTGATTGATGAGGCGGCTTCATCCATTCGTATTGAAATCGATTCCAGACCCACGGCGATCGATAAAAATGACAGACGGATCATGCAACTTGAAATCGAAAAAAAGGGGCTGGAAAAGGAAGATGAAAGCGAAGTCGCACCACGTTTGAAAACGATTGAAAGTGAATTGAAGGATCTGCGAAAAGAAAACAAACGTTTAAAAGCCCAGTGGCATAAAGAACGAGATGAAATCCAGAGAGTTCGTTCGCTGAAAGAGGAGATTGAAGTCGCTCAACAACAGGAAATAGAAGCTCAACGATCCGGGAATCTGGAACTGGCAGCTAAACTGAGATATGGCACCCTGGATAATCTAATGCGCGAACTACAGGATGCAAACAAACCGATGGGATCACATGGTCAGGGACGGCTTTTGAAAGAGGAAATTGATGAAGAAGATATCGCCGGGGTGGTTTCTAAATGGACCGGCATTCCCGTGTCTAAAATGCTGGCGGAAGAACAGAAGAAACTGCTCAATATGGAAAAAACGCTGGCCGAAAAGGTGGTTGGGCAAAGTCAAGCCCTGATTGCTGTCTCCAACTCTATTCGGAGGGCAAGAACCGGGATTCAGGACCCTAACAGACCCCTTGGATCGTTTATCTTTATGGGACCAACAGGAGTTGGTAAAACGGAACTGGCTAAAATCCTGGCATCTTTTCTCTTTGACGACGAAAAAGCCATGATCAGACTGGATATGTCCGAATACATGGAAAAACATACCGTTTCCAGGTTATTGGGAGCACCTCCCGGATACACCGGGTTTGAGGAGGGTGGAATCTTGACCGATGCCGTGCATCGCAAACCATATTCCGTGATTTTGTTTGATGAAATAGAAAAGGGTCACCCGGAGGTCTTTAATATCCTGCTGCAAATTCTGGATGATGGTGTTCTCACCGATTCTCGTGGGTATAAAGTGGATTTTAAAAACACCATTATTATACTGACCACCAACCTGGGAAGCGAAATAGTTTTAAAAGTTCAAGCCGAGAAGAAGAAAGTTAACAAGGCGATGGCACGCAAAATTCTTCTGACCAAGTTTCGGCCGGAATTTCTGAACAGGCTTGATGAGATTATTGTGTTTTCAGCCTTGAATGTGCAACATCTGGAGCAGTTGGTTGATATTCAGATCGATCGACTGGTTAACCGATTGATGAGTAATAACAACACCCAGATTAAAATCACAAGTGAAGTTCGTAGTCACCTCGCTAAAGAAGGATATGACCCGGAATTCGGAGCCAGGCCTCTGAAGAGAATATTGCAAAGGGAGTTGGAGGACGTGCTTGCCTATAAAATCCTGGACGGAACCATCAAGCATGGTGATTACATCGAAGTGAGACTGCAAGAAAACCGTCTAAGCTTTCACCGAATCAAATCTGCGGAAACAGCATAATTAAAGACTCTCTTCCTCCGACAGAACAAGGGGCTCAATAGAACTGTCTTCGTACACCAGGAAGTGGTGTACTTGTCCGGGCTGAAGCTTGACGAAAAGACCATCTCTTTTAATTTGAGCAGATGAATAAGTATAGCACTCCCTACCTCCATTGAGATCCTGAAACCTGTAGTCACAGTCTATTTCTAGATCTATGATGGATTCCAGATTGATGTGGTGCCAAATCTCCCTATCACCCTCGTTACCAACAATCAATTCAGCATTGATTAAGCCCGCAATCGATTCCTTGAGTGGAAGAATCTGCCATTTTGAATGGTTGTCAAGATATATAATTTGGCGGCCCAGGGGTATGGAGCGCAAGATGGTAAGTCCGGGTTTCTGCAGAGAATTAACATCAAGGTTGTGAAAATAATCGAACTTTTGATAGGTTCTTCTGCCTGCAATCGCGAGAGCTTGTTTAATCAACAGATCTTCGTTGATTGTTTCGATTGGTGGAGAGAAATAACTCCAGTTTCTCCAGCCGTTCCCGATTTTACCGGAAGTACCGGGTTTAACGTTGATGTTGTTTTCGATGGTGGACGATCGATATTGAGGCGAAAGCAACGAGATTATGCCGGGAAGGGTGAAAACGACGTCGTCGCTCTTTGAACCTCTGCATAATCTGGAAAAAACCTCAATCCAGAAGTCTTCCGGGCAATTTTCCAGCTGTAATGGTATATCTTTTTGAACAAACGGCAAGCCGAGCACCCTGCGGCAAAACTCCAATATTCGTTGGGGAGCTTCAAAATCATCAAAATAGCCTTTTTTGTTAAGGAGATACTGCAACAATGTTGAGGTATCGTGAGTTTCCACCATCATTAATGTTGACTGGCTATAACTGGATAAGGGTATGAGCCGATCGTTCTCGGCTTCCCAGCGGGGTATGGCCATAGCTCTAACCGTACCGTTGATATGCTTGAAATAGTCAATGGCTTCCCGGGTTGCTCTTACCCTTGGGGCATCGCCGGCAACCTCTCCTCTGATCTCCAGGCCGGCCCTGTCAATAATTTCCAGAAACCAGATGAGATTTTCCACCCGTTTTTCATGGTCCTCTGTTAAAAACCTTCCATGGGGATAAACACTATCCATGGGAATTTCCAAAGGAACCACATACTGACCGCACCAACCCACCATGTGGTCAAGAAAAACTCCATCGCCAAAACGTGCCAGCCAACGCATTTTTTCGGACAAGTATTCCTGCAATCCTGTCGAGCGTTCTTTGTAAACGGCAACCCCCCAGGCCTGCTCGGGATATCCATGCTCCGGTTCGGGGGAACATCCGACCTGGATGCCTGGCTCAAAAACCTCCGGATGAAAATATACATCGGCGCTATCAAACTCGACACCAAATGGCAGATTTACAATCAGTCCAATACTCAAATCCCTAAGTTTCTTATGAATAGCCGTTCTTTGCAGATAGCATAAGAATTGCTCATAACGATAATATCCTATCAGATCTTCATGGTGTATTTTGAATTGAAGAGCTTCATACGCTGATAAATCACGATAATCCTGCTTTTGAAGCTGATTGTTTTCTCCTTTTAGTACTTCATACAAGGCATAGTGATCCAACCAGTAGGCTGCGGTTTCACAAAAGTTTTGGTAGTCGGTCTGTCGGTCTTCAGAAAGATTTTCTTTAAATAGCTCGTAACAATGCTGCAAGACCCAGGGAATGATAGTTCTTTTCAAGGTATAGCTGACTGTTCGATTGTCCCTGTATAATTGCTGATTGGTATTGTGCAGATCCTCCAGGTGCCTGCGGAAGCCAGGATCGAATTCAAGCTCGGGAATTTCAAACAGGTTTAATTCGTCGGTGGTTAAAGCAAATCCGTTGTTCAACGAGAATGGACTGGCAATCGTTGGATTTCTGGAGCCATTAGGCAGATCGTAAATATCCCCGTGTATACCATTGGCAACCATAATTTCAGCCAAGTGTCCCAAACCGTTAACAGTACCTGTACCAAGTAGTTTCCCTTCTTTACTATTGATTTGTGACGTTGATACTAAAAGATTCAGCTTCATACGAGTCCTTAATGGCAAGATCATAAATTGATTGTATTGTCTATTCTGTCGCAGATAATAACTTATCTTGGATTGAAGTACAATTGTCCGAATGTGATTGGTTGGAATAGCAAGACGAAAGTGTTTACAAAAAATTCAATAAGACAAAAACAAAATAACCGGCAATGAAAGGATGATGGAACAGCAGCAAAGGCAGTTGTTCCAGTAAAACAGGTTGCAGATTGATTGAAATTTGTAGTATGTTTAAATAATTACAAGTGCACGGCGATGGCTGGATTCGTTACATCGGAGTGTATCAATCACTTGATAAGTCGGTTTGTCGATCTGCAAAGCCTGTTGTTTACGATTCAAAAATGATGAAACAAAACCATGAGCAGGTAGATTTTGTTGGATAAGATTGTTGATGATGAACAAGATTGATCCTATCTTTACCTTTGTATTTAAACAATTTTAATGTTTTGCACTTGACAGTTTCGCCAAGGTCGTTTTTATTTCAATATCTTTAGGTTACGTTTTCAAATATCAATATCTAATTCCCAGCAAAGGCCTGAATGACTTCTGTAGTAATTGTCGAATCACCAACAAAAGCAAGAACCATCAAAGATTTTCTTCCAAAAGGCTATAAAGTCGTGGCTTCCATGGGTCATGTCCGTGACTTGCCACAATCTGCAGCCGAAATACCTGAAAAAGTTAAAAAAGAATCTTGGTCTCAACTGGGCGTCAATGTAACTAAAAACTTTGAGCCGCTATACGTTATTCCCAAGGGAAAGAAGAAGGTTGTCAAAGAACTCAAGGATGCCATTAAAAATGCTGATGAAGTCATACTGGCAACTGACGAGGATCGTGAAGGAGAAAGCATCAGCTGGCATTTAATTGAAGTACTCAAGCCGAAAGTCCCCATTAAGCGGATGGTTTTTCATGAAATTACCAAAACGGCGATATCCAATTCATTGAAGAATTGTCGGGAAATTGACACATCCCTTGTCAGAGCCCAGGAAACCAGGAGAATTCTGGATCGGTTGTACGGTTATACTATATCTCCTTTGTTGTGGAAAAAAATCGCTACCGGATTGTCTGCAGGGAGGGTTCAATCCGTATCGGTAAGACTGATAGTATTAAGAGAACGAGAGAGAAGAGCCTTTAAAAAAGGTCATTATTGGGATTTAAAGGCCACACTGAAAAAAGATAAAACATCATTCCAGGCCAAGCTTCATTCTCTTGACGGTAAGAGGATTGCGACCGGAAAGGATTTTGATGAGAACACGGGTAAAATAGCCAAAGGCAAAAAAGTATTACTTCTGGATGAAAAAGATGCACGGACTTTGGAAAGTCGCTTGTTGGATAAAGACTGGGTTGTGGAATCCGTTGATGAGAAACCTTCCACCGTTAAACCTGCACCACCATTCATCACTTCGACGTTGCAACAAGAAGCAAACAGGAAGTTAAGACTATCTCCTCGCAAAACCATGCAAGTTGCCCAGGGATTGTATGAGCGCGGATTTATCACCTATATGCGTACTGACTCAGTCAATCTGTCCGATCAAGCCATGAAAGCCGCCAGGAAATGTGTCACTTCCATGTACGGGGATGATTACCTGACAGTAAAACCACGGGAATTCAAGTCTAAAAGTAAAGGCGCACAGGAAGCTCACGAGGCCATCCGACCGGCGGGAAGCACCTTTACCCTTCCTAAAAAATCTGATCTGACAGGAGTGGAGCTAAGTCTGTATGAACTGATTTGGAAGCGGACCGTGGCGACACAGATGAAGGATGCAAAGCAGGTTCATATAACGGCAAACATTGAAGCGGAAGAAGCCATTTTCCGTGCCAAGGGAAAGCGCATTGAGTTTCCCGGTTTTTTCAGGGCATATGTCGAAGGAAGCGATGATCCTGATGAAATGCTGGACAGCAAGGAAATTGTACTCCCCGATTTGAAACCCAAAGAAAAAGTGAAGTGCGAAGAACTAACAGCAGATGGTCATGAAACCCTTCCTCCGCATAGATATACCGAAGCATCCCTGGTTAAGAAACTGGAAACGGAAGGTATTGGCAGGCCCAGTACTTATGCCACCATCATCGATACCATTGTCAGCAGGGGATATGTGAAGATCCAAAATCACACCCTGGTTCCCAGTTTTGTAGCATTTGCTGTTTCCGGGTTAATGGAAACGCATTTCAAAGACCTGGTTGATCCGGGATTTACTGCCAAAATGGAGCAGGTATTGGATGAGATTGCCAGTAATGAAACGGAATGGCTGCCTTACATGAAGAAGTTTTTTCTGGGAAAGAAAGGCATTCAGAATATTACCGAGAGCAAGATTGAAGAAATACCACCTGGAGAATTTCGTAATCTCAAGTTTGATGATATCAAGGCCAGAATCTGTATTGGTCGCTATGGTCCTTACCTGGAAACCCTTGATGAAGAAGAAAAAACAACAGCATCGATTCCCCAGGATGTTAGCCCGGCTGAGTTAAATCAGGAAATGGTCGACTTGATTCTGATGCAGCAAAAAAAGGGATCACAGGAACTGGGCATCCATCCGGAAACGTCGCAACCGGTTTACCTGTTAAACGGCACTTACGGTCCATATATCCAGCTTGGTGAAGTTGAAGAAGGCAAGGCAAAACCGAAACGGGTGACTCTGCCTAAGGGGATGAAAGAATCTGAAGTAAATATGGAAGTCGCCCTTTCGTTATTGTCCCTTCCCAGAGAACTGGGAAAACATCCGGATACAGGCGGAAGAGTGATGGTGGGAATCAGCAGGTATGGCTCTTATCTCGTCCATGAAGATCCCGGGTCCGGTAAGGATTACCGGTCATTAACAGCCACAGACAGTATTATCGATGTTAGTTTGGAAAGGGCTTTGGAAATTCTTAGCGTACCCAAACGCACCAGGAGAAAATCTGCGGAACCATTAAAAGAACTGGGACCTCATCCGGAAGATGGAAATCCTGTAAATGTTTTTGTAGGACCATACGGACCCTATGTCAAACACCAAAAAATAAATGCTTCAATTCCGAAAGACAAGGACCACACGGCAATTACATTGGATGAAGCAGTAGATCTATTGGCGGCAAAGGCGGCAGCTAAACCTCGTAGAGGAAGAAAGAAAAAAAAATAGCTTTCTGACAACAATCTTGTAAAATACCTTATTGTATAATACACTAAAGATAGAATAGAATTACCAGCAAGTGTTATTCAATGACTTAATATTAATGGTTAAGTCTGATTTTGAAAGGTCATCATCAACTCGCAACAAGATTTAAAAAAGCCATTCTGATAGTAATTTCAGAATAAACTGAACGAAACTAAAAATGTTTCGGACATTTTAGGAGAAAAGATGGAAGCTGTTAAAGAAAGAACCGATTTTGAAACAGATCTTTATGATGAATTGGATGAGGATACTCAAAAAGATAAATACCTATCTTTTCGCCTCGGTAACGAAGAGTACGGAATTGAGATTCGCCATATTATTGAGATTATTGTCATGCAGGAAATTACAAAAGTTCCTGATATGCCTGGTTTTATTATCGGGGTAATTAACCTGCGTGGAAACGTAATTTCAGTCATGGATATCCGCAAACGTTTTGGTTTGGATTCCAGAGACTACGATGATCGCACCTGCATCATCGTTGTACAGATCAATAACATTTCCATCGGCTTGATTGTGGATACAGTCAACGAAGTGGTCGATATTCCTGAAAATCAGATTGATCCTCCTCCAAGAACCCATTCCGGAATTGGAAGCAGCTATATTCAGGGTATGGGTAAGATCGGAGAGAAAGTGAAAATTCTGCTGGACATAGAAAAGATTCTCTACGAGGAAGAGCTGGATAAAATTAAAGAACTTGCCTAATTTATCATACCTGATGGGCAGGCAGATCAAATAGGAACTTAGTCTGCCCGTTTTTCCCTCCTCTTATCATTTGGCACCAAGTCGTAAACCTTTGCTATATCTGCAGCTACGCCGTTTTAGATTGACTAGGGTTTGAAGAGACTACTAATATTCCAATAAGTCTTATTAGCAACTCAGACATCATTTTTGCATTCCAATACGACGATCACAGCCATTTACTCAAATACGATCGCCGTTTATTATTACTTGGAGGAATTATGGCGCAATCGGTCAAGGATAAAAAGAAAACCGATCCCCTTAAAAAACTTGGTGAGAAATTACTATTCAAAAAAAAATCAGCCTGGCATGGAATCAAAAAACAAGAACAGGATGACATTTCCAGGCTTGCTGAAAGGTACAAAGACTTCTTGAATAGCAGTAAAACTGAACGGGAGGCCATCTCTACAATTGAATCCTGGTCTAAAAAGCACCGGTTTGTGGATATAAAGGAAGCAAAAAAAACGAACAAACGGTTATTTTTAAAATATAACGATGTAGCGGGGGCTTTGGTGGTGGTCAATGATATAAAGTCATTCGGCCGAGGTTTTCTGATGAGCGGATCGCACATTGATTCTCCGAGGCTTGACCTCAAGCAAATGCCTTTGTACGAATCGGAGGACATGGCTTATATGAAAACCCACTATTATGGCGGGGTAAAAAAATACCAATGGGTTACCAGGCCTTTGGCGCTTCATGGTACTATTGTATTTGAAAACGGATCTTCCAGAACCATTTGTATCGGTGAATCGGGGAATGATCCGGTTTTCACCATCAACGACTTATTGCCGCACTTGGCGAAAAATCAGAACAAAAAACCGATTGCAACGGCAATTGAAGGAGAACAACTGAATATCCTTGTCGGTTCCATACCCTATAAATTCAAGTCGGAAAAAGACGCGGTGAAACTGGCGATTCTGGATTATTTAAATAGATCACATGGCATTACCGAGCAGGACTTCGTAAGCGCCGAATTGCAAGTGGTGCCGGCTGGTAAAGCCAGGGACGTCGGGTTTGACAGAAGTTTTGTCGGATCATACGGTCAGGACGACCGTGTGTGTGCATTCTGTGGTTTACAGGCCCTGTTGGATGTGGTGGGTAAAGTAAAAAAAAGAAACCTGATCGTTACCTTTTTCGATAAAGAGGAAATCGGCTCAATGGGTAACAGTGGAGCAAACTCTAACCTGGTTGAAAGAATAGTTAACGATGTGCTTCAGTTTTATGGAAAAGGGGAATACAACACCTTGATTCAGTCGCTTGCCAATTCCAAATTTCTTTCCTGTGATGTGAACGCCGGGATAGATCCAGAGTGGAGAGAGGTGAATGAATCCATGAATGCCGGAAAGATTGGATTCGGTGTCTGTTTAACCAAGTACGCGGGATCGAGAGGTAAGGTTGGAACAAACGATGCTCATGCTGAGTTTATGGCGGAATTAAGACAGGCATTTAATAAAGACCAAGTATTATGGCAGCCGGCTGAATTAGGCAAGGTTGACCAGGGCGGCGGCGGAACAATTGCCTATTTTCTTGCCAAATTTGGAATGGAAGTGGCTGATTGCGGGCCCGCGCTCCTATCCATGCATGCTCCATTTGAAATATCATCCAAAGCGGATGTTTATCATACTTACAAGGCCTACAAAGCATTTTATAAATATCTATAATTATTGACTTTACTATCAAATGACTGACCAAAAAAACCAAAAGATTAACAGCGGCACATGGGATGAAGGTGCCATCGATCAAGCCTATGAGAATTTGATCGATATTGTGGGATGGGTGCTGGATCAGGTAACGGTCACCGGTTGTCGAAATCTGTTTCAATCGAGTTCACCTCTTTCTCTATTTTTGGAATTGATGGAACTTATAGAAACTGAACTGCTGGTTCAGTGGAAAATTAAACAGGAGAACGGACTGGACCTGTTGTTTGCCAGGCACAATGAATGGCTCAACCAGGAGCTTCGTGGTGATAACGGCTTTTTTACTCTTTGGAACAGCTTTCGGCAGGAGGTTTGGACTGCAGTCAAACACACAAACGGGTTGTCTGAAAAGGATACTTGGAAGCGATTGCTACTGCTGATTCTAACAGATTCCGGTGTGATCAAAAACAACCTGGAACCGGTTAGTATTGAAAATCTTACCCCTGTTTGCAGGTTGTTTGAACAACTACATTCCGCCTCACCTCATCATCTTGCCATGAGTTTCTTAAACCTGGTCGAAATTGGAACGAAATGCCGACCTGAGCTTTATCCATTGGGTCAAATGGAAAGTGGAAATGATGAGAAAAAACCCCCGAAAGTTTTGGAGGAGATGTTAAACAGCCGATTCAATGAGGATGGCTGGAGCAACATGCCTGCAAGATTGCTGGAATTCTGGCAGGAGAATTCAGGTGGAATGTATAGCTGCTTTCCTGCCTTCACTATTGAAAGATACGAGGATGGCAGATTTAACTTACAGGGGGTGTTGCCGGAAAAATCGCTGGAATTTGATCAGTTGATCGGTATTGACACTAACAAACAAAAACTCCTGGAGAACACGCAGAATTTCATCGAAACACGATTTGCTCATCATGTTCTGCTTTGGGGGGGGCGTGGAACCGGAAAATCCAGCAGTGTCTTGGCACTGATGAATGCCTTTGTGGAAAAGGGATTAAGATTGATTGAAATTAGCCAGGAAGATCTGGAATTGATACCTGCCCTTTCCGAGTATTTGAATCATAAACCGGAAAAGTTCATTCTATTTTGTGATGATCTCAGCTTTGATCGAGACAGTTCCGATTACAAACATCTCAAGACAATTTTAGAAGGCAGTGTTATCAACCCTGCTAAAAACATATTGTTGATAGCCACTGCCAATCGTAAGGACCTGGTTTTTCGCGGGGAACTGGATGAACGATTTCCCGAACAAAAACAGCTTATTGACGAAAAAAGGGCAATCGATGATCGATTTGGTATGAAACTTTTTTATGAAGTTCCCGTATTTGACGATCTTAAAAGAATTCTTTTTGGATCGGCGGATAAAACCGGAATTAACTATTCATCAGACGAGCTGTTAAAGGAATTCAATCAATTCGCACAGTTTAACAACCACGATCAACCTTCCGGCCGCACGGTATTCCAGTTTATAAGCGAATGGCAACAAAAAAAGCAGGAAAAAAATGAGGAATAAGCTGATTGGTTTTTGGTTTGCAACTCTACTGACGTTCTCATCTTTTATCGCTCTGGCCCAGGATTTGACCATGGAAGCCCGGGCTGCCTTCCAATATCTCAATCAG
The DNA here is from genome assembly GCA_028282825.1 of SAR324 cluster bacterium. Classification (GTDB taxonomy): domain Bacteria; phylum SAR324; class SAR324; order XYD2-FULL-50-16; family XYD2-FULL-50-16; genus JAHJTV01. The sequence continues at coordinate 20,130 of JANQGZ010000042.1, forward strand.
CTCAGAACACAAGCCGGAATGATTCCTTTTGAATGGAATCCCGTTCTGGAACGATCATCTGCCAATCATGCCAGGTATCTATCAAGAAACAGAATTATCAGTCATGTGGAGAGTTCAGGAAGAATTGGATTTACCGGGACTTATCCAAGCGATCGTGCGTTAAGGGAAGGTTACAATGCTCGCATCGTGACGGAAAATCATTCTACGGGAGATGGTGATTCCCTGGCATCCGTGGATGGGCTGATGGGGGCTATTTATCATCGTTTTGGCTTTTTGGATTTTACCAAAGATGAAATCGGCATTGCTTTGGACAGGGCTGATCGCGGATATAATGTTGTCTATAACATGGGAAATGAAGGTTTGAATCAATTCTGCAAAACAGCACCAACCATACGGGAAGGTCACTACTACCAAGATTTTTGTAAACGGACGAAGCGAGTGGCAGTGGATCTGGTTGATAAGCTCGAAACCCGGACAAAAGAGAAGAATCCCGAAATAGTTGTCTGGCCGCCAAATGGGGGTGTGGATATTCCTGTCGTTTTTTATGAAGAAATTCCTGATCCGCTACCAAACATGTCCGTATCAGGTTATCCGGTGTCCATTCAGTTTAATCCAACTGCTTATTCGGAAGTTAAACTACTGTCTTTTCAATTGTTCGAACGGGATCAGCAGGAATGGATCGAAGTTGAGCCCTTTCTTACTATGCAGAAAAGTAATGATCCAAACCAAAAATTCTCCGATAAGGAATTTGCACTTTTTCCTCTAAATCGGTTGGACTGGGGGAAAGAGTATTATGCTGCTGTCAGGTATCAGCATGAAGGGCAGCGATTTGAGTTTGAATGGAGTTTTACAACCAAGAAATTACTGTATCCGTTGTTTGAAATTGCTGCTAACGGTGAATCGCTGAGAATGATTTCGGACAAGACTTATTATATATATATTCCGCCTAAAAAGAACCAACCCTTTATCCGGAAATTGGAAGTCGAATCGCCCTATTCCGTGCAAGTGAACGTAGACTGGGAAGACAGGAATACAATCAAAATAAATCTCTCAGGCCAGGGTTGCCAACTTTCCAAATTTCAACTGGATGGTGGACGAACCTTTACAGCCACCATCGCGACAACCGATAATCAGAATAACAGACAACGCTATCCTTTAAATTCAACAACTCCCTGTAATTAAATGAACACACCTGAGTTTGACATTGTGATCGCCGGAGCCGGTCTTTCCGGGTTGAGCACGGCACACTTCCTGAAGAAACAAGCCCCTGAAGCAAAAATTTTGATTTTGGAAAAAACCGAAAGACCCGGTGGTGCCATTCGCAGCATGAAAGAGCAAGGGTTTCTTGCCGAATGGGGAGCCCACGGATTTTTGGATAACGTTGAAGAGAGTAGGGAATTACTGAATGACTTGGGATTAACAGAGCATGTTCTTAAGGCGCCTTTAAAACAGTTTAAACGATATATCTGCAAAAACGGGAAGCTGGCTCAAATCCCCCAATCTCCGCCTACCATCATAAAAAGCAAATTACTCTCTTTTCCTGAAAAATTAAGGGTGCTTGCAGACTTATGGAAGAAACCCAAATCTGGTGAGCAAACCATTGCCCAGTGGGCGTCCTATCGTTTTGGGAGAGCAATTCTGCCTTTTGCTGATATCGCCTTGACGGGTACCTATGCCGGCGATATTGAAACCTTGAGCATCGATGCCGCAATGCCCGGAATTCGAGATCTGGAAAAAAAATATGGGTCTGTCTTCAGAGGTGCGATAAGAAGCCGTAAAAATAAAACCTCCGCGGGAATGCCGTCCATGGTCAGTTTCGAAGATGGGATGGAGTTTCTTTTGAAAAAGCTGGCGTCAGGCAAGGTAATCCAGTATGAAAGTGCCATAGAACAAATAAAGAAGACTGAAGAAGGTTGGGAACTGGAAGTAAATGGAGAACTGATTCAAACCAAACAGATTGTTCTGGCTCTTCCCATTAACAGCGCGCTTAAAATTTTAAATGGATTGCAGAAACCACCTCAATCAGCTGTCAGGGAAGCTGTTGTTAACAATGTGGTGTTGGGATTTGACAACACGGCAGACATTCCTTTTGGGTTTGGCTACCTCGCTCCCAAAATTGAAAAGCGTTTTGCCCTGGGAACGCTATTTTCTATCCACATGTTCCCGAAACGAGCACCAGAAGGATTTAACCTGATTGAAATTCTGGTCGGTGGTACAAGAAACCCGGAGCATCTATGCTTGGATGATGAGGAGATGATTAAACGCGCCATCAAGGATGTAAGCAAATTGATCAAACTTCCTGCCAAACCGGTTTTCTCTCAAGTGTTAAGGCCAGCTTCGGGTATTCCCCAGCTGGAAATGGGGCATTTGCAATTTCTTGAATACAGGGAACAATTGCAAAAAAAATTTGAAGGATTGCATATCTGTGGTTTTGGCTGGCAGGCGATAGGTATCAACGATATGATCAAACACGCAAAAACAGTTGCCAACGCTGCTTTTAAGGGCAAATCTGCGGATCGAGAAAGCCCCAGGGCAAAACCTATCTACTTCTAGGAGCGAGATCCCGCCAATTCGATCGATTCACTCATAATTCGCTGTCGAGGCTTTAAGCCATAATTTTCGGTTGACGTTAATCCGCTATCAAAGGTACTCATTAAGAATGCCTTGAAAACTGGATAAGTCATTACCTGGTTTTGCATCAGTATCCAAAATTTTTAGCAGTTGGATGCCAAAACCAGACATACGACTCAAATACTCGCCTTGATGCGAGTTTTTTTATTTCTGACTATTCTAAAAAACCGGGCAACTCTCGTTACGTATCACAACTTCATGTGAGCAATTCAAATTAGATTTAGTGGAGTACATCATGTTTTCATTAGTTCCTGATCTTTATGCTATGTCCCCTCAAGGAGGCGGAGGTGGCGGTGCAATGTCACAGATAATTCTGTTTGGTTCGATTTTTCTAATCTTCTTTTTACTGGTTATCAGACCTCAACAGAAAAAAGTAAAAAAGCATCAGCAAATGATTGCCTCTCTGAAGAAGGGAGATCAGATTATTACATCTTCCGGTATCCACGGAAAGATTAACAAATACTTTGATGATAAAGATTTTATGCTGGTGGAAATTGCCGAAAAGACTATTGTCAAACTTCAAAAAAACCAAGTGGCGGACATTGTTCGCAGCAAGCCCGTTAAAGAAATCGAAGATAACAAAACAGAATCAGAGAACAAGTAATGAAAATACCCTGGAAAGGACTCGCAATATTAGCAGTATTGGCTGCTGCAATCGCATACAATATCCCAACGGTATTATCAGTTTTACCGCAAGAGGAAGGAAGTAAAACCGCCCAGGTTGAACAACAGTTTCAACGCATCAAGCAGCTTTACAAACCTTTAAAAGAGATTAACCTGGCACTGGTAGAAATAAAGAACAAACGCTTGATGCTGATGACGGAAGAAGGCTTTGAATATCCTGTTGGCCATCCGATTCTGGAGAAAATTCTTGAAGACAATTTTCGACATGAAAAAACGAACCAGGGAGACTTTTTGTACCTGAGAGAGGGTGCCGACAAATCTGTTTTTCTGTCCCATATCGCTGACAAGCTCAATGGATTGTTTACCAATGTCCGCAAAATCGAAAAGCTTTCTCTCTCTGAAAACAAAACCAGCGTGGTGTTTGAGATGCAGGAAGGCAAGCGATTAAATGCCCAAGGCGAGCCTTTACAGACGTTTTTGGATGACAAACTGGAAGTATCCTATCGAGAAGGAGAAAATCGATATTACACCCGCCCCAAACCTCGTAAAAACGTGATCAGTCGCGGTTTGGATCTTCAAGGTGGTATGTACATGGACATTGGTGTCAAATCGGATGCCGTTGTGGATGCCGTGCTTACCAGGATGGTTGAGGATCTGGAAGATGTCATGATTGAAGAGGCTGTTAATTATGTTAGCGTTTCTAAAATTGACAACAACCAGATTGAGATAGTTATTGAAGAAGACGAGTCCTTCGAATTGCAGGGTGATGCGTACGAAAGGCTGCTGGGAGCCATATACGATTCTGAAAAGACTGAGAGTGGGTACCTGGTAACATTAAAAGAGGATGAAATTACACGAATCAAAAGAAAGGCTATTGAACAAGCCCTGGAAACGATTCGAAACAGAATTGACCAGTTGGGTGTAAGAGAACCGAGTATTCAGTTGCAAGGCGACAATTCGATAATTATCCAATTACCGGGACTGGAAGATCCTGACCAGGCAAGAAGAGTGATTGGAACAACAGCTGTTCTGGAGTTTATGCTCGTTGCCAATAACGCCTCCATAGATAACCCGGGCAATGACAATGTAGTGTTGATGGAGGAAATTCGTGATCCGCTGACAAAAGAAGTTGTCTCTACTCGCCCATATGTACTTGAGAAAAAGGTCTTGCTGCAGGGAGACCGCATCAGAGACAGTCGGGTAAGTTTCTCTCAAACGGGTCAGGCTTCGGTGAGTCTTTCTCTAGATGATAAAGGGAAGCGTATTTTTGCGGACATCACCAGGAACAATGTTGGCCGCTTGCTGGCCATTGTGCTGGATAGCAAGGTTCAATCAGCGCCAAGAATTAACGAAGAAATTGCAGGTGGTGAAGCTGTCATAACAGGGAATTTCTCTCCTGAAGAAGCAGCTGAACTGGCATTGGTACTAAGATCCGGTGCACTTCCGGCACCTATTGAAATTAATGAGGAAAGAACGGTTGGACCTTCCCTGGGTGAAGATTCGATTAGAAAGTCGATCATTGCCCTGGCAATCGGATTTGCTGCGGTGATCTTTTTCATGATGATCTACTACGAAGTAGCCGGAATGTTCGCGGTCATGGCGCTGTTATTTAATCTATCCTTGATTGCTGCTGCACTGGCATACTTTCAGGCAACCCTTACACTACCTGGTATGGCCGGGATCATTTTAACCATCGGTATGGCGGTTGATGCCAACGTGTTGATTTTTGAGCGTATTCGCGAGGAAATCGGCAGGGGAAGTCCTATCAGAACAGCAGTAAACACAGGCTTTAAGAAAGCGACCGTCACAATTCTTGACGCCAACATTACAACCGTTCTGGCAGCGGTCGTGCTTTTCCAGTTTGGTACCGGCGCCATTAAAGGTTTTTCAGTGACACTGATTATAGGAATCATTGCCAGTATGTTTACCAGTATTATAGTTGGACGTTCACTATTTGAGCTGGTTTATTTAAGAAAACAAAGACTAGAAAAAATCTCTATATAGGCTGAACCATGAGGATATTTAAGACGACCCCTGATTGGGATTTCCTGGGAAAGAAAAAAATAGGTTTTGTGATTTCCGCCGTCTTATTACTAGCCAGTATTGGTGGCCTGATCGCAAAAGGATTGACCTACGGTATCGATTTTCGAGGAGGTACGCTGATTCAGATTCAATTCCAGGAAGAGCCTCAACTGGAGGTTATTCGTCAGCTGTTTCAGAAAGAAATCGAAACCAATGTCAATATTACCAGATTTGGCGAAGAAGCGGAGAATGAAGTCATTGTGACCCTTTCTCAAGATGCTATTGTAGGTAAAGCATCTGAGCTGACAGAAAAGATTACTAATATTTTAAAAACCGAGTATCAATCCTTTGACATAAGAAGGATTGAAACGGTCGGACCAAAAATCGGTGCAGAATTGAAGAACAAAGCTTTTCAAGCAGCCTTTTTTGTTCTGGTTGGTGTTTTGATATACATTGGTATCCGTTTCAAGGTTCGATACGGTTTTGCTGCTGTTGTCGCCTTGTTTCACGATGTGCTGATTACCCTGGGTATTTTTGTGTACATGGAAAAAGAATTTACTCTAACGATTGTTGCAGCCGTTCTGACAATCATTGGTTATTCATTGAACGATACCATCGTAGTGTTCGACAGGGTAAGAGAAAACGTTGCTCGCTTTCCTAAACGAGACATGGAAGAGGTCATCAACCTCAGTGTGAATGAAAGTTTGAGTCGTACGATACTTACTTCTGTTACGACCTTTTTGGTTGTATTCTCTTTGTTCTCATTGGGTGGCGAGATTATACACGATTTTAGTTTTGCCATGTTGATCGGTTTGGCGGTTGGTACCTACTCTTCCGTGTTCGTGGCCAGTCCCGTGGTACTTTATTTTGATCCTGCTCAGAAGCAAAATAATCCTTTGTGGAAATGGTACGATGCTGTTGTGGATGCCTTTAAATCAGCAACAGCCAAACCAAAGAAAAAAAGAGCATAATGTACCATGGCTGTCATCAACCTCGTAAATGATCTGAAAAAGAAGATTCAGGCTCGTGTTTCAGAGCTGCTTAGGCAGGAATTCCAGCTTGAAGATGTGGATCCATCTATCTTCAAGTTCGAAGTGCCGCCCGATGAAAAAATGGGGCATTTGGCGTTTGCCTGTTTTCCGTTGGCAAAACTGGCCAGAAAAGGTCCGCCCGTAATTGCTCAAGCCCTGGCAGAAGCTTGGGGCTCAAGTGATGGATTTTCATCGATCAAGTCAGTTGGTCCCTACCTGAATTTCCATTTTGAACCATCATACCTGGCAAGCCAACTTATTAAAGCATGTGCTGGTGATGCTCAGTATGGAGATTCTGTGCATGGGCAGGGAAAAACAATCATGGTGGAATACTCAGCACCTAACACCAATAAACCTCTGCATCTGGGGCATGGCAGAAATAACCTGCTGGGTATTGTGATTTCCAATTTACTGGAAAAGATCGGTTACAGGGTGATACGCACCAATTTGATCAACGATCGAGGCGTGCACATCTGTAAATCGATGTTGGCCTATCAGAAGTGGGGCGATGAGGCAACTCCCGAAAGCACCGGCAAGAAAGGTGACAAGCTGGTTGGCGATTATTACGTGCTTTACGATAGAAAAGAAAAGGAAAACCCTGGCATTCTGGAAGAAGTTCAGCAGTTGCTGAGGGATTGGGAGGCAGGAGATCCTGAAGTAATGGAACTCTGGAAAACTATGAACAGCTGGGTTCTGAAGGGGTTTCAGGAAACCTACGACCGCATGGGAGCGACTTTTGAAAAAGTCTATTATGAAAGTGAGACCTATAAGGGCGGCAAAGAATATGTCCTGGAAGCCCTGAAAAAGGGAATTTGTTACGAAGAGGACAATGGTGCTGTTGCGATTGATCTTGAGGAAGACAAACTGGGAAGAAAAATCCTTCTCAGGGGCGACGGTACAGCCATGTATATCACCCAGGATATCAATACAACGATTACCAAGTTTAGCGATTATCCCCTGGAAGGCAGTTTGTTTGTGGTTGGAAATGAGCAGGAAAATCATTTCCGCGTTCTCTTTAGAATTTTAAAGAAGTTCGGATACGATTGGGCTGATCGTTGTGAGCATATCAGTTACGGCATGATTACTCTTCCCGAAGGCAAAATGAAATCCAGGGAAGGCACTGTGGTCGATCTGGACGATCTGATGGATAAAATGAAATCCATGGCGCGAGAGGAGATCAAAAATCGTTGGGAAAACAAAGAGATTGCCGAAACTGAAGATGTAGATGCAACTGCCGAAGCCATCGGTCAAGCCGCGATTAAATATTTTATCCTTAAAACCGGTGCTGTAAAGGAGATCAGTTTCAATCCCAAAGAATCTCTTTCGTTTGAAGGAGCTACAGGGCCTTATTTACAGTACACCCATGCCAGAATCTGCAGTGTTTTAAGAAAGGCAGAATCCACGGATTTGGCTGTTCCAGAGGATTCTTATTCCTGGAATGCCGAAGAAATTGCATTGTTGGTAAATCTGGCCAGGTATCCGGACTGTATTGCTCAAAGCGCTAATGACCGTAACCCGGCAGTGCTTTGCAGTTATGTGTATGATTTGTGCCGGGTATTCAATAAGTTTTATTATGACCATCCGATTTTAAAAGCGGAACAGACAGATACGATTAACGCCAGACTTGGATTGACAATGGCAGTGAAGGGCGTTTTGAACAAGACCCTGGATATCTTCGGTATCACCGCTCTAGAGAGGATGTAATCAATAGAGGACATCCTTGTTCAACTCAATTAACCTCAACCATACGAAATAAAATGAGTAATGAAGTAACAATGGATAAGATTATCTCCCTGGCCAAGCGCAGGGGATTTGTATACCCGGGATCGGACATTTATGGCGGTTTGGCTAATTCCTGGGATTATGGTCCATTGGGCGTTGAATTGAAGACGAATGTCAAAAGAGCCTGGTGGGATTCCTTTGTAAGAAATCGACATGATGTGGTGGGTATTGATTGTGCTATTATGATGAACCCGTCTGTTTGGGAAGCATCCGGTCATGTAGGTGGTTTTTCCGATCCTTTGATGGATTGTAAGGAGTGTAAGACTCGTCATAGAGCTGATAAGCTGGTTGAAGAAACACTGGAGGCACGTAAGGAACCGCAACAAATGGTTGAAGGACTAAGCAATGAAGATCTGAAAGCCAAAATAATTGAGTTGGAAATTGTTTGTCCAAACTGCGGCTCTAAGGATTTTACCGATATCCGAAAGTTTAACCTGATGTTCAAAACGCACCAGGGAGTTACTGAAGACAGCGCTGCCCTGGTTTATTTGAGACCGGAAACAGCCCAGGGTATCTTCGTAAACTTTAAAAATGTCGTAACAACAAGTCGTAAAAAAGTTCCATTTGGTATTGGGCAGATTGGTAAATCGTTTAGAAATGAGATTACACCAGGTAATTTCATCTTTCGAACAAGAGAATTCGAGCAAATGGAGATGGAATATTTCTGTCATCCTGATGAATCGATGAAGACTTTCGAATACTGGAAGGAATTCTGTTACAATTGGGCACTGGAACACGGTCTTAAGAAAGAATCTATTCGGATGCGGGATCATGCCAAGGAGGAATTATCTCATTATTCCAAGGCGACAACGGATATTGAATTCAGATTCCCATTTGGTTGGGGCGAATTGTGGGGTATTGCCCATCGAGGCGATTTCGATCTGACGCAACATCAGCTTCATTCCAAAAAGGATCTGCAATATACGATACCCGGAACCAACGACAAGTATATTCCACATGTCATCGAACCTGCTCTTGGTGCAGACAGGCTGGCACTTTGTGTTTTGGTAGACGCGTATCATGAAGAAGAGCTGGAAGGTGGTGAAAGTCGGGTTGTTTTGAAATTGCACAAGAAATTTGCCCCTGTTCATGTGGCGTTTTTACCCCTGTCCAAAAAGCTTGCCGAACCAACACAGGATGTTTTTGACAAGGTATCCGGTCAATTCGTTTGTGAATACGACGAATCCCAGAGCATTGGTAAGCGGTACCGCCGACAAGATGAAATCGGAACACCATTTTGCGTGACAGTGGATTTTGATACCCTGGAAGATAGCGCAGTGACTGTTCGGGAACGAGATACCATGGTACAGGAAAGAATCGCCGTGGATCAATTGGTGAATTATTTAAAGGATAAACTGGCTTAGTTTACATCTTTTAAGATGGGCAGTATTAACCCAATGTCATTTTGTTAAGAAGATCGGGACAGCTTGTCATCCTGAATGCAGTGGAGGGTCTGTCAGATCCTTCGAGAGATTCTTCTTGCGAAGTTGCAAGTTTCGCTTCTCATGATCAGAATGACATCCTGGTCAATTTCTTTTACCAAATGACATTGTGTGTTAACCGGTTCACCTTTTTGAAGTTTTTGCCTCCTTCCAATACGTTCTGCGGTTTTACATCCACTCGAAAACAAACAGCCAAATAACAGATAATGTCCCTTACACATAAAGAATTAGAAGAAGGCGACGTTCTTCAACTTGATTTTAATAAACTTTCCAAAGCAGCTGCCTGTGGCCAGCCAATCTTACCTGCAGTAGTGCAGGATGCTGAATCCAAAGAGGTTTTAATTGTTGGTTATGTAAACCGGGAAGCCCTGGATTATGCTTTGCAGCATAAGGTTGCCACCATGTGGAGCACTTCCCGCAATGAGCTTTGGATCAAAGGGGCAACCTCTGGAGAGTATTTGGATCTGGTTGAAACCAGGGTGAATTGTGAACAAAATTCTATCCTTTACCTGGTGAAAATCAGGGGACAAGGCGCTTGTCACACAAAAAATCAAGAAGGAAATCCCAGAAAAGGATGTTATTACAGAAGCCTGAATGAGGATCGATCGTTAAAGCTTCTTGAACCGTAATCGAAGAAGCTTTAAACAAGTCATTACTTGATGTATCCCAAATATTCCTTTTGTTCTTCCAGTATCATTGTCAGCATTTTATCTGCAGCATCCACCTTGTCCACAACAGGATCAACCAGCAACGCTTGCAATACTAGCTCTCTGGAGCCGGTTAATACAGCTTCAGCGCACATGTCATGCACGGCAACCTGGTTTTGTAGCAATCCGCCGAAAGCCTTTGGGTAGTTTTTCAATTCAATACCTGTAACCCCATTTTTATCGATGATACCTGGAACCTCTACAGCGATAAAGCCGGGTAATTGTGAAATCAATCCATTATTCGGAACATTGACAGCAGCTTCTTCGTATCCCAGATCAAACAATATGCCTTCCATGATTGGCACCACACGTTCGGAGAGCTTTCGCTCAATTTGCGGTGTCATATCGGCAATCCATTGTTTATAAAAATTCTGGAAATCAAGTATGCCTCGATGATCACTGGCGTCCTGAGCCCACTGTAGATATTCACCCAGGTGACTATCAGTGGTTATGGGAAGATATCCGAATTTTTCCAATAACACTTTAAACACACCTCTTTCGGCCCACTTTTGAGCTCCTGAGCGTAATGCCGGTTCACTGCCAGGGGTTGAACCGGCTTCTGCATCTTCCAGCTGTCGCATGACTTCGCCCAGGTCTGGTAAACTTTCAAAATACCCGGCCGCTTTTTCGCGGACAACAGGATACATATCCTCTCCTGAAGATTTGTCACTCACTTCCAATAAAATACTGAAATGATTTAATCCCCCCGCACGGAAAAAGATATCTTCAATCGGTTTGTCTAAAATGATGGGAAGATGTTGGGTCAGGGATGAAATCTCGTGACACATACCGATAAATTTTAGCTCCGGAAATTTACGATGGACTGTTGTGCAGATACGACTCATGGGGTTTGAGTAATTAAATACATAGGCATTGGGGCAGATTGACATAACATCCTCACAGATTTCCAAAATAGGAGGAATGATGCGCAAAGAATGAAACAAGCCCCCCGGACCACCGTTTTCTCCAAATACCTGTTTAATTCCATACTGCAGCGGAACCCTCCAATCCTGATCCCACAGTTTAAAGCGGTCTCCCACTTCGATAGAAATAATACAGAAATCGGCTCCCTGAAGGGCGGTTTTCCTATCTGTGGTGGCGGTGATGGTAAAAGGTAAATTATGCTCGGCTATAAAATCTTTTCCGGTCTTTTCAACCACAGCCAAAGTATCCGGATTGATGTCATGCAGGACGATGGTGCTGTTTTTTAGTTTTTCACTTTGAAAAATATCTCCCAAGGTGTCGTATCCAAACTGTGCGCTCCCAGCGCCGATCAAGACTATTTTTGCGGCCATTTATTATCTCCGGACATTAGATTTATATAAAACAGGTAATTTTGAATAATGTTATCGTTAACAATACTTTAAAGCCAGATTATCCGGTAACTTTTTAACAGTCAATTTCCAAACGTTAAAACCCACATTAATTTGAAAAATAATTGTTTAATCGACGTCAAAAAAAGGAAGGGAGTAAAAAACCCGGTTGTAACTTTTTTGAGGATCTGTCAAACTAACTTTCAGTTGGTTCACAATATGCATTTCCCCGTCAAGGGAAACAATTGGGTCCCATTTTCAATCTGATAGAGAGTTCCATTTGTCATTGAAGTTTAGTGTAAGTGGGTACTTGAGTTAGAGTAAAAAAAGATTTTTTAGAATATTTCGGAGAACAGCACAATGGCTGATGGAATTGTTAAGTGGTTTAATGAGAATAAGGGGTATGGTTTTATAGAGCAGGAGAACGGACCTGACGTATTCGTACATCATACTGGTATTAATGGCAGTGGATTTAAGACTCTCGATGAAAATGACAAGGTTACTTTTGACATTGAAGAAGGTCAGAAAGGACCCGCGGCTGTCAACGTAACAGTAGTTCGATAGTACCCATTTGACTTTAACCGGTATTGCATTCTTGCAATACCGGTTTTTTTGTGCTTAAAACCCGATCCACTTGAAATGAATCATTTCTGATTTCAACTTTTGTTGTTCCAATCCAAATCCTCATCAAAGCGTTTCCTCAGTTGGTGTTTCTTATTTCTTTTTGAATACTATCCTAATATAATAGAGGTTGACTAAGTTTTTTTTGTTCAATCCAATTGTTTTCCCATCCGCACCTGATAGGTAGTCGAAAACATGTGTCCTTGAAACTTGATCAACTTGAAGACTATAGATTTTACTTTGCCAATAGTAAGACAACGAGTAAGGAAACGGCTAAGAGAACTTCAACCTATCAAACGCTATAATGCGCAGATCAATAAGTGACCCTATAAACAGGCATTCTCCCATGAGAAAACCTGGAAACTCATACTTGATTGGAAGGAATTAACTTCGATCCTGAAGTGGTCGATGAATTCATGGCAGAGGAAAAGCGTTTTATTGAGGTAGCTGCCGAATTTTCTGATAACAGTTGATAGCAGGAGTGTAAGGAAAACTATGTTGGAATACGAAGCACAAATTCGGACTATTTCCTTTTTCACAATTCTTATTGTGGTCGGTCTGTGGGAGGTATTTCTTCCGAGAAAAAACAGGGTTGCCTCCAAACCTGTACGCTGGCTGAACAACCTGGGATTAACATTTCTTAATGCCTTGATGTTGCGATTGTTGTTTCCGGTTTTAGCAGTGGGGACTGCACTGCTGGCTAAAGAGGAAGGTTGGGGGATAGGCAATGTTTTTAACATTCCCTTTGCCATTCAGCTGGTCATTGGTGTGATCGTACTGGACTTTCTAATTTACGCTCAGCATGTAATCTTCCATAAGGTTCCTTTGTTGTGGAGATTACATCGGATGCATCATATAGATCCTGATCTGGATGTGACATCCGGAGCAAGATTTCATCCAGTCGAAATCGGATTGTCCATGGTTATTAAAATGGGATTTGTTCTATTGCTGGGAATCCCTGCAGAATCTGTGTTGATTTTTGAGTTAATCCTGAATGCATCGGCCATGTTTAACCATGGTAACATTTTTATTCCGCTGCAGGTGGATCGTATATTGCGAATAATGATTGTAACGCCCGATATGCACAGGGTTCATCATTCGATCCATAGAGAAGAGACTGATACCAATTATGGTTTTTTTCTGCCTTGGTGGGACAGGTTATTCAAGACATATAAAGGGCAGCCAAAAGAAGGACACGATAAGATGGTTCTAGGAACGGGCTATTTTATAAATAGCAAGTATTTAAAGCTGCATTGGTTGCTTTCCATACCTTTTTTAACATCTAAACAATGATTTATTGAAAGTATTTCAGTTCTTTTCCCGGAAGTATCACTCTTACATCTTCCGGATCTTCCTCGCATACCGGCCACCTGTCAGCATTTGGAGTGAGTGCCGGCTTTTCTGCTCTTGTTGTTTCATCCGTTACAAACACAGGTTTTTTATCAAGATCGACCTGTGGCACTTTCCAGGAGAACTCCAAGGGAATTCCGTTGGGATCGAAGGTGTAGATGGAGTGTAAAAACCCATGGTTGATGATGTCCGAGACCGGGAAGTTCGCACATACCAATTGATCTTGCAGGGCAAACAAATCGCTTTCTTTCTCCATGTGAATGGCTAGATGATCAAATATAAAAGGTCCTTTTACCGGCTCCCCGTGGCGTTTTGGTTTGACCCTTTCCACCTCTTCCCATTCAAAAAAAAAGACCATCATATGCTGAGATATCCGGAAAGAAATCTGTTTTTGGTCTTTGTCCGTCATCCCAAAAATAATATTAAAGCCAAGAAGATCACGCCAGTACGCAATAGTTTTATCCAAATTGGCGGTCGCAAACGCTACATGATGAATCCCGGAAAAATTAAATCTCGGCATTGTTCCTCCGTAACAGATGTTCATATTTTATATAGTTAACAATACCGGGAGATGGCAAAATTGGCAATTGCAGGAGGCCTTCTAAACGACGATGTCATTTAGTTAAGAGAATCGAGACTGGTTGTCATCCTGAACGCAGTGAAGGGTCTGTCAGAGTCCCCGAGAGATCCTTCACATTCGTTCAGGATGACAGGTCCACCAACTCCCCTTAACTTAACGATGCTGTCCTAAACGAGGCCTGGTATGCAGATATGTTCAGGAGTGCGTTTTTTTCCAACTGTAAATTTTGTCGAACACTGGGAGAGTTCGCTTGAATTGGTAGTCAGAGGAAGACCTGACGTTGATTTTTGGTGTATCAAGGTAACTCCAACTTTTTCTGGGCGATTCAAAAGGAATCATTGGTCGGCGTTCGCCGGCAATTACAGGTCGGACTTCAATCTTCGGACTTTCCACGGTTTTACGCCAAGCCCGGTATCGCGAATAGGAATTTGAAAACGACAGGGAAGGTGACAATGAATCGGAATTGATGCTGACATAATCCTGTCGTTTTAGAATACCAACCAAATCATGCTGTTTCAGTTCCACCGAATAGGAATTTTCTTTGAGTTTATCAAAAATATCCGTAACACGCCGATTTGGAAAATCAGCCTTTTTCAGCTTGGAACGAACGAAGTCCTGCACACCTTTTATGCTTTCTATTTCAGGGTGCATAATGGCTTCAGCATAAGCACGGTACATCTCGATCGATTCGGATTGCTGTGCCCTTACCCATCTGTCGATTTCATGCTTATCGGTATGGTCAATGGTGATCTTTCCAGCCTTGAAATCGAATAAAAGCCCTTCTCTCTGATTAATTCTGTTTAAGCAGGTCTCGTAAAGTTCCTTGCGTTTCTTTTCATGCCTGGCCTGTTCTTTGATCTCTTCTTCGTAAGGATCAAAATACGAATATTCATCGGCTACGTCGAAGGAAGAGTCAGATTCATCGGAATAATACAAGTCGTCGTCATACTTATTGGTTTTGCTATAAAACGAATCAAATGCTTTGAACGTTTCCAATTCCGACGAAGACATTGCGAGCGTATGTTTCGATGGCAACGGATTGTGTACAATGCGATGCTTGATGCAGTCTTTTTGAATAACCAGAGAGGTAGTATCCCGATAAAACGGTCTGAAATCCTTTCTTTGAAAGCAGTTCCAGGTTGTACTACCTGCGAAAAAATGTCGTTTTTCGGCAGCCGTTTCAGAGCGGCGTTCAATACAATCTTTAAATATAACCAGCGCTGTACCGTGATCGTATGAATCAGGCGTGTTCTGAATAATCGGTTTGCGCAAGGTGAATTTAAAATTGTAAAGAGGAGGAGGTGGAGAATTTGCCACGACTGATTTTTCACTCCAATTTGGCTTGTTGCCTTCTCCGTTTTTTCCGTTTTCCCGGCTTTTATTAATTCTCAGGAATAATTCCTTTCGGCTTTGCATTAAACCGATTCTTGGATCGGCATATTCTGGCAGCGGTTTTTCAGATTTTGTCTGTGCGTTTTCTGACGGACCCTTGCCTTTAGCATCAGCACTACTTTCAAATTCTTTATTATTATCTCCAGGTGACCGGAAACCAACCGGCTTGTAATTCAATCCCTTTGTTACATCTGCATTATCAATAAATTTTTCGATAAATTGTTCTTCATCGGATAATTCGCTTGATCTGTGAATTTTGAAAGGTAAAAAAAGTTTCTTTCTTTTCGACTTAGGCAGATTTGGATGATGTTCATTTTTCTCTTCAATCGATTCTCCCGAAGGAGTGAGGTGATCACCCTTTAGACTCAGTTTTGCTTTTAAATGGGATATGGGCGATTTCAGCGCCTTCATGAACGATCTGTCCGCAGATTTGGGAGCCTGGATTTTGGAGGTTTTCTCCGTTGAATTTTGAGCAGCAGCCTCAGCAAGCGCATTTTCATACTCTTTATCTTCAGCACTGGCAGGCTCATTCTGATTTACCGCGTGATAAGATTTCAGGGAGTTCGATTCATCCAAATAGTGCACAGTCAATTTAGTATCTTCATTTGTATTAATGCTTTCTGGATAAAGCTCTTCAGTGTCATGCCCTGTGCCTTTAATCGATTCATTATTCGACGATCTTGATGGTTCATCCGATTTGATCTGCGAAGAATGCCGTGTGGAATCTTGAGTGGACTGCTTTTCAGTCTCTGACTGTGTGAGATTCTGTGAAGATTCTTCTGCTGGTAATAGCAATTTGTCGGCGGCTATGCTGACTTCTTTAATTTCTAAAGGACTTCTTTCGGTTGTTTTTGCATGCTCAATATCTTTAGAAACCGCTCCCTCTTCAAACCCGTTTTCAACTTTCTGGTTATGAAAACCAGCATTACCTTCTAGGTGAGTAAATGAAAGACCTACCTCTTTTGCAACTGAATGTAAGGAATCCGAATCAGATTCCAAGGGTGATTTTGATTGAAGCGATTGCGGATGATTTTGAATATGGTTTTCGGTTAAGCCAGACTTTGGCGGGATGTCTTCATTTAATTGCTGAAACGTTTCTTCACTTTGTTCCCCGTTTTCACTTAATTTGACACTTTCCGGTACTTCATGTTCCGGTCTTTCTTTTGCAGAACTGATTGTCTCCGGTTTCGACGAGTTCGCTGATTTACTCGACGTCGATGACGAAAAGGGCAATGCTGTTCCTGCGGGTACAAATTCGCTTCCAATTTCCCCAATACTTGCTTCTTCGTCGGACTGGCAAAAGTGAGGGTCGAAATTTCCCAGGTTCTGATGTTGATCGGAGGAATCTGGCAGCATTTCCGGAATTGATTTTGTTGGTAGTGATTCCTGCTGTGTTTCCTCATCGTTCTCAGTCAGTCCCGATTTAGTTGAAATCTCATCTTCAGGCTGATTATTCACATCTTCCGCAGCCGAAAAGTTTGATAGAGACGGATTTGGCTGCAACGATTCCTGTTTCAGTGAGCCTTTATTACTGAGAGGCGTGTGAACTGTGGGGATGCCCGGATCAACATTAGAAGAATCTTTCTGAAGGGTTGTCGCTTCATCTTTTGCTTCAGGTTGAATCTCCGGGATTGCGGGAGTTTCGATCGGACCATCTTCACTAGATAGCTTCGAAAATGAATCTGGGTGTTCATCAGGCTGATTTAAAAGGTTATCTATTATAGGGCCCTTTTTGTTGCCCGTTGGCTGATGATCAATCAAGTTGTCAGCTGTATCTTGATTAAACCTTTCACGAGGTGCCCATTTTGAATCACTGGCAACCAATTGATCATCTTCAAATTCTGGTATATCTTCCAGGGGTTGTTGCCAGTTGTATTGACCATATGGGATGTGGTGGTCTGTATTATCGGGAGTCGTTAAGTCCGGAACAAAAGGTAAAATGGCATCTTTAAATTCCGGATCCGGTTTAATAGCTTCCCGGACAATGGGTCTCTTAATTGTGAGGGCGACAGATTGCTGGTCATAATCCAGACCCAGATCCATCTGAATTTGCTGCAAAAATTTTTCCAATGGTTCGAAAGCCTTGTTTTTCGCGCGCTTTAAGGCTTTATCCAGTTGCTCTTGTCTTTCAATGAAGGGAGCTGAACCTGCTGCTTCTATGGTGTAACGAAATTTATAGGCTAGTTCCAGATTTTCCTTTTCAAGAATCTGGAATAAATATCTATAAATATCATTAAACTGGCATTGTCGATGCTTTGATTTGGCACCATTGATAGCGGACCTGTGACCTATCCATTTTTTCAGATATGGCTTGCGACCGATCGGTTCAATAAAAGGTGATGAATAAAAACGTGCTTCCATGACAGCATAAACAAACAATATCAGGCTATTCCGGGTAGTTAAGCATTGACAAGTCAGCCTTATCGCCATCCTAGCAAAAAATCAAGCCAAAAAGAAGTAATACTTTTTCTACGTCCGGCATCGTGGACGGAAAATGCTCAAATCATTGAGCGTATATCTTCGATGAGAATGTTCGAGGTGCAGATTATTCAAAAGGGGTTGAGTTCACAACTGATGCAAATAACTTACCATGCTGATGGTGAAACAACCAAATTTATATACTGCCAATTAAGGATACGACTGGAAATTTATACGAGAGAGAAGGGAAGTCAATATATAGACTCCCCAATAGCGCCTATAGGGGAATGCAGGAAGTATCAGGATTTGTAGATTTCCTCTCCGAGGACTTTTATCCAGTGTTTTTTCAATATCTCTTTTGCTTCCAGTACTTTGTCCACCTCCAGAATCAATATAGCCTCATTGTTGTTCAGGTAGATGAAAGGGTAGATCAATTCCACATTGACGTTTTTTTCCAAAAGCGTTCTTAGAATGGCATTTAATCCACCGGGATGATCAGGTGTTGCCACAGCCAGCACTTCTTTAGAAGATGTTGTATAGCCTTTGCCATCCAGTACGGAAATGGCCTTGTCGGGATCATTTGTCACAATATGTAATTGTGGGGGACCATCCTTGGCGGTTCCCATGATAGCCTTGATATTTATTTGTTCCTGTTCCAGGATTTCACAAACCTCATGGGTTGCTCCCGGAGAATTTTTTACAGCAATAGAAACTTGTCTGATAGGCATTAGTTGTTCCTTTATTGGTTGTTATTCAAAGGGAAATTTTTCGAACCCAAGTGTGACAGCCTTGTTAACGGATTCGGCAACTTTTTTCTTTTTACCCATGAGCATGATAACGCTTTCGTGAACCTTGTCCAGCTTTACAACATTAGCCAGTTTTATGAATGATCCCAGGATAATCATGTTGGTAGACCGGGTATCATTGATTTTCTGGCCTAGCTGACTTGCAGGTACGGGAAATGTTTTAATATCTCCTCGATAGGGTAATTCATCCACAATACTTGAGTTGTAAATCATCTGCCCACCAGGTTGCAGTCGATTGATAAACGAAAGCACGGAGGGCTGGTTCATGGCCAGTACAATGTCCGGATTGGAAGCCACAGGGGAGGCTATTTCTTCATCAGAAATACAGATAGTGCAATTTGCGGTGCCACCGCGCATGGCAGCCCCATATTCCGGTAAAAAGGTGACATGAAAATCTTGCAGCATGGCAGCATTTCCTAAAATATTGCCAATAGTCAAAACTCCTTGTCCGCCAGAGCCGGCAAATAGTAGTCGAGCTAACATTATTCACCTCCTCTTTTATCGGTTAAAACCCCCAGGGGAAATTCCTTGATCATTACATCATCAATCCATTGACAGGAGGCTATGGTATCCATTTTCCAGTTGGTGGGACAGGCTGAAAGAATCTCGACGACCGAATATCCCTGTTCGTCCAATTGCGTCTGGAAGGCAGTTTTTAAGGCCTTTTTTGTTTTTCGAATTGCCTTGGGCGAGTGAACTGCCGTCCGTTCAGCATAGGCTACTCCCGGAAAGGAGGCGATTACATCGGTGATGTGTAAAGGGTAGCCGTCAAATTCAGGATTTCTGCCGCTCGGCGATGTGGTGGTTTGTTGACCAACCAGGGTTGTTGGTGCCATTTGCCCGCCTGTCATTCCGTAGACAGCGTTGTTAATAAATACCAACGTAAAATGCTCTCCGCGGCTTGCAGAATGGATTGTTTCTGCAGTCCCAATAGCAGAGAGGTCACCGTCTCCCTGGTATGACAATACAAAGAGGTCCGGTCTGGCTCTTTTTATTCCGGTGGCAAGTGCGGTTCCCCTGCCGTGGGCAGATTCGATCATATCAAAATCAAAATATTTATAAGCTAATACCGCGCACCCAGCTGGATTTACTCCAATTGTTTTCTGGCCCAGATCCATTTCTTCCAGCAATTCGGCAATCAGGCGATGGACGATTCCATGTCCACAGCCGGGACAATAATGAGTGACGACATCTTTTTTATAATATTTGGGCCATTCGTTTTTAAGTTTCATAAACTAGATCCTTTTTTTCCTGGTACTCACGAAAAATGTAACGTGCAAACTCTGCCGGTGTGGGAACAACACCTCCCGGTCTTCCATGAAACGATATTCCGGCTTTGCCCATAATTGAAAGCTGCACGTCCTCCAACATCTGACCTGTGCTCATCTCGAATACGATAAAGTGTTTAATGGTTCTGGCCAGGTTTTGCAGGACTTTTTTAGGAAAAGGCCAAAGGGTAATGGGGCGAATTAATCCGGCTTTGATGCCGTCTTTCCGCACTCGATTTATGGCTCCTTTGGCAATCCTGGCCGTGGTGCCATAGGCTATAATAGCTATTTCAGCATCTTCCATTCGATGAGATTCGTAGCGCACTTCATTTTCAGCAATCTGCTGGTATTTGCGTTCCAGTTTCCAGTTGTGGCGTTCCATCTCATTAGCATCCAGAATCAGTGAAGCCAGGTATTTGCTGGGACCGTCCCCCCTGCCTTTCAATGCCCACTCTTTTTCCGGCAGGTCTTTGACTTGCTTTGCGAACAAAACAGGTTCCTTGGTTTGGCCCATCATCCCATCTCCCAGGATCATAACGGGAGTTCGATAGTTGTCTGCCAGCTCAAAAGCCAAACCGGTGATATCCGCAATTTCCTGCACAGATCCCGGTGCCAGCACCGGCATTTTATAATCGCCATGACCACCGCCCCTGGTCGCCTGAAAATAGTCTCCCTGTGCCGGTGCAATATTTCCTAACCCGGGACCACCTCTCATCACATTGATCACAACAGCAGGCAGTTCAAAACCGGCCAGAAAGGAAAGACCCTCCTGCTTTAGGCTGATTCCGGGACTGGATGATGATGTCATGACACGAACTCCTGTAGCGGATGCGCCGATTACCATATTGATCGCAGCCGTTTCGCTTTCAGATTGCACAAACACGCCGTCAGCTTTGGGCAGATTGGTTGCCATGTACTCGCCGATTTCATTTTGAGGGGTAATGGGGTATCCAAAATAACATTTGCATCCGGCTCGAATGGCGGCTTCACCGAATGTATGGTTCCCGCTCATAAATATCTTATTCACTGTACACCTCCAAAACCATATCCGGGCAGACCAGAACGCAGACCATGCATCCATTGCAATCATCGTTGTTATAAACTTCTGCGAAGCTGTATCCCATTTTGTTAAGATCTGTTGATGATTTTAAAACATTTGGTTTACAAAACTCGATGCACATAGTGCATCCTTTGCAAAATTCAGATTTCACCACTACCTTGTGTTTCTTTTTCGATTTAGCCACTGGGTACCAACCTTGTATTTTGAGTGTCTGTTGCACAACAATATTAAATGCACTCAGGTTACATTTCAGATAAAAACAGCTCGCTCATCCTGATTAAGCCTCAAGGTTACATTCTTTCAATTTTCTGGTCACAAGAAGGAGAAGAGCCAGGGAATATCTGGATAGGATCTACTTCTTAAACGCGAAATGATTGACTTCGGGGCCATGTATGTAAAACAAAACCAGACCGAAACATTAGACAAACAGATTTAGATCGTTTAAATCAGCTTAGAGTGTGTTATAATGCGGCCAGCACACCCGGGTTTCGGATTGGGCTTTTTTGGATGAGCCTCCATTTTTGATGAAAACATAAGAAATTGCAACCGGATTATGCGATATGTGGCATTATTGATATATTTGTAGTCGGAAACCGCCTTTTTTATTAATTTTTATGCCGGGATGGTACAATACACTTGTGAGGATTTGGTTGTAATGTTTGCTACAACTGAACACCGATCATTTGATTGACTACTTTGCGCTTAACTTAAGAGGCAACAATGAATTTATGGGAATCCGTTTTTATTCAAAAGGTCATTGAAACTAAAAAAAGTCCTTTTCTATTGAAAACCGGCAGGGTCTTTCTTTTGACGGCAAAACTGTTCAGAGAACGGCGAATACCCGTTTTGGCTCAGTCATTGGCCTACACTACCATCTTTACACTGGTCCCGATTCTGGCAGCGTTTTTTGCGATCCTGGGGATTGTCACGGAGAATCACGTAGTTGAAACCAAAATCAGGGAGACCATTGCCACGTACTTTTTCCCGGAATATGTAAATAAAATATTCGATCAGTTCGAAAAACTCACAGCAGCGTCAACATTTTTCGGTGTGATCGGATTTCCGACCCTGTTCCTTGCCGGAGTGTTTTTGTATGTCAAAGTGTATACATCAATCAATGAGATCTGGTTGTCAGAAAAAAAGAGCATGTGGTTCAAGAATATTATGTCCTTTTTAATGACATTGTTCTTTGGTCCTATGATTCTGGTACTGGTCTTTTCCCTTCCTCCCTATCTGCAAACCATTCCCTATTTTAGTGAGGTAATCAGTTTTGTTTATGTTGAAACCCTGTACACACATCTGATTCCCACTTTAGTTATTTTTGCTGGACTGTTTGTTCTTTATTTATACATTCCTGTGATATCGGTACGATATGTTGCCGCACTCAGGGGAGCATTGATTGCGGCGTTGGTAATTCAGGGGAGTAACTCCCTGGTGAGTTTCTATTTAAAGTCCTTTTCCAAGCTGGATGTGATCTACGGGTCACTCGCCATGTTTCCGATTTTCCTGCTCTGGGTTTATGTCATTTGGATTGTGGTTTTATCCGGGGCTGTGATGGCTTTTGTTTTCCATTATCACAGTCAAACCGGATATCAAGACAACAAAGGCATGTACAGCGACCAGTCCTTGCTGTGTTCATCCCTGAAGGTAATGATGTACCTTGTTCAGGATTTCCAGAAAAAGGGAAATCCCCCGGGATTTGATGAAATTCAGCTCAATTTAGGGATGAACAGAAAACGATTATCTCACATACTCAACGTTCTTACCGAAGAGAAGTTAATCGTGGGATTTGAACAAACAACCACGAATAGTCGAAATATTTTCAGATATCAGCTGGGAATAACACCTGAAAAAATCAAGTTGTACAGTTTAATACCCCTGTTTTACGACCCTCATGACCATTTGGTGTTTGAGAATCAGTTAAATGAGTTAATTAAGATTCTTGATATTCATCCTGGATTTTTTTTAAAGGATATAACATTGCAGCATCTTTTAAAAAATCCTGGTACGATTCTGGAACAAATGCGAAAACTGATTGAAGGAGTGGAAAAATTACCTTTTGATACTCTTGAAACCGAAAAACAGGTATGATTTTGCTTTTTCTTGAAGATTCATGATGATTGCGATAAAATTAGATTAGATCATTTGCTTATTATCTGTTTTTATAAGCTTAAATTAATTCAGAAGCGTGTTCGTGGATCATATGATTGATGATATTTCGAAGGAACAACACCGCATTTTAATTGCTGATGATAACGAAAGTATTCATGAAGATTTCGAAAAGATACTTTCTTATCGTTCTGAATCTGTTAAAAAAATCCCCAGCTTTGAAGAACATTTTTGGGGCGAAGGAGAAAAGGAAGAACAAAACAGCATGGAGTTGCTATCGCAGTTCAAAATAGACCACGCTTACCAGGGAGACGAAGCTCTACAGATGGTTAGAAAGGCTAATGATGAGAGTTTCCCTTATTCTCTGATCTTTATGGATATCCGTATGCCTCCCGGGTATAACGGCATTACAACGGTTTCCAGAATATGGAAAGAGTTTCCGGATATTGAGGTTGTTCTCTGTACAGCACATTCCGAATACACCCTGAACGATATCATCTCCCAACTGGGGATGACGGATCAGCTGATGTTCATTCGCAAGCCGTTTGATACGGTTTCTGTTGTACAAATGGCGCTGGCGCTAACTCAAAAGAGTTATCTGCACAGAAAATCCAAAAGTTACATCGAAGAGCTGAGAAATACCAACATCGAACTGGAAAAGGCCAAAGAAGCTTCCGAGGCTGCAAATAAGGCCAAATCAGAGTTTCTGGCAAACATGTCACATGAATTGCGTACTCCCATGCATGCCATTTTGAGCTTTTCCAAATTTGGGATTCGTAAAATCTCAAAGGTTGCTCCTGAGAAAATCCTGCATTATTTTACCCAGATCAATATGGCAGGAAATCGGTTGCTTTCCCTGTTAAACGACTTGCTGGATCTTTCCAAATTGGAAGCCGGCAGGATGCTTTATAAAATGGAACCAACAGATGTAAAGCAGATCGTTAGCTCTTCCGTGGAAGAGTTTGCATCAACTCTGAATGAGAAAAACGTAAAGATTAATGTGCAGGAAACATCGGTTAATACAATAGTTACCTGCGACAATTATAAAATTGGACAGGTTGTGCGAAATTTGTTGTCTAATGCCATCAAATTCACTGCTGATGGGAAAGCGATCCATATCGAATTTGAACACAGTGGTTACATCGACGATTCCGAACTGGTGCGGGAAGGATTGGCCATGGCAGTAAAAGACGAAGGTATCGGTATTCCTGAAAACGAACTGGACACTGTTTTTGATAAGTTTATTCAAAGCAGCAAAACAAAAACAGGTGCAGGAGGAACGGGATTAGGGCTGGCCATTTGCTATGAGATCGTAAAAGCGCATAACGGAAAAATCTGGGCGGAGAACAATGAAAAAGTCGGATCCTGTTTTAAGTTTATCCTTCCTTACTAACCTATCTATTTGTTTCTTTCTCACTCCTGCAAACCGAGAATTTTCTTTATTCCTATCTTGTCAGAAATGAGTCTCCTGTTCAGCGCAATCTGTCTGTGGAATGGCTAATTGGTTCCTTGACGAATCGACTCGTTCATCGCTAACAATTTGAAAGAGATACATTTCCGTTGTTCTATCAAGCCTCACACGAATCGTGTGTTAACACCCATTTCCCCGGATAGTTAATGTCTGCCAGCATGTATAAAAAAGTCGGTATAGCTTCCCTGATAATGATTGCATCGGTGTTTTTAAGTCGCGTTATTGGTGTGTTTCGGGAAATGGTTATCGCCAATTTTGCCGGAACCAGCGGTTCTGTCGATGCTTATCAGGTTTCTTTTGTCATACCTGAAATTCTGAATCATGTGGCTGCTACGGGATTTTTATCGATCACCTTTATACCGATATTTTCGAACCTGATGACGTCAAATCGGGAACTGGAAGGCTGGCGGGTATTTTCCAATATTTTGAATACATTTGGTATAGTGTTGATAGGTTTTACTATCATCCTTTCTTTTTTTGCCGATTCATTGATTGGTTATACGGGCCTGAAGCATACAGCCAATTTTCAGGAAGCGGTGAGACTTACCCGCATTGTGATTCCTGCCCAAATTTTCTTTTTCATGGGGGGAATATTGATGGCTGTGCAATTTGCCAAAGAACAATTTCTGATCCCTGCCCTGGCTCCCTTGATTTATAATGGGGGCATTATTTTAGGTGGAGTGTTGCTCTATCCAAAACTTGGCATGGAGGGATTCTCCTGGGGGGCTTTGTGTGGGGCGATTATCGGTAATTTTGTCATTCAATTTTTCGGTGCCAGATCTGTCGGGCTAAAATGGTTTCCCGTAATCGATATCAAGCATCCGGAGTTCAAGAGATACTTCCTGCTGACCTTACCGCTTATAATTGGGATGACAATAAGCTTTTCCAATGAAATTATCCCCAAATTGTTTGGTTCTTTCCTTTCAGAAGGAAGCATAGCGTCTCTGAATTACGGTTTCCGAATTATGTTTATTCTGGTCGGATTGTTTGGACAAGCCGTGGGAACAGCTTCTTATCCGTATTTGAGCAAACTGGCAATCGAAAACAAAATACTGGAACTGAATCGCCTGTTAAATAATATTTTGAGAAAAATCTCCTTGGTGATTCCCTGTTCCATTCTGGTCATTTTACTGAGAAAAGAGATAGTTTATTTGCTGTTTCAGCGTGGCCAATTTAATGCGGACTCTACACTAATGACATCGAATATACTGATATGTCTAATGATTGGAGCCTTTGCGTTTACAGCTCAAACGATTGTCAACAGGGGATTTTATGCCATGCAAAACACCTTGTTCCCAACTGTTTGTGTAACTGTGATTTTGATACTGACCCTGCCCCTGTATTATCTGGGCATGATTAATTTTGAAATTTATGGGATTGCCCTCGCAATATCGGTCTCAACAATCTTTCAGGTAACAATTCTTTACATATTTTGGAATAAACGAAGTTCAAACAATGAAGCAAAAGCAGTTTATCTGTTTTACCTCAAAATAATCTTTATCAGTATTCCCCTGGGGGCTCTTTTGTTCGGCGCTAAATACTGGTTGCTTGCTGGATTTAACTCTTTAAGCATCGTTGGCAGCTTAATCCATCTGGTTGTTCTCTCCTTGCTATTTGTCGCGTCCTTGTTTTCCATCGGTTATGTTTTTAAAATCAGGGAGATATTTGAGATTTCAGATTTCGTTTGTGACAGACTCAAGGGATTCGGGCGGAAATTTGCCGGATAGCATTTTAAAAATCTTTGATGCATTCAGATGACACGTTCCTCGGTACAAATCTTGTCGAAAATATTTCAAAATTTGCCTGATTGTTTACTCTCCGGTTTGTATTTTCATCGATTCTCATGGATAATTTATCTTACCTTTCTTTCACATTCCCCAATAACAAAAGCATTGGCTCCGGAAGCCCTTATGAATCGCACAATCTGGTCACAATGTTGCAGAAACACTTCCTGAACGTTTGATTTTAATGGCAGGGAGTAAAGGTCTATAGTAAATCTGTCCTTTGTTAAATCAACCAAGATCACCAATCATAAAAGCAAATGAGCGAAAGCAAACGAATTCTGATAGTCGAAGATGAACCTGTGGGACAGATTGTAATTACGGGAATGTTGTCAAATTTAGGCTACAAGGCTGATATGGCTTCCAGTGGTATTGAGGCAATCAAGTATTGTGAGGAAAAACATTACGACGTTGTTTTTATGGACTGCCTAATGCCTGGAATGGATGGATTTGAAGCGACGACCAAAATAAGGGAAATTGAAACGCGGAAACAAAGGCCTAACGCCTCGATAATTATCGCCCTGACCGCTAAGGCTTTAACCGGCGACCGGGAACATTGTCTTGCTGCCGGAATGGATGAATATCTTGCGAAACCCTTGGAGTTAAAGCAACTAAAGGAAATGCTTGATAAACATATGCCTGGGGGTAACTAATTACTCAGGTTTGTACACTTCTCAATCTTTTCTTATTCAAGTTTTAGCCGGCTAACAAATATTCCAAGGCGTTTCAATGGCTATCAGCATTTAACAGCTGGCAATTCGCTTTATTTTGGAGCACCTGCGGTGCCTATATGCACTAAATTTTGTAATGGAGCGAAGCCAATTGCCAGTTATTGCAAAACGTTAGCCTGTGTCATTGGGCAAATTAACAAAATCTTCCTCCAAATACTCTGCAAAAACAGGACAAATCATACCCGCATGCTGAAATACGGCATCAATATCTTCTTGGTTAGGTTTGATAGGGATAAATACTCCAGCTCCGTTATCAGGATTTCTAAGGGCAGCAATTTTGGCAACGGGCTTTACGAAAACATGAAAACCCAAGGTTTTCGCCGCCTGTTTCAGAACATTCTTATCGATTATCCGTCCGGTGACTTTCCAGACCTTGTTAAACAAGCGTAAGTAGCTGACCATGCTGTTGATCGCACCATGCCATTCATCTGGATTTAATTTAAAGTCGAACACGTCGGACAAGGCATTGTTCACGAGGTCTGCTAAATCTTTTGCCGGAAAAAGTGCCTGTTCCAAATCTGGTAGGTAAGACCTGATGGAGTCATTTTGCAGCAGGTTAAGGTCGATGCCCCATTCCACCCGATGGTGGCCCAGGGGATATTTACCCGGGTTCGTTCCGTTGATTGTTTTTGACGGAAAATGCTTCAGTATCAGCTTATTGACAAGAGGATGAGTGATGTTATCCGTAGTCAGATGCATTAGCCAACCATAAGCAAACGCCCTTTCCTTGTCCGTTCGGGCAAGCTTTAGAATGGATCTCCCCAGGTCAGCCGGGTGATTGCCGTGCGCCAGCTGCGAAACTTGTATATTTCCATTGGGATAAAAGTTGAAATCCGGACCTTGCACACCGGCCAGATAGTGGTTGCGGTGATTCAGAATACAGTTGTATTTGTTATTGCTTTTTAGCTTGTGTTCAAGTTTTTCCAGCGCAAGATTTGCTGTGTAAAAATGCCAATACGCTCCTGCCATGTTGCCTTTAAATGAAAATCGCTCTAATTTTCAAGCCGATAGTTGTAATGAAGTGGCGAATCTTTTCCGGTATTGTATAAACCTGCAAAAAAAACGTAAACCGGCCTGAATTCAACAGAAAACTGTCGAATGATAAACTTACGTCGCCTCGATACTAAGCGAACATATCCCTAAAAACAAGGAATAAGACGGGGTGATACCTGTTTACCAAGCTGAATCAAAGACGAATAATAAGAATAAGTTAAGCGAGGTGCCCGGGTATTGATAAAAAAAAGCGCTGTGATTACTCCTACCTGAGATAGCCGTTCAGAGCATAATTTTAAATCAAAGAACACTTGTAAATGGGGGCACGTTGATGGTAAAGACACCAAGATGCTAATACTAATTGAGGAGCCATCATGAGTGGAAACAAGAAAGAAATTTTGAGCTGGTCGCTTTATGATTTTGCCAATTCAACCTTTACGACCCTTATTGTTACATTTATCTATGCAACGTATTTCACAAAGGTTATTGCTCTGGATGAAATTAGCGGTACGGCTCTTTGGTCACGTGCAGTCACTATTGCAGCTTTCTCAGTTGCTTTGTTATCTCCTTTTTTGGGAGCTTTGGCAGACCAGGGAGGATATCGGAAGCATTTTTTATTTTTCTTTACAGCCGTTTGTGTCATTGCTTCCGCCATGCTCTACTTTCCGGTAAAAGGGGAGGTACTATTTGCTTTGTTCTGGTTTGCCGTAGGCAATATCGCTTTTGAAATGGGTGGGGTATTTTACAATGCGTTTCTGCCTGAAATTGCCAGCGAGAAAAATATTGGCAGGGTATCCGGATATGGGTGGGGGCTGGGCTACATAGGTGGATTGCTCGCCATGTTTGTTGCCATGATAGGATTTGTAAATCCTGAAGTCCCCTGGTTTGGTCTTTCCAAAGAGACAGGTCAAAACATCAGGGCAACCAATTTATTAGTTGCCTGCTGGTTCAGTTTGTTCAGCATCCCCATTTTCATATTTGTGAAAGACAAATCCAAACCCGGCAAAGTCAAGGTGATGGAAAGCGTTAAGGCGACGTTCACCCAACTCAAATACACTTTTGTTGAGCTTAAAAAATATCGTGAAACCATGAAGTTTCTCGTTGCTCGATTGGTTTATAATGACGGCTTGGTAACTGTTTTTGCCTTTGGAGGTATTTATGCCGCCGGTACCTTTAAATTCACGTTCCAGGAAATCATGATTTTCGGTATCATCCTAAATGTTGCCGCTGGGCTTGGTGCGTTAGCCATGGGGTTTTTGGACGACTACCTGGGGGGAAAAAAAACCATCATTGTCAGCCTGTTGGGGTTGATAACAGCCGCGGCAATAGCTGTGTTGACCACCAACAAATCGATGTTCTGGCTCGCTGGAATCTTGGTGGGGATTTTCGCCGGTCCAAACCAATCAGCCAGCAGGTCTTTAATGGGCCGATTCACTCCTTCTTCCAAACAGAATGAATTTTTTGGATTTTTTGCGTTTTCGGGAAAATTTACGGTTTTTTTAGGTCCCTTAATTCTTGGAATACTAACAAGCGCGTTTAATTCTCAACGGGCTGGTATGTCAGTTGTCATTGCATTTTTCCTGATAGGTGGCATGTTGCTTCTGGCAGTAAATGACAAGGAAGGGATCAAAGTAGCTAACGGAGAAGCCTGAGCCGAAATTGAATTGCATGTTCTCTATTCAGGAGGTGGAGTCAACCTGGGTTTTACTGCCACCTCCTGTACTGGCTGCCAAAATTATGTATCCCACCCCATTTTGTCGTGCCGTAGTTACGCACGACAATATCTCATTCCAAAAAACAGGTCTTCCTAAAAGAAATCTCCAATTTTAATTTCCGCCAGTTATCTGAAGGTACAGTCGATCAATAAAAATCGGTTCATGCCCTGTTGGATTCATTGTTCCAGCGTATTGTGCAATTGAATCTTCTCAACAATATACTTTCCTGTTTCTTATTCCATTCTTGTCTTTAACCTGTCATTTGGTTAAACTGTTAGACAGCAGCAAAGGAATTCGGTTGGGAACACAACAGAACCCGCCGATTCTCTCCAACTCATTAAACAGCTATGCACCGATATAGAAAGATAATTTCTAAATTGCTCATTCTTTTTATCTTGACATCCTACCACGGTGATTTACCTGCGGAAACCAATCGCAAAGCTCCATCTGCAGAAAATGGGGTTTTAGATTTATCACAGTGGAGTTTCAAAAAAGATGGTCTCGTAAGGCTTTATGGCGAATGGCGATTCTTCTGGAAAACCTTCCTGCCTGTCGATCAACTGCCACAATCCTCAGTACCGGGTGCTCATAATTACCTGACTATTCCCTCTTATTGGAATGATTACGAGATAAATGGTCAACCTATTTCCGGTCAAGGTTATGGAACGTTTTCCTTAACTGTGCTTTTGCCTGGCGGGACAAAAAAGCTTGCGTTTAAAATCAAGGAAATCAAAACGGCATATCGATTATACGTTAACGGAGAGCTGGTAACAGGGGATGGGCAGGTTGGCATTGACAGCGAATCGTCTATTCCATTTTACAGACCTCATGTTGCGGAATTTCAGACGGATCAATCGGAAATAGAGATTTTGATTCATGTTTCCAATTTTCATCATCGATTAGGTGGCATTTGGGAAGAAATCATCCTGGGAGATGAGCCTGGTATTCGAAATCTTCGCGAAGAAAAACTGATTCATGAAATTTTCTTGATGGGTTGCATCCTGATTATGGGGCTTTATCACCTTGGGTTGTTTCTTAATCGGAAAAAAGACACCTCCGCTTTACACTTCGGTTTCTTTTGCTTGATTATAGCTGTCCGCACGCTGACATTAGGGGAAAGATACTTTGTTTCCTTGTTTTCTATTGATAGCTGGGAGGTGTTGCATACTATTGAATTTTTAACATTTTATACAGCCGTGATGGCTTTCGCCACATTCTTGTATACTTTATACCCTAGGGAGTTTAACAAGGCACTACTCCGGCTGGTGCAGGTGATCAGCATACTGTTTTCGATCATTACCATCATTACACCCGCCATAGTTTATACACAATTATTGGAAGTTTATCAGACTATTGCTGTTTTAGCCGGATTATACTACACCTATGTTCTGATTCGTGCGGTGATCAATAAAAAAGAGGGGGGATGGATAATATTGTTGGGGTTTATTGTGCTGTTTGTCATGTCCATCAATGAAATCCTTCATACGAACCAGGTTATTCACACCGGTTATTTTGTTCCCATAGGCCTGTTTGTCTTTATATTTTCCCAGGCGTTTATGATAGCGTTGCGATTTTCCAAGTCGTTTTTGACTGTGGAACACCAGGCCTGGGAATTGATTAAAACAAATGACGCGTTTCGAAATGAAATAAAGGAGAGAAAAAAGCTTGAGCAAAACCTGGTTGAAAGCCATGAGAATTTTGAAAAATCCAGGGTGGGCATTATCCTTGGATTGGCCAAACTTGCAGAATATAGGGATGAGGATACAGGAACGCATTTGGAAAGGATGCGTGAGTACAGCAAACTATTGGCTGAGGAACTTTCCTTATTGGATGATTATAAAAATTACATTACCGATGAATACATCGCGGATCTGTTTCAGTCAGCCATTTTACACGATATTGGAAAAGTAGGTATTCCCGATTCTATTTTGTTGAAACCGGGAAAATTGACGCCAAACGAGTTCAAAATCATGCAACAACATAGTGTCATTGGCGGTGATGCAATTCTGAATATCGAGTCACGAATCAACATGAAATCGTTCCTGACGCTGGGAAAGGAAATTGCGTATAATCACCATGAAAAATGGGATGGCAGCGGTTATCCCAAGGGGCTTAAGGGAAGAGACATTCCTCTCTCCGCCAGGATCATTGCCCTGGCGGATGTTTATGATGCATTAACGTCAGAACGACCTTACAAAAAAGCGTTCAGCCATGAAAAATCCAGAACCATCATTCTGGAAGGGAAAGGAAAGCATTTTGATCCCGCCATTGTTGAGGCTTTTCTCATTTGTGAAGGCGAATTCAAATCAATCAGAAATCAGTTCCTGGATACTACTCCTGTAATTCCACTGGTCAATTCATTATAACTTCAATACAATGCAGCCGTGCTTGTATACTGGAAGGTATTATCCCCTCTTTGAAAGCAATTCGTACTGAATATCCTTCCTTAACTAACTATATGGAGTCCTAGGTGCATGGAAACTAACCGTTTACCCTCATTGGATGAGGTTTTTTCTCCGCAAGGCGTTGCCATAGTCGGTGTTTCAGGATCAGGAAAGCTGGGATTTGCTGAAATGATCCTGATGGCGCACATGGAAATTAAAACTCCCAAGCTTTATCCGGTCAATCCCAAATACAGGAAAGTATTTGGGATCCCCTGTTTTTCGAGTGTGCTGGAAATTCCGGATCGGGTGGATCATGTCATAGTAAATATTCCTGCCAACCTGGTGTTGGATCTCCTTGAGCAATGTGCAGAAAAAAAGGTAAAGTCAGTTCATTTTTTTACCGCCGGTTTTGGAGAAAGTGGCGAAAAAGACAGGGCTGACCTGGAAAAGCGAATGCTGGATATTGCCAGAAGAGGAAATTTCAGAATAATCGGACCGAATTGTGTGGGCTTCTATATTCCGGAAGCTAAAACAGCTAATATTCTTGGTGTACCATATGAGCACGGACCCATAGGATTTCTTTCCCAAAGTGGGGGGCATGCCTCTAATCTGCCAGCTTTTGGAGCTTCGCGAGGTTTGCGGTTCAGCAAGGTAGTGAGTTACGGTAATGCGCTTGATGTGGATGAAATCGAATTATTGGAGTATCTGGCTGATGATGCAAAAACTGAAATAATTGGAGCTTACATTGAAGGACTCAAAGACGGACAGGCTTTTTTCAGGGCATTAAAATCAGCCTCCGGCAAAAAGCCGGTGATAGTCTATAAGGGAGGGAAAACAGAGGCAGGTCAGCGGGCTGCTCATGGTCATACTGCAAGCATGACTAGCTCTGTGGATGTATTTAATGCTGTTTGCAGGCAGGCTAATGCCATTGAAGTAGACAATATCGACCAGATGATTGATGTGATGGCTGTTTTTCGTTTTCTACCTTCCATTCCGAAAAGTAAAAATCTAATTCTTTTTGGTTCGGGAGGAGGACCCAGCGTTCTGGCCGGAGACGAAATGGAATCGGTTGGATTGACAATTCCAAAATTCAATGAAAAAACCCAATCCTTGTTAAAGTCGGTATTACCTGTAGATGGGGGAATTTTTATCAATCCTCTTGATACGGTAAATCTGGTCGAACCAACCGCTATTGAAGCAGCCCTCGATGTATTTATCGATTTGCCGGAAGTGGACATGATCGTCTATCATTTTGGATTTCATCCCATTGGTATGTGGGGATTAGGCAGGTTTTCCAATGCGGACTATCTCGGGAAACTAATGCGTGTAATGAATCAGGCCAGGAAAAAAACGGACAAGGCAATTTTGTTGGCTTTGAGACCACCACTGGATGTCACCTCGCTGGAAGAGTTTCTGGAAGTACAAAAGGCCTTTGTTGAAAATGGATTTCCTGTTTTTCATTCCCTGGGAGACCTGGCACTGGCCATGAACAAGGTTATCAACTGGGCGAAAAGTGGTGAAAACTGCCTTAATTAAAAAACCGAAGGAATATTCACTTTTTGCTCTCCCTATCTCTTCTGTATTTGCCGGCTTAAGTACGAAAGGTATTTACAACCTTGGCCGATTCGTATAATGGTGAAGAACAAAAAATCAGCAAAATTCTTAAAGATAGATTTAAGAGGATTTTTTCACTTGAAAAAAGGAGAGTTTTATAATGACAAATAAGCAATGGCCTACTTCAAACTGGCCGGAAGGCGTTCCCAACGAGGTTTCGGGATATAACGTCCCGTTGTATTCCGTACTGGATAACGCAGCACAGAAATGGCCAAATAACGTTTATACCATATTTAATGGCGGTACTAAAACGTTCGCCCAGGTTAAAGACGCGGCAGACAGAATTGCTAATTTTCTGGTGAGCAAGGGAGTCAAAAAGGGAGATCGAGTCGCGATTTTTCTACCCAATATTCCCCATTATCCTGCCATCTATTTTGGAATACTGAAAGCCGGAGCTGTATGTGTTACCTGCAATCCTATGTACACAGCGGAAGAGCTCAATTACCAGTTAAACGACGCAGGAGCCAAGGCCGTTTTCGTAATGGATCATCCCCTGTTTTACAAAACTGCCACCACGGCAATTAAAAATACCAAAATTGAAACAGTGGTGATTTGCAATGTTAAGTCTTATCTACCTGCTTTAAAAGGTTTTATTGGTGGATTGCTGGGTAAAATTCCCAAAGCGGAGAATCATGATCCGTCACATGTCATGTTTGACGATGCCATTGCAAACGCCAAGTCGGAGCCTCCGGCTATCGATGTTGACCCGGACAAAGATCTGGCCCTAATCATTTATACTGGTGGTACAACTGGAGTACCCAAAGGAGCTGCCTTACAGCATCGATGTTTCATGCATAATCTGATTGCCATGCCGGAGTGGGTTCGTGTCTCCCACGAGCCGGGTAAAGAACCGGAATCACTGAGAGAAGGCGGATTTCACTCTTTCCTGGGAGTACTGCCCTGGTATCACAGCTTCGGTATGACCCTGGTAATGTTGATGGCCTGTAAGACAGGAAGTAAGCTGGTCTGCGTGCCAGATCCACGTGCAGGCAATCCTCCATTCACCGAAACTCTTAAAGCAGTACAAAACAATAAAACCACTTTTGTTGCAGCTGTCCCCACCATATATGTGGCTTTTACCAACCATCCTTTACTTGAAAAGTTTGATTTATCTTCAATGATGTCTTGCGGGTCTGGTGGAGCACCGATGCCCGTGGAAGCAGCTAAGAAGTTTGAAGCAAAAACCGGTGCCGTCATTTTTGAAGGATACGGTCTCAGCGAAACAGCTCCTGTTGTCTGCATGAATCCGACAGATGTCAACAAACGCAAGTTTGGCTCAATAGGATTTCCTATCCCCAGCACAGATGTAAAGATTGTAGATACCGATACCGGGCTAAAAGAGCTGCCCCAGGGAGAAGACGGCGAGATCGCCGTTTTCGGTCCACAGGTAATGGAAGGTTATTGGAACAGACCCGATGCAAACGAGGAAGTCTTCCGACAGATCGATGGCAAGCGATATTTTCTGACCGGTGATATCGGTAATATCGATGATAATGGCTATATTACCATCACGGATCGAAAGAAAGATCTGATACTTGTCGGTGGTTTTAATTGCTATCCACGGGAAGTTGAAGAAGTGTTATACGGTCACCAGGATGTATTGAATGCTGCTGTGATCGGTATTCCTGATGACAAAAGCGGTGAATCTGTAAAAGCCTTTGTGCAAAAAGTTCCGGGATCGGCAATAACGGAACAGGAACTGATGGATTTCTGCAAAGAGAAACTGGCAGGTTACAAACGTCCACGCTCAATTGAATTCAGAGATGAATTACCAACATCGGTTGTTGGAAAAGTTCTCAGAAGAGTGTTACGCGACGAGGAAGTGGGCAAGCTGTAATTGCCTTGAACAATCGAAAAAGCCGGAATCTTGCAGGTTTCCGGCTTTTTTTTTGCTGAATCGAATCACCAACCCCTCCTCTTTATCCAATTTTACCTTCCCAAAATGCAGCAAATATACTTTTACTCGTCATTTCAACACCTTCTACAGGAAACAATTAAAAATTGTTAAGTTACTGGTCAGCCTGTTTCAAAGATTATAAGATGGTCTTCAGGTTTAAAATGTGATGTTGATCTGAAGTTAAATCGTCAAGCAGGAGCGACATTATGAGCCGGAAGTCTTTGGCTGGGGGTGCTGTGAGATCGAACAGATCCTTTTTTTATCGATTGACCCTGGGGTTGGTTCTAATTTTTGGGGTCCAGGGGTGTATGTCTCTGAACAATATCTTTTATTGGGCAGATACGTATCTGGCCTGGCAGATAGATGATTACTTCGATTTGACCAATGAGCAGAAAGCTTTTGTTGATAAAGGTCTGAACCGTTTTTTTCTGTCCTATAAATATCAGGAAATCCCAAAATATATTGAATTTCTACAAGAGGTAAAATCCCGGTCCGGTAGACAAATAAATGAACCAGACCTGGTTTGGTTTTGGGATTCCTTACGACAGTTTAACGAGAATATCGCAAACCTTTTGGCAGAGGATGTTAGCCTGTTTCTGGCCAGTCTGGAACAAAACCAGATTCCGTACTTTCAATCGAAATTAAATGAAAGCAATGAAAACTGGCTGGAGGAACGCGAAGAGCGCCTGGAAAGAACTGCTGAGGAAAGATTGGAAAGGCGTTATGAACGTATTGAAGACTGGGTAGGGTCGCTATCGAAGGCTCAAAAAGAGCAAATTGCCGTATTGTATCCAATGGATGGTAACGCTGGCGAATTTCGCTACTCCAGACGTCTGAGTTCTCAGCAACGTTTTTTGAATATCATTGAATCGAATCATGAAACACAGTCACTCAAGACGCAATTGCTGGATTGGTATCTTAAACCCGAACAATACTATAGCAAAGAGTATCAGTCTTATGTTGAGAGTAGAAATCAAAGAAGTATGAAGCTGATTCTGATGCTTGATCAAACAGCTACTAAAAAACAACGCCAGTTTTTTCACGATAAGCTGGATGACTATATTGAGGAACTGCAACAGATTATCTCCGGTCAATAAATTGAACACAGCCCGTTACGGTAAGGTTTGATAAGATAAAAGGATTGATATATCATCAGATTTAAGTGAAAAGAAGAGAACCGATTTCCGGAAGGCGCTACAATTAATCAAACTTTTAAAACAAAGGACTCCCTATGAAAAGCATAAATCCGGCAAATGGTGAACTGATAAAGGAATACCAGGAATATTCACCCGAAGAAGTAAAACGAATTATTGACGATGTCCACGAAGAATGGCTTGCCTGGAAGACAACGTCTTTTGAAGAACGAGCTGCACTCATGCACAAGGCCTCGGATATTCTGCTGGCAGAAAGAGATGAATGTGCTTCTATCATTACGGCAGAAATGGGAAAGGTGATCAATGAATCACGGGCTGAAGTTGAAAAATCTGCTTTGGGCTGCAGGTTCTACGCTGATAACGCTGAACGTATTTTAAAAGACGAAGTAATACAAACCGATTTTTCCAAAAGTTTTGTCAGTTTTCATCCAATTGGACCCGTATTAGTAGTCATGCCGTGGAATTTCCCATTTTGGCAGGTGTTCCGATTCATAGCTCCCGGTTTAATGGCTGGCAACGCGGGTGTGCTAAAACATGCCTCCAATGTGATGGGGTGTGCTCTTAAAATCGAGGAAATTCTGATTAAGGCAGGATTCCCTAAGAATCTTTTCCGAACGCTTTTGATCGGATCAGGACAAGTAGCGGAGGTTATTGAGAATCCCAAAATCAAAGCTGTGACCCTGACAGGTAGTGAACCGGCGGGAAGCAAAGTGGCGGAGCGAGCCGGTAAAGAACTAAAAAAGACTGTTCTGGAACTTGGCGGCTCAGACCCATATGTGGTTTTGGACGATGCAGACCTGGAGCAGTGTGCCAAGACAGCAGCCATATCCAGAAACTTAAATTGCGGTCAGGTGTGCATCGCGGCCAAGCGCTTTATTATTGTGGAATCAGTGGCGGAAAAGTTTCAGGAGTTGCAGAAAAAAGCGACTGAGGAGCTGGTTGTTGGTGATCCGGCAGATGAGTCAACCCAGTTGGCACCCATGTCCCGACCTGATTTGATGGATGAACTTCATGAGCAGGTTGAAAAGAGCATATCCATGGGGGCTAAGGTACTGACGGGCGGTAAGAAACTGGACAGACCCGGTAATTACTACGCTCCAACAATTCTGGCTGATGTTAAAAAAGGCATGCCGGCTTATGAAGAGGAAACATTTGGTCCTGTGGCAGCTAATATCATCGTCAAAGACGAAGAGGAAGCTATCGCTGTCGCAAATGATACGCCGTTTGGATTAGGTGCCAGCGTTTGGACTCGTGATCTGAAAAAAGGTGAGCGGGTGGCCAGGGAAATTGATTCGGGAATGGTATTTGTGAATCACATGACGGCATCTACTCCTGCCATGCCTTTTGGCGGTACAAAACGTTCCGGATATGGGCGCGAACTCTCTGATTATGGTATCAAGGAGTTTGTAAATATCAAAAGCATCTGCATTCAAGATTAATGATCCAATAAATGACTTGGATTTTGGGTATTGCCATCATTGTGGGCCTGGTATTTTTACCTCAATGGTGGGTAAGACATGTATTTACAAGTTATCAGGTTGAAAGGGATGATTTTCCCGGTACCGGCGGACAACTGGCGGAGCATGTCATCAACACCCTGGGTATAAAACAGGCGACGGTTCAGATCACAGAAGCAGAAAATCATTTTGACCCCAGCTCAAAAACCGTCGCTCTTACCCTACCTTTTTATCAAGGCAAATCTCTTACTGCTATTGCTGCCGCGGCTCATGAGGTTGGACATCTAATACAATTGGAAGAAGGTAACTTCTGGTTGAAGTTAAGAATACAATTGTCTGGAGTGACGCAAAAGCTGGAGAAAATAGGGATGATGGCTTTGTTTCTGATGCCTTTTGCGGGTCTGTTAACTCGCTCTCCTCTCGTCATTCTCATTCTATCGGGTCTGGGTGTATCAGGCATGATTATGAATGTGATAGTTCATCTGGTAACCCTGCCGATGGAATTGGATGCCAGTTTTGGCAAAGCCTTGCCTTTGTTAAAAGCAGGGCAATTCATCGATGAAGAGGACGAACCGAAAATCAGAAAGATATTGTGGGCTGCCGCTTTAACCTACCTCGCTTCGGCTCTTGCTACCCTGTTGAATTTAGCACGATGGATGAGAGTGTTGAGAAGATAACTACACCTTATCCATTATTTTAACCGTAACCTGTCCTTCCAAAGCCTCTTTAAATCTTTGAGCATCTTCCAGACTTCCAACGATGGCACCATAATGCATGGGAATGGCGACTTTTGGTTTGAGTACCAATGCAGCCTTAACAGCTTCTTCAGCTGTCATTACATAGGTACCTGAAACGGGAAGCAAAGCTATATCTGCTTTGATGCTTTCCATTTCAGGAATGTAATCCGCATCACCCGTGTGATAAATCCGTTCGCCATCGATTTCAACAATAAAACCCAGCCAACCGTTTTCTTTGGGATGAAAGTCCTTATTTAAATTATAGGAAGGCACTGTTTCTATCCTGATACCATCCACAAGAGTAGATTCTCCCGGTTTAAGTACCTGAATATTACCGCTCAGTTTTTCGGCCGAGTTTTTTTCGGTAATAATAACCGTATCATCGGAAACAATTTTCTCAATATCGTCTAGAGAGCAATGATCAAAGTGTTCATGGGTAATCAAAAGAATATCAGCTTTGACACCGGGCTGAATTTGAAAAGGATCGATATAAATGACTTTATGGCTGTCAATGCGAAAACAATCATGACCTAACCAGTTTATCTTGTTGAGAAGTGAATCGCTCATCTGTTAGCTCCAATAATTGGTTAAGTAAAATCAGGTTATGAGGCCTGAAATCTGTTCAAATTGATCCTCTGTGTTTTTTAACTGAAAGTCAATCAATCTTCAAAATGCCCTTTGTGAGATAACTCGCAGGTTTTTATTCATTAAGACAAAGCTTGACTGCATTTTTGCGGTTTACTTACACTGGGAAATCACAAAGGTGATTTGCTCCCAATGTCATTAAGTTAAGAGATTCAGGACCGATTGTCATTCTGAACGATAGTGAAGGATCTGTCATAGCCCCGAGAGATTCTTCTTTCGAAGCTGCAAGTTTCGCTTCTCATGT
Organism: SAR324 cluster bacterium; assembly: GCA_028282825.1. Classification (GTDB taxonomy): domain Bacteria; phylum SAR324; class SAR324; order XYD2-FULL-50-16; family XYD2-FULL-50-16; genus JAHJTV01. Next base: position 60,109 of record JANQGZ010000042.1, read on the forward strand.
TGAGAATGTCATTCTGGCAAGTATCCCTTATCCGGTTGACATTGGGTTTGGTCCGGGTGAAGGAATGATCTGGTAAAACTGCAATCACTGCCAAATTGAAGGATTAACACTAAACTGGATGTGAGTATGGTATCTAAAGCTGAAGAAAATTTTGTTCCCGGTGCGGTTGCAATGATTGGCATTCCTTCCGATGAAAATTCATCATTCATGAAGGGATGTGCCAAAGCACCTGCCAAAATTCGTGAGATAATGTATAACGGCTCTTCGAATTTTTACTCTGAGCTGGGAGTGAATATTGAAGAAGAAAATGTTTTTTGTGATTGTGGTGATCTCAAGCTTAAAAAAGGTCTTAAGGGATTTGAACAGATAGAAAACCAAATGGACCGTTACCTTAAAAAAGGAGCACACACGCTTTCCCTGGGTGGTGACCATGCTATTACCTATCCAATCATCAAAGCTTTCAGCAAAAACTACCAGGGCATGACGATTCTTCAGTTTGACGCCCATTCCGATACCTACGATAGTTTTGAAGGTAATAGATATTCGCATGCCAGCCCTTTTGCCCGCATCATGGAGGAAAAGCTCGTCAACAGGCTTATCCAGGTGGGAATTCGGACACTCACAGATCACCAAAAGCAACAAAACGATAAATTTGGAGTGGAAGTAATCGAGGCCAGAAGCTTTAAGCACACGCTCGATTTGGAATTGACGGGACCACTTTATATTTCCATGGATTTGGATGTTCTGGATCCCGCGTTTGCCCCAGGGGTATCCCATCATGAACCCGGGGGATTGAATATCAGGGATATTGTAAACATTATTCACAATATCCAGGTTCCAATCGTCGGGGCTGATATAGTCGAATACAATCCACTGCGGGATGTGTCCGACATGACTGCCATGGTAGCCACAAAATTTATCAAGGAATTATCCGGTAAAATGATCCGCCAAAAACTCCTGGGTAGATCGACTTTTACTTCCTGACATTTTCAATAAAACCATGAAAGAAAGTGATAAACTCTTTTTCAGTCAGATTAGGTACCTTATCCAGTAATCTCACCAGGGATATCTGATTAATCAATTCCCTGGCCGAGGTTCGAATGACCACCATACCTCCCTGTTCAATTTCCCGGTTTATCAGATGTGAGGGAACGATTCCCAGGCCAAGATGTTGCCTGATTCCGGACACCACACCCCTGACACTTTCCACGGTCAATGATGTTTTTAGCTGAGATGAGGTCTTTTTGTAGTGATGACGAAACCAGTCTTTGATCGCCGGTGCATGGAGTTGGTAGGTTATGTAGTCACTTTCAGTTAGGGTTTTGAATTGCTGCCTCCCTTTTAACTGCCGGTCGTAATATTTTTGTGAACAAGCAAGTACCAACTCTTCAATAAAGATCGGTTGAATATCCAAAATTGCCCTGTCCCTTGAGTACTCGCCTTGTCGATTGAAAATATCAGCCAGGGCAAAATCCAGATCTCCTTTTTTTATAACGGGAATCAGTTTATCAGGATGACCAAACTCCAACTGAAACGATACCCGGGGATACATTTCTCTGAATCCGGCACAGGCCGGTACCAGGTATTTTTCGCCAAATTCAACAGGTGCCCCAATTCGAAGCAACCCCGAAGGGGCGGAAAGGGAATGCCGAATCAGTTCCAGCTGTATCTTCAGGTTTGCAATAAACGGCTCTATAGATTCAAACAACCGGATGCCTGCCGGCGTGGGAACCAGTTTTTTATGCACCCTGGTAAACAAAGATTGCTGAATTTCCTCTTCCAGTTTATTGAGAGCCTGGCTAACGGCAGACTGTGTGACATGAAGCTCCCTTGCAGCCTGCACAACACTTTGATGTTTGAAAATATGGTAAAATACCTTTAGGCGATTAAAATCCGGAAGCATTAGCAATTCTTATTATATGATTAATAATAATTAGTTTCAGTAATGCTTAAATCCTCTGTTAAAATGAAATGAAAGTCAACAATCATTAATTCAACCGGGTTGATGATAGGTTATTCAACAATCTAAAGCCGTGAGGCTCAACAACAAATAGGAAACTGGAGCATGGAAATAAAAGATAAAAACCTGGCGAACCAGGGGAGAGGTCGATTGGAATGGGCTGCCCAGTCCATGCCTGTTCTCCGTTCTATTCAAACCCGCTTTTCGGAAGAAAAACCGCTAAAAGGTGTAAAGGTAGCTGCCTGTCTGCATGTTACAACCGAAACAGGAATCCTGATGCAAACCTTAAAAGAAGGTGGTGCTGAGGTAAGGCTTTGTGCGTCAAATCCGTTGAGCACTCAGGATGATGTTGCTGCGGCATTAGTAGTGGATCATGATATCGATGTCTATGCCATAAAAGGTGAAAGTAGTGACATCTTTTATCAGCATATTCATTCTGTCCTGGACATGGAACCCAATGTGACCATGGACGACGGTGCCGACCTTGTGAAAACGCTGCATACGGATCGCAAGGAATTGATAACGGCTATCAAAGGCGGTACAGAAGAGACCACTACCGGGGTGATCCGGTTAAAAAGCATGGCGGAACAAAACATCCTGAAGTATCCCGTGATCGCAGTGAATGATGCAGAAACCAAGCATCTGTTTGATAATCGTTATGGAACCGGTCAGAGTACTATTGATGGAATTGTAAGAGCTACAAACAGACTATTGGCAGGATCAGTCTTTGTAGTATGCGGGTACGGCTGGTGTGGAAAAGGTATTGCCAAGCGAGCTTCAGGAATGGGTGCACGAGTTATAGTGACGGAAGTGGAACCAATCAAGGCTTTAGAAGCAGTTATGGATGGATTTCAGGTGTTGACCATGTCGGAAGCTGCTGTCCTGGGTGACTTTTTTTGCACGGTTACAGGAGACACGCACGTCATTGACGAACACCACATGCAAACCATGAAAGACGGGGCAATTCTATGCAATGCCGGTCATTTCAATGTGGAATGCAATATTCCGGCATTAGAAAACCTGGCTACCGAGAGAAAGCATCTCAGGGCTGATCTTGAGGAATTTCGCTTGAGCGATGGCAGAAAACTCTATGTGCTGGGTGAGGGGCGTTTGGTTAATCTCGCGGCTGCTGAAGGACATCCGTCAGGAGTGATTGATTTAAGTTTCTCCAATCAGGCGCTTTGCGCCGAATACCTCGTAAACAGTGCCGTACAGCTTCAACCAAAGGTTTACAAAGTCCCGGAAGGAATCGACAAGCTGATCGCCTCTTTGAAGCTGGATAGCCTGGGAATCACCATCGATTCTCTTACAGCTGAGCAGGAAGCCTATCTTGAATCCTGGGAGTTGGGTACCTGAAACATCATATTGCTGATGTGAAATACTAAACAGAATGTAGGGTGGATCAAGCGAAGCGGATCCACCGACTAGCCAACAGTTTTAACTTCTTCAACAAAATGGCTGAATCGTTTTGTTTTCTTTCAGGAAACAAAACTAAGGGATGGGCAATTTGTCACGATCATGCAAGACTTGACTTTATTCTTGCAAAATTGTCTAATGATAGCTGAAGTCTTGTAGCGAATGTATTGCCTGATTTACGATCCTGACAATAACAATTACCTCGAATTTCAAAATCCTGTCTCCGTTTTTCAGACTAATGATGTTTCCCGGGTTCAAGAATGTCTGGAAAACGCTCTAAACTATCCAGGTCAACACAGAGTCGGATTTATCTCGTATGAAGCTTCCCCAGCCTTTGATGATGCCTTCATATCCCATTCTTTAACGGATACACCGCTCATCTGCTTTGGGGTATTTGATTCTTTCGATGCAATAAATCCAACTAATAATAAGCAAAAGCCTGGATTTGCCTCCTGGTCTCCTGGTGTAAACGAAAAGGAATACAAAACCTCCCTAGCTAAAATCAAGCATCACATTGCCGAAGGGGATACCTATCAGGTTAACTATACCTTTAAGCTCACTTCACATTTTTCAGGAGATCCCAGGCAGCTGTTCTTTAGTGTTCAGGAACATGTTCAGGCAGAGTATGCCGCCTATATTGAATTGGAGACGCAAACAATCCTTTCTTTTTCACCGGAGCTTTTCTTCACCCGGGACAAAGGGGTTCTAACTTCCAAACCCATGAAAGGGACTGCGCCAAGAGGATTGACCACAGCAGAGGATAAACGATTGGCCCGAGAATTGGCCAGATCGGGCAAGAACCAGGCGGAAAACATCATGATCGTCGATATGATTCGCAATGATATGGGAAAGGTGGCACAGCCAGGTACTGTGCGAGTCAACAGTTTGTTTGATGTTCTCCGATATCCCTATGTACTGCAAATGACATCGACGGTCGAATCTCAAGCAGATGTTCCACTGGCGCAAGTTTTTTACGCCCTGTTTCCTTGCGCATCGATTACAGGAGCTCCCAAATATCGAACGATGAAAATTATAAACGATTTGGAACCTACTCCCAGGGGTATTTACACCGGGACAATTGGCCACATTGATCCGGAGGGCAGAGCCCGGTTCAATGTGGCCATTCGAACCCTGGTGGTGGATAAAAAAACAGGAATAGCGGAATACGGAGTTGGTAGTGGAATTGTTTGGGATTCGGAAGTTGAAAGTGAATACCGGGAATGTCTGGTGAAAGCTAACTTTCTAAAGCAGCAAGAACCGGATTTTCAGCTACTAGAGTCACTTCTGTGGACTGAAAAGGATGGATTTTTCCTGCTGGAAAACCACCTGGAGCGACTGGCAGATTCAGCTGATTATTTTGATTATGTTTGTCCCCTCAAAAAAATTAACGTATCTCTGGCAGAATTTCAAAAATCCATTCCCTTATCAGCAGCAAAAATCAGACTGCTTTTGCATAAAGATGGTCAATTCAGGCTGGGGTGGGATTCGTTGTCAGGGATAAAATCTTCAGATTTAAGGGTATTTCTTGCTGACAAACCTGTTAGTTCTTCTAATCGTTATTTGTATCATAAAACCACAAACAGAAAGATTTATGAAGATGCTATGAAGAGCAGGTCAGACTGTGATGATGTTATTCTTTGGAATGAGAAAGAAGAAGTTACCGAATCGTGTCGTTCAAACCTGGTGGTTGAAATAGGGGGAGAACTGCTAACCCCCCCTGTTTCAAGTGGATTACTGGCTGGAACATTCCGTCGTTATTTGCTAGAAAAAGGGGAAATCAGGGAAGAAACCATAACGGTGACAGACATAAAAAAAGCATCCGGACTTTTTTTGATCAATTCCGTTAGAAAATGGATGGATGCCACACTTATCCGGTAATCTTACTTTCAACCGAGTAATTCGTGGAGAGGCAATGGAAACCCATAAAAACGACGTTATTGTCAATAACTGGCTGGAATTGCAGGAAGAATTGTTCCGGGGATCATGGAATGATCACATTCATCGATTTCGCTCTCCCTTTGTTTATCGAGGCTTGTCGGATCAATCCTATCGATTGTGGACATCGTTAATCCGACTGAACGGTGATTTTCAGCTTCTGGAAAAACACTTGCTCCGAAGTTTCAGGAAATATGGCGAAGATATTGCGCAAAAGTGTTCCTCTATTTGGCATCTTTTGACTATTGCCCAGCATTATGGGCTTCCGACAAGGTTGATGGACTGGACTTATTCCCCTTATGTTGCGCTACATTTTGCCACAGCCAATCACGAAAAATATGATTTGGATGGTGTGATTTGGATAGTCAATTTTCAGATGGCCCATAATCGTCTTCCTGAAGAATTAAAAAACTATCTTCACACTGAAGGTGCCCAGGCATTCACAGTGGAACTGCTTTCTGCACTTTTCCGGCCGGAAAAGGACGATAAAAGTCCCAAGGATGACTCACTGTTTCATGATGTGATTCGCTCCCTGGAGGAATTCGATCAGTTTAAAAAGTATGGAGAGTTTCTATTGTTTTTTGAACCACCATCCATGGATGAACGTATAGTCAACCAGTATGCATTGTTCTCCGTGATGCCAAATTCGCAAAGGGCCATTGATGACTGGTTGGCAAACCACCCCGAGCTCTACAGACGAATCATTATTCCGGCAGAATTGAAATGGGAATTTCGTGACAAATTAGACCAGTGCAATATTACAGAGCGGGTGTTGTTCCCCGGATTGGACGGACTTAGTTCCTATTTAAGGCGTTATTACAGTCCCAAGCAAGAATAACCGGAGGATTGCCGGACTAAAATCAATGGTTGAAGGTGAATAGAAAATTATTGAAGTATTTTAAAGAAAGGGAGGCAACGATCTATTAGTCTTGAAATAGCTGGGGGAGGTTACCAGCCTGTTATTATGAATTAATCGGTACCTTTTGTAGCGTTTAATTCTTCCAGGAGAAGCTGCTTTGGTCCACTTCCTTCTATTTTTTCTGATTCTTCTTCGGTTGTTACAAACTGATTCATTTGCAGCTGAAGTTGTTTGGAGAGAGATGACATTTCTTCAGAAGCAGAAGCAGCCTGTTCGGAAATGGATGCATTCTGTTGAATCACCGAGTTGATCTGGCTAAGCCCCTTATTTACTTCTTCGAGTCCGGTGGATTGTTCCACTGATGCTGCGGCAATGTGTGTGACCAGATCGTTTACTTTGCTGGCGCTGGTGTTAATATCTTCCAGGGTTTTAGCAGTTTCCCGGGAATTGGATACGCCTTCTTCAACTCGTTTAAAGGAAGCCTGAATCAGATCGGTGGTATTCTTGGCTGCTTCAGCACTCCTGCTGGCAAGATTTCTGACCTCGTCAGCTACTACCGCAAAACCTTTCCCGTATTTCCCGGCCCTGGCGGCTTCAACGGCTGCATTCAACGCGAGCAGGTTTGTTTGAAATGCTATTTCGTCAATTACTTTGATAATTTTGTTAACATTGTTACTGGTCTCGTTGATTTCATTCATGGAGGAGATCATTGTTTTCATATGTTGGTTACCGGTTTCAATACTTTCCAGCATTTGACTGCAGAGTGACTTGGCAGACGTTGCATGATCGCTGTTGGTTTTAGTCTGGGATTCCACTTCACTCAGGGAAGATGAAATTTCTTCCAGTGAAGCAGCCTGCTGACTGGCTCCGGATGCCAGGCTTTGTGAAGATTTAGCCAGCTCATCGGCACCCAGGTTTGCCTGCATACTTGCTTTTTTAATATCCTTGATGATCTCCTGCAGCATCTCGACCGATCGATTGGTACTGATCCTTAACTGTTCCAAGTCACCTTTACTTTTCTTATCTATTTTTTGTGATAAATCTCCCTGAGACACGGCTGCCAGCACGGTATTAAGACTTGATATGGAGGATTCAATAGAGGATATCATTGAATTGAAGGCTTTTTTTGATTGACCGATCTCATCGGTACCATCCGAATCCAGGCGCATGGAGAAATCCGCTTTTTCTTCTGCCGTTTTGAGGGAGCTAACCAGATCATAAATTCGCTTAATCAGGGTATTATTGACAATGAAATAGGCTATAACCCCGATTATCAGAATCAAAATGACACCAATAGCTATATTTTTTGAAATTGTAGATTGAATTTCATCATCTATTTTGGCCCTTTCTTCATCTACCAAGCGATCAATATCATCGATATAAACACCCGTGCCAATGATCCATCCCCATTCTTTAAAGGCCTTCACAAATGAGTTTTTAGGTTGAGGATTTTCGAAACCTGGTTTAGGCCACATGTAGGGAACAAATCCTTCTCCATCCGCTTCTGATACTTTGACCATCTCATTGAATAAAAACACACCGTTGGGATCTTTGAAGGTATCCAGCATTTTCCCATCCAAATGTGGGCTGTAGGGGTGCATCACCATCATAGGTCGAAAATCGTTAATCCAGAAATAGCCGCTTTTTCCATATTTCAGGTTTTTGACCATTTCCATTGCCGCTTTCTTTGATACCTCACTATCCTCGTCGTTATAATACTTACGAATAGCATTTACAGCTATTTCCGTTCTTGTTTGCAGGCGCTCTTCAACATCCCTGTTCAGTCGTTCCCTGTATATCTCTACCCTCTGATTGCCTTGCGATACGATAGAACTAACGGAGATAAATGTGGATACTACTATCGTCACCAACAGCGGAACAATTGCGATACCAATTAATTTTGCTTTTAAAGACAGTCTCATAATTCCTCCTCTGCCAAAGTTGGTGAAAAGTCCGGACTAAAAAGTTTAAGACCGGCAATGATTGGAATATCCGAGATAACACATACGAAAATCCAAATAAGCTTGGTTAATTCTATTTTATTATAGGAGTTTTGTATTAGAGTACAAGGTTTTGACACTTAGAATCTATTTTAATTGATTGATTGTGAAAAGTTAAATCAGATTCAAATTTATTATATTTTTTCAGGCACAGGATTCTAAATGCTTCATCAAAAACGTAAGCTCATTGAAAAACGTTTGGAGAAGATAAACACAATTTTTTACAGCAACATATACATTACAGCTCACTTTATAAAGCAGGAAAGATTGCCATCGTAAAGAGCCGGAATATGCTGATTTATTGACAAGTGATGCAAACACGTTGCCTATCTGAAGAAAAAGTATCTACTAAAATCTTGTTCTTACACCCGATTTTTGAGATAATAAGCAGCGATTCTTTTTGAAAGGTCTGAATACATTATGATTTAGAAAGTGGTGCGTCAAAATGGCAAAACAATCGGTCAATGAAATGCTGATTGAAGGTGAAAATGCATTTACATATTTAAGAAAGTCAAGATTATTCAGTGTTTTAACTGATGCTGAGTTGAACACCCTGATGCCAATTGTCAAACTAAAAAGTTTTGAAAACGGCACCAAACTTCTGGTAGAGGGGGAAGCATGCAATGCATTTCATTTATTGCTGGGAGGAAGGTTGGGAGTATACCTGGAAAATGAGCCGATTCTGGAACTTAAAAGAAAAGGGGATATTGTTGGTGAGATGAGTGTGGTCAGTAAAAAACATTGCACTGCCACGGTCAAAGCCATCGGTGAAGTAAAGGTGTTTAGTATTGATACCAACGAAATTGGTTCATATGCTCAAAAGCACTCACGGCAACTGGAAGCTGTCCTTTACAGGCTTTTTGCCATGATTATGACAGATAAACTGACCATGACTACGGAAAAGGCAAAACGATTCGAACAGGAACGTCGGCAAATTCGTAATGCCAGGGCTGATCTAAAACAGGCCCGAGCCCAGTTGGATGAACACGCTCACCAGTTGGCTGATGCAAAAGAAAAAGCGGAAGCTGCCAATCAGGCTAAGACGGACTTTCTGGCCAATGTCTCACATGAGCTGAGAAATCCCATGCACCAGGTCTTAAGTTATTCCAGCAGTGGAATTCGAAAAATCGAACGACCAAAAGAAAAACTACTCTACTATTTTTCCCAGATTCGAAAATCCGCCGATCGATTAATGATTTTTTTAAATGATCTTCTTGATCTCTCCAAAATGGAATCCGGCAAAATGGTGTATTCAATGGAGAATCATGATCTATGGGAGATCCTTCAATCCGTCACAGAAGAATTTGGCACGTTCCTCATCGAGAAAAAAATTGATCTCACCTTGATTGAACCCAAAACCCCAACCAGAATAACCTGTGATGATTTCAGGGTGGGGCAGGTCATCAGAAATCTTCTTTCCAATGCCTTGAAATACACACCAAAACACAAACGGATCGAGCTATCAATCTCAGAAAGCAGTTTACCAAAAGGTAGACGGTCCTCTGATAAAGACACGATTCCAGCATTAGTGCTATCGGTAAAAGATGAAGGGGTTGGTATCCCTGAAGCCGAGCTGATTTCTGTATTCGATAAGTTTGTGCAAAGCAGCACAACATCCTCCGGGGCCGGAGGTACAGGTTTAGGGTTGGCAATCTGCAAAGAAATTATGGATGCCCATAATGGAAGAATCTGGGCCGAAAGCAACCTGGGTGGTGGTGTAACTTTTCATATGTTGCTACCCCTCAGACCAGCGGGAATTGTCTACCCGTGATAATAGCTTATAATTTTTTGCCGGCTTCATGGCCAAGGAGGTCAATCTTTGACGGGCTGCCGATTCTGAAAATAAAATGTCACTTTTTTTTGCAAAAAACAGTCGTATCCTGATTTTTGCAGATTTGAAATGGTAAAATGACTCTCGGGGATTCATGGGAAACTATCCATCCATTATCAGTATCTTTAGACGTCAATTGCCCGATAGCTTTGAAATACAGGAGGTTAAACAGGTCATCCTGTTCAGGATACTGATCTTTTGCCTGCTTCCGGGTATATTTGCTGTGATACCAGGTGTATACCAAACCTGGTATCAAGGACGGTGGGGTTATTCTATCGTTTATGCCATTGCTTATTTTTTATTTTTTACCAGTTTCATATTTAGTCTCAAAAGAAAATATTACCCAAGTGGTGCAACCCTTGTAATTGGGTTGTTTTGCCTGTCGGTTGCCATCCTTTCCAGATTAGGTCTCAGTGGTATCGGTCTGGAATTGATGATCACCTCCTGCTTTGCCTGTTCAATTTTGTTCAGCTTAAGGCGCAGTCTGGTCTTAATTGTCATTGGGCTTGTTGCTATTCTGTTTATTGCTTACATCATGACAACTGAACTTATTGTGATTTATGAGTACCACTTGCTAACCTCTAAATCCTGGTTGGCCTGGATTACAGCGATAGTTGTTTTCGGACTGGGAACGCTTTTAATGGTCATTGCTCCCCAGATGATTCTGGTCCGCCTGGAAGAATCACTGCAAATGGCCAATCAAAAAGCCGAACACTTGAAACAATCCAACGAAAAGCTATTCGAGGAAATATCCAAACGGGTAAAGGTCGAAGAGGAAAAAAGGCTACTAAGACAATATCTTCGAAACATCATCGATTTTATGCCTTCGGTTATCATTGGGTTGGGTGAAGATTTAAGTATCAGCCATTGGAATCAGCAGGCAGAAAAGGCTACGGGTTGTAAGGCATCCGAAGCCAAGGGGAAGTATCTGATGGACATTTTTCCTCAATTGAATTCGGAAATGGATGAAATTCGTCAGGCTATTTTTAAGAATAAAACGTATCAACAAAATAAATTACCGATCGACTTTCAGGATGGATCACGATTTATGGAGTTGTTGGTTTATCCCATTCGCACAGGAGAAAAACTGGGTGCTGTGATCAGGTTAGACGATATAACAGCCAGAATTCAGATGGAAGAAACGATGATTCAAACTGACAAACTGGCGTCAATTGGCTGTCTTACGGCAGGTATAGCACATGAAATAAACAATCCGCTGGGTGTTATCTTGCAAGGTGTGCAGATGGTCTCCAATCGCCTCTCTTCAAGTTTAAAGAAAAACAGAGATGTAGCCAGAGAAATCGGTGTCGATTTCGATAAAATGGCTGCTTATCTGGAAGAGAGGAAGATCAGCCGTTATATTGACGGAATCAAGGAGGCAGGACACCGTTCTTCTGAAATCATATCCAATATGTTGCAGTTTACCCGTAAAAGTGAATCGGTCAAATCAACGGTTACAGTTATCAAACTGGTAGAAAGAGCATTGGTTTTTGTAGGGAATGATTTTAATCTCACCAAAAATTATGACTTTAAAAAAATAACCATTATCCGACAGTACGATCCAAACCTGAATAGCATTGTCTGCAATGAGACGGAAATTGAACAGGTGTTGTTAAACGTTATCAAAAATGCTGCACAAGCCCTTCAAAACAAAGGTCACAATGCTCCTTCGATGATAATAATTCGCACAAAAAATGAAGACAGCATGGGATTAATAGAGATTGAAGACAACGGTCCGGGGATGAGCCAGGATGTGATCAAACGCATTTTTGAGCCGTTTTATACAACCAAGGACGTGGGCAAGGGAACCGGATTGGGTTTGGCAGTCTCCTATATGATCGTCACAAACAATCACAACGGTGCCCTGGATGTGGAATCCACTCCCGGTAAAGGGACTGTCTTTTCAATTCGATTGCCTAAATAGATCTCAAAACCTGAATCCGTTGAATTCGTTTTCATGAGGCCAGGGTTCGAGTTTGATTTATCGCTTTCAATTGATACACTATGACAGATTTTTGATAACAGTCTGACCTTCATAAAGATATGCGCCTTAGTCCAATGTCATTAACTTAAGGAAAGATCACCGGGAATGTGTCATTCCGGATAATAGCGAAGAGTCTTTTAAGGACTATGATAGACCTCTACCCTGGTTCAGGATGACTATCAGTCCAAATTCTCTTACCTTAATGACACTGCAGCTCAGGCGGATTGATTGTTGAGGCGAGTGGAAAACAAGACCAACAAGCAAAAAGCATTACTTAAAATATTTGAAACGGGACATTAATGGGCGGCACATCAATCCTGATTGTTGAAGACGAAGCAGTTGTTGCTCTTGAGATGAAGAACAACTTGGAAGCAATGGGGTATAAGGTTGTTGGGAGCACTGATAATGGTCCTCAAGCCATTGAATTATCTCAACAGCTGAAACCGAATATCATTTTGATGGATATCAGACTGAAAGGTCCGATGGATGGCATTGATGCTGCGCTTGAAATCCGCAAAATCGAAAAAATTCCTGTTGTTTTTCTCACTGCATACGCGGAAGAAGATAAGTTACAGCGTGCAAAGATAATCATGCCCTTTGGTTACTTGTTGAAGCCTGTCCAGGATAGGGACTTAAAAGTAACTATTGAAATGGCGTTGAACAATGCCAGGGTTGAAGCGGAAAGGCTAAAGGCAGAGCAGGAATTGAGAATGTCGAACCTGTTTTTGGACAGTATGATTGATCAAAATCCGACTGCTATCTGGATATCTGATCCATCAGGTACCATGATTCGAACCAATGAAGCTTTGCTGAAGCTCTATAAAATTGAGGAAGCAGAAATAGTTGGCAAGTACAACCTGTTTAAAGATCCGGTTTTAAAACAAAAGAACCTGATTGGTCCCATTAAACAGGTTTTCGATACAGGAGGTACGACTAGTTTTGAGTTGGAGTATGATACGTCTCTTATTAAGAATGTTAGTTTTTCTCAGCACACCAAAATGTTTCTGGAGGTATTTGCGTATGCCATTCAAAACATTGATGGCAAAATTACGAATGTGGTGATTCAAAATACGGATATCTCTAAACGAAAAAAAGCTGAGGAAGAACGTTATAAAATTGCAGAAGAGTTTAAACGAACATTGCAGGGATTACCCAACCAGGTTTTCAAATATAAAAGAGACGGCGCCGGTCAGTATCGACTGACCTTTAGCGAAGGCAGGATAGCGGAAGAGATGAATGTTGTCACCGAAAAAGTTGTGGGGAAAAGACTTGGAGAAGTGGTTGGACCGGAGAATATTGAACCGTTAAAGGTGTATTTCGAAGAGGCGTTTGGTGGAGCTAAAGCCGTATACGACTGTTATGCGCATGATAAGTGGTTCAATACCACTCTGATGCCATTTGAATATGATGCAAATGGCAGGGTTTCGGAGATTATCGGGTTTTCCCAGGATGTAACTTTGGAAAAACAAGCGGAAGAAGCCTACAGGGAAAGCGAAACCCGCTTCAAGATTTTAGCAGAAATGGCACCTGTCGGAATTTATCTAACTGATAAAAAAGGGAATTATATTTATGTAAACAACCGGTGGTGCGAAATGACCGGTTTAATGCCCGATGAGGCCATGGGAGAAGGCTGGATGAACGGAGTTCATGAAGAAGATCGAGGAACAATAATTAAATCCTGGAATGATATGGTGGAATTCGATTCTACCTGGAAAAATGAATATCGGTTTCAAGACAGACAAGGGACGATAACCTGGGTGTTTGGATTAGCCAACAAAATTATCGATGGCGATGGAAACACGACCGGGTACATGGGAGTAAATCTGGATATTGATGCCAGAAAAAAAACCGAGGACTTTTTACGAAATGCGCAGCGGGAACTGGAAGAAGAAGTTGAAAAAAGGACATTTGAATTGCAGTTAGCCAAGGACGAAGCAGAGATAGCCAATAATGCAAAATCGGAATTCCTGGCTAATATCTCACATGAACTTCGTAACCCCATGCACCAGATTCTGAGTTATTCCAAGTATGGGATTGAAAAGATAGACCATCCCAAACCCAAGCTGCATCACTATTTTAACCAAATTCGTACCTCTGCCGGTAAACTAATGGTGTTGTTAAATGATCTTTTGGATCTCTCCAAGATGGAATCCGGAAGAATGGAATACCATAAGACTGAGAACAACATTGAATCAATAATCCGGGAGGTGGTGGGTGAGTTGAAGCCTCTATTCAAAGAGAAGCAACTGGATGTAACCATAGAGAACAGCAACGCCATCAAACAAATTATCTGCGATAATTTTAAGATCGCCCAGGTTGTAAGGAATCTGTTATCAAACTCTGCGAAATTCAGTCAGGAAGGTTCCGGGATTATTATCAGTTTGTCAGATGCCGTTTTAAACAGGGAAAATCAAGAATTACCAGCGTTGCAGGTATCCGTGCGTGATTTTGGAGTTGGCGTACCTAATTCGGAGTTAAAGTCCATTTTTGATAAATTCAGTCAAAGCAGTAAAACAAAAACAGGAGCGGGTGGAACCGGTCTTGGCCTGGCAATCTGCAGTGAAATTATCACGGCTCACGACGGAAGGATCTGGGCGGAGCACAACCACCCGGAGGGGGTGATATTCAAATTCATCATTCCAAACAGTTAACACATTTTTTAAGCTTTGGTTTAGGCTTGTTTGGATTGCAAGTATGGGGCTTTATCGCGGTTTTAAATGTGTTATCAGTCATCGGCTATCGCTGATCGGTTTATGGAACAATTTCTGAAGATTGGACGAACAACTGAAAAGTCACCACCCTGATAAAGCAATAAACAGATAATTGACCATTATAGAGCGAGATTTTGCCTAGATCTGGCACATGTTAAGAAAATTTTGAAATGCCTGATCGACTGGTCACATCTTTTTAAATAATCCGGTTAATCCGCAAATTGCAGTCAAATGTCTGTTCATTTCATTGTCCAGCTTACAGCTTGGAGGGTGTTGGATAATCGAATGAATCTTCGCCCGGCATCTTTCCAACAACGAACTGGAACCACGCTTACTCCAGGCTTTCCGAGACTTTCTGTCGACTAGATCAGGTTGCCAGTTGTTTTTAAAATGCTTTGCTGTATGTGCTTCACTTAAAAAATTACCCGAAGGACCGACCTGCTTTATTACATCCAACGCCAATTGATCATCATTTACCGCTATCCCAGCCATTAAATGCCTGATCTGTCCGATGATTTCATCGCAAATAGTCAGCAATTCCAGGGAATAAGTTAATCCAAATTCCAAATACCCTACATCGTGAACAAGATTGGTGCCCATCCAGGAAGACATCATCAGGTAATTCGAAGCTTCCATGACTGCCTGTTCGTCGCAAAGTTTGGATGCACTGCAACCTCCAAATCCCCATGTTGGCAGCTTGTAGAGTGATCTGCCCAGCTGACACAATCCTGCCTGTGCTGTCATCGCTTCGGGAGCAGAATAGGTAGGCTGACCGCTTTTCATGTCAAGGGGAGACATGCCGCCGCCAAACACAAAAGGTGCTCCTGGTGTGTACAATTGATGGATGACCAGACCGGCCAGAATTTCCGCGTTAGCCTGTGCGATGGCACCGGCAACAGTAATGGGACTGGATGCTCCGGCCATGATACCTGGAGCGTAGATCACCGGTAGACGGTTTGTTGCCATATAGGCAAGTTTTTCGATCGCTTCAGCTGAATGCACCAGGGGGGAGGTTGGGTCGACCAAAAGTAAAAAATTTGGTTCTTTTATTAATGTCCCCCTATCACCGGCAACAAGAGCTGCAGCTTCCACCATACCTTCAAGCTCTTTTATGTTGGCTCCTAAAACTGTTACGATAGGTTTCGAAGAGTATTGCAGCATCGTTCCGAATTTAACAAGATTGGCTGTGCCGCTTTTCAATTCCCCCGTTAAAGCCATACTCATTAAAAAGTCGATGTTAGGTAGACTGTCTGCCAATTGCACGGCCTGGATCATTCGCTCCAGATTGAAATCAAGAAGGTCGCCCGACTCAGTGTCCAACACGAATTTGCAGTCCGGTCCTGTTCCGAAATAGACGTTCGTTCCCTGCAAATTCAGAGCGGGATTTCGTTTCCGATCAAAAATTGTAATCTTTCCAGGCGCTTGCTCAATTGCCCATTCCACTAATTCCGCAGGTATATAAACCAGGCCGTTACTTGTGGTTTTGCATCCCTTGCTTTTTAACATTTCCAAGGTCTTTTCATGGCGTATCATGCATCCCACATCTTGAAGGATGCTTAGAGATGCTTCGTGTAGCTGGTTAACTTGGGCTTTAGATAGATATACCAAAGGTGAGGCGTTAAATCCGGGATTCATCATTTTCAATCAATTTGTTTTTGGGATTCTTCAAAATTCAGTTTCATCAGAAAATTTGATTGTTCACACTAAAACATCAACGTTATCGGCTATCGGCCATCTGTTATCGGTTTGTGGAACATTGATTGGAAACATAAGAACTATGCTATACTGTTTGACCCAATCGAGCTGCACTTTATATTTGGGGAGTATTCTTTCAACAGAATGAATGAGTAAAAATCGAAAGTGAAGCGTTCATCGCAAACTGCTGGCGGAGAACCGATAACTGACATCCATATCCTGCAGAGTGCCTAAATTAAAGTTTGGATGATTCTGCATAATCGATGGTTAAGTCAAAAATGCGAAAAGCCAGATATTGCTAATTTTCTAAACGGCATAGCTGATCTGCCGGAATATGACAAGCGATGGTGTGGTCTTTTCTGACCATTTGATTTGGTGGGATTTCGTTTTCGCAGATTTTGCCGTTGTCAGGCAAAAATTCTTTACGATGACAACGCGTATGAAACGGACAACCGGGAGGTGGCTCAAGAGCACTGGGAACCTCGCCTGAAAGTCGGATGTTTCTTGTTTCAGCGTTAGGATCGGGCACAGGAATCGCTGAAAGCAATGCTTCGGTATAAGGGTGGTAAGGTGGCGGATAAATGTGTTCTACAGCACCATATTCCACGATTTTCCCCAAATACATAACTGCAATAAAATCAGAAATAAAGCGCACGACACTCAAATCATGAGCAATAAAGATCAGGGTTGAACCAAATTCCTCTTTTATTTCATTGAGAAGATTCAACACTGCAGCTTGCACGGACACATCCAAAGCAGAGACCGGCTCGTCACAAACGATCATGCTCGGTCTGCTGGCTAACGCCCGAGCGATACCGACCCGTTGTTTCTCTCCGCCGCTGAGCTGTCTGGGAAGCCTGTCGTAATAATAATGTCCCAGTTTCACGGAGTGCAACAAAGATTGCACTTGCTGTTTGACTTTGGATTTAGGGACTGTCTTAAATTTTTTTAAAGGTCTTGCAATTTGTTTTCCTACTGAAAACGAAGGGTTCAGGGTTGAATCGGGATTTTGAAAAACCATCTGCAGTTCCTTAATGATCTTCTGAGATCTCTTGGATACAGGGTCTGAAATATCAATACCCAGCAGTTCCACGTCTCCTTCTGCCAGTTTTTCCAATCCGATAATTCCTTTCACCAGGGTGCTTTTGCCGCAGCCGGATTCGCCAACAATTCCGAGGATGCTGCCTTTTTTGATGTTCAAGGTAATACCATCAACGGCTTTAACCGTTTTTTTGGTTTCTGTTCCAATCACCTGTTTTAGGGATGTCGCCTGTTGCTCGTAGTATATTTTCAGATTATCAACGGATATTAAATCTTCTTTTGAAATTTCCGTGGAATAGTCTTCTTCGGCTTCCAAAGCTTTCTTTTTACCCCGATAATACTCGTTCCAGGGAACCTGCAGAGTATTATCTCCCAGGAAACACCTGCTGAAATGATCAGCACCGACCTTCACCAAAGGAGGATGAGCATTATCACAATGTTTAACCAATTCCGGTTCCTTTTCGATGTATTCGTCATACCAGTCACAGCGGGGTTGGAAAATACAGGCATCGGCAGCTCTTTCATTTGGATGAGGAACACGTCCTTTGATCGACCATAACTGCGCGAAAGAAAGATCATCCGATAACCTGGGAATGCAGCACAGCAGTCCCCTGGTGTATGGGTGGGCTGGTTGGGAAAAGAGATCGTTTACGGTCCCGTTTTCTACCATTTCTCCGGCGTACATGACACACAGACGATCACTAACTCTTGCCACGACACCAAGATTGTGGGTGATAAAAATGATGCCCGTATTAAAATCCTTTTTTAAATCTTCAACCAGGTCCAGCACGGCGGCTTCTACTGTAACATCAAGTGCAGTGGTCGGTTCATCCATGATCAACAGCGAAGGGTTATTCAGCATGGCCATGGCGATTACCACACGCTGTTGCTGTCCACCGGAGATCATATGGGGATACCGATTCATGACGTTGGCGGCATCAGGCATGTAAACCCTTTCCAGCATGCTGATACTTTGCTTCCTGGCTTCGGTTTTGGAGATATCCTGGTGGGTTGTTAACACTTCTGTTAGCTGGCTGCCGATGGTCAATGACGGATTCAGGGCTTGCATCGGATCCTGGTAAACCATGGAGATCTGGTTGCCGCGAATTTTCCGTAATTCCTTTTTGGGCTTGCCAACCAGTTCGGTTCCGTTAAACTTGATACTGCCACCTGTAATCTTTCCATTGATGCCAAGAAAATCCAAAATCCCAAAAGCGATGGTGCTCTTTCCACATCCCGATTCACCTACCAGTCCAATGGTTTCCCCCTGTTTCACGCTAAAATTCACGCCGCGAACGGCAGGAACCTCTTTTTTCCTGGTTTTATAGGAAATTGCAAGGTCCTTTACTTCAAGAACAGGTACTTGGTCTTTTGGATTACTTTCCATAACTACGGAATGGATACAATTTATGGCCGGTTTGTTATGATGTTGGATTAAATCTGAAAAGCACTCAATTAAAGCAAAGTCATGATATTATCGGCTAATGCATCGTAGGGCGGGGCTACGACCCCTCCGGCAAGCTAAAAACGATCAAAATTTTGCCTTAACTAAACGCTCATCAAATTAAATCCAATACAACATGAATGTCACAAAAAAATATGGGATGAATGCCGGCAACGCCGGCACCACCTAGTCAATCTTAAATCTAAAATATCATTGATATCTGGACAATTCCTCTCTCAAACCATCCGCCAGCAAATTCAAACCGACTACCAGCGAAGCAATGGCAATGGATGGCCAGAGGGCTGCCCATGGGCTTCCGGCCAGTATAAACTCCCGGCCCTTAGCCACCATACTCCCCCAATCCGGTGATGGGGGTGGTAGCCCTAAACCCAAAAAGCCTAATGTTCCCATGGCGAATATGGCATAGCCGACTCGTAACATGGAATCGATAATGATAGGACCCTTGGCGTTGGGCAGAATTTCCCTGAAAATAATGTAAACGGTACTTTCACCGCGCGTTTCGGCTGCGCGTACGTAATCCCTGGTTTTGATATCCAGGGTTAATCCACGAACCAATCTGGCGACTCCAGGCGTTCCCACAATGGCAATCGCGAATACAACATTTACGGCAGACGCTCCGATTGCGGCGACAATAATAAGATATAGAAGAATGATGGGAATAGACATCATGGCGTCAAGGCAACGCATGATAAGCTCATCGACCCAGCCACCGCGATAACCGCTGACAAGTCCCAAAGTAGATCCAATCAACAGTGAGGCCAGCACACCGATGACTGCCGTGCCTCCTGGTAACCAGAAGGTTTCCGATACCGGCAGAATAACAAGGACAATGCGTGCTCCGTAAACAAGCCTGGACCAGAGGTCTCTACCCAGTTCATCAGTGCCAAGAGGATGTTTGAGCGATGGACCCTGGTTGGGAGCCATCCAATCCTGTTCAAGCGGTCCGTAGCTTGTCACGTAAGGTGCAAATAAGGCAACGACTACCCAGAATCCAACAATCACCAGTCCAATGGTTGCTGTTTTGGAAGCGAAAAGTATCCCCAAGCTTTGTTTTACTTTATTAAAAAAACGTTTGCTTACATCCATCACTTAATTATGAATAGCGGATTCTGGGATTTAAAAAAGTGTATAAAATATCTGCAATCAACTGGGTTCCCACTGCAATCAACACCATAATCATGGTGCCGGCTTGCAGGGCATTGATATCTTTGTATAGAGCCGAATCCAACAAATACTGCCCCAGACCCGGATAGCCAAATACAACCTCGACGATAACAATACCACCCATTAGCCAGTTCACATGCAGCATAATCACTGTAATCGGCGCAATCAGGGCGTTGCGAACCGCGTGTTTCATAATAACTTTGAAGTTGGGAATACCCTTAAGATAAGCCGTTCTTATGTAAGCCGAACGCATAACATCCGCCATACTGGCCCTGGTAATTCTCAGAACGTAACCTAGTTCGATTAAGGTCAGTGTGAGCACAGGCAGGATTAACATATCGGGTCTCTCCCATGGAGCCTTTTCACCAAATACGGTCGCTCCGGGAACCAGTTCCAGCCAATTTGAAAGAATCAGGATCAGAAAAATACCGGTCGCAAATTCAGGTATTACCGAAAACGTCATACCGGAGATGGAAAGAAACCTGTCCTTGAGTGAGCCTTCCTTGAGACCCGCAATGATACCAAGAACCAATGCAAGCGGCATAACAATGATAAATGCGATTCCGGCCAAAGCCATGGAATTCCGGAACCGGACAAAAAGGGTCTTGGAGACCGGTCGACCGGTTCGTAATGAGACCCCGGGATCTCCCCTTAAAAAACCTTTTTTTAAAGGAATATAGTCAATAGGTCCGCCAGTAGTCTTTTTCCAACCTGTACCGACTATAAAATTCCAGACCTCATTGTCAGAACCCTTTTCCCAAAGCACAGCATGATTGTTTGTATCTATTCCCCAAAAGGAGCTGATACCGTTTTTATCGACTTGCCATCTGGAATCGTCTGGTTTTTCGATTATTTCACCGTTGGATTGCTTGACAACGGCGATCAGTGAATCTCCTTCAAGCTTCCACCTTATTAATTGTCCTTCTTCGTTTTTAGCCCACCACTCTACAAATCCCCTTTCGGTAATTATCCGTTCCAAAGGCATTCCCACTTTGTCTTTAGCTACCCAGTCACTTCCGGTTAACCAGGTGAGATAGCGAGTTGTTACCGGTTTGTCCAATCCCATCTGTTTCAAAAAGGATGCTTCCTGTTCGGGAGTAATGAACGCCCCCAGGATGTTTTTTGCGATATTTCCCGGTGAAGACTCCACAATCAGGAAGACTGCAATTGAAACCACAAACATGGTAATTACAAGAAGAAGCAAGCGCCTGAGAATAAATCGGACCATAAAAATGGAGAGTGTGAATTAACAAAATCAGAGGCAGGCTCTGTAATCAGCCTGCCTGAAAGAAGGGATTGGGATTAGCTTTTCAACCACACATTACTCAGGTTTAAATAAAGACTTGGATGGGCTACAACACCTTGAACTCTTTTTCTGGCGATTGTCCAAACATTAATCCAGAATGCATTGGCAATGGATCCTTTGCTCTGTTGAATGTTTTCCAACTGACAGAAAATTTTGCGCCGTTTTTCCACATCCAGTGTCCCATTAGCCTGTTTGAGCAACTGATCAAACTCTTTGTCAACCCAGCGGGATTCGTTCCAGGTAACCGGTTTGCCATTATCATCACTGACATATCCCAGGCTCAGCACCATTGTTCCCAGCGGCCGGTGTGCCCAGGTGGTCACTCCCAGGTCAACCTCGGTCCATTTTTCCCAGTACTGGCTGTTCGGCATGGAATTGATATTAATCTTGAATCCTGCCGGAGCGGCGTCTTGCTTAAGAATTTCCGCATAACGCACGATTTCTTTCCAGCCGTTCCCAACAGCAATATTGACATTCAATCCATTGGGATATCCGGCTTCCTTTAATAGCTGCTTCGCCCGTTCCGGATCATACTTGGGTGTTTCAATCGGGCAGTATTCGGGATGTTTAGGACTAACATGAACATCCTGACCAATCATTCCTTCGTTAAAATAAGCCAAAGCCAGAATTTTTTCCCGGTGCTGGCAAAGCTTGAGTGCTGTTCTTACCCTGTTATCTGACCATGGTTTCATATCCACCCGCATTCTTACAACACGAGTCTGGTTGGTCGTAACCGGCATGACATTCACGGAGGAATCGTTTTTCAGTGCCTGGAAGGCTTCGGTTCCGCTGATATCGCCAAAATCGATCAGGTCAACATCGCCCGATTTAATGGCTGCGATCATGGGTGCCATTTCTGTTCCCATGTGCACAAACTCTATCTTATCCATATAAGGCATGGCTTTGCCATCCGCTCCTTTTTGCCAGTATCCGTTTCGGCTCTTGAGAACGCAGCGTTCACCTTCCACATAGCTTTCCAGTGTGTAAGGACCGGTTCCATGGGGAGCTTTGATAAAATCACCCTCAAATGTCTTGTGATTCAGAACCAGTGCAGGGTAGTGGAATAAATGTTCCGGTACGGCTATTTCAGGTCTTTTGAGGTGGAGCTTAACTTGATAGGTATTAACTTTTTCGATGCCTGTCGGAGCCAGGTAACCACCGATCATGCCCATCATGGAAGATCCAACTTCTTTTTTCAGCCACTGGTTGAAAGTAAATATCACATCATCTGCAGTGAAAGTGTCACCATTGTTAAATTTGATGCCTTTTCTCAGGTTCAACGTCCAGGTTTTTAAGTCATTGCTGGCATTCCAATTTTGCAGGAGATAAGGGTGAGTGACGTTGTTTTCGTCGGTATAGGTCAAGAATTCCGCAATCTGCCTTAACTGGTTTGAGGGAGCAATCCAGGAGAATTGAGCCGGGTGTGTCACCTTGTGCACAGGTGATGCGATTCTCATTGAACCACCCCTGCGGATGGAAGCAGCGGATGCATTTGTCGGGAAAGCAACAATACCTGCCATTTGTGTGGCAGCCGCAGCGGACATACCCAGCAAAGTGGCGTATCGTATGAATTCCCTGCGGCTCAGCTTTCCCTTGTTCAGGTCGTTTTTCAACTCAAGCATTACTGAATGATTTTCTTCTGACATATCTCCTCCGGAAGTTTGTTGATCATAAGAGTATTGAGGGGGCCTATGATTGAGCAAAATTGCGGCTTTGTTTGCCTAACCCCTAACATAGAAATCCGGCTTGTTCAAGCTGTTCGGGAATTTACAATAAAAATGGAAAAATTGGCCAATCTTGGTTGGATTTATAAAGCACCGCCAACAGGAGTGTAAGTTCAAATATTGAAAATAAAGGTTGACTGAATGTTTAATTCATAACCGGCAAAATGGAAATATACAATAGGAACCCGGAAAAGTTTTTTGATTATTTCTCACCTAATAGGATCACGGTAGCTTTTCCAGAGCCTGATCAAGATCGGCTATCAAATCTTCCGGAGTTTCCAGACCGACTGACAATCGGATCAGTCCGTCGTCAATTCCCACCGATATTCGCTCCTCCTGAGTCATATGCTCATGAGTAATGGTTGGAGGATGCATGCAAATAGTTCGGCTGGTACCGAAAGTTACTGCGTGTACAATGAGCTTGAATTGATTCATGACGGTTGCTGCGCCTTCAATACCGTTTTTGACAACAAAAGACAGTAAGCCCCCATGAGCGTTCATCTGAAAGGAAGCCAGTTCATGTTGGGGGTGATCGGGCAATCCCGAATAGTTGACATGTTTCACTTTTGGATGCTGTGCCAAGTACTCCGCCACTTGTTGAGCATTACTGCTGTGACGATCCATTCTCATGGAAAGGGTGTCCAGATATTGCAAAGTCATCCATGCTTCATTCGGTTGCATAATGGCACCAATAAACTCTGTGGTGTTCCAACGAATGTCTTCAATCAGCTCTTCAGGCCCGATAACAGCTCCACCCAAAACAGTTGCGTTTCCGGAAAGGAATTTGGAGATGGAAAGCAATACTATATCGGCTCCCAAATCCATGGGTTTTTGTAGTGCCGCTGTTGCGGTTGTGTTGTCAACAACAACCGGAACGCCCTTTGAGTGGGCTAGATCACAGACCGCCTCCAAGTCGGTGATAAAGAGACAGGGATTGCTGGGGGTCTCTATCCACACCAGCTTGGTTTTTGAATCGATAGCCTCGCCCCAGAACCTTGGGTTTTCCGGATTTTCAACAAACTTAAAATGAATGCCACACCTTTCAGGAAAAATAGTGGCTGCTTGTTTGTATCCTTCTCCGAAAATGTTCAGGGAAGTGACAATGTTGTCTCCTGGTCGTGCAATTGTGAATATCAAGTTAAACAATGCTTGAGAACCTGATGCCGCGGTGAGACATGCTTCACCGCCTTCCAGGGAGGCAAGTCTTTCCTCAAGCACCGTATTAGTAGGTGTTCGTGTCCTTCCGTATACGGGGCATGGGATTTCGTCAAAGGTTTCGTAGGGATAGGTAATGGAATTGACGAGGGGAGGTACAAAGGAACTGAAGTCTCCCTTGGTATCTTCAGGTCGAAACCCGGCATGCAGGGATCTGGTGTCGAATCCAAGATTATCGTCTTTGCGTTTTGGACGTTTATAATCCGGATCATATGTCCAGGGATCACGAATAAAAAAATGCTTTGGATTGTTCATTGGTATTTGTTGTGATGCTTGGGTTAGTTATCTTGCAGTATGCGGAATGTTAAAGCTGTCATAGATCGCTAAAATTTGATAATTAGCAAAATAAAAACATTTGGGTCATGCCGGACTCGATCCCATAAGCGCTTAAATAACAGAATTTGGAATATAGATCAAACGGTAGGGCGGGGCTACGTCCCCGCCAACAGGCTAATCCCTTGGCGGCCACGTAGGGCCGCCCTACCGTTCGTCAACAGAATTTATCAAAACTTTACCTTATTTAAGCG
>JANQGZ010000126.1:0-92924 GCA_028282825.1 SAR324 cluster bacterium
GTTGTTTGCGTCAAAAGTTGTTACTACAGCACCATCAATGTAGTTTTGTTCCAAAAGGAAAATTAGGAATTGTGATACCATTCCTCCGGAAGCAGACCGATACCGTATATCCCTGTCGGCGCTGTACCCGGTAAAGCATTTAAGGTATCGACCTGCGTTGTAATCCTCTTTAATATCCGGATTTTTAAAAAACTCCTCAGCTAGATTTCGTAAACCGACTCCAAGCCCGGGGCAAACACGTAAACATCGGCCACATCCTTTCTTAGATTGGCACTTTATCTCATCAACCCAAGGCACAAACATGCCATTTTGTTTAGCAATTGACACTGCACCTGAAACACACGCGCCAAAGCAAATACCGCAGCCGCAACATAAATTGTGTTTTATTACATTAGACACAGAACTGTAATAATCGTCCTTCATAAATCTATAAAAGTATGTGTCAGAGTTGCTGAGTAAAACTTACTTCTCTGAGAATAAAAGGTCTTTTCCATTATCTATTGCTGTCTTACACTCAATCGATATTTATCATTAAGTTTCGAAAATTTTTCTCCTTTGCTGTGTTTCAGGTTTTCAAGTTCTTGTTTTGCTTTTTGGTGTATTGGATTAAGAAGATACCCAGCAACTGCAAACAAAACATATCCTTCTTTGTTTAATAGTGCACTTGTTGCCAATGAAGTGGTAAATATAAAAATGAAGTACATCGTAAAAAATTCTGAAATGTAATTATTTCTTCTTTTTTTGGCGACTTCTAAAACAATCAAAGTCCAAAAAAGGAGATATAATAGCAGGCCAAGAAAACCCGTTTCTCCTAATACCATAGGCCAAAACGTATCACAAATGAAGGAACCCATAGTCCTTGATAACCCCCAAACATTACTAATCATGTACTGGTCGTATACAGGACTGTAATAATCCCTGGAAACAGGACTCGCAAAAGTGCCAAACCCTGTTCCCAGCGGAAAGTAATCTGTTGCAATTTTGATTGAAGTAATCGTCAAAGCTTGTCTCGCATTTTTATCAATATCAATATAACCTAAATAACGATTGTAATGGTTAGGTAAAAATGTTTTATACCCCCAAAACAGCCCCACGGCTAATACAATCCCGACAATAAGACCTCTAATAGATATTTTACGAACCCCAAGAGCCAATATCAGCGCAATAATTTGCTTGATGCGCGTTGCTCCAATAACAAAAAGGAACAATGCAGTAATTTTGATTTTATCGTTAAGGCTTTTAGGTTCTTCAGAATATTTTTTGAACGCAGAGTAGTAAATAATGAGTAACGATGCCAGTATAGCTTGAGAAGAAGGATGCCAAAAAAAGCCGCTTATGTATGTAATTCCAAAACGTACATCAGTTCGATAGCTACTAATGATTGGTCTATAGATTTGGGCAAAAAATATATCTATGGCTCCTCCTACAACCACGATCAGAAAAAGTAGCTGCAATACCCTATTTTTACTCTTGTGAGATGTATCAAATCTCAAAGTCTTGAATATAAAAAAAATAAAAAATGGTTTTAAAGTAAGAAATGTAGCTAAAGCTATTGTACTTATGTCTCTTCCATAAATAAATGCAGAAAAAAAACCTATGAAACCGAATGAAGTAATTAATAAAAGATATTTATCAAAATTTATTTGTAATTTAGGTGTAAATGGTATTAATGTAAGTACTAATACAATAGATATTTCATCTGCGTATTTCAATAGATAAAACAAAGTTCTATTTAAACCAAATTTTTCATTTCCCAAATATGATGATGCCGGTACAATGGATAACATACCACATACCAGCAGCCATTGTAGCACTTTTTGCTTGTCTCTTATTGTGAAGTAAAACAACAAGAATACGAAAAAAAAAGGTATTGAAAAAATAATATATATAAACATGAATTGCACTCTATTGCTTAATAGTTAAATATTTAATACACATTTAGGGTTTGGTTTGGCCATGTTTATAAAGCAAATAAGGGTCTTTATCCAGGTTTTGAATATGTTATCGGTTATCTAATGTCGTTAACTTAAGGGGACTGTGATTGGTTGTCATCCTGAACGAAAGTGAAGGATCTGTCAGAACCTCCGAGAGATTCTTCACTATCGTTCAGAATGACATCTTGGCCAACTTTTCTTAAGTTAATGACATTAACTGGTGATCAGCTCGTGGAACAATTTCCTATGATTGGGCGAGAACTTGAAAAACCATCTCCTCAATCAAGTAGCAATTTTTATATTTTGAATAACTGTCTATTTGATTGCTCACTATTTGTTCATGAAAATAGAAAGCGGAGCTTTCACTAGACCGATAACCGATAACTATATCATGCGACTTCGCCGTTGCATGGCATGGATTAGAAAGCCTGTACATTTAAAAAATCCTAAAATGCGTGATTTAATTTGAATGTTAAATCTTATCGGACACAAACTTTACAAAAGTTTTATTTTAATAACTAAGTAACGATGTGTTTCGTAAACAATCAAACTAATTTTTTCAATTAATTTTTTTTTGATACAAGCTCTCGTTTTAGCCGGAAAACCGCAAAACAATTACTAATAAACCAAGATAACGATGCAGAAATAGATAGCAACCGAATCAAGTAGTACCTTTTCTTTAGTCTGCTTGGGAAAAGCGAACGATCTACTTTTTTAAGGTAGCCAATTAGGTTATTTGAATTAATTAATTCAATATACTCACCTCTTCTTATGCTAAGATCCTTGCACAAGTGCAGCATTCTTGTAGCAATGGACATTGGTATTTTTACTTTTCTAATTAATATCAATATATCTTCACTAACTTCATTTTTCTGCCAATAATCTAACAGACTTTCCAGTTTATTTACTCCGGCAAATGGACTGTGACCCAATGTTCTTTTCATTGAATGAGTAGCCGATTTTGCTCTTTGAATATATAAAAATGATGCGTGCTTGATTTGAAAAGCGGATGTACAATGTGCAAGTGACTTTAAAATGAATTCTGTATCTTCACCTATTTTAACTCCCTCACTAAAAGAAATGGAATTTTCAGTTATAATTTTCTTCCTAAAAAAACTTGAACAAATACGTAAATAAACTGAGTCATCTTGAAGAAAGCGTTTAAGTAGTGCTGATGGGGTGGTTTCGTTTGGTAAATACCCAAATTTTGTTCTGTAGTCAGTAATTCTTGTTTTGTAATCTTCAAAATAACAGTCAAAACCAAAACATACATAGTCATATCGGTTCGTTGAAACAGCTTCAAAGAATTTCGAAAGTGACGATTCCGTTAAAATATCATCGCCATCGAAAAATAGAAGGTACTCTCCTTTACTTTCCAGTATTCCCCTGTTTCTGGCTGCAGATACTCCGGAGTTTTCTTTCTGAATAAGTTTTGTGCACACATTGGGGTGTTGCTGAAAAACTCTTCGTATTTCTCCTGCAGTATTGTCGGTGGAACCATCATTCACTACAATTACTTCAACTCTGCCATCAGCTTGTCGCAAAATTGAATCTAAGGTATTGTCTATATATTTTTCAACATTGTAAGCAGGGATTACAATCGACAAATCAATATTCATATATTTACTGAAGTGTTTCTCGTAAAAACTCATAAGAGGGTTTTCGTAAATTTTCAAGTCTTTTATTAATATTAATATAGTCAAGCTTATTGCCTAATATTTTATTTAGATAGTCTTCATCCAATGAATCTACTATACGATCTTTTATATTAAGCGTTTGAAATAAACTTTCAATTCGTGCTAATCCTCTTTTTTCATTAATGTAATAAACAAATTCTTTATTAAATAGTAATGAAAAACAAATACAATGAAACGAATCTGTTATAACGAATTTGCTATTTTTAATTTGGGTAAGCCACTCACTAACTGGAAGATATTCTCTTACATACTTTGATGTTCTTTTATTATAGATATCACTTGATTGAATATCTAACGCAGACTCTAAATTTTTCAAAAAGTCAGTGAAATCCGGGCTTTTGTCTAGGATGCAATAAACAATTCCTTCGCAGGTCTTTTTAGGGTTAGCAATGATGTTAAGAAAAATGTCTTTTCCAACCAATAAAGTTGGATCTAAAACATGTAATGCTTCTGTATCAAAATGTTTTTTACAAATTTCAACCCCGCTGACCTCTCGAACTGAAACAGCTGTGAAGTCTTTTATGTGATTTTTAATTTTTTCTGTAAGATCTAAATCATCAGTATGTTCCCAATAATCGACGCCAAAACTAGCTGCGTAAGCAATCTTTTTAATAGGCTTTCTTACAAAAGATAAAAAATATGCATCAATAAATTTATTTAAGTATCTTGGTCTCCAAACTTGGTCACTGCCGACAATAATAGAATCATAATTAAAATCACGATTTATTAATTGCTTCATGGAAAGAAACTTATCTTTCGAAGTACGCAAGTACTTATCACGAAATATTTGAAACTGCTCTCGACCTTTGATCATGAATTCAATTCTTAGAAAAATCTTGATCAAATTTTTAATTTTTATGTAATAATTTTTAATACGGGTTTTAGTATTAAAAAGACTAATATGTTCTGAGTCATAGCCAAGTTTTGCGAGCGCCTCTTGTAATGCGTATGCTTGTAACACTGCACCATAGTTATGGGTAGAATGATGGAAATTTAAAATACCAACCTTTTTCAATACATTTTTCATATTTGTATCGCTCCTGCGAAGCTTTTTGCCAATTAGGAATTTATCATTAAGGATTAACCCTGGCTAAAACCTGACCCAGAATGGGAAGAGAATGGAATTTTGATCGCTCAAAAATCATAAATTGTATCTACCTTTTAGTGTTGGAGAAGCACTGGTTAGTGCCTGAACAAAAGCCAATTTAAGCTGAATCAATAAAAGCTTTGAAAGCAGCTTGGTACTTTGAAGTTTGTTGCTTTCTGGCGGTTTTTGCTTGTAATTGTAATGTTTCAATCTGAACGCTGACAGCCCACAGCCTGTAAATTTTCAAGCTGAATTCCGTCATCCAGCACAAGGCTGGATAAGGGTTTAGCGATTTTCCGTTCAGGCACTAGTTCGCAATCGAACCAATCTTTTTTAAGATTTTTAGATTTTGCTCACCTATAATCTTTTTTGTAACTTTCTTAGTTTTACCTTTGATACTTTTTTCTAAGTTCATTATTGTATTCAAAGCATTACTCTCATCCACACTGTCAGTAAACACTTCAAATAACATGGGCTTTTCAGTGATTGTATTTGATAGAAATCGATTATTTACCAGTTCGAACTCTTTTTTGTTGGTGGCACTAAAATATTCAAACCCAAGATTTTGAGCATAGTGTTTTACAAGTGTTTGTGATTTATCACCAAAATGACCTGACGCAGCTATATATTTATCTGCATTATCTCCGAATGAATCTCCAGGATGATTAAAATTTCTAAACTCTGTTCCTTTTCCATTATTAATTAATAGTATACGCAAATTATTTCCTACATGACGGTTACCAATAGCATTCATGTCATAGAAAAACGACAGGTCACCAATAACTCCAAAATAAAGTCTGTTGTTATCTGCAAGCGATGCACCTACCAGTGAAGACAAACAGCCATCAATACCGAATCCGCCAACATTTGAATTTGAACGCACCGAATGGGGTAACTGAAAAAAGTTCCATGAACGCAGACTATTGAGAATGCCAAAATGAATAGTTGAACCTTCAGGAATACAATGAGCCATTTTTGAAGCCAGCCAAATATTAGAAAATGGAAGCTCAGGAATTTTATCATAGAGTTTATTAAGATGGTGTGTACATTCATGTAGATAGTCTGCAGTCTCGACTCTTTCATTCTCAGAATAATGTAAAAAAAATTTTTGCTCATCCATTTCAAATACATATCGCAGTCTACGAAATGTATCACGGATTTCTCCGTCCTCATTGACTCGCCATATTTGTTTACCACCTATTTTTAAGTTATAATAATCGCCACTTATCTCTCCGATATGGATAAGTAAATCCGGCCGACTATTAGCAAGAGCAGACATCTGTTGGCATGCTGCGAGAGAAAACAAAGATTTAAATTTCCCATTGTAACCACTGGTATGATCGCAAAATACAATAGCATTGTTCGTTGAACAAAACTTATCCAAGGCTTCGATCAGGGGTTTAGTCATAGTCTTACGGGCACCAGCAAACACGGCAATTTTTCCCGGAGGCAAATCTGGAAAGCTATCTGTTGCGGTTATGCGGTTAATAATGCGGAAGTTAGGCAATTTTTTAACATGATAATTGCGGCTATAGGTTGTAGGTAAATTGATATGTGCAGGGCCACCACCATGGCGTCTGAGCTCTAATATGGCAGTGTTTGCTTTAACTTCACATTCCCATAAGTCATCATCATCTTTTATCACTGGCAAGGTTACACTTAATCTAGTTACATCATTCTGCATTGAACTGCGATCGATTACTTGAGCTATGTGATGTCCCACTTTAGCCACATTTTGACTTGAAGTAATAGCGAGTATCGGTAGTTTGCGGTAATAGGCTTCTGTCATACCGGGTAGATAATTTCGTGAAGCAGTTGCACCGGTACAGCTTAGTATTACCGGTTCACCAGACTCTGCAACCAACCCGCAAGCCATATAGGCTGCTGATCTTTCATCAACAGCCGAAAACATCTCGAAATGAGGATCATGCTGCATACTAGCGACTAACGTAATATTGGTAGTGCCCGGCGAAGCTATTACTTTGCGAACGCCATGCGCTTTGAGTAGTGCAATAACTATTTGTACACTTTTTTCGTCTGTATAATATTTTGCCATTTCAATTACATTTAGTTATTTTCGTTCTTATTGTTTAAACCAAATATCTATAGACCATATATTTAATTTTTTGTTTTAGAGCTTGGATTTCTTTTAACGGTGTAAATTCTTGTGTTAGCTTGTCTCTCAATGCTTCAGCTTTCCAATTGATTGCATTAAACTTGGGCTTTTTCAGTATTTGGTTCAAACAATATATTATTCCTTCTCTAATACCGGTGAAATTTTCAACGTTGACATACTGCCCTATTTTGGAACTATCAAATTGTCTATTGAACAGCCTGTCATATTTTGTTTGGTAAATTCTTGGATGGCATTCGGAGAAACCTTTTAGATTTTGTAGAAGCACTTTAGGCTTTCGTCCGATCTGTTTTTCTATAACGTCCATGTAAACAGCCAGTATTTCATTCCACGAACAAGATTCTTTCCCCGTAATTTGATAGATTTCTCCTAACGCTTCAGGATTGTTAATCACCGACATTATCCCTTTCGACACATCCAAACCGTAAGTTAAAGTTGTTTTTTTGGACATCATTTCTTCAGGCAGGACAATCGTTTTACCCAGCAAAGCTCTAAATAGCCAGTCTTCTTTTTCCAAAACACCAAGCTGCAGGCGTTTTTCGCTATAGGTTATATAAGGCCGTATAATCGTCCAGTTTGTTTTTCCAGATTTTAATAAAATATCCTCCTGTCGGGCTTTTGAGAGAGAGTATTCATCGGAAGATAAGAACTCTTTATTCTGCGCTACCTCAAGTAAACGTGGCGAATTTTCAGTTATTGTTGTTTCGGAATCTGCATATACTCTCGCAGAGCTTAAGTAAATATATTGGGATGTAGCATTCAGAATAAGATCGATTCGTTGTTTGAAATCCGGTGTTGAATAGACCAAAAAATCAATAATCACATCCCAGTTTTTTCGCAGCAAAGCACGCAAAAACTTTATGTCACGCGCATTACCCTGCTTGTATAGTACTTTTTCCCGTGAAATCAATAGCTTTCTGGATGTAACCACTGCCTCGTTATTGCTCCGAGAAAGGAGGTTCACCAAATGTGTTCCTATGGCTCCGGTACCTGCTAATAGTAAAACTCTCAAGCAAATCTCCCGATAAGTCTTTTTCTAATTTGATGAGCAACCACCTCATTTACCTTATTGCGCGAAGTTTTGTTTAAGGCTATATAATAGATTGTTATAGAGGTGAATGTGATACTTGTTAAAATAATCATCAAGGTAAAAAACAGGCCTTTAGGTAGTAAGGAGGATACTGCAATCGATGCTGCTCCGGAGATCAAACTGATTAAAGAAACTGGAAAAAGCACTTGATACAAGAATTTTCTCAAGGGGATGCCGATCAGCGATCTAACTATTACTAATCTAAAAACAAACATGACTAGATTAGCTATTATCGCAACGATATAGACGGAATATGCAGCACTACCCAATTTTAAAACAATCCATGCAGCAACAAAAATGGCAATTTGGACGGATCCAAGCACCAATTCATAACTTTTCATTTTTCCAGGAGCGCGAGCTGCAGTTGCAATTGGTAGACTCAACGAGAATAACAATACTTCAACCAAGGCTAAACGGGTAAACAAAACTGCGTCAGCTGGAGGTTTATTCAACCATATTTGTAAAATGGTTTCCATCTCTATAAACAATGGCAGTGCAAAAATCCACATGAGCGAAAAGGTGATTTTGGAACCGTTAAAAATCAATGAGAACATTTCTTTATTTTCTCCATTTGCATAAGACTTTATTATTGGAGGATAAAGTCCGACATTAAAACTGGTGGAGAACATAGTGATGCGACTGGTAACATTCGTGGCAATAGCTCTTGCTGCTACTGTCGCTGGGTTAAACATCTGATTTAAAAGAATTGTAATTGCCTGTTTGCGAAAGACCGTGCTCAATTGTCCAAATAATGTCCAACCTGTGAAGTCTAGAATTTCCCGTAACAGTTTCTTGTCCCAATGGAAGGCTCTGAATTGACATTCGGCATATTTTTTTACACAAATGCTAACATAGAGCAGGGTGTTAATGAATGACACTGCGAAAAACAGAAGCCCATACAGCTCAAGTTTGTCCCAAGGTAAACATACAAGCAAAAATGCTATCCCCAGTTTCAACGTTGACTCCACTATCGACATGTACGCATAAAACTGCATATCCTCATGGGCGATTATAATGGCTATGAAAGGAGTACTTATAATTGTTGAAACGAATGCAAATACAGAAAAATGGAACGTCCAGCGCGCAGACAAATATCTTTCGGCAGGTACTTGCAGAAACTCGTTTACGAACCATAGTCCAAATGTTTCAAGCAAAACCAACGCAACGAGGGCAATTACTCCGTAAATCAGACAGTTTGAGGAAAATATCTTTTTTAGTTTCTCTGGATTCTTTTCTCCCAAGGCAAATGAGAAGAACCGCTGAGTTGCTGAAGCCATTGAACCATTCAAAAATGATAAAAGGGCCACTACTCCACCTATAACATTGTATATTCCATAATCCTCGACCCCTAGTACATTTAAAACGATGCGCACCGTATAAAGGCTTACTAAAAGTGTAATAATCTGCCTGAAATACAGCATAAGAGTATTCTTAGCGATACGTTTGTTATTTTTGAAAGACATTTTGAGAATTGTGCTGAAAGATTGGCAATATCTGTTTAAGTATAATAGAGGAGTCACTATTTCGTTTAAACTGATATTTCCAATTTGACTAAATTAAAAATGAAATTGGGACTGATTAAGCGCATGAGATCATTCCTTGTTATTCAGTTGCCGGACGATGTACCTGGAAATTTCATTTTTGATGTTACTTTCCACGTTGAAGAACAGAACACCTATGTCATATTTATCCTTTTCATGGGCTTCGGTTCTGACCACGACTCCCGTGAGTTCGACGGGTTGTTGTGCATCGTTTATATTCAGGTTGATTTTTAGTTTGGTGCCCAGTTCTATCGGTTCAGTGTTTTCGAAAAGAATGCCGCTCTTGCTCAGGTTTTTGCTGTTGGCCTTCAGTTCACTCAGGTAATTACCATTGATCCCTACAATACTGACCTCCTCCACATAATCCACTCGCATGTAGATTCGTTTTTCGCTGGAAAAGGCGATGACTTCATTTCTACCTGAATTCTTGGCCAGGTAGAGCGCATCGTCGGCAGCTTTTAAGATAGGTTTGATGCTTTTTCCGTCTTCCGGAAAGGAACCAATGCCACCGCTGATAGTTATTTCTATTTTTTTCCCTTTATACTCAAGATGTGCATGTTCCACAGCTTCCCTGATTCGTTCCGCAAAGATATAAGCTTTGATTTTTTCAGTGTGCGGGAGGATCATTACCAGTTCTTCACCGCCATATCTTGCAGATATATCTTCTTTGCGTTGAATCTTCATGATGACCTCTGAAACCTTTTCCAACACATAATCTCCAGCCTGGTGACCATAAACATCATTTACCCGTTTAAAGTTATCCAGATCGAAAAAAATAATCGACAAATCCATTTTGTGTCTGGAAGCCCTGCCAAGTTCTTTTTCCAAGGCTTTTTCAAAGTAACTTCTGGAATGAAGACCTGTCAGAAAATCATATTGCGAGTACTTTGCGTTTTCCTCGTAGACCGGAATTTCTATGAATTTGGGATTTCTCAATGAGACATCGATGGAACAGAAATAGTCACAGATTGCCGTTCTGATGCTGACATCACGGTCCAATGCTTCTTTCAGCTCCTGGTGGTGTTTGAGTATCATTTCCCAGTAATACCTGGCCTTTTCACCGGCAAAGTCGATATGCGTCAGAATCTTAAGAATCAGGGCACAAGCCTGATTGCCTTCATGTTTGATAAGCTTGCTTAATTGTTCTACCAATAGATCATCATTATCGTTGTACTCTTGAAGGCAGAACAGAATCAGTTCTTTGAGAGTTTTCATGGTTGCTTTGCTTAGATTAGTTCCAGTTCAAGGTAAATCTGCAGCCAGAGTAACTATCGATTTAGCGAATTAAGCTCCCTAATAGCACTAATATTAGTTGGGTCTATGGTCAAAGCCATTTTAAATTCTTCTATCGCTCGATAGGTCACTCCAAGTTTTTTATATAATCTACCTGCCCAAATTCTTGGTCTTGGTTCGTTAGGCATGTCGTTAGCAGCCTTTAATGCAATATCCAATGCTTTGTTATTCCGCCCTTTTTTTGCATAAAACCGAAGTATTCTTCCGTAATCTCTGACATGTTTATTGGGATCATTTGTAATCCAATTAAGCGCCCTGGAAAATGCACGGTCAGCTTGTTGATAATTGTCTGTGCTGTAAAAATACTCCGCTACGCCCAGCAGGGGTTTTGTTCTATTCGGGATAGCGCTCAACACTTCCTCTATATCGATATCGTTTACCAACATTGAAACGATGTATTCTCTCGACTTTTGAACAGTTAAGCTTGGCTCCATTAACAAAGCTTTATTGATAAGCTCCAGACCCTCTGCTTTACGGCCTTGAGAAAGTAACCACTCCGCATACTGCCTGTATCTTTCCGGGCTGCTTTGATCGGTTCTAATTCCCGCTTTGATCAATTTTTCTGCTGTCACGTCATCACCAAGCCAGGAGTAGATAAATCCAACCCGCTGCAGGAATTCCCCTTTTAGTGGTTGTCTGTATAACGCCTCTTTGTATGATGCCAAGGCAGAAGGAGCTTTTAGCAGCAGTACCTCCAGGTTGGCTTTAGCATATAGATAGCGCGCTGTTCCGGAATCCCAATCGGTTGATTTTATGGCGATGGCAAGAACTTTTTCCAGCCTGTCCTTAGGCATTCTTTTATTGATATGCATGTCGGCTATAGAGTCGTAGTAGTAGTGCCCCAGCAGCATTTTCGTATTTATTGAGAATCCCCCGATGAGCACAATCAGAATGACACATGCTATTCCAGGCAACATTCGCCTGTTCGATATTTTTTTGAGGAGAGTACCGCTGGCTTCAATTCTTGTTTTTGTGTGAATAGAAGTCACCATCAGGCCGGCAATAAAAAAGAAGTAAAGACCGTTGGCGCCGATATGCAGGTTGAAGTCCGTCAAACTGTGAATAAAAATCGATACAAGACCCGTGAAACATCCTAGAAAAAGATAGATGGAGTAGCGATCATGCCGTTTCCTGAAAACTTTGAAAGAACTTTTTACCAGGTAAATCAGAAACAAGGAGACTAAGAGCAAACCGATAACACCGCCTTCAATCAAAAGTTCCAGATAATCGTTATGAGCATGCAAAACAGCACGATTGCTAACAAAGGTTCTAAATGCGGGGTAAATATCTGAAAAAGTTCCAAAGCCTGCCCCTACCAATGGAAGTGCTTTGATTATTTCAATGCTGTCTTTCCAAAATTCCAGTCTGGCCTCGTAG
This sequence comes from SAR324 cluster bacterium, assembly GCA_028282825.1. Classification (GTDB taxonomy): domain Bacteria; phylum SAR324; class SAR324; order XYD2-FULL-50-16; family XYD2-FULL-50-16; genus JAHJTV01. The sequence continues at coordinate 12,154 of JANQGZ010000126.1, forward strand.
ATCTCACCCTGCTGATTCTGCAATCTGGCAAACCGATTCACAACAGTCTCCCAGCCAAACCAACTGACGGAGAGGAAAACTGAAATCAGAAGCAAAAAAACGATGACATTCATCTTCTTTTGTTTAAATCGAAGCGAAATCAAGATAACCAGCAACACCACCGAAAGGCTCGCGCTGATCATTCCGCCTCGGGAAAGGCTTAAAACAATGGAACTTGCGATCAATAGTGCGGAAAATCCCAACAGAATATAAAGGTTAATCCCCTGGAAATCGAAAATTTCAACTATTTTTTCCTTCCAGCTTTGCTTGTATGATATTCGCGGCTTTAAATAGATAAACAGTGCAATCACCATGGGCAGGGCCAGTTCCATCAGGCCTGCGAAATGATTATGATTTACATAAGGGCCAAAGATGATCGAATTTATTGGAACCTCTATCAACCAAAATATAGTATCCCGGGAAGTGAAATATTGAATAATTGCGAAAGCAGAGAGAGAAGTAAGAAAAATAACTACCAATCCCACCACACTTTGCAGCCTTTCTTTGCTGCTTAAGAGTTGCACTGTTAAAAAATAAAACCCCACATAGGAGGCATATCTAAAGAACTCCAACAGTGTAGACTTCCTGTTTACCGATATGGATAGCCAGCTGTCATCATCTACAATGCCGATTGTATCCATGTAAAGCCGATAGGTATTGGGCGAAAGCAATTCAAGTAACCAGGGGGGCAAGGGAACAATCTGACATAAAATATACCCCAGGAATATCAGTAGGGGTACCAATGCCGGTGTTTTATAGATCGGTTTGTCTCGGTACCATTGATTGATGAGATAAAGACTGACTGCCAGGAAGCAAGATAGTTCCATGACTGCCAGTGACCATGATTCTGTCGTGCCAAAAGCAAGTGGGCAAAAAATTAATAAAAAGACATAGATAGAACTGACTGTTTTCTGCATTATTTTTCGTTTTGTGCTTTTTTTGCCTTATTGGAAGGCAGGGAAATTGAGTGAAACAATATTCCGAGTGACTTAAAGCAGACCTGTTGGATCCTAAAAAGCATAAGAGCTGTGTGCAATGGATTCAGACGTTACAAAAGAACCTTCGTGCGCTTCGCCGTATACAACAGCTCTTGGGTTATCAAATACTAATTTAAGTGCTCTTTCCTTACCAATGAGTTTTGTTGCGATTTTCAACCCTTTCGACAAGATGGGTTTGCGATATTTATGATCGTGTGCATCGCTTGCCAGAATATGGACCATGTCGTTCTTGATAAGATAGCGTGCACACTGTTGTTCGTTTCTGCCAAAGTTTCCGCATAGACTACCGGCCGTAATTTGCACCATCACATTTGCTTCCATCAGTTCCAAGAGAAGGTCGGGGTTGCGCAGTATCGATGGATTTCTTTCCGGATGGGCGATTATGGGAATGAAACCCTGCATGTTAATTACATAAAGTTGCTCTAATGCGGTTTTGGGTAAATGAGTATGTGGAAACTCAACCAAAACGTACTTTCCATTGTTGATGCAATAATTTTTTACCCACATCGGATCCAGCAACATGGAAAACTCACCGCCGCTAACTATTTCCAACGGAATTCCAAGCTCAGAAAGCCTTTCATTGAATCTGGAGACAGACGCATTGAGAGACGACCTGGATAGGTTTTTGTCTATCACGTGTGGTGTTGCAACAATAGCCGTTATCCCATCTGCTAGTGCCAGTTTTGCCATTTGCAGTGCTTGTTGGAAAGTTGCCGGACCATCATCAACGCCAGGCAGGATATGGCAGTGTGTATCAATCATTGTTAGTTCCTGTCTTCGGTTCCGTAGTACGCTTTGTAATCATAGTAGTAGTAATATCCGGAATTCTTTTTATCAACGCCGTTTACAACGACTCCAAGAATGTTGGCATCAATGTTACGGAGTGACTTTAATCCTTTCTCCATAAAGTCATAATTCGTTTGCCCGGCCCGGCAGACGACAATTGTGGCATCGACCACCTTCGACAGCAGAAGCGCATCTGTAACATTCAAAATGGGAGGTGAATCGAGTAAAACGAAGTCATATAGCTTATCAAGTTGATCTAATAAGTCCTTAAACCTTTGAGACGCAAGTAGTTCAGATGGATTTGGCGGTGCAGGGCCGGCAGGGATAATGTCATAACTGAACCGGTCGGGTTTGCTGTAGATATAATCCTTGTCTGATAAACCTGCCAGATAAGTGCTTAGGCCATTTAAGTTGTTGATTTGATGAACCTTGTGTTGACGGGCTTTTCGCATATCACAATCGATGAGAACAACCTTGTTGTCATTATCGGCGATGGTTGTCGCCAGGTTCGCAGTGGTGGTTGTTTTTCCTTCTTTGGGAGACATACTGGAGAACAAAATCCTGCGGGGAGGTCTTTCCGCCGAAGAAAGAAGAATTGCAGTTCTTACAGCTCGGTAGCTTTCCGAGATCACTGATCGTGAGTCAATAGCTGCAATCCTCTCGACCAGGGCTTCTTTCTTGGAAAACTGTGCGATAGATCCCAGGACACTGACATTGAATTTTTCTTCAATTTCATCAACGGACTTTACAGTGTTGTCCAGATACTCGATGAAAAAAGCCAAACCGATTCCACCGAACAGCCCTAAAACCAGTCCCAGTAGAAGATTTATTTTTTTGTTTGGTTTATCAGGAAATTCGGGAATTTGAGCCGGCTCAACCACCCACACATTGACGGCTTGTGACTGATTGGCAATACTCTGCTTCTTCAATTCCGCCATGAGAGACTGGTAAAGCAGACGATTATTCTCCACATCACGTTTCATGATAGAGTGTTGGATAAATCGTTCGTTCAATAACAGGGCTTCCCTTTTTGTATTGGCAAGAAAGGTTCTCAGGTTCTCCTCATTGGTAACGGCCAATTCATAGCCGCTCTGTTTAGATTTAACCAGGCGTTGGATTTCTGATTTTCTTTTCTCCAGCAAAATGTCTCTATCGCTCATCGCCTTGATCATGGCAGGATGCTTTTTGCCGTATTTTTTTGAAAGCTCCTCAATGTTTTGTTCTGACGTTTGAATCTGTTCCCGCAGGGTTTGGAGGGCAATATTATCAGCGATACCAGGTAGAGATTCTATTTTTGTGAAGTCATTATCAAACTGCCCTATTTTTTCAATTTCTGCTTCCAGCTCCTTGCGGTCGGCCTCTGCTTTAGTAAGTTTTAAATTGAACTCCTGTAATTTTTGGGGGACAATTGCGATTTTGTTTTCGATGGTTACAATATCGTTATCCTTCATGTATTTTTGCAGTGCTCTCTCTGACTTCTCCAGCTTGATGCGCTCTTCTTCCGCTTTTTTACCCATCCACTTCATGGCCCGGCTGGAGGTGGCCATATTGATTTCCAGAATTTCTTCCATATAGGCGGTAGCAAAGGTATTGACGATCATGCTTGCCAGTACGGGATTTTTCTCGGAAAAACTGACTTTGACGATGCGGGAATTTCGCACTGGTTCCACCATGATCTCCTCTGTCAGATAAAGCGCAATTTCATCGGCTTTTGTCATGGCATCTGGGGTCTTTGACGTTTCAAACTCAGACCCGTTAACCGCCAATTCCTGTTCTAATTCGGATGTACCCAAAATTCCGGCTATCAGCTCTTCTATTGTTTCTGCAAAACCGGTTATTGGATTTTTTTCTTCATCTTCAGGAAAAAAGTGGTGCAAATAGACAATGTCTAATGACAAAATCTTGACAACGCTTCTGGCAACATTGAATCCCTTAATAATCTGGTATTGAGTTTCCAGAAATTCCGGATCAAACCTGACATATGAGGAATTGTCCAAAGGATTTGTTTCATTTTTCTCGATCAGCAACTTGGTGGAAGCCCTGTAACTGGGCGTCATTGTGAAAGTTACGATCGTCACGATAGTAATGGTAATTAAGAAGAATGTGAAAATGGTCATTCTTCTCTTTCTTAGCACCCGCAGGTAGTCGCGCAGGTGAATATTTTCTATTTCCATGTCGGTTAAAAAAAGCTTTCAGGTACGATTATGACGTCATTTTGATAGATAGGCGTGTCAAGGGCTATCACTTCAATTATTTTTTCTTGTTCTTCAATTTTACGATGGATTTTCACCTTTCCTTCGTTGGCTTTTCCGGTAAACCCGCCTGCCATGGCAATAGCCTGAATGACGGTCGTGCCATCAAGGAATTTATAGGCATCAGGCTTTTTGACCTCTCCCGTTACATAAAAGAAACCGGTTTTGCTAATGTAGATGTTGTCACCATCTATAATCTGGAGATTCATGTTGAAATCTCCTTTTTCCATCAGACTAATTAAATCGATTGCGATGATTTTCTGGTCATGCTGATAGGAGTCTTTAAGTTTGCGTTTGATAATAGCCTTTTCACCGGCATCTTGTGTTAATCCTCCTGCTTTTGATACCAATTCCAAAAATGTAGTTGTGCCCCTGAGTTCAAATAATCCGGGATGGTTGACTTCGCCAAGGATCACTGCTTTTTGTCCTCGGTATTCCTCAATAAAGACATTGACTTGTGGCGAGACGAGATAACCATCTGCATAAAGGTTTGTCAATTTGTCTGAAATTTCCGGGATGGTCAGTTTTTCCACACTTACCTTGCCCAACAAAGGAACTACAATATGGCCTTCTCCGCTGACACGGACAGTAGTCTGTAAATCTTCGTTATCGTAAACCGATATTTTGATAACATCACCCTCTCCAACTTTGTATTGCTGGGCATAGAGGGCAAGTGTCAGGAAAAGGATAAACAGCAATATCGGGGTTATATATAGTGTTTTTTTCATGGTGGTTAATCACAATGGTAAAGTATGTCGGTACAGAGGTAACAACGGTACTTTAGTCGATCTCTTCAGCTGGATTTCCCGACTAAAACATGTGAAGGATCGACTAAAATAGAGGTGAGTTTTTCCTCAAGAGAAATGCTTATAAATATCCGGTAACACGAATGTAGCCGGTATTATTGGTAGCATCGAAAGTATCGATTGTTGATTCAATTTTAGTGCTGCTAAAACCAACTTCAGCAGATAACCAGTCTGTAAAACCATAACCAACCGTTAATTCAGGAGTGGTTATAGTGTCTTCCCTGTCATCACCTGTCAATGCATTGTAGACATCAAAAGAATAATCATAGTTGAGCCTTAAACTTAGCTTTTCAGTGATATTCTGCTTATAAGCCAAAAGCAAATTCTGGTTCTGGATGTAGTAGTAAGAAGAGACTGACGTTGTCGTTTCTCTCATTCTACGTGATCCGGAAGCCGTCAATGAGGTTTTAGGTGTGAATTCATGATTTGCTGTTAGCTCTACAAAACTTGAGTTCGCGTCATCGTAGGTGTCGTCTTCTTCGAAAGTCTTAGTTGCCTGACCGACTTTGATTTTTCCTTTGGACTTTTCAGTTGCTTGCCAGCTGAATCCCACAAACATCTGGTTTTGCTTGTTATCAATTGTATCTTCTTCGTATTTAACATCGATGGTCTCATAACCGGCAAAGACTTTCGTTTTTTCGGTCAATCCTAAATAGAAAGCCAACGCAGCACTGCTGTCAGTTCTGTTTTTAGCTTCGTTTTCATTTTCATCATAATTTACCGAGAAATTAGAAGCTTCCAACTCGATACGTGTTGTCTCGCTAAAATGGTAAAGAGCCAAAAAACCTATCAAGTTTGCCGTGTAGGTATTGTCCAAAGTACTGTCTTTCGAGATTTCCTTGGCTTCGGCTGATTTGTTGTGTTGTCCGACTAATTCGAAGGTTAGCCCTCCTTTTAAATTGTATTGACCAAATGCTTCAGCTTTATGCTTTTGGACGTTATTTTCATCTTCGTCGCTGTATCTTTCATCCGTTCCTGAATACAAGAAATAGAGCTGGTAGCGATCAACATAAGGTTTGTATTCGCGACTGATTTCAAGACCTCCGGGTGCATAATTCGAAGTTTCCAGATTAAGAATTTGATCTCGGCTCGCGGGAAGAGCAAACCAGATTCCGATGGAAAGGGTGGTAATGGTATCGCCGGTTGGATCGTCTTCCGCATAATATATATTGTCAGAAGAAGCATAAGCCAGTGATGCAAATGGATGTACATATCCTCCCTTGGTTCCGAATACATCACCTAATTCAGCAGAATCACTATCCTCCTGCGCAAATGCGTTTCCACAAATCAAACTTGCTGTGAAACACATGAGAAAAATTGATTTTATCAGTTTCATTACTATGCTCCGAAAATAAAAATTTAATAAACGATTCGAGTCTCATGTCACCATTATGTCCAAACGAACCGAACTGAATGGAAATTCACTTCAGTTTTTCCGTTCTTGCTTGAAAGAAGTTTTTCGCCTGAACAAGTTTAAAATCAATAGCACAAAATCCTGCGGTTTTACTGATAATGTCGCTAAAAACCCGAAGACTGAAACGAGGCACAAATATCTTAACGATTAATATGGAAAAAAAACCTGGTATTTTAGCAGGTTATCAGGAAATGTTGATCTGGAATTTCAGCTTTTTTGGCACTATCTTGTTTTTAATTTCGGAACATTTGTCGCGAAACCCACAAGTGTAAATTAATTTCCGGAATCGATTTTGAAAAAAATTAATCGAAAATCGACGATGAAAAGTTTTGACAGGGAAAGCCAGGTATAACCGCGCGTACCTTCGTAGAGCATCAAAAAAAATAGATCGAAAAGAAGGGGGAGGGAGTTTGAGAATGCAGGAGGAGGCAATGGACCTGCCCCTGCTTAAACTGATCACAAGGTTGACGCGTCAGTTATTAATTTTGGAGGTAAGTAAAGCGGAATTTAACTGCTTATAGAGGCTTGATACGATTTTCCAATGGGAATAACAACCGGTTTGTTTTCGTCCCCACGCACGGTGATCTGTCCCTCATAAGAATTATGATTGGGCATTGTCGAAATATTGGAAATATACTTGGTATTAACCAGGTAGGAACGATGGACTCTTATAAGGTTAGTACCTTTGAAAAAATCTTCAAGTTTCTTAATTGGAATCCGTACCCTGAAAAAATCTCCCTTATCTTTGGTATCATATACATTGCAGTAAGGAGAATCGGCTTTGATATGCGTAATATACCTGAGTTTACGCTTGATTTCATAACAAATTCCAATGGATTTATCTTCCAGATCGGAAAGGATTTTTTTCTCATTTGACGATTTGTGCTCAAGGTTTGTGAAAACCTTTAATTTCGCCAACAGCTCTTCTTCATCAAACGGTTTGGTTATGTAGTCGTCACCACCGACCCTATATCCCTCCATTTTATGATCCAATGAGGTGTGACCGGAAAGAAAGATTATCTTTACATCCCGAATATCTTTTCTACTTCGCAGTGTTTTACATACTTCAAGTCCATTCATCCCTTTAAGTTTAACATCGAGAAGGATGACATCAGGTCTGAAACGTCCGACTTTTTGAAGCGCCTCTTCGCCCGAGGAGGCGATTTCCAGATCATAATTATCGCTAAGGATTTCAGAAAGGTATTTTTGGATTTCCAATTGGTCATCTACGATCAGTATTCTTTCGGTGGCTTCCATAAAGCTGTTTTCCGATGAAGCAAAGAAATTTGGAGAGTGAGTTGTTTTAAAAAGGTAATTCATTGGTATTTATCTGGTGTTTACGATTAATATAAGATGAATAATTCTGAAATCGATTGATGCAGCAGTATTTGAGTGTTCAACACTGACTTCCCACAAGTCAGGCCTACTAAAATCATCGTATATCGATATTATAAAACTCTTGCAAGCAATTTCTTAATCCTGGATTTAAAATAGTCATAAGATTTTTACTTTAATAGATACCAAACTGTATAAACACTATTGTTCAGAAAATTGTATTAAATTTTTTTTTGTAAATTTTTCCAAACCGATCCCGTTTGATGACAGCGTTGATGTAAAACATAGAATTTTCTGGGGTGCATCCGTGTTTAGTTCATTCAATCTGTCCTGGATATCAAAAAGGTAAAAAAAAGAATTTACTTCGATAATTGACTATGTTTAACAAAAAAAATTTCCTGGATTGAAATTTTGAGTCTGGAAAATAGGATGTGAAAAAACGGAGGAAAATCTGCTGCAGGCTTTTTGATCTGTCTATGAAATGGCGTGCTTAGTCTATGTCTACATGGGTTGGTTGCCTATAAATATCCATCAATAATGAAATTTAGAATAGACGGTAAATACGAACTAATTTTCGAATGGGCAACTTTTAAGAGGGGAGCAGACATGGTCAGGAGGTATTTGCTGAGTCCGGAAATCAGTCCGTTGCAGGTTTCTCATAATCAGTAAACTCATTATTCTGACCTTTCCTTTTTCCAAATGAAAGGTCTGTGGGAATGTCTGGTTTGTTTTATATAGGCCTCTATGGCTTCTCTTAATTCAGCAATCTTGTTGAAGTCGATGCCGCGTTTCTTTTTACTGCTAAATACACTTAGCCAGAGCTCGATATGGGCTAACCAGCTACTCCTTGAACGGGTCAGATGAAAAAAAGTGTTGGAATGTTTTTGCAGTCGTTTGCTGTTTTCCTGAATACTTGAGGCATCAGCAATCACGTGAACTTCTTCTTGAGACGAAAATTCGGTTACAATGTCTTCAATAAACCCCAAAAAACCGGGTTGCACATTTTCTTTATTGCTCAGGTCTTCAGCATTTTCCGAAGCGATGAGTATGGCATCCAATAATTCTATTGAACTATCCTGTTGAAGGTTGGTTTCAAATACTCGTCCTATTTTGCCATGTTTGATAATGACGTTACCTGTCTTTAACCTTGAAGAGCTTTTTTGGATTTGTTCCGAGACAGTAATAACAAAAGCGTTCAGATTTGGACTTAAAAAAAAGCCAACTATGTCGACCGTCTTTTCAATGAAGTGCGGTTCGGTATTGATATTCCAATTTCTTCTTCGGCTGAGTTGAATTCCCTCTTTCCTTAGCAGCCTCCATACAGCCTGGTTTGAGGCATTGAGTTTTGCGGCGATCAAAGCTCCATCCCAACTGGAGTGACCATTTGGCGGATCACTGCTGAGTAGTTGCAGAACTTTTCTTCGAAAATCACTCCCATATTTTTTAGGTTTGCCTGAACGAGGTTGGTCATACAGTCCTTTGATACCTTTGCTGATAAACCTTCTGCGAATCTCTGTAACCGTGTTTGGTCGAATGTTCAGCTGTTCAGCAATATCTTTATTTTTTAATCCTTTCAAACATAAAAGTATAACTTTGGCACGTTCAACATAGCGAAGATTGCCGGGATTACTTGATACCAATCTTTCCAGTTCAAGCCGTTGTTCTTCACTACATGCAATTTGAGCTGCTTTTCTTGCCATGAATAGGTCCTGTGAAATTCTATACTGATTGAACTAAGAAGATGATTGTTTCGGCTTTGATTATTAAAAAGGATTTTAAAGGGATTTTGGAGAGAATCTCAGGTAAAAATTCAGTGTCATTTGTCGAAGGTAATGTTTTCTGCTTTTACCCGGTCTTTAGCTGCAGATCAGGCACTCAACGGCGATATATCTGTGTTTTTTCTCCATATCATTGTACATGTCCATTGTATAACAAGGGAATATGGGAAAAACAAGGGTATGATTTTAACGAAGCATCGGGAAAGCAAATAAGCGTTTTTCGGAGTCCAACATGTTTCAAAAAACCGAGATGTCTCTGACTATTGAACCTAACCGGAAGAGGAAAGAAAGTTGATAAATTCCTGAAAACGTTGCCTAATATCTTCATATCCCCTCTCATAAGCCACGGTCAGCTTTTGTGTGTCTTTTTCAGTTCTACCTAAAGATAAACCTGGTGGTGGGCGAAAGACAAAGGCTTTTCCCTCGTTTTCCAGATTCTCTATAAGCTCAAGGGTTTCATTGTATGTTTGGTGGCGGGTTGAAAAAACATTGATGAGACCTTTGAATTGTGGGTATTTCAAGCGCAGAAGGAAACTCACCTTCGAGGGTTTTTTCTCATATCCCTTGGGTCGGGTTAGAATGATAACATGCTTTTGATTACCGTCCTTGATACTTTTACGGATGGGAATAGCCTCAGTGATGCCGCCATCCATAAAATATCTGCCGTTCAACTTAACCGGAGGAGCAAACAAAGGGAGGCTGCATGATGCTCTCAACACTGTCAGAAAGTTGTCCGATGTCTCGTGTTGGTTGAAATAGACAGGCTTGCCGGTGATGCAGTCGCTGACCCCGGTCACCATTACTTGTTTGCTGTTTTCAAAGGTTTTGAAATCAAAAGGGGCCAGATCATTGGGCAGGGCATCAAACAGAAAATCCATTCCAAACAACTCCCCTCCTAAAAGCCATCGCCAAACGCTCAAATAACGTGGGTCTTTTACGAAGTCGATGTTGACAATGCGATTCCGTTCAATCTGCCTGGATACATAATTCGATCCGTTGCAGGCGCCACTGGATACTCCGATCACGTAAGGGAACCAGATTTCTTTCTCCATCAGGAATTTCAAAATCCCGGAACTGTAGATCCCGCGTAACCCTCCTCCCTCCAGAATCAGTGAGGTTTTAAGAGGTATTTTGAATGGCTCATTGTCTTTTTTCATGGTCTTCTTTGTTAAGTGTTTCAATGTTTTTCATACGGTCTTAGCATCGCCACTAGTGGTTAACACTGTCGACTACTACTGTGCCATCCCTTCGGGATTTTGCCTACAACGAATGAACCGACACAACTATCAATTGATTTATAAAATGAAGATTGATGATTCATACTTTGTCTTTACTCAGCGATGCTTTACGCTTTTGACATTCAGCAGCTTGCATTCATTTTGGCGCTGGCGTTCAGTTTATTGATGTCTGTGACAACCTATATCTTGAGCAGCTATATCGGAGTACTTTATATTCCCCGTATCGGGCCGACCTGTGAACAGTTCTTATTCATCTTTTTTTAATCATAAGCTATGTCTTTCCCGGAAATGTTGCCGCTTTCGAAGCGGAGTTCCCATTCCTGGCAAATATAACCGGCATGACCGGAATATCAATTATGGGAATCGCCATCTTCATTATTTTTTTGGTCACCCCATTCACTGTTTATGAGTATTATTCCATCGCTAAAAAAACATTGATTAATGGTCAAACCCCGGCAGAAAAAAAACAAAAAAAGTCATGATTTTTTTGCGTAGTCCCCTGTCTTCTTATCAGTTTTGAGTTGGCTGTTTCCACTTTACAAAAATTTTACCTCAACATTAGCTAAAAAATACGATAAACTAATCTACAATTATCTTAGTTTGTTTTCAATTCTATGAAAGCTAAAACCGTTCAATAAACTGCAATAATTGATGTAACACATCCGATCTAATCTACCAAAAGACCGTTCGAAAGAACCTGCCAAATTGATGTAAGCATCTACCAGGATACGAAAGAGCGATTAATCCCCTCTTTAAATATCGGGTGATGCTTTATTCTAAACGCCTACCATGGGAGCTAAAATGTTTTCGATAGAAAGAATGAGAATGAAGTCCATTTTGTTGTGGCTGTTCGTTATCACCGGTATATTACCCTTGATAGTTGTTGGATTCTGGAGCATATTTCAGGCACAACGATCCTTGATGAAACAGAGCTATAACCAGCTCGATTCCGTCATGCACATCAAAAAGAACCAAATTGAAAAGTATTTTGAGGACAGGAAAACCGATATGGGAGTTTTGGTGGAAACTGCAGGTACACTCAGAACGGAAGCTTTTCGTAAATTAAGTGCGGTGCAAGCCATTAAAAAAGCCCATCTGAATGACTATTTATCGTTGTTGCAAAGACAGCTGGTTTTGTTTCGAGATGATCCTTATGTCACCAATGCGTTGATAGAGTTTGACAGGGTGTTTCGAGCCAGTCGGGGAGACATAAACAGCAGACAATGGAGGAACACGGCTCGTAAATATGAATCCCGGATGCGGGCTATTAATACCTTGAACAAATGGTATGATCTCTTCCTGATCGATAAAAGCGGTAATATCATCTATACCGTTGCCAAGGAATCGGACCTGGGTATGAACATTCCCCGCAGCAATCTTGCGGATAGTGCAATTGGCCAGGCCTTTACGAATGCCAGAAAGCTAAAAAAAGGTCAAATCGCATTTGCTGATTTCAAACCTTATGCTCCATCCAATGGTGATCCGGCAGCGTTTATGATGAGCCCGGTGTTTAGGGCGAATGGCAGACTTATTGGTTATGTGGCGCTGCAATTCCCCTTGGATCAGATTAATTCAATAATGCTCAATCGTGATGGCATGGGCCAAACCGGAGAATCTTACCTGGTAGGACCTGACCATCTAATGAGATCGGACTCTTTTCTCAATTCCAAGGAATTTTCGGTTGAAGCTTCATTTGAAAATGGGACCAAAGTAGAAACAACGGCTGCAAAAAGAGCATTATCCGGCAATGAGGACCAAAGTGTCATCCTTGACTATCGAGGTTTACCTGTGCTTTCCGCCTGGTCATCCATTGAAGTCATGGACGGGATTAAATGGGCTATGATCTCGGAAATAGACGTTGCAGAAGCTTTTAGTCCTATAGATAAAGATGGTAATGAGTTTTATCAAAAGTATCAGAAAATGTACGGTTATTATGATCTGTTCCTGATAAATACTGACGGGTTGATATTCTATACGGTTGCCAAAGAGCCGGATTACAATACGAATATCCTGACCGGACCTTATGCTTCATCGAATCTTGGAGGATTGGTTCAGGAGGTTTTAAAAACAAAGGAATTCGGTTTTGCCGATTTCAAACCTTATGCCCCAAGCAACAATGAACCTGCCGCTTTTGTCGCACAGCCCCAATTAGACGGCAATGAGGTTGAACTGGTTGTAGCGTTGCAATTGTCTTTAACATCCATCAATGAAGTCATGACACAAAGAAGTGGTATGGGAGAAACAGGAGAGACTTACCTTGTAGGAAGTGACAAACGGATGCGTTCAGATTCATACCTTGATTCAAAGGGCCATTCTGTGGCAGCGAGCTTTGCCGGTACTGTCGAAGAAAACGGGGTTGATACCGAAGCTTCGGTAAATGCCTTATCCGGAAAGCAAGGCACCAAAATGATTACTGATTATAACGGAAATTCGGTTCTATCATCGTATTCCCCCTTAAAGCTTTGGAATACAACCTGGGCAATTCTCGCTGAAATAGACGAGGCCGAGGTTATGAAACCTGTTTACGCATTGATGATTTCTATCTTATTGGTCTGTGTTTTGGTTGGGGTTTTGGGCTATTTTGCAGCTAATGTTGTTTCCAGGAAAGTATTGAAACAATTGGGAGGAGAACCGGCTGAAATTGTTGAAATTGCCAACACGGTAGCATTGGGTGACCTAAATATTTCACTGTCAGAGGAGGCCGAGTCATCCGGAGTTTACCAGGCAATGATCAAAATGGTCGTGAATCTTCGCAAAACAGTGCAGGTTGCGGAACAGATCGCCGATGGAGACCTGACGGTTGAGGTTGACAAACTTTCAGAGAAGGATCTTTTAGGTCAGTCGTTAGAAATCATGGTCAAGCGGTTAAATGACATTGTAAATGAGATTCGATCTACTTCAATCAGTGTAGCATCGGGTTCCGAACAATTAACCAATGCCGCCCAGACCATAAGTGTGGGAGCAGCAGAACAAGCTTCCTCTTTGGAAGAGGTTTCCAGCTCTATGACGGAAATAGAAACCCAGGTAAATCAGAATGCCGAAAGCGGACAAGAAGCCACCCATTTAGCTAATGAAGCCCATAGGCATGCAACCCAAGGCACTGAACGTATGGAAAACATGGTCGCTGCCATGGATGAAATTAACAGTTCCAGCCAGGAAATTGCTAAAATCATCAAAGTTATTGATGAAATTGCTTTCCAGACAAATCTGCTGGCCTTGAATGCCGCTGTTGAAGCGGCCAGAGCCGGTAAATACGGGAAAGGGTTTGCGGTTGTAGCTGAAGAGGTCAGGAATCTGGCCTCAAGAAGTACTGAAGCAGCTAAAGAAACCGGTGAAATGATTGAAAAATCGGTGAAAAACGTATCGGAGGGAACTGAAATCGTTGATCAGACAGCGAACGCATTTGGAGAAATAGTATCTTCTGTCAACAAGATAAATAATCTTGTCTGCGAAATTGCTTCCGCCTCTAAAGAGCAAGCATTGGGAGCTTCACAAATATCGACAGGATTGGAACAAATTGACCAGGTGACGCAGCAAAACTCTGCTTATGCAGAGGAAACAGCTTCCTCGGCAGAAGAATTGTCTGGTCGGGCCAATCAACTTCAGGAATTGATTAACGTTTTCCGCATAAAAGGCGACGCCGCCAAAGATTCTGCAGAATTTGTTCAAACAACTCACCAGGGAGATATGATACCGGATTCAAGCGAACACGGGCCAAACAATAAACCACATAAATTGTTGAATGTGCAAACATTGCCCGGGGGAACGGAATCTGGTGACCTGGAATTACCAACAAACAGGCCGGAAAAGAGAAAACAGCTGATATTGGATGATCAGTAGTATGGACGTTAGCAACCTCGCAGAAAGCTGCGAGGTTGTTCAACCCTGGAGTTGCTATTTTGGTCAGTTATATCTCAAGTTGCAGATAGAGGTGAAATAGTAATTTATGAGTATTTTCCAAATTCGGAATCATCAAGCGTGATGGTTTTCCTTTCCAGTTGCTTTTGAGGTAATGCTTCAGGGAGAGCATTTGTCTCCTTCGGTTTGTCTTCCCCAGCCTTGTTGAATGGTTGCGGCAAACGAGGCTTGTAGGTTTCCTCCGGCTCGGTTTGAATTTGGACTTTTTGCTCAATTTTAGAATCCATATAGCTATCGATTTTCAGTGAACTAACCGATTTTTGGAGCAAGGTGGCCTGACCCGCCAGTTCCTCCGCCGCAGAAGCGCTTTCTTCTGAGTGTGAAGAGTTTTGGACGGTAATTTGATCGATCTGCTCCAAACCTTTGGTAACTTCTGAAACACCTGTCGCTTGCTCTACGGATGCTGAGGAGATTTCTCCCACCAAGTCGCTGACTTTGACAACGGAACTGACAATTTCTGCCAAAGCAGCTTCCGTCTTTCGTGATATTTCAGATCCTGCCTCTGCTTTTAGGACAGCACCTTCAATAAGATCAGAAGTTTCTTTGGCAGCATCCGCACTGCGAACCGCTAAATTTCGTACTTCTTCAGCTACAACCGCGAATCCTTTTCCATGTTGGCCTGCCCTGGCTGCCTCTACAGCGGCATTTAATGCAAGTAGATTGGTTTGAAAGGCGATTTCGTCTATAACTTTAATGATTTTGGAGATACTTTTGCTGGACTCACCAATCTCATTCATGGCCTCAACCATTTCTCCCATCTGGGTATTCCCTTTCTCAGCAGAATTTCGAACTTCAGCCACGTATTGATTTGCCAGTTTCGCATTATCGGCATTTTGCTTTGTTTGAGATTCGATTTCACTCATGGAACTTGAGATTTCCTCCAAAGAGCTGGCTTGCTCGGTGGCACCTTGAGAAATTGATTGAGAAGTAGCGGCCAATTGCTGCGATCCTGTTGCTACCTGACTGGAAGCTGAACCGATTTCTGACACTATGTTTGAAAGATTGGTAATCATGGTTTGCAACGCATGGGCAAGTGAGTCGTTGTCCGATCGGGCTTCTACCTTAACCGTCAAATCGCCATCGGCAATTTGTTCGGCAAGATTAACCATCGTTTGCAGATTTGCGACCATGTTTTTCATGGCATTCACCAGCATTCCCACTTCATCTTTTTGATAGACCTCGATATCGGCTTTTAGATCCCCTTGCTCAACAATTTTTGCAAACTCAACCCCTTTAGCCAGGGGTTCGGTTATACCTTTTGTTAAGAAAATTGCGAGGAAAACTCCCAAAACAACTGCCAGGAAAACAACGACCAGGATTACAACCGTGTTTCTGCTGTTAGAGGCCACCAATCTGGGGCCTAGCGTATCTTGAATATTTCTGATATCGAGTTTAACATCCTCAATATCTTGAGCAATCACTGGCCCAAGTCTATCCAGTTGACTTGTTATCAATTCATTTCGTTCGAAAATCAGCTGGGTCAGTTTATTAAATGCCGGGCTGTATTGATTTTCGAGTTCCAGTATTTCTTGAAGCAGAGCCCGGCGTTCCGGATTTTGCAGCTTTTCATCCAGGATTGTAATATTCTCTTTAAATTGCCCAAATTCATAGGCAACCCTGTCGGCCTCTTTCTGATCATTCGTATCTAAAAACTTTGTAACATACAAACGAGCCAATAACAGATCCCTTAAAGCCACTCCGGCATGAAATGCAGCATCAATATCTCTATCACGGTTTGCCGAAATCATAATCTTACTTAAGGATTTTTCCATCTTGGGTCCTATAACGTTCAATGTGTCATTTACATAAACGTTACGTTGTTTCTTCATGGCAATCAGCTTTTCAAAGGCGATTTCATACTCTTTGATATGCTCCTCAACCAGATCAACTTTTTTTGCACGCTCCGGGTCCTGAATATCCTTCTGGGCAGTTTCGAGCACTTCTGCCATGCGATTTTCATATTGGTCGTGCTCCTCTTTGTCCTTTTCATTACCCGTAATGATGAAGTCTTTGACATTCATCCGAACCATCAACATATCTGCCTCGAGTTGACCTGCAAGATTTGCGTCACGCGCCATTTTGCGGTACTCTACAAAACCGGTGGATGAGTTACTCAAAGCCAGCAGGGCAACCACACCGACCACGGTCATTATTCCCAGAACAACACCAAAGCCCGCCATCAGTTTTTTACCGATTTTTAAATCTTTAAACATCTTGTTTTCCTTTAACTATATATTTTTTTAATTTTCCCCTTCACTCTTCTAATAGAACATTTAAATCCTGTTTATTGGATTTGATATGCCGTTTCCTCTTTACAGGGGATGCTTTCAGTACCCAGCAGGATTGTAACGTGATCTTCAATTTTTCCCTTTCCTTCAATATTAAGCGCTTTGAATCATGACAATGGAATGTTTTATTATAGTACAAAACAATCGACTCTTGCACTTTTTTTTCTTCTCTTTCCTGTTTTGGAAATACCTAACAAGAATTCTGCTTTTTTAGTTGCAACTGTTTGTTATAACAAGTTAATTCAAAAGAAAAATATCTACAAAAGGCAAGGTTTAACTGTTATCTTGTCAAATCATTTAAAAGAACAACATTGGCCATTGAGTAATCATTTGGATATTCGGTCCGGTGGTTTAATGCCTCCAAAAAAAAACGTAAAATAAATGCAAAACAGAAGATATCTTACATTTTTTTAAAGCATTTAAAAATAAATCTTGTGATAGATGGATTATGGTTGTTTTTAAAAGGTTGGATTTTTAATCTTTTAATCTCAATACTTTACAACTAATCCTATGTGGACGTTGGTATTCGGCAAACACTTTCAAGGGAAGGGACATGGCGCAAATTTTAGTTGTTGATGATTCCGAAGTGATTCGAACTCAACTTGAAAACTATCTTACAGAACAGGGTTACGACATCGCAACTGCCATTGATGGGCTTGACGGTCTTAATAAATTGCGAACCGATCCATTTATACAGCTTATCATAACAGATATTAATATGCCCAACATGGACGGACTGACCATGGCCAAACAGATCCGATATGAAATGGGGAACGATCTGATTAAAATTCTAGCTTTAACGACGGAAACCACCATGGAGATGAAGAAAAAAGGGAAAGAGGCGGGTATTCTCGGGTGGGGAGTCAAACCATTTCGCGGTGAAGCTGCTCTCAAAGCGATTCAAAGAATTGTTGTAAAATGATGGATCCTTCCAAATAGTTTCAAAAGAGACCGGTATCAAAAATCTGTTCTTCCCGGGGAGATATTTAAGATTTACCCGGTTTTGCCGGGTGAAGAGACATTTGGAAACATTTCAATGGCTGTTAGCATTTAGCTGCCGGTATTCAGCTTTGTTTGGGCACTTGCAGTGCCATAATTTGCTAAAGTTGGTAATGAAGAGAAGCGAGTTATTATTTCAACGAAAGGCCGATGGAGAGAAACAGGCAAAACCAGAACGTCAGTTTGGCTGTGCCCGCCAGTGCCTGGTTTAGAACCGGCCCGGACTCATTAAGGATTAATTTCACCGGTAAATAAGCAGTCGGTAGCGATAATAATACCAGGAGCAGAAAAATTGGCATCATACCCATGAGAACAAGGGCAGTTGGAATCAGATAGGCAATGATCAATAATAAAAGATACTCCACACGGCTTCCTTTGATCCCCAGCATAACAGCCAACGTGCGTTTTCCCACCTCCGAATCTGTTTCAATATCCCTGGTATTGTTAACGACAAGGATGGCTGTAATGAGAAAGCCGGGACAAATAGAAAGAAGAATAACCAAACCTGTTACCTCCATAGTCTGCAGATAGTATGTTCCGCAAACGGCTACCGGTCCGAAAAAGATAAAGACAAAAAGGTCTCCCAGTCCATTTGAAGCCAGGGGGAATGGTCCGCCGCTATATGCCAATGCCGACAAGATTGATGCAACTCCCAGGAGAAGTATCGGCCATCCTCCGACGTAAACCAGGTAAAGGCCTGCTATTCCTGCCAAAAGCAATACACCCGACATGGCATTTTTCACTGTGGCCGGCGGAATCAAACCGCTTTGTGTAACGCGTGTGGGTCCTAATCTATCTTTGGTATCCACTCCTTTCTTGAAATCAAAATAATCGTTTGCCAGGTTAACACCGATCTGCAGCAATAAAGAAACTGCCAGGGCAGCAAAGGCTATTACCGGATTGAAATGACCGGATCTGAATGCCAGGGCACAACCGACTAATACCGGTGAAACGGCAGCAGGCAAGGTTTTCGGCCGAGTAGCCAGTACCCAGGCTTGCAGACGGGATATGGAAGTAGGATGATTGTTGTCCATGACGAGGTGATTAAAAGATTTCTTCGGTTGTTAATCAAGGAAAAGATGCCGATTCAAAACTCTTTCCAGGGTGTGGATAAGAAAATAAAGCAGTAGACCTAACAGACTCATGCCGAGAATCCCGGCGTACATTTCGGGATACAAGAGAACCTGGTAGGTTTCGACAATGATATAATATCCCAGGCCGTAACGAGTCAAGGATTGCTCGGCGATAAAAAGCACAGCGACTGCAGTTCCGATTGAAATTCTCAGTGCTGTCAAGACCGCAGGAATAGAGGCCGGAATATAAACATATCGGAACAATGCCCGCCTTCCGGCACCGATAGAGCGAACCGAAAGAATCAGTTCCGGGTGCAACTTGGCTGCTTCATCACGCACAACCACTAAAATCTGAAAGAAGACAATAACGGCAATTAAGAATATTTTGGAGATATCGGTGATGCCCAGTAGAATGTAAATAACAGGTAAAAAGACAATTTTAGGAATAGGGTAGATAATAGCAATTAGAGGATCAAAGATACGATTCAGTCTTGGCATCTGTCCTAATGCCAGGCCTGCAGGAGCAGCCGTGACAACAGCCAGGGAAATCGATGCCAGTACTCTGCCGGTACTTGCCAGAAAGTGTAATCCCAGGTCATCCGTTAAGGACGAAAAAAAGATTGGAATCACTTCAAAAGGCGATGGCATAATAGGGCTGTTGATCAACCAGGACAATACTTGCCACAACACCAGGACCATTACCACACCAGTTAGCACCGTCCTTGAACTCATCGCATTTTTCATACAGTCAGCTCCAATAACGATGAGGTTTTCTCACACATTGCCTGAAATTCCTGATGCCGGGTGTTTGCTACAGAGGGATTGTCAATGATATCCGGAACGGCATTGGTTTTTTGCTGTAATACCAATATCTTGCTTCCCATAAACACGGCTTCATCTATATTGTGAGTGACGGTAATGCAGGTTAAACCTTGTTCCTTGTTCAGCCCGATAACCAGGTCTTGTAAGTCCTTTCTTGTGGGAGCGTCAAGTGCCGAAAACGGTTCGTCCATTAACAACAGATCGGGTGAAAGTGCCAGGGTACGGGCCAGTGCAGTTCGCTGCCTTTGTCCCCGAGACATTTGCGAGGGATATTTCCTCTTTAAATCCGCAATTCCCACGCGATCCATCCATTCATCAACAAGCTTCTGTTCTTTTTCTTTGCCGAGTGTTGACTCCGAAGGTGCATGTAATCCGTCCGGACCATAAAAGCGCCGAATGTTGAAACCCAGTCGCACATTTTCTTCTGCTGTGGACCAGGGAAGAAGTCCGTGATCCTGGAGCACCAAACCTGTTTGAGGTCTGGGTCTTGTTGAGATCTCCCCGTTAACTTTGATTGTGCCCGCCTTTGGACTGATCAGGCGGGAGATGAAATAAAGAAAAGTGCTTTTTCCGCAACCCGAAGGGCCAATGATTGACCAAAGCTTCCCTTTTTCAATCGTTAAAGAGAAATCTTCAAACAGATTGGATTGCCCGGTGTATGAGAAAGTCAGGTTTTGAATGTCAATCATTGAAAGGAAATAGAAGGGGAGTTTGGTTATTCATTTTTTTACGGTTTGGTTGGCAGAAAATCAGCTGTAATCGATGAATTGTATGAGAGTGCGGTTTTCAGTAGTCCTTTCCCCACCATCCACTTCATAACATCTTCCCATTGTTTCTGGCTGGGAACAGAGCTTTGTGAGAACCGGGGAATTAGATAACTCTTTTGAACATTTTTAGGGATCCTGATTTTCTTCAGCATCAAGGAACGATAAGATTCCGGGGATTTATTCAATCTGGCAGCAGCGTTATCCCAGGCAGCCAAAAAACGTTGCAGGGTTTCTGTTTTGTTATTGATGCTTTCGTTACTAAATGTCAAAAGGCTGATGCTGTATTGCGGGTCGGCAGAATCATCAATAATCAGCCTGGCCCCTGCAGCTAAGGCAGCAGATCCCAATGGGTCCGGTAATACCACTGTGTCCAGCTGTCCCTGCATCAGTAATTGAAAACGTTCCGGGATTGCCGGAATCGAGCGTTTGTCCAGTCTGGCAGGGTCAAGCCCTTGCGACTGCAACAGCCTGTCTGTCATGTATTCTATGATGGTGTTTTTGGAAATACCAATGGAAGCTCCGCTGAGGTCTGATACTTGATTTAGTTTATTCCTGGGAGATGCGACCAGCCGAAACATCGGGTATTTTGCATGGGCTGAACGAATGGAATAAACCGCCTTAACCTGGCTGCTTTTTCGATTAAAGTTGGCGACCGTTGTCAACTCATTTAACATACCATCCACTTCACCGGCCTGCATTAGCTGATCCCGATTGAGGCCGCTCATCACCGGAAGCATTTTAACCTGGATTCCCGCTTTTTTGAAATCGCCATCTGCCTCAGCTATGTAATAGGGCAAAGAATCGATGATGGGCAACAAAGCCACTTTGAGTGGTTTTGAATCCCCGGCAGTCAAGTGTGAGGGTGAGGCAAAGCAGACGGTGATGCTGGCGAAAAGAATAAATAGAACGGATCTACCGGAAACAGTCTTGAAAGCCATTGAAGTCTCTTTATGTTAAAGTGTCGTTGATCATTGGACAAATTGTGTGTTAGTTCTTTGATCCTATTGTTAAGCTGATTGGCTTATTTTAGACGATAGTCAGAAATTAGCAATGGGTATAAAGGGTGAGGGGTATGTTACAAGGGTTTTAATCAATATTATGACTTCGAAGAGACATCATAAAGTAACCGGTGGTTATAACCTTTGGTTTAATGCCAACGGCATATGAAAAGTCCCGCAGGGAAGACACTGATGTATGATAACCTGCCGGGTTGGTAAGCCATCCGGTTTTCGATTTTGGAGCAATATTGACTTAACCACCCATAATTTGATGGATTCGATAGCCAGCGATTGTCCAGATGGTTAGAATTTGAACACAAACAATCTAAATTTGCAGAGATCTTAACCAGGGGAAGGAGAGTCATGAATGTTACCTTTTATGGCGCGACTCGTGAAGTCACCGGGTCGATGCATCTTGTCAGTACTAATGAGGATAAAATCCTGCTGGATTGCGGAATGTTTCAGGGGAAACGTAAAGACACCAGGGTCAAGAATCTTTCGTTTGCTTTTGACCCCAAACTGATAACCAATATGGTGTTGTCCCATGCCCATATCGATCATTCAGGCCGAATTCCGCTTTTGGTAAAGGATGGCTTCAAAGGACGAATCATCTGCACCAATGCCAGTGAAGATGCTTGTCGATACTTACTTTCCGATTCAGCTCATATCCAGGAATCGGATGCTGCTTATCTCAACTACAAGCTGGTAAGAGGATTGCTTTCCAAACTGGAAGGTCCGACCAACAAAGACAAACGGGAACTTCGCAAACTATTGAAAAAGAATGGTCATAGACTTGATCTGGAAGTGATCGGTAAATTGATGACCGAAAACGGACTTGAAAAAGTTGAGCCGCTATACACACAAAAGGAGGCAGAAGAGGCAATGACTCAATTCGATGGCCAGCCTTATCGCCACCCGATTGAAATAGGAAAAAATATGACCTGTACCCTTTATGATGCAGGACATATCCTGGGATCAGCCTTTGCTGTTTTACGATACAAAACTGATGACAAACAGATTACCCTTTGTTTTACCGGTGATGTGGGACGCTTTAATAAACCGATTATTCAGGACCCTACTCTTGATTTTGCCAAAGAGGACCGAAATATCGACCTGATGATTACGGAAAGTACCTATGGTAATCGATTTCATGATCCTGCAGGAGACATGAAAGGTCAACTGAAAGAGGTATTGAATCGTGCCATGAAAAGGGGAGGACCGATTTTGATTCCTGCCTTTTCCTATGGTCGAACCCAGGAAGTGCTTTATTTGTTGCATCAATTGTATAACGAAGGAGAGGTGCCGAAGATACCGGTTTATGTTGACAGCCCCTTGTCAAGTAAGATTACCAAAGTGTTTGGTGAACATCCCGAAGTGTATGATAAAGCAACCCATAAAACCTTTTTGGAAAAAGGGGAAAACCCATTTGCCTTCAAACAATTGAAGTACGTGGAAACGCTTGAAGAATCGATGTCTCTCAACCGCGACCCGTCATCCCATATCGTTATTGCGTCTTCCGGAATGTGTGAAGCCGGGAGAATTTTGCACCATCTGCGTCATAAAATTCATAACCCGCAAACAACGATTCTGATTGTTGGTTTCATGGCGGAACACACGCTGGGCAGGCGCATTCTGGAAAAGGGTACCGAGTTCAATGGCAGTGCTAGAAAAGGGAAAGCACCGGTACAGAAAATTCTGGGCAAGGAATATCCCATGAACGCACACGTTGAGGCAATGAGTGGATTCAGCGCCCATGCTGATCAAACTGAACTTTTGAGGTTTCTCAAGACCTCAAACCTCAATGTGAAACGGATCGCAGTTGTTCATGGGGAAGAAGAGCAGTCATTAACTTTTGCGGACAAGCTTTCTGAAGAGGGATTCAAGGCTTTTGTGCCCAGGGTCGGTGAATCGATTAGAGTTTAGTCCCGCAAAAGCGTGTTGGCGGCTACATAGGACTGTCCTATCGTTCGACAAGAGGATTAGTCGTAAATGAAACTTAATACATTATGAGATCAAGTCCGGAAATGAACTATTCAACAGCCAGTGAACGAAACAAAGCACCCATTTTGGAGGTGTTGAAACTGGAACTGCCCGATTTTGGGGAAGTCTGTGAAATTGGCAGCGGTACTGGCCAGCATGCCGTATTCTTCAGTGAACAGCTTTCCCATCTTGTTTGGCAGCCCTGTGATCTATTGGAAAACCATCCCGACATCCAGGCTCGGGTCGATATGGCACAATTGCCCAATCTTAAATCCCCCCTTGCATTGGATGTCAATGATTTTCCTTGGCCC
Source organism: SAR324 cluster bacterium (assembly GCA_028282825.1). GTDB lineage: Bacteria > SAR324 > SAR324 > XYD2-FULL-50-16 > XYD2-FULL-50-16 > JAHJTV01. The sequence continues at coordinate 35,956 of JANQGZ010000126.1, forward strand.
GTTACATCAACCGAAGCGGTTTTTAGTGCCAATACGCTTCACATCATATCCAAAGAATCAGTACAGTCGTTTTTTAAGGGAATCAAACAGGTGCTTAAATCAGGTGGAAAACTCTGCGTTTACGGTCCTTTCAATTATGGGGGAACATTCACCACTGAAAGCAACGCCCGGTTCGATCAGCAACTAAAACGGCGAGACCCTGCCAGTGGTATTCGGGACTTTGAATGGGTTAATCAACTGGCAGGGGAAGCTGGATGTTCCTTACGTAAGGATTACGAAATGCCCGCAAACAATCGCCTTCTGGTGTGGATGAAAAGGTAAGGATTAGATCATTCAAAATAAACCCATTATACAAACTCCCCGTTTAAGAACTCGCCAAGGATTTTAAAATATTTATCCGGCTCTTCGATCCATGGCCTGTGAGCACTCTTTTCAAAGACAACGATTTTAGTCCGGTCTGTTGGTAAGGATTCAAGTAGTTGGTGAGCAATGATAGGCGGAGTTACCCGGTCAAGTCTGCCTGTCATGACTAATGACGGGGCTTCTATCTTCTTCAGGAGGTTGGCAGGATCATAATCCTTCAATGTACCTGAAACTTCCCATTCCGGATCATCACCTACGAATGAGAGATACACGTCCATATTCATTTTCTCCCTGGGATCACCGGTGGAAAACAACTCGGGCCGCTCCCAATGATTAGCCCAGTATAGATTCGGCATTATTTCAGAGTATAAATCCTGATACTCCTCAGCGTCTGATTTTATGCCATTCCTGCGTAATTCCACTATTTTTTGCCACTTCAGCGGATATAGTTTCTGAAGTTCGGAATTCACGTTGTCGATATTTCCTTGCTGCCAGGTTTGTGCATTAAGATGGCCATTACTGACAATTAAATGGGAAAGATGGTTGGAATAGTTCGTGGCATATTCGATTGCCGGCAAGGAGCCAAAAGAGATTCCAATGACCGCTGTTTTTTCGAATCCCAGGTGTATTCTTAATTGATCAATTTCCCAAGCATATTGTGCCAGGGTATATGGTTGCCCTGCTTCTAATCGATCAGATCTACCTGTACCAGATTGATCAAAATAGATGACAGTGTTTTGAACAGCCAATTTCGAAAACCAGGGGTGATAATGGGTATGATTTGAACCGGGTCCTCCCGGTACAATTATTAAAAGTGGACCGTGACCTTCAATTTCATAGTAGATTTTGCCGGTAGCCAGCTCAAGATAGTCGCCTTTGCCATGGAATTCAACTGGTTCATATTTAGTGTTCATCAATTCACCTCCGGATTGATTTGTCAGGATTCAAGTTTTTTTTATTATATTAATTGGCTGAAGTGATTATCCAGGTGTAGGATTGGTACACCTTTAAACCCCGTATTCGAGTCTAATTATAAAAAATAGGATTGAAAAATAGTAATGCCAACCGAAACTGAACAACCCGAAAACGTTAAATCAGCTAACTACTATTTTAGAATGTAAGGCAGCTGGTGAAAAGGATAAGTTTGCAAATGTTTATCAGGCGGAAAACAACCTGTGAGACTGCTGCAGTGTTGAGTTTGATCAGCAGGACTTATCAATCGTTATTTTCCGGAATCGGGAGTCGAAAAAAAAGCCGCTGCCTGGAAGACAACGGCTTTAATCCCTGCACTTAGGGAGGAAGGAAACTAGTTTTTCGGGTAGGAAACGTTGTCACTCATTCCTTTGCGAATATTAGGATCGAGTTTGTTGTTTGCTATAGCGGTTTCGGTCCAGGCTTTCATCAATGTTCTTTTAAACTTCATTTTATCAGCTGCCAGTTTCGCCAAGGGTACACCGGCCAGTTTCTGGGCGTTTGCCTTGGTTGAAAAATCGGGAGCCATATAGTTGATTGCTCCGTATTTAGCCAGAACTTTGACCAGCTTCAAACGGGCCTGCTGAGCCTTCTCATTGGCAACCGAGAGTAATCTCAATGTCTCTTCCGGCGCATGGTAAAATGATCCGTGGCTGGCAATTGAGTAGTCCCAGATCCACTGCGCTGAACGAATATCATCTTGGATTGGAGACATTTCACCCTCTTTGGCGCCAAGCTCAAGAGCTTTGCCTGCTTCCAGGTGTGCCTTGGCTATATTGTCCATGGCGATTTCGTTCAACTGGTCTTTTCTTTCAAGCTTTCGAGCTACTACATCTTTGAGTTCTGCTTCACTTTCCCTATGACAGGTTAGACAAGTGTTGGCAATGTTTTCCAAAGGACTGCGAATGTGATGGTCGGAAAACTTGATAGCTCCCTCCTGCTTGTAAGGCATATGGCAGTCGGCACAGGCTACATTTCTTCGGGCATGGATTCCGGTTTTATAGATTTCATAACCGGGATGTTGAGCTTTGAGCATTGGAGTCTTACTAATTTTATGAGTCCAATCCTTAAAGAATCGCTCATTATAATAAGCTTCCATTTCTTCAGCAGTCAAATCTCCTTCCCAGGGAAAGGTTACGACGGCAGCGACTTTCTTGTTTCCTTCTCCGTCGGTCCATTCTGTCTTTTTGAAATAGTACTCGGAATGACATTGGGCACATACCAGGGATCGCATATCCTGGTGAGTGATTTTGTCCAGGTCAACACCATTATATTCCAAGGCACGTGTCAAATAAGGTCTGCTGATGGTCAAATTAGCTGTTTTGCTGTCATGACAATCGGCACATCCAATTGAATTCACAACCTCGTCACCCCATCTGGACCATTTACCGGTGAAATACTCCATCTCACCCTTCTCAACGATCAGTCTCGCAACGTCAGGAGACTTACACGTCCAACAGGCGGTTGGCATGGGACCGGTCTTGTCGTCTACCGGGGCACCTGTTCTCAAGGTGTTTTGATTACTCTGGAGTGCGTAAAAATGGCCTCGTGGAGCGTTATAATCTTTGGCAAAACCGTATCCTGCCCAGAGAATAGCCAATTGAGGGGTCTTTTTTAGCATGTCAATGATTTGATCGTTCTCACTGGTCTTTTTCCAGGAATCATACTGACGTGGGTAATGCTGTTTCCAAAATTCGTTTCGTGATTCCACACCATCAGCTTTTACTACCGGGTTGGCATTGATGGCGTCTCTTTCAGCATTTTTGCCGGAAATGGAAACACTTAGCAATCCCATGGCAATTATTGCAGCAATTGAAGCGACAAGCAAAAATTTATATTTATTCATTTTTCCTCCTTTTAGTTTACATCTCTTCGTACACTCAGAGCATTCGGTGTGGTTATCAGACTTCTGTTCTTTCCGTGAGCAACATCTTGATGGCAATCCCAGCATTTCCGGTCAACCGGTTTAATGCCTACACTGGGGTCTTCATAACGGGCTGCATTATCAAGCATGTTTTGAACAACAGATGAATGACAAGAAATACAATTTGCTTGCACGCGTTCAGCCCCATGGTCACTTATTTGAATAGCGTGCTCGTAAGTATTAAACGTAAATGCAACTGAATGATTCCATCCATCTCTACCTTTAGCCAGATACTGTCCAAAAAACCCCTCTGTCGGTAAATGGCATTCAACACAACTTGCTCGCTGGGAATGGGGAGAATGCTTCCAGGTGGCGTATTGAGTGTTCATCACGTGACAGTTTATGCAGTTTTTAGAATCCGAGGAGAGATAAGATAGCGCCTTTGACTCATTCACAGTGTAAACGAAAAGGCCTATCGCTATAACAAAAGTTGCAACAGAACTTTTAATTAACCATTTGTTATTTTTCATGTTGCAAAAACCTCCCAAAACGATTGGTAAAACATATCGTGGAATCTTACAGGTTTGGTGTTCATGAATTCTCTTTTAACTTCTGCCAAAGAGAAATTAAAAAGTGGTTGTATCTTAGGCAAAGATTGCACAACGCACTCAGATTAAAAAAAACTTTTTAGCAATATCCATTCCTGAAACAAATTTATAATAAATACAGAGGATAAGGAATCATGCTAAAAACCTGTGTTACCATTTGGTGACAAATGAAAATAGCTAGCGTTACGGTATCGTAACACTCATTGCCCCCATTCAAACTTGGAAGCATTTCCCAAATGAAACAACGGATCATGCCCTATTTTACTCTCATTCCACCGCTTTTTTGTCAAGATCAAAAGGTGAGGGAAAAATTGCAATTGGCTGTTAATAACTCTTAATTGTTGACTGATCAGGGTTGATGGGTAATGAGTTGTCCATGCTACAGCTGGTGCCGGTTTTTCTTCGTAATAGTAAATCGTGCTGATCCTGTAGGAAAAGCCGGTGTAGCCTGGTTATCTCATAAATCAATAAAATCAATATTTAAGCAGATTGAAAAGAATTTTGTGTTTTTACAAAAAATGTGTTGTTAAAATCAGGAATTGTATTTTTGACTCTTGATTACTTCGATATGATCACTTCACACAGTTTGAAGCAAAATTGCAGAGGAAAGTGACGAACAGACTTCTGAATAAGGGCTAAGGAGGAATATTGTCAGACGAAACACACACTCGGGATACGAAACTTTCGGTTACAAATGATTCCATGTGGCAGCAGTTTAAAGATGCGCTAACCGGAATCGAGGCAGACTATACCAAAATCGACCTCAAGAAAGCGGTTTTTCTTCTGGCAGTCCCCATGATCCTGGAACTGGTGATGGAATCGACGTTTGCTGTGGTCGATATCTACTTCGTTGGAAAACTTGGAGCCTCAGCCGTGGCAACGGTAGGCCTTACGGAATCATATTTATACATTTTATATTCCATCGCCATGGGTCTTGCCACAGCCGTAACCGCAATAATTGCCCGCAGGATTGGGGAAAAGAAGCAAGAAGAAGCCGGAGTCACTGCCATACAATCAATTATCCTGGCATTAATTGCTTCGATACCGTTTGCAATTGCCGGAATTTTCTTTGCCAAAGACTTGCTTCGTTTAATGGGTGCCGACGCCTGGGCTATTGAGCACGGATATCGATATACACAATGGATGCTGGGGGGCAATGCGGTCATTATTTTATTGTTTGTTATCAATGCGGTATTCAGGGGGGCTGGCGATGCATCCAGTGCCATGGTTGTGCTTTGGATCTCAAACGGGATCAATATCATACTGGACCCGATTCTCATTTTCGGATGGGGGCCGTTTCCGGAAATGGGCATTGAGGGAGCTGCCATTGCGACCAATATTGGTCGAGGCGTCGGAGTACTAACGCAATTTTGGATTTTGTTTGGCGGAGGGAAGCACATTCAAGCGAAAGTATCACAAATCTCGTTGCGGATGAAAGTGATACTGAACATCCTTCACACCTCTCTTGGTGGAATCGGACAAATGGCTATCGGGGTGACATCCTGGATTTTCCTGATGAGGATTTTGGCAGGAATCAGCAGTGAGGCTGTTGCCGGTTCAACCATTGCCTTGCGTGTTTTGATGTTCACTCTTATGCCGGCATGGGGGTTGTCCAATGCCGCGGCAACACTGGTGGGACAGAATCTTGGAGCCGACAGTCCGGAACGTGCCGAAGCTTCCGTTTGGAGAATTGGCAGCTATAATATGGTGTTCTTATTTGGTGTTTCCATCCTGTATTTTGTATTTAACCGCTCATTAATGACTATTTTTGCTGCCGATGAAACCGTTATAGCCATTGGAGCTGAGTGGCTGCGAATCCTCTCCTTTTCTTTTGTTGTTTACGGCTGGTGGATGGTTGCGGTTCAGGCCTTTAACGGCGCTGGTGACACAATAACACCGACAAAAATTAATCTTGTCTTTTTCTGGCTCTTCCAGATTCCAACCTGCTACTTCTTAGCCATTCAAATGGGATGGGAGCATAGCGGTGTATTTTGGGGTGTTTTTATCTCGGAAACTTCTGTAGGCCTCTTTACCTTATGGCTGTTTAACAAAGGTGGCTGGAAAAAAAAGAAAGTATAGTTTTCGGAGGTATCGGTATTTATGAAAAAACAAGCGATCGAAGCGACGTTGACCATCCAATGTATGAACTTGAACTCACCAAAAACCCAGCTACCAAAATTTAATGAAACGCTGGAAGCGGGATTTTGGCAATTTACCGAAGGTGATGGTAATAAGTTACAGAATGATAAAGTGGATAGGACCACCAAGTGGCGTCGGGAATTTGATGCAGGGAAAAAACCAAAGCAGATTATAAAAAGTACCGCAAATCTCCTGCAACGTGCGGCCGAATATGCCGATATTCTTGAATTGAAAGCTGAAATTACCGTGGGGGATAATCCTTCGGAGATCATCTCGTATAAACAGGATAAACCATCCGACTATTTTAAAATTAAGTCGTGGAAATGAGATTTTATAGGGTTGCTTTGTAAATAAACTTGGGAATCACAATCAGTTAATTTTAAACGTTAAAAGCAACTTTGTTGATTTTCCAAAAGAAATTACTGCTTAATTAAGAAAAAACTCTGATTCATTTTGCCGGTAAACGGTAGGGCGGTCTTACGGGGATGTAACCCCGCCCTACCGCTTGTGATCTACTTCAATCCAGATTTGATGAAAGCTGTGCTTACTGATTGGCTTTTATTTTTCAAAGCTCCTTAACAATTTGCGCAGTATCTCTTTTAACGAATCGCGCTCATTGGCCGATAGGGATTTAAGCATTTTGTCCTCATGGGCAATATGGAGAGGATAAGCCCTGTCGATCAACTCAAGGCCCTGTTTTGTCAATCCTACCAGAATCCCCCTGCGATCTTCAGGATTAGGTGTTCTTTCAATTAATCCGGCTTTTTCCAAACGATCCAGACGATTTGTCATGGCTCCGGATGAGAGCATCATCGTTTGGAACATTTCTGTCGGAATCAATTGATAAGGCTTTCCGGATCGCCGCAGTGTTGCCAGAACATCAAACTCTCCTCCGTTCAAATCGAATTTTGAATAGTTTTCCTGCAGAAGTCGATCGATATGACGAGATATCCGGGATATTCGACCGATAACTTCCATTGGCGACACATCAATTTCTGGCTTTTCTTTTTCCCATTGGGCTTTTATCTGGTCTACATGATCTTTTTTCATGGGAAAACAGTAACATAAAATACCTTGATGTCAAGATTCTTGACGATATTTTAAAATTTATATATCTTGATATCAAGATACTTCAAATAAAGAAACTTAATATGGAGAATAAAATGAAATTCTCATTAATTGCTTCAATTTTCCCAAAAGGGCTTTTCTTAAAAGATTCGAAGAAAAAGGAACAAAAACCAAAAAATCAATACCCATCAGGATTGCCTCAGGAATTTGATCGCTGGGATAATTCTCAGGATGTTCGAATCAAATACCCTAGATAGGGCATTTTAGATTTTAGATTGATGATTTAAGATTTTCGGTATGTGTTGCTTGGCAACGGTTTGATACATTTTAAATTTGGCAAGTTTAGAAATTAGATTTCTGTAAGGTGTTGCTGGGAAAAGGTTTGGCTTGCCATGGGAGGGTTAGACAATTGCTTGACCCCACCTTATGTGGTTGAATCGGTGTAAATTAAGCAGGGATCTTTTATAAAACCAGCCGGGATCGATTTATCTCCGGACATTGTTCGTTGGATCATGTCCTGTTTTCCTTTACCGGCAATCACAAAAATGCGCATTGTGCCCTTATTGATCACATTCAAGGTCATGGTGATACGGTCAGCAACTTTGAATTGAGCAGGAGCTTTGGTTGAAATGATCAGCCTTTTATCGTCAGGATCAAAGTCTTCATTGGGGAACAGAGAGGCGATATGACCATCCGGTCCTACTCCCAGGGCAACCAGGTCAATTACAGGTAAATCACTTCCAAAATGGCTGCAAATACGTCTCTCGTATTCTTCAGCGCATGCAGCCGGATTTGAGATGGACGTATCGGGGAAGATGATATTTTCTGAAGGAATATCTATTTTTGAAACAAGTGATTTGTGTACCATCCCGGCATTGCTGTCGATATGGGATTGATCAACCTTTCTTTCATCGACAAGCAATAGCTTGACTTTGGACCAGTCAAGCGATTCTTTCGCAAGCAATTCATAGAAGCGAACAGGTGAGGTTCCACCGGAAAGTGCGAGGGTGAAGACCCGACCTGAGTTTGTTATTTCATTGATCAACGTTGCTGTATAATCAGTTACAGCACTACTCATCTCTTCTTTATCCTTGTAATTGCGCAATTCCATTATTTTATTATCCACTCTCTGTTGTCTTTTTCAATAAACTCAAACGCTTCTTTAGGTCCCCAGGAACCAGCTTCATAATAAAGTAGATTTGATTCGCCGTCTTCCGAGTCGGATCTGCTCCATTCCTCTAAAACCGGGGTGAACAATTCCCAGGAAACCTCAACTCCTTTTTCACTCCAGTAAAGGGTTTGGTCACCTATCATACAATCCAGAAGAAGCGTTTCATAATCATCCGACATTTCCAGTCCAAAGACATCGGAATAGTTGAATTCCATCTCCAAAGGATGAAGGCACATTTTTGAGCCAGGGGCTTTGGCTTGAAATTTCAGGAAAACACCCTGTTCAGGTTGAATTCCAAATATCAGTACATTGGGGCCCAGGGGATTCTCGTTGATATTGGCAACAAACATGCTGTGGGGTACCTGCTTGAAAACCACAGCGATCTGCGTTTTCTTTTCCTTCAAGGCTTTGCCTGCACGAAGGTAAAAGGGAACTCCTTCCCAACGGGCGTTATCTATATACAACTTCGTTGCCACAAAGGTTTCGGTAGACGATTGGGAATCAATACCTTTTTCATCCAAGTAGCCTTTTACTTTTTTACCTTTGATGATCCCTTCCCGGTATTGTGCCCGAATCATGGTTGAAGGAGTCGAACTGACTGTGAAAGGGCGGATGGCCTTCATTACCTTTACCTTTTCATCACGGATCATATCCGCATCGAATTTCGCCGGGGCTTCCATGGTTACCAGGGCCAAAAGCTGAAGGATGTGATTCTGCAGCATGTCCCTGACCAGTCCTGAATGATCAAAGTAACCCGCCCTGTGTCCCACGCCCAATTCTTCGGACACCGTAATCTGCACATGGTCAATATAGGTTCTGTTCCAGACCTTTTCAAAAATCAGGTTGGCAAAACGAAATGCCATAATGTTCTGCACCGTTTCCTTTCCCAGGTAGTGATCGATTCGATAGATCTGATTGTCATCCAGAAAAGCGAGTAATTCTTTGTTAAGGGCCACCGCAGACTCAAGATCCCTGCCAAAGGGTTTTTCGATGATGACACGGTTAAAGGGATTTGCATCCTGGCCCTTTTTGATCAGTCCACCCTTCGAAAGTTTCTCAACTATGATGTTGTATAGATTAGGAGGCGTAGCCAGGTTGAAAATGACATTGCCCAGGGTATTAAACGTCTGACTGAGTTCAGTGGTTAAATGTGCAAGTTTGGTGTAAGTGTCAGCTTCGTCGTACTGACCCGAAATGTAGAAGCACCTGTCAAGAAAATCGGCAATCCTGGTGATGTTGGATTCACCGGAGGAGTCATTCAATATTGCAGCAGAAACCAGCTCTTTAAACGACTCATCAGTCAATTCGGATCTGGCTACGCCAACAATAAAAAAGTTATCCGGCACTCGCTTTCTTCGGAACAATTCATATAAGGAAGGTAACAGCTTGCGGCTGGATAAATCTCCGGAGGCCCCAAAAATTACAATCCCGCAGGGACCAGCAAACTCGTATTCACAAACCGGCACTGAAGTTGTTTTTATCATAGTCTTTCTCCTGTTCTATCAAGGTAGAAAGGGCTATCAATGATGTCAAGAAACTTCAGTTATTACATCGACTGATCTTGTGGTGAAAGCAGACAAGAGATAATTATACTGAACAGATGCATCTTTTGTTTGTTTTTTACAAAGCAGCCAACCGAGTCTGTGAAGCCAGTTGCCACGGAAAAACAATGAGATCGTTAAAAAGGTGGACTGATTTCATTTGGTACATTATTTCTTGACTATCGAAACCAATACGAAAGCACACAGCCTGTTTCTATTTTATAAAAGGTCAATGACAATGAAAGTAGCTCAAATTCAGATGCCTGTTACCGATGACAAGGCAAGTAATCTTCGCACGCTGGCGGAGTGGTTCAAGAGAATTGCAGGTGAGGGGGTTGATATTGTTTGCCTGCCGGAGATGTTCAATTGTCCTTACGATACCTCCCAGTTCCCTCAATATGCTGAGAAAGAGCAGGGTGAAAGCTGGCAATTGTTGTCAGGACTTGCCGGTGAATTCAGGGTATACCTTGTCGGAGGTTCAATTCCCGAAACAGGGGATGGGAAATACTACAACACCTGCTATATTTTTGATCGACAGGGTAAACAGATCGGGAAACATCGTAAAATGCATTTGTTTGATATAGACATAGAGGGCGGTCAGCGCTTTATGGAATCGGATATTCTCTCGGCCGGTAATCAAGTGACGGTATTCGATACCGAGTTTGGTAAAATGGGAGCGATGATCTGCTATGATATCCGTTTTCCCGAATTAATGAGATTGATGGTGGACCGGGGAGCCAGGCATATTTTCATTCCGGCAGCGTTTAATATGACAACTGGTCCGGCCCATTGGGAAATCCTGTTCAGAACCAGGGCTCTTGATAACCAGGTTTTTCTATATGGTACTTCTTCAGCGCAAAATCCCAAAGCCGGTTATTTATCGTACGGAAATTCCATTCTAACCTCTCCCTGGGGTGATGTGGTTGATCAGCTTGAATTCGATGAAGGCATCATGATCAACACCATTAACGAAAAACGATTGCATGAGGTGCGTGAGCAGTTACCGTTATTGAGGCATTTGCGGAAGGATGTTTATGTGTTAGATCTAAAAGATTAAAATTCTTGATTAGTAATCATCCACAGTTGGTAAAAAGATTTTGAGTGCTGTGATCAAATAGTTAATGTATTGATTTAACAAGTTCATCCTAAATAGCAGTTCCAAGCAGCTAATTGTTTTCTGTGCGATCTATCCGGAATTAAACAGTTTAGAGCTTGAATCATCTTAGAAATGACATATTTAAAAAGTAAAATTAGTTAAAACTCGTTTATATTGATCATTTGAAGGTTGAGAGTTTTTAGGAGGATAAAACGGCAGTAACCGATAAGCACTTGTCTTCGGTATTAGATTCTCTTGACACCCGGCATCAGAACCCCTATAGTTTTCCTAAAGTGATCAGCTTCATTGCAGTTTAAAACAATAAAAATTGACTTAAGCTAAGAACAAAATAATAAAAGATCTGTTAAGGTTGCTAAAAAGATCATCCGATACACGATTGGTCCAGTTGTTCGCTAAGTGTTTTGGTTAAATCGTGCAAATCGAACTTCCTTATTCAAAATGTCCTTAAAAACTGTGAAAACAGGTCAAGGGCATCTTCCAATAAAGGATTGAGTTTGTTGCTAATCCCATCTTAATTCCTTCTGAAGCACAGGGATGTGGTCAGTATGTTTCGATAAACTCTCCTGACAACGAATACTCTTCAAAAGACGGACAAAAACACTGGTTGGTCCGGACTTGAAAGCAATCTGCAACTAACAAAAAAAACAGTCAATCATCACAATCCGAACATGGAGTGACGAGATATGGGCACCACAGAAGAGCCTAAGCAGCATCTGAACGCCTCCGAGAACGCGGTTAATCAGTCTGCAATTGCCGCCAATCATATTGATAAGACAAAGACTGGTGTGGTTTTCATAGCGTTTTCAGAAAGCTTGTTTGGTAGCCGGTTGGATGAATCACCTCTCATACAATTTGCAGAAACGCACCCCTTGGTAAGCAAAGTCTGGTCGTCCAATGATCTGCCTTTGAATAACCCTTCCAAAATAGCTGAGCTGATATTATCACACGGCATAGAAAGATTGATTGTTGCCGGGGAAGTTCCCGGTTTTTATAAATCCTTTTTCTCAAAAGCCATGCAACTGGCAGGGAAAAATCCGGAAGGTGTGACTTTGGCAGGCTTCAGGGAATTTGGAATTGCGAGTGATGAAGACATGGACCTGGCTAAGACTGTTATGTCATGTGCCATCAACAATGTTCCATTTGAAACTGTTTCGATTCCGGAAGAGGTCAAGGTGCACCCCGAGACATTGATCATCGGGGGAGGCATCGCCGGTGTTCAGGCATCTCTTGAGATCGCTGATGCCGGACAAAAAGTTCACCTAGTGGAACGAACAGGGACCATAGGCGGATATATGGCCACCTTTGACAAAACTTTTCCCACCCTGGATTGTGCTGCTTGTATCCTAACACCGAAAATGGGTGAGGTTGGCCAGCATCCCAATATTAACCTTTTGACCTACAGCGAGGTTAAAGATATTAGTGGTTCGCCGGGAGATTACACTGTCCGGGTACTTCAAAAAGCCCGGTATATCAACAGTGATACCTGTATCGGTTGCGGTAGCTGTGCTGAAAAATGTCCCGGTAAAACGAAAAGCGAATTTGATTCGGGCACCACGATTCGCCGGGCTGCCTATATTCCTTTTCCCCAGGCTGTACCAAACAAATATCTTATCGATGGTGAGCATTGCACGTTCTTATTAAAAGGAAAATGCGGAACCTGTCTTAAAAAATGCCCGGTACCGGATTGCATCAACTTTGATGAAAAGGATAAGGAAGTCACTTTCAAAGTGGGAAACATTATTATTGCTACCGGCTACAAGCCTTTTGATGCTGCTCGTGATGAACGATACGGTTACGGTAAGTATCCCAATGTTGTCACCTCACTGGAATTTGAAAGGCTGGTGAATGCATCGGGTCCGACAGGCGGGCAGATTTTTCTGCGATCACAGGATAAAAAAGGCAACTGGTTATTCAAAGCCAAAGGAGAGTCGCCAAAATCAGTGGCAATAATCCACTGTGTGGGCAGCAGAGATCGAAATTTCAATCACTATTGCTCAAAAGTCTGCTGTATGTATTCCCTAAAGCTGGCTCACCTGGTTGTGGAAAAACTGTCCGGGGCCGAAGTATTTCAGTACTATATTGATATGCGTGCCTTTGGAAAAGGATATGAAGATTTTTACAATCGTATCAAGAACGAAGGAGTGAATGTGATTCGCGGCCGTACCTCCAATGTCACCCAGGTTGATGACAAACTTTTGTTAAGGAGTGAGGACATCGCAGGAGGCAGGCTTATAGAGCAAGAAGTAGATATGGTTGTTCTTTCCGTAGGTATGGAACCGCGAGAAGATGCTGCAAAGGTTGCGGAAATGGTTGGTATTACCCAGTCAACGGAAGGATGGTTTGTGGAATCGGACTATGTAAATAATCCGACAGGTACTTTTAAAGGAGGAATCTCCATTGCCGGTGCCTGCCAGGGACCTAAAGATATTCCTGATACCGTTGCCCAGGCTTCCGCTGCTGCATCCAGGGTATTGCAAAGTATTATGATTGGCAGGGTGAAGGGTAATGTCAGTGATTTAACACTGGCTGAGATGGAAGGAAGAATTAAAAAACTGGCTTGAGTGCAAAATTAAAAAAGCACTGTTTCAGAGTGCAAATCGGATGTCTGATTCTTACCCGGGATTAACACCCCGGGTTATGATGAAACCGCCTTTTAAGGGTAACGGAAATCATTCAGAATAAATCCAAAACGCCTGAGCGTTTATGGATTTTATCCGGAATTCATTGGGCAATATACTGAAATAATGAATAGACTCCGGATCAAGCCCGGAGTGATGCACGGATACTGATTCAAAGCCGCAAGTTTCGTAGCTCACTAGCGGCAGTAAGATTGTTTGATTATTAATAGACTATTATCAAGTCCTTTTTCACGATCACGAATCAACGATATAAAAATACCATGGCTGAACGAGTAGATCCAAACCTGGTCAAGCAAATAGAACAATACGGCAAAGGCGCCTGGGCTGACTGTTTTCACTGTGGCAATTGCACTGGTGCATGTCCGCTGACGGAAGAGAAGGTCTTGTTTCCCAGGAAAAGTTATACTGATATTCAACTGGGATTGAAAGACAGCCTGGCTTCCAGCATAGAACCCTGGTTGTGTTACTATTGCGGGGACTGTTCCAAGCAGTGTCCCAGGGATGCCAACCCCGGCGAGACCATGATGATTCTGCGACGCTATTTGACATCTTTGTACGATTGGACCGGTCTCTCCAGAAAATTCTATGTCTCCCATTGGTGGGAGTATATCGCCATTATTCTGGTGGGGCTCGCAGTTACGTTGTTGCTGACGGTCGTTAATCCCAATGGCATTGTGACAGAGTTAACCAGCAGTGGCGGTGTGCAGATTAATAAAATGTTTCCGGTGGAATGGGTTCACCTGGGTGACACTATCATGGGTCTGTGTATTGGAGGGCTTCTAATCAGCAATATCTTCAGGATGTACTATTTTATTGTTCTAAAAGATAAAAGCGTGAAAATACCGCTTTTGGCTTATGTTACCGGTGTCAAGGATTTGATGTTGCATTTTGCGACCCAAAAGCGGTTCAAGGAATGCAACAACCGGACATACTGGGGTATACACTGGATCTTAATGACCTCTTACAGTCTGATGTTTGGTATGATCATGTTCTTTCTGCCCTGGTTTCAGACAGAAGAAGTACATATCTGGTATCATCCGCAAAGAATGCTGGGATATTACGCCACGTTTGGCCTCATGCTGGGGATTATCTACTTTTTTGTGTTGCGGATTCGCAAGGAAAACGAAGTTTCCAAAAATTCTCATGTTAGCGACTGGATCTTTCTAATACTGTTGTTTTTATCCACCCTGACCGGGATTCTGTTGCATTTTTTTCGAATTAACGGCTTACCCGTGGCAACTTATTACATGTATGTCATACACATGGCGGTTCTGGTTCCCATGCTTGTGGTGGAAGTTCCTTTTTCCAAATGGTCGCATCTCGCCTATCGACCGTTCGCAGTTTATTTTTCCCAATTGAAGAAATCGGCTTTGTTAAAACAGCATTCCGGATAATACAGAACTCAAGCTATTGATATGGAAAAACCCAAAATTGGCGTTTATGTTTGCTGGTGCGGAAACAACATTGCAAAAATGGTTGATGTCGAAGCAGTAGCCGAAGAATTGAAAGATGTTCCCAACCTGGTTGTGTCCAAGGATTATAAATACATGTGTTCCGATCCCGGACAGGACCTGGTTGTTAAGGATATCAAGGAAAATAACTTGGACAGGATTGTGGTTTCTGCCTGTTCTCCGCGCCTTCATGAAGCAACATTTAGAAAAACACTTAAAAAGGCAGGATTGAATCCCTACATGCTGCAAATAGCCAATATCAGGGAACATGATGCCTGGGTGCATACGGATCGGGAAAAGGCAACCTTTAAAGCCAGGGAGTTGATCAATGCAGCCATTAACAGGGTATCTTACCACGAACCCCTTGCAGAAAGACTGGTGGATATTAACCCTGCCACCCTGGTTATTGGAGGAGGAGTATCCGGTATGTCAGCCGCTCTTGAGATCGCGGACACAGGCAAACAAGTGTTTTTAGTGGAAAAAAGCGACAAACTGGGAGGTCAACTGGCTGATATCGACTTGATTTTTCCCTACTTCAACAGCAGCAGACAGAAGATCCAGCCGTTGGTTAACCAGGTTGAGAATCATGAACATATAGAAATATATAAAAAAGCCCAGGTCAGCGAAATTTCCGGCTATATCGGGAATTTTGAGGCTCTTGTCCAGGTCAACAGTGATGAATGTACCCTGGAGTTTGGTAATATTATTGTGGCTGTTGGACTCAAAACCTGGGATCCCGGCCCCATCAAAGAATATGGCTATGGAACCTTGCCGGATGTGATTACCTCCGCAGAGTTTGAAAAAATGCTGAAAAGCGGACAGATAATCAAAAAAGACGGAAAGGAGCCTCAACATATTGCCATCATACATTGCGTTGGTAGCCGAAACTCCCGGTACAACAACTATTGTTCGCGTATCTGTTGTACAACCGCATTAAAATACGCAAACCAGGTTCGTTCAGCCTTGCCGGATTCCAATATTTATGAGTTGTACGCCGACATGCGATCGATGGCGAAAGGCTGCGAAGAGCTTTACACCATCACATCCCGTAAGCGGGTTATGTTTTTAATGTTTGACCAGGAAAACGACCTGCCCCGAATTAAAAAAGCAGACCCGGGGGATACTGCTGATATGGTGATTGAGTTGAATGAGGTAAGAACGCGCAAGCAGCTTGAAATACCGGCTGATATGGTGATTCTGATGACGGCCATGGACTCAAGAGAGGAAACTCAGAGCGTTGCCCATGCCGCCGGTGTAAGTCTTTGTGGAAATAAATTTTTTATTGAAAAGCATCCGAAACTCGATCCGGTCGCCACTACAACAAGCGGGGTTTACATCGTGGGCAGCTGCCAGGGACCCAAGGAGATTCCCGATTCCATCGCACAAAGCCGGGCAGCGGCAGCCAGGGTGCTGGGTACTATCCACAAAGGGAAGGCATCTGTTGAAGTGACAACAGCATTTGTTGAAGCTTCCCGCTGTTGCGCTTGTAAGATGTGTATCCCGGTCTGTCCCTACGTTGCAATCAGTTTTAATGAAAAGAGAAACATTTCCGAAATCAACGGTGCCTTGTGCCAGGGCTGCGGTGCCTGTGTGGCGCTTTGTCGTCCCAAGGCCATCGACATTAAGGGATCATCCCAGATGCAGGTGATCGCCGAATTGGATGCTTTGTTTTTTCCTAATTAGATAGTGTTTAATGACTTGTTTTAACTGCGAAACAAGTTGGTGGATCCGCTCCGTTTGATCCATCCTACAATCTGAATGGGAATTGTAGGATGGGCAACTTGTTGCCCATCAACCGGACTAATAGGCATGAAGGTAGGGCCTCCCTGCCGTTCGTAAACAAAATGATAAAGCATTAAAAACCCAAAAATAAATGCCATGACCGACTTTCAACCCAAAATTGTTGCTTTTGTCTGCACCTGGTGCACCTATGCGGGAGCTGATCTGGCCGGGACCAGCCGCATCAAGTATGAACCCAATGTTCGTATTATTCGATTACCGTGCACAGGAAGAATTGACTTTATGTATCCCTTGAAAGCCTTTGCCAATGGTGCTGACGGCTGCATTATCTCAGGCTGTCATCCCAATGACTGCCATTATGTGTCGGGGAATTTTCATGCCAGAAGGCGTTGGATGGTTTTTAGAGAACAATTGGATTTTATTGGGGTGGATATCAGACGGCTGTGCTTTTCCTGGGTTTCTGCTGCAGAAGGAGCCATGTGGGCTCATGTTGTCAATGACTTCACAAAGGAAATCAACGAATTAGGTCCGTTTGGAGATTATCGGAAACTCACACAAATGGAAGCAGTGGACGCAGACGTTAAAATCGATAAGATCGCCTCGGAATTAATCTAAACAGGGTGTCAATTCGTTTAAAAACAATTGAAAATCCCGAAATGAGATGATTGACATGCTACAAGAAACAGCAAAAAACCTCCTGCTTAATGAGGAGGTTGATATAGTGATTGGCTATGCTGAAGGCAGCGAGGGGCTTGTCCGGGCCCATTTTGCCCGAACGGTGAACAGTACCGGGGATTTCATCTATGATGAAAGATGTATTCAGAACCTGGCTGTTTACCTGGTCAAAGGCGAGGTTAAAAAGCTGGGGAAAATGGCTGTTTTTGCCAACCTTTCGACCATCAGATCCGTTTTGCAGGTTGCTTCGGAAAACCAATTGTCGGAAGAGGACCTGCTGGTATTGGCTTTGGAAGGCTCAAATGAAATCAAGGTTCTGAAAACATTTGAAGAGCTAAAACAATATGTGGCAAGCCGGGACTTGGGAATTTCCGAAGATGATCAGAAATTGCTTGAAAAACTGGACGAGATGAGTCGGGAAGATCGCTGGCAATACTGGCTCAACCAGTTTTCCAAATGTATTAAATGCTATGCCTGCCGTGCCACTTGTCCCATGTGTTATTGCGGACGATGTCAGACAGATTTTAACCAACCGCAGTTGATAACCGTTGAGGCTACTCCCCTTGGAAATCTTGAATGGCATACCATGCGGGCGATGCACCTGGCAGGGAGATGCGTGACTTGTGGTGATTGCGGCAGGGCCTGCCCCGTCGGGATACCGATTCATTTGCTGACCGTAAAGGCAGCGCAAACAGTGAAACGGTCTTTTGACGCTGATGCCGGTACTGATGCGGAAATGCCATCTGTCATGTCAACATTCGAGAAAGACGACAAGGAAGATTTTATTAAGTACGAATGAATAACTCATGGCTGGAAACTAGTGGATAACCGATTGATAACAGATAGTTACCAAATACAAGTGTATGAATACTGAAAAAAAATGGATAACGCCATCCTCATTGGATCGGCTCATCGGCGGCCTTGTTAAAGATCAGTACAAGGTATTTGGACCGGTCAAAGACGGGGATCAGATAGACTATTCGGTAATTGGCTCGTTGGCGGAAACTGAAAAAGATTATGTCACCACTAATCAATCCGCGAAATCACTCGTTTTCCCAAAATATGAAGGTCTTTTTCAGATGATCAAGGATAAGGGAAGTATCAGCCTGATCAGTAAGGAACTTGAAAAACTACCTAACGTCATCCTGTTTGGCAGCCGCCCCTGTGATGCCCGGGGGGTTCTTGCGCTGAATTCCATATTCGATGGTGACATCAAAGACCAGATATACCTGGGGAGGCTGGCAAAGTTGACGACAATTAGTGTCTCCTGTGTCAAACATGATGAAACCTGTTTTTGTACCTCCCTTCAGTCCGGACCTGGCGATACCATGGGAAGTGACCTGCTGCTGACACCGGATGGAGACAATGGATTCCTGGTTGAAATTATTACTGAAAAAGGCAAACACCTGGTTGATCATTATCCGGATTGTTTTGAAGATGAAAAGGAACTGGATAAAGAAGCCCGGTTAACAAAGGTTCCGGTCTCATTCGATATCAACTATATTGCCGGTAAACTCAAATCTAAATTTGAAGAGGATATCTGGATTGAACAATCGCTCCGTTGCATTGGTTGCGGAACCTGTGCTTATGTCTGTCCAACCTGCGGATGTTTTGACATACAGGATGTCTCAACCGGTGAGAGTATGCTGAGAAGGCGTAGCTGGGACTCTTGCGGATATGACCTGTTTACCCTCCACGCTTCGGGTCATAATCCAAGAAAAATTCAAAGTCAACGATGGCGGCAGCGGATTTATCACAAATTTCAATACATGCCTGAATCGGATGACGTGGTGGGCTGTGTGGGTTGCGGTCGATGTTCAAAGACCTGTTCGGTGGATATGAATTTAAAGACACATTTAATCAATTTAGCAAACGAGCTTTGAGATGAGTAATCAGAATGTTTACACTCCCTATCTGGCAAGAATCGAAAATATAACCGATGAAGCCCCGCTGGTAAAAACATTCCGCTTGAAGTTTGTGGATGACAAGGTTCAGGAGTCATTTACCTTTAAAACCGGGCAATTTGGAGAATACTCTTCATTTGGAGATGGCGAATCGACATTCTGTATCTCTTCGTCACCAACCAGGGAAGATTATATCGAATGTACCTTCCGAGAAACGGGAAAAGTTACTTCTGCCCTGGCTATGAAGGGGATCGGTGATATCATTGGTTTCAGAGGGCCTTACGGCAATCATTTTCCCATAGAGGAGTGGAAAGGCAAAAACCTGGTTTTCATAGCAGGTGGCATCGCCTTGCCGCCCATGCGAAGCGTCATCTGGAATTGTCTGGATCTCAGGGATGATTACAAGGATGTGACTATTGTTTACGGGGCCAGGTCCGTTGCGGATCTTGTGTATAAGCATGAATTAAAAGTCTGGGAAGAAAGAGACGATGTCCATATGGTTACAACTGTTGATGCCGTTGAGGCGGAGACAGAGTGGGATGGCAACGTGGGATTCGTTCCTACGATACTTGAAGAGACTGCACCTTCCAGCGAAAACGCTATTGCCGTACTTTGCGGTCCACCTATCATGATACGTTTTACGTTTCCCGTTCTCATG
Organism: SAR324 cluster bacterium; assembly: GCA_028282825.1. Classification (GTDB taxonomy): domain Bacteria; phylum SAR324; class SAR324; order XYD2-FULL-50-16; family XYD2-FULL-50-16; genus JAHJTV01. Next base: position 55,866 of record JANQGZ010000126.1, read on the forward strand.
AATTTGGGATTTACATCCGAAAATGTTTACACTACTTTGGAAAACCGCATGAAATGCGGTATTGGCAAATGCGGACGTTGCAATGTGGGGAATGTTTTTGTTTGTAAAGATGGACCTGTTTTTACAGACCAAAGACTGAACGAACTCCCGGATGAGTATTGATAAAAGCCGGTCAGGAATCACACCTGGCCTGTGAGGCATCAAATGAGAGTGGATTTGTTGCATACGGTCAGAAAAGGTACCCCGCTGACACCTCGTCAGTTTCAAACACTTCAAATCTTTCCAGAAAATCCGGAATGAACCTGAATTTTACATATAAGCCCCGGGCATTAAACCGGCAAATTTTGTCAAAGAAGGCGAATTTAATCCCTGCCTCTCAACCCTCCTTGATTTATACAAGATCCCACAAGAAAAAAGTCAAAATGGACAACCTTTACCATTCTTTTTTAATCGAAAACCTGTAGATTAAAAGGGGTGAACAACAATCAAATTTTAGTTAAACCCATATTTTAAGTGCCACTCTCAAGGATATAGTTATGATTGCAAAAGTTAACGGGACCGTTGTTTCAGCTGCTGATGTTGAAGAAGAAACCAAAGCCATTCTAGCTCAGCATCAACAACAAATTCCACAAGAACAGCTAAAGGCGATGCTCCCGAAAATACAAAAGCAAGCCGTGGAATCCATTATCAATCGTCATTTGTTGTATGAGGAAGTGGACCGGAAGAAGATCGCTTACAATCCGGAAAGAGTCCAGGCGGAAATAGATAAAATCGCCGGCCAATTTCCTTCCCAAGCTGCTTTTGAACAGCAGTTGAGCAATCATGGTATTTCATTGGACAAGATGAAAGAAGACCTGGGTCAGCAATTTAGGATCGATGCCCTGATCAGGGGGTATGTGGATACAAAAAACATCCGGGTTTCGGATGACGAAGTATTAACATTTTATAATTCAAATCCGGAATCGTTTCAGTCTCCGGAACAGGTGCGAGCCAGTCATATTTTACTTCAGGTAGCCAATGATGAGCCACAGGAAGTACGAACTCAAAAACGGCTGGAGATGGCAGGGATTATCGGACAAATTGAAAAAGGGGCCGACTTTGCTCAAATGGCCCAAAACCATTCGGATTGCCCAAGTAAGCAAAATGGTGGTGATTTGGGGGCATTTGCCAGGGGACAAATGGTAAAGCCTTTTGAAGAAGCAGCTTTTAAAATGAACCCGGGCGAAGTTAGCGATATTGTTGAAACTGAGTTTGGCTACCATGTCATTAAGCTGGTAGAGAAGAGCGAAGCACGGAAAGAAGAATTTGCTGATGTCAAAGACCAGATTACGAATCACTTGATTTCTGTGAAAGAACAAAGCGAATTTCAGGAACTTGTCAAGGAACTACGGGAAGGAGCGACAATAGAATATGCCGAACAGGCTTGATTCTTAAGTTGCCAGCCTCGCATCTTGTGATCTGTCCGACTGATGGGCAACGAGTTGCCCATCTTACAATTCTATCAAAGCGAGGGAGAATTTGGTCTTTTAAATCAAGGACTCTAACGATTCTTTCTGGCTGTCATCCACTTCTTTATACGCTTCTGACTGATCAAACAACGTCTGCTTAAAATAGCTTATCAAATTCTGCCTTTCCCTTAAGACTCATATGCTTCCTTATGCCAAACAGATTTATTGGACTCGGAACTTTTTTGTTTAACATACTGGTCTCGCCCAACCCGGGTCAAACGAACCGCAGAAGCTTACTAATGCCGGATTGATCGATAATCGCCAGAATCGAATTCTTAAACCGGATACAGCAATCCGGATGCTTCACAATTGCTCTTGTTTTAGATAGTTTCAGCCGATACAGATGGGAACCGAATCAACAACAAAAAAAGGCTTCTTACTCCATACTTTTTATCGCACACGTCAGAATCGGTCGACAGTATATGGAATAGGCAAGTTATCAACGGGTGAATCCTTCGGCCTGGTGGATCGACAATTTCAACCGACATGTTATGTGTACCGGACCGCTTTGAGCCAGGTAGAAAATCGACTGAAATCAGCGTCTGTCCGCTGGAATTTGTCAACTCGCCTGTCAATGGAAGGCCAACCGTTGATTGAGATTCGGACCAATACCGTGGATCAGCTTAAAAGACTGGGTTCAGAATTGGAAGCTATTGGTGTACCTGTCTTTGAAGCGGATATCCCTTTGGCAAAGAGTTTTTTGATTGAAAACCGAATTCACGGACCTCTTGAGTTGTCCGGCAACTGGCAGTCCGGCAAGGAAGTTGATTGGGTAATTTTCAATCCAAACACCAGACCAATCGATTGGGAACCTGAACTCTCCATTCTTTCCATAGACATTGAGACAAATCGGGAAGCCACGCTGGTGACAGCTGCATCGGTAGTTGCGAAGACATCCGCTGAAGCAACCAATTATGAAACCGTTCTGGTGCTTGGCAATTCACAACCCGACGATCCGGAATACATTCAATCGCTTGCTTCGGAAAGAGAGCTATTGTTGCAATTATCAACAATCATCAGTCAATGCGACCCTGATATCATTACCGGTTGGAATGTGATCGATTTTGATTTTAAGGTTCTGGCAGAGCGATACAAAGCCCATCATCTGCCTTTTACCATCGGTCGGTCCAAAGATTCCTGTTACTATCAGGAAGGTAGTGTTTGGGGAGGCAGCCGGGTTGTTGTTTTTGGCAGACAGGTGATGGATGCCATGCATCTCGCCAGGTTCACTTTAACCCAATACGATGATTACCGGCTGGATACAGTAGCCCGTACTTTGTTGGGTCGCGGTAAACTTCTAGAGACAAACGATCATGATGATATGGCCGCCATAATCGAAAAAACCCGCACGGAAAACCCAAAGTTGTTTGCGGATTATTGTCTTGAAGATGCCCGCCTGGTTCTGGATATTTTGAACAAGGTGGATCTGATCCGTCTTTCCTTGAAAAGATGCATTCTTACCGGTTTACCTCTGGATAATGCCTGGGGTAGTGTTGCGGCTTTTGAGTTTCTTTATTTAAGCGAGCTTCATCGCAAAAATATTGTTAATACTTTTATAAAAACCGAATCGGACTTGCAGCGGGATGCTCCGGGCGGATTTGTGTTTTCTCCGCTTGTGGGGATTCACAATAATGTGTTTGTCTTTGATTTTAAAAGCCTTTATCCCTCCATCATCCGAACTTTCAATATCGATCCATTGGCAATGGTGATGGCAGATGAAACACCAGGAGGCGAAGCGATTGTTACAAACAACGGTGTACGTTTTGACCGGGCCAGAGGTATCCTTCCAGAAATACTGGACATCTTTTTTGATCGTAGGGCAGGTGCTAAGGCAGAAGATGATGCCCTGGCTTCCTACACCTACAAAATTGTTATGAATTCATTTTACGGTGTACTGGGGACCAACACCTGTCGATTTTCGTCCAGCCGACTGGCCGGTGCCATCACTTACACCGGTCATTATTTGCTTCACTGGAGTAAGGAATTATTGGAAAAGAACCATTGCAGGGTCCTGTACGGAGATACAGACTCCTTGTTTGTTGATGCTGAACTACCCGAAAATGTGTCCTATCAACAGGCTTTTGAAAAAGGAGAGGAATTATGTGAATTAATAAATTCGGAGCTGACCAGACATCTTGAAACTCGTTTTGGAGTCGAATCACGGCTGGAAATGGAATTTGAAAAGATTTACAAAAAATTGCTGCTGCCGCCCATGAGAGGGCAGGAAACCCGTGGTCGTGCCAAAGGTTATGCAGGGTTACTGCGGAAAAACGATACCGAGACGGAATTACAAATCGTTGGCATGGAAGCAGTGCGAAGAGATTGGACAAAACTATCACATCAATTTCAGAGAGAACTATTGGCCCTGTTGTTTAATGATGCCGATACCAAAGAGATTGAGACCTATATTTTCAATTTCGTCCATGAAATCCATACCGGGGCAAAAGACGATCAACTGGTTTACCGCAAAGCCCTGCGAAAACCTGTTGAAAGCTATGTCAAAACCACTCCCCCTCACGTTAAAGCTGCCCGCATGCTGACTAATCCTCCCGGTGTTATCCACTACGTGATGACCATAGACGGGCCACACCCTGCTAACCTGCGATCTGCCCCCATCGATTACAACCATTATGTCGAAAAACAGATTAAACCAATAATCGAAACCATTGCTCCTTTTTGCAATGTTGACATACATGCAGCTTTGACCGGTCAACAGCGACTGTTTTAAGGAACCAGGGAAAAGGATCGTGTAATAATAGATCTTGACTATGACTGAAACGAGTGGTTCTAATATCTCTTCAAGTTATTGACAATTATGTATTCTTGATTGAGAAATTAGGATAATATGCCAGCCTTGGTTGGATAAGCCTTAATTAAGACAAACCCTGATTAATCCCGGGACGAACGGTAGGGCGGCCCTACGTGGCCGCCGGAGGATTGGACCGGGAGAATGAACAAAATAATGTTAAGTTGTCTTGTACTGTTTAATTAACTTTTTGCAAGACTTCCTAGGCGTTGCAATGTAAGAAATGATCGGCGGCCACGTAGGACCGCCCTACCGTTTGTACTCGGAATCAATTAAGGTTTTGATGGTTTGTTCATCTTAACCAATCAATATTGGACCCTACGTGGCTGTGAATGGGCGACATTACAGACGATATTTACAACAGGTAAAAACATGAAATCACTTCTTGAACATTTAACTTTCTTAATACTGATTTGCCTGACATTATTCGGCTGTACCGCCAAAAGCAACATGACTCAGCTATTCGTCGATGGTCAGGAACGCATTCAACTTCATCATCAGATTCATGACGTTAAAGGAAAAGAAGAGATTGTCAGGCAGGGATACAATCATCCCGTTCAAATGACAGTGGAAGACCTGACAGCGCTGCTTAACGAAATCAGCATTAATAAGTTTGAACTAATCGGTTGGGGTGAAGCTCATGCACTTTTCTATCAGGAGGAAATATCAAAGCTGGCGCCGCGTTTGGTGGATGCGTTCACGCAAGCGTCCAGCGATCAATGGATCTATTTTTCCATTACTGCGGAAAAACCAGCTTTGTTCAACGATACTTTGCGCATTACCGACGGCATCTGTTTTATAAAAGACAATAAGTTAAACTTTGTATTCAGCAACCTTAATATCGAAATCGCCGGGCAAAATACAATCGGTGCACCGAAAAGCAAGAATGACTTCAAAAAAGGCGATCCTCGTACTTTAACTCCCAGTCAAACCTATCGCTTTGTTTTTCAGCCGGAAAAACCCTATCAAAAGCCTCCTGTTATAGAAGGAGATCAGTGGCTTTCGGATGAGCAAACCCAGTGGCTTGTGTTTATCCTGGATGCGGCTGATGTATCACCGGTTGTTGCTGAATCTACTCCAGCCGCTGAACCAGACGAAAAATCAAGTATCAAAGAGCGTCTAAAAAAGCTCAAAGAACTCCGCCAACACGATCTGATTACCGACAAAGAATACGAAGCCAAACGCAAACAGATCTTGAAAGAGTTGTAAGCAAGGAAAGCTAACCGGTTCAATTTTGTAGAACCTCCTCAAGTTTGGACTGATACCTGCGGGCCTCCTGCTGTCGGTGCCACATCGTTGCATAATGTCCGCCCAGCTCCAGCAAATCCTCATGCTTGCCTCGTTCGGCTATTATTCCATCCTTTAATACCAGTATTTCATCCGCATCAATGATGGTAGACAGGCGATGGGCGACCACCAATGTGGTTTTGTTCTCTGACACTTCACGCAGGGAATCCTGGATTTCATTTTCAGTTTGGGAATCCAAAGCAGAAGTAGCTTCATCAAAAATCAGGATTTTAGGGTTTTTCAATATGGTTCGGGCAATAGCAACTCTTTGTTTTTCTCCTCCCGACAATTTCAATCCCCTTTCGCCCACACGGCTTTCATATCGTTCCGGCAGGGAATGGATGAATTCTTCAATTTTAGCGAGTTTGGCAGCTTTTTCTATCTGTTCATCATCAGCACCAGGGTTTCCGTATTGAATATTGTAGTGAATGGTATCATTGAACAAGACAGTATCCTGAGGGACGATGCCAATCGCTTTGCGCAATGAATCCATGGTGACAGAACGGATATCCTGGCCATCAATTACGATTTGTCCGGAGCTGACATCGTAAAATCGAAACAGAAGTCTTGAAATGGTGGATTTTCCTTCCCCACTGGACCCAACAATCGCAACTGTTTTTCCGGGTGGAACCACAAAGTCGATTGATTTAAGGATCTCCCGCTCTTCAGTATAATGAAAACCAACTTCTTTGAATTCGATAGCCCCCTCTGTGGCTAATAACGGTTTTGCCTCAGGACTATCTTTAATTTGAGGATCAACCTGCTGAAGCTCGAACATCTTATCCATATCCGTTAAGCTTTGTTTGATTTGACGGTAGACAAAACCCAGGAAATTCAAAGGCAAATAAAGCTGAATCAGAAAGGTATTGACCATCACAAAATCACCAATGGTGTAAATTCCGGAAACAACTCCTGATCCGGCCATAACCATGATGGTCATCAAGCCGATTCCTATCACGGCTGCCTGACCTATATTCAGCAGCGATAAGGTGGTAATGTTTTTAACGGCTGCTTTTTCGTAGCCGGCCAGTGCTGTGTCATATCGCTGGTATTCATGGTTTTCATTGTTAAAGTACTTAACGGTCTCATAATTCAAGAGACTGTCTATAGCACGTGTATTGGCGGTAGAATCCTTCTCATTCATCATTCGTCGATATTTTAATCGCCACTCTGTGAACCAAAGCGTAAACGCAATATAAATGCTGATTGTTAAAAATACGGTAACTGCAAACCAGATATCAAACTTGATGAAAAAAATAACGGTAACGATAAGTATTTCCAAGAGCGTAGGGAGAATATTGAACATCATGAAATTCAACACGAACTGTATTCCACCCGTTCCTCGTTCAATGACCCTGGATAACCCGCCTGTTTGTCGATCCAGATGAAAGGACAGGGATAACCCGTGAAGATGCTTGAATGTTTTCAATCCGATGGTTCGTTGGGCATGCTGCGATACTTTTGCAAAGATGAAGTCTCTCAGTTCACCCAGGGATTGGTAGAGGATTCGGGCAAAACCATAAGCTACGATCAACACTAAAGGAAGGGATAGCAAGGCTTTTTCAACTGACAAGGCATCTACAGCCTCCTTGTATAAAAAAGGAACATACACATTGATCACCTTTGCGGACACCAGCATTAAAATAGCAAATATCACCCTGACTTTTAAATCAATTCGTTTTCTAGGCCATAGGTAAACTGCTAAGGTCAGCAAGGTTTTGAACTGGTTTCTGTTGCGAACATCCTGGTTGGCATCAAATATGGTTGCGTCTGACACGATCGGTTCCCTATTCGGGGTTTATATTATTTTTCAATGGATTACAAAATGTTACTTTTACCATTTAGTTTAACAGCACACCTGTCACTTTAACCATCTCAAAGTTCGTTCCCCATGTTTAGACTTAAGGTTAATCGTTTAAGGTATAATCCGGAGGGGATGTCACAGCGGTAATCGGTGTTGTTAAACGCCGGGTATGAAACCAAATACCACTTGAGCCATGCGGAAACGATACTGATATCCCGACTTAATTTGACAAGCTTTGGTACAATAGGTATTAAAATTAAATACTCATGTCTGTAAGCCCTGGCTAATATGACTCAAAATGAAGCTTATGAATATGTATCGATGCACTTATATGGACTGCTGGTACGTATATGACCCTAGGGTTGGTGAACCAGGTTTGGGAATCGAACCCGGAACTTCTTTTGAAAATCTTCCTGTAGATTGGGTCTGTCCTGACTGCGGAGCGACTAAAGATTACTTTGAAGTCACGGAACAATAGTTTTGAGAACGAACTTATCCTGCATTCCTTACAATTCGTCAGATGTAATCGCCATTGCAACAAATGTGATTACTTACGATTCGCTTTAACGCCCGTTTGAAGCAATGTTTTCAAAACATTATTAGAATCAGCGCTAATCCTGCTATTCCCCAAATTCCCGTATAATAGCCAAAAAGAAGGGTGTTTTTGATATTTTCCGAAAGTCTTAACTGGTTTGTTGTCATGGTTTTCTCCCATTGTTGGTCATTTTTTTAACTGGTCTGACCAGATTCTAAAATATAGTTGTTATGCTGTCAAGTTTTGTGTTGAATAGAAGATTTGAATAGTATAGAGTTCATATTTGCGTCCATTTGCTATCAAAGCATATTTTATTATTGACTATTGGTCAGACCAATAATTTTGGAGAAAATATTGGAAGGTTTATTTGAAGAAGTCCAGGTTGAAAAAATTACTGATAAAATCGTTGATCAATTGGAAAACCTGATCAATCAGGGAAAACTTGCTCCCGGCAACAGACTCCCGAGTGAACGGCAACTGATCGATATGCTGGGAGTCGGCAGGTCTTCGCTGAGGGAAGCTTTGAACAAGCTTGAAACCATGGGCTATGTGGAGATTAAAAAAAGGAAAGGTATTTTTGTAAAGTCGATCGATTCAACGTTCCGACTTGATCCCATGAAGCGAATGATGGAGGAGAATAAGAATAAAATTGTTCAACTGTATGAAATTCGCAGTGATCTTGAACAAGCGTCTGCCGGAGCGGCTGCGCTGGAAAGAAATGCACAGGATCTTGAGGATATCCAGGCTTGTTTGGACAATTTTGAAACCAAAACAAAAGAAGTAAAATTTAGATGGGAACTTGATCAAGCCTTCCACTGTGCCATTGCCAGGGCATCCCATAATTTTTTTCGCATCCACGTTATCATGAGCATTTTTGATTTTTCCAAGGAGTTCATCAAACCCATCATTGAAGGGTTCGCCGGTTGTGAAGAGAATTCCGCAACGATAGCAACCCATCATGTGGCTATCTTCAAGGCAATCGAGGAGAAAAATGCAGATGGTGCCAGAAAAAAAATGAAAGAACATCTTGATTGGACCAATCAACGACTTGTTGACCATTTTCAATCGCTTGTTGACGCATCAGCGACTTAAGAAATCGAAATGACAAAAAAAACTCTGAATATCCAAAAACATGTCATGAACCTAAAACAATTTTTCAGTTGATCTGCCTATTGATGTGGGTTAATTGTAAACACGACAAACCAATGTCAGAACCTTTTATGAATCGGACTGGAAAAATCAGCTCTCAAACTCACCATCAGTCAATGTCCAACATAAGTACATTGAATACATTAATTTTATTGTTGCCAATCCAGAATACCTGAGTCTTCCTTAATATATAATACGCTTCGTATTCAGGAATTTTGTGATCTTTTTTAACATCAACATCAACATCAACATCAACATCAACATCAACATCAAGATTTTCTATTTGATTTCAATATTGATATTGCAAAGAGGAATCAAAATGAAAAATTAAATGTTAACAAGGGGTTGCACTAGATCACCAGCTGACCTTCGATGAGGTCAAACTTCCCAATTCCTGGCAAATCCTTTTTAGCGCCAAAACCGTGCAGACGGCCTCTTATGCACGGCGTTGGACATAAGCAAAATCATATGCAACACTAGGGTTATCATCTGTTGATAACTTCGTTTTACACCCTGATCATAAATCAAAACAAACATATGATTCAATTAGGTCTTGAGACATTGCTATCGCTAGATGGAGAGATATTCCCCATGAGCAATGGATACTGGACTAAATTTGAAGTAAAAAAAGTGACTCCCAATGAACACATACCTCATGGTATAAAATACTCGTTAACTCTGCATGATCGTTACAATAAACGAATAATTGGCTATGACAATGCCCATGCAATTAAACCCAAAAGAAAGAAATTTGGCGCAAAAAGGCTTGTGTGGGATCACAAGCATAATAAAAGCATTATTAAAAACTATGAATTTGAGTCAGCACAACAGCTTTTACAGGACTTCTGGAAAGATGTTAATGATATTTTGGAAAGTTAAAAAAGAGGAACAATGGCAACTAAAGTAATGAAAGTCGGTATTATCTCAAAGCAAGACTATATAAAAAGGACAATTGCTATTGCAAATGGGGAGTATAAGCCGAGAAAAGATGAACCAAAGATCTGGTTTGATTCGATAAAATCAATGGCTCAAGTTCTTGGTAATGAGAACCAGGAACTATTAAGACTCATAATTAATTATAAACCTCACTCCCTGTCTGAGCTTGAGCGCATCAGCAAAAGAAAAAAATCTAACTTATCCAGGACATTAAAAACTTTAGAAAAATATGGAATTGTGGAATTAACAAAAAATCAAGGAAAACTTGTTCCAAAAGTCATAGCTACTGACTTTAGGGTGGAGTTTGGCTTACACTACAGTTCTCCAGTACCTACATAAAAAAATATCCAACAAGTGCGTACACCCGAATTTACCTGCCGCTTCGTTCTCTACGCTCACTGCATTCTGGGCAAAGCGGGCGACGCAGTCGTTAGGCCATGATTAATGTTAAGCTTTGGAGTTAATGTTTATGTACCAACCAGCCAATGATCCAAATGATCTTGAAAAATATTTTATAGAACGTGCAAATGCAGGTGATGTTGAAGGCCTGGTTGCTCTTTATGAACCGGATGCCGTATTAGTCGATGATAACGGTGAGATATCAAGGGGACTGAACCAAATTCGAAAGTTCTTTGTCAACTTTTTGGCCAGTCGTCCTCAGTTTGAACCTAGCAACCAATCAGCAGCTGTATGTAGTGGAGATATCGCACTAACCTCATCTACCAATTTTAGCAATGGTGATGTCACCGCTGAGATTGCCAGGCGCCAACCAGATAGCAGTTGGCTTTGGGTTGTGGACCAGTTTTCAATTGGAATCAAAAAATAGATTTACAGCTTAACAAAAAAATACACCGGACAGCAAACGCCCTGTACATGCCTTTTCCCAATGCTCCGATTAAAACATATTAGTAAAACAACCACCGGTGCGGCTGCCAGTGATTTACGTCTTAAGTGTTCTCAATAAACGTTTGCGCTCAATGAATAGATTGAAGATAGAGAGATACTATCCAAAACATCCTCTACTGCGAAAGACAATAAAGTATTTTTGGGTACAAAAAAGCAGCCGGCCGCTTATTTTGAATCACAAGTTGTTGCCTGTTAATAATATCGACATTGTTCTCAATTTTTCTGCGCCAACGGTTTACAAATATAATGGTGTAAAAACAACAGTACCGAGATTTTCTTTTAACGGGATAAGAAATCAATATTGCATTCTGCGGCAAACAGGACCGGTTCATTCAATCGGTATTTCATTTTTACCCCACGGCCTGTATCCTCTCTTGAAAATTCCATTGTCAGAATTTGAGGATAAAACTGTCGATTTACAAACCGCTATCTCTGAATTCAGTTCAAAGCTTGAAATTGAGCTTTATCCAGTTAGAAAGACCATAGAAACTCTTGCAATTTTAGAAGATTGTTTGGTTGAGTTCATCAACCCGGAGCTGATTCTTGATACGTCTCTACAAAATCTATTTCGGATGCTGGCTTCAGGGTTGGAAAACAATAGTGATCTTACAACGTTTTGTGAGCAGCACGGCATTCATCAGAAAAAGCTTGAACGGATATTTAATCAGTATGTAGGAGTCAGTCCCAAACGATTTTTTAGAATCAGTAGATTCAATTCAATGGTCAATCAGATTATTGATAAAAAATATGACGATTTTACGACGTTGGCTCACGAAAGATCCTTTTACGATCAGTCACATTTTATTAAAGAATTCAAACGCTTTTCGGGGAGTCCTCCTTCTTTGTTCGTAAAAGAGAAACAGTCGATAAAAGAGATGATGTCGATTTTTTACAAGCCATATTAACAGCCATTTGTGCAATTTGGGTCTTTTACCTTTTATACTGGTGACTTTAATATGGAGTAAAAAATGACAAAAAGAACGATCAATCCTTGGACTTGGCAAGATAAATTTGGTTTTGTGCAAGCAAATGAGTTTTCAAATTTCAAGCGTGTGATATTTTGCGCAGGTATTGTATCTGTAGATGAGAACGGAGGACTACTTCATCCGGGAGACATGGTGAAGCAGATGCGTCAGATCCTGAACAATCTTGAAACATTGCTGAAGCAAGCAGATGCAAAATTTGCAGATATTGCAAGATTGGTGTATTACACGACCGATGTAACTAGATTCGCAGAATCATCTCATGTGCTTATCGAACAGTTCAATAGATATGATTGCCAGCCGGCGACATCGTTGATTGGTGTTTCTTCCTTATTCCATCCGGATTGTGTTTTTGAAGTGGAAGCAACAGTAGTAGTATAATTACTGCTTAAGCGGCTAAGACGCGACAATTGACGCGTCTTAGCCAGGTGTTATAATGCTTAAAAATCTAAAACATAGAAGAAAACATATATTGAGAGCTTTCTTACAAAAGGTTATTAAATTCATTATATCAAGATGATGTAACGATCAACGGTTAGTTATAATGGCGTTATCTCGCTCAAACAAGTTGATAGAATTGACCTTATTTCGTAGTCGATAGTGAGCCTTATCTAAAAATGAAGCAGAAACCTGAACATTTATCAAAAATAAAAAAAGCTGAACTAAAAAATATCGTCTCTGTTATTCAAAAGAAGTGTAATGACGTTGAGATGATAATTCTTTTTGGTTCATATGCGCGTGGTGATTACAAGGTCAAGAGTGACCTTGAGCAGGACCGCAGATCTGGCCATGTTTCGGATTACGATATCCTGGTCGTTACCGAACAGAAAGGAACTGTTGATAACATTATCCTCTGGGATGAAATAATTAAAGCTTGTAACACTCAGAAATCAACTACTCATGCGAGAATCATAGTTCACGATATTCAGGAATTGAATATCAAACTTGCAGAAGGTCAATACTTCTTTTCCGATATCAAAAAAGAGGGATACATGCTCTTTGATTCAGGAAATTTTGAGCTGGCTGATAAAAGAGAATTAACATCAAAAGAACAACAACGTATTGCAAGAGATTATTTTAACTATTGGTTTAAATCTGCTGTCATGTCGTACGATGATTTTCAACATGATCTTAAAAAAGGTGCTTCTGACAAGGATTTTTATCGAAAAGCAGCTTTCAACTTGCATCAAGCTGCAGAATCTTGTTACAAAGCAGTTTTACTAGTTTTCACCAACTACAATCCAAATGAGCACTGGCTTGCCTTACTGAGCGATATGGTGGTTGAAGAAGATAGTTCTTTTGACAATATTTTTCCCGCTAAAACAAAAGAAGAAAAAGACCGTTTCACTTTGCTGGATTACTCCTACATTGGTGCCCGCTACGACCCAAAGTACCGAATATCTAAAGAGGATTTGGAGATACTTGCTATCTCGGTAAAAAAGCTACTTGAGCTGACAGAGAATGTTTGTAAACAGAAAATTAAAAGTTTTGTAGAAAAAAAATAACGAGTTTCTTGTTCAGACGGTTGACGTCATCAAACGGAACAGCATTAGAAAGGGAAACAATGGAAACCATAAACACAATTGAATTGACTGATGAAAGCATTTTTCCTGATGAAGGGGTTTTAAAAAAGGTGCTGGGTCGATCATTCAATGCTTATCTAGAACTTTTAAAACTATTCACGGATAACGAGTTAACATATGAATGGCGATATTACAAAGATGGAAAAGCCTGGTTATGCAAAGTACAAAAAAAGAAACGAACCATAGTATGGATGTCAGCATGGAAGGGATACATGCAGGCAACAGTCTATTTTCCCCTTAGATTTCTTGATGATATCTTAACGTTAAAAATCACTGAAGATTCAAAAAGTAAAATACTGAAAACAAAAAATGTGGGTAAATCAAAACCCTGTATATTTGAAATTAGAAACAAAAAAGCAATCAAAGACCTTGAAAAGGTCATGAATTTTAAAATCGTGACCAAATAGACAAACCATTTTTCTGATAAAAAAAACCGGAGTGCATTTAACCTTCGGTGAACGCAGGTTCTGTGGTTTTCGGATAATTTACCTTTTATCCAAAATCGGTGCAACACCCGGTGATTTTGGTATTGAACTCAAAAAAACCAAAGGAAGAATATGAAAATTAAGGCAGTTGTTGCGACAACTTTTGATGATGTTGAAAACGGGTGGAGTTATACAGAAGCAGCTTTAGGAACGTTGTCAGAATCTGCAATAGGAAAACCGATCATTTATCGTAGGAAACGTGTCGGTCAAGTAGTTTACTCTTTTGTCAAAAGCGGCAAAGCAGTAGTTGAAGCTGAGATAGATGCAAATGATGAGATTTTCAAAAGGAAATTGTTTCTGGTTCCAGGGGGACTGACAGATTTTGAAACTAAAGAGAATAAACTTTGGAAATGTGCAGCCCATCAGTTCTTTTTGACTGATAAACCAAGTGATCAAGAACTATCAGCAATTGAAAAAGTGTTTAAACGTTAGAACAAAATACCTGGAACAAATTTTTCAATCTTCAGCGTCCGGCAACCGGATATCCCGGACAGCAATCGCCCTCGTTCGGGGTGCTTTTCCAAAAATCCTGGTAAAGTTCATCATGGTCTCAGCTCATTTCATCTTAATCTTTTCAAAAAGGAGAGAAGTTATGAGAAGTCTCAAAATTATACTTTGGATTACAGCTATTGGATGTTTAACTGCCGTACCTTTCATTTTTCTACCTTGGACGGTAATTGAAAGCATTGGTTCATGGTTTGGAATTGAATCATTACCTGATGCGCCTATTGTAATCTACTTTTTTAAAGTTGTTTTTGGCGTGTTTGGACTCATTGGGGTTTTCTTTATTATTTTAGCAAGGGATCCTCTGAAATACCGATTTATGTTGAATTTGGGTATGTTGGGATTAATTCTGTTTGGGCTATTGGCCTTGATTATTGGATTTTCTCTTGGTCTTCCTCCTATCGTGTACCTTGGAGACGGGTTATCAGGCCTGGTTCTTGGAATTGCTATTTTGATTTTTTCGTCAAAGCCCAGACAAGGTTTAAAGGCATGAAGAATCACACCAGGTAACAAAACGTTTGAACGAACAGGTCAAACGTTATAAAGGCAGGTTTCCTCAAGATTTTGTGTTCCAATCATCAGCTACCTGTCCCCACTGCTGATCTAAAGTCAGTTGATCTTGGTAAATAGTTCGATAACACAAATCCTGTGCAGGCAGCAGTTTATACATAGCGTTAAGCATAAAAAAGGAATATGAGCATATATGACAAAGTAGGTTCTACGTATGATTCTATGCGGAGTCATGTTGGAGTCAAAGACATCCTTCTTGAAGTAGAGCTTTTGGGGAGAGATATCAAAGTACTTGATCTTGGATGCGGAACAGGACACCCCATAGCAAAAGCGGTATCCCCAATTGTCAAAGAATACCGTGGGATTGATAATAGCCGGCCCATGTTGGACGCATACTTGAAAAATGTCCAACCTGCTGATTGTAGGTTGTTAGACATTTCTAATATCGACCGGATTGCAAGCAAATGGGATCTCATATTCAGTTGGGGTGCGATGTGCCATTTACCAGCTGAACAACAGAAAAAAACCATGACTGCTGTGGGTAAATTGTTAAAACCTGAAGGACGGTTCCTATTTACAAGTGGAAAGGAAGCGGAGGAGTGTACCGGAACTGTGGGCAAATACACGGTATACCATTATAGTTTGGGTAGATCTGCCTATACGGATTTTCTCAAGGAGCAGGGAATGGAATTGATCAACGCAAACTATAGTGAGGGAGAATTCTATGTCTATAGATTCGGAAAAAACACTTAACAGAAGTTTCAACCTGGTATTATACAGCAAAACCACTTACACAAAAAAAGATGAATCTAATAGAGACAGAGCGATTAGTCATTTCAAAAACTGATCTTAGTGATGCCACATTTGTTTTAAAATTATTCAATGATCCCTCCTGGCTGGAATTTATAGATAACAAGGGTGTAGACACTTTGGACAAAGCCAGGGAATATATTAAAAACAAGCCTTTGGCGCAATATAGAAAATGGGGTTTTGGTATGTACATTACTCGGCTTAAACGCAATCTAGAGCCCATCGGTATTTGTGGATTGATGTTGAGAGATTTCTTAGATGATCCGGATATAGGATTTGCGCTATTGTCTGAACATTGTGGCCAAGGCTATGCAACAGAATCTGCAACTGCACTTATTGACTATGCCAAACGAACTTTCAAATTAAAACAGGTATTTGCATTAATTGCTCCGAATAACAAAAAATCGATCCGTGTGGCCGAAAAATCGGGGCTCAAATTCAAAAAACATCGTCAAGATCCAAAAGATGGATCAGAAGAGTATTTGTATGGTTAAAATGTTATACATTTTATGAATAGGAGTTCAAATGAAGATCTTTAAATTTAGCATGAGAATAAAGTTATTTATGATTTTGTGTTTACTGAATTTTTCAGCTTATGCTGAACCGGATAAACCATATGATCCATCAAGGGATGCCTACACAGACTATCAAAATGCTTTGATACAATCCAAAAAAGAACATAAAAATGTTTTTATCTCAATAGGCGGAAATTGGTGTGTTTATTGTCTAAAATTTTGCCAGGATCTCAAAAATTCAGATTGCTATCGGATAATAAAAGAGAGATACATTTACTTAAAAGTGAATTACAGTGACGAAAACAAAAATGAAAAGTTTTTTAACTTGTTTCCTAAAATAAACGCATATCCATATTTCATCATTGTATCTGCAAAAGGTGAGGTGTTAGAGCATTCGTTGGTTATGAACTTCAAATTGGAAGATGATTTTCGGAAAATGCTAAAATCACACATTATTTAAATTAGCGTATAACAGGGGATGCAGCTGAAGCATTGAAATCTGAAAACAGGAATATAAATGTCAATACTTCGACTGCTTTTCTTTTTATGAGACGAGTGCATGTCCCCCGATTATAGCTGGTTCCGCCGTTAGAAAATTGACACGACACTAGCTTGGTTTCCCCCAAATGATTACTGGGTCTTTTCTGCCTTTGACTGTGGTTTGGTCGAGGTTGGCCAGGTTTTTTCGACTGTTTGATTTCAATTGCTGATATGAATCCTGGGAAAGGATGATGCTTGTTTTGTATTCCTTGGTTAACCCCTCCAGCCTGGATGCCACATTGACTGCATCTCCAATAACCGTAAACTCCTTCCTGTTGGTACTTCCAATTGTTCCTTGCAGGACTTCTCCATAATGAATGCCAATGCCGTTTTGAAGTTGCGGAAATCCCTTGGCAGACCATTCTTCATTTAATGCCTTTAATTCGGATTGCATCATCTCAGCGGCTTTTAGAGACTTTTCGCTGGGATTATCAAGATCGATCACTCCTCCAAAAACTGCCATGATAGCATCACCTATGAATTTGTCGATCACTCCGCCATGACTCGTAATACAAAAAACCATGCGCTCAAAATATTCATTGAGCTGCTCAATAATCAATTCAGGTGTGTTGTGTTCACAATAGGAGGTAAATGATCGAATGTCGGAGAACAGTATGGCTACCTGTTTTCGTTCACCCGGCATATCACGTTTTTCTGCAATAATTTTGTCTTTCACCTCATTGCTCACGAATTGGCCAAACAGCTTGTCAATCACCAGCTTTTCTTTTTCCTCTGAAAGAATTTCATTGATCAGTTTCTTGGTGTTTTTGGAGAGGATACCGACAATAATGCCACAGAAAACCATCATAACAGATTTTATAACATAGACCGAAGGATGAACCAGATCCTGCAGCTGCAATGGGTCCGGAGTTGAAATCTGTGCGAGGTAAGGTTGTGAAACCAGGTAAACAATGAAATATTCAATTCCTACAATGAATCCTGAAATAACAGACAGCGTGGGATTAAACAAAAATCCGGTCATAATAATCAGAAAAACATAAAGATAAGATGGTGGACCAGTGATATAGGTGGCAGCACCCGAGGGCAAAATAAAAAAAGCTACGATATAAAGAACTGATGGTATTGATATAAAGGGGATAAACACTGCGTATTGCATGTTGCCCTTAATCAATTCGGATTTTGCCAGATAATACATAACAAGGGAAAATACCCCGGCAAATACAGCCCAGCTTCCAGGAACAATGTAACCATCAATGTAACCTGCCATTTCCGCCAATATCATTAACACTCCCAGCACAGAGCCAAGGATTGCTGCATAGAAGGTACCTCGCTTTAACGTCGAGTTGATTTCATGGATTAGCAGTTCCGAAAATCGTTGTAATTCCTCTTGTTTTTCCTGTTTTTCTTTCATACTGATTTGAATTACTGGTTTATTCCAGAGAGCGAAGCAGGTTCCCTCGTTTTGATTAACTAGCAGCTTTGAATGTAGTTTACCTACAACTATCCGGCATGTTATAAGTCCCAACTTCTATTGGTTGGAGGCTGGAACCGAAACCTGGTGCGTCGCCGTTTGGTCTGTTTTGCGAAAAGCACTCAGATAAATTGCTACCATCACGATGGACAAGCCAAGCCAACCGATTTTTCCGCCAGCTCTTCAGCTTGAATTCACGATGGTAAAAACAAGCAATAACGATGAATAAACTGCCAAACAATACACGGTAAAAAGCCGAAACGGTGGAAGGAACCTCCGATGTTTTCACGAATACACCGGAAAAACTAATGCAGATGGCGCCGGTAGTCAAGGCAAGGATGGGTTTATTTATATTCATAAAAGTGTCTTATATCCCTGGGTTGCATGCTGCAGGAACAATATCCGGCCGGCAACAGGTTGATTTGTTTTATCCCCTTACTCTCCAGATCATCATGCTCGCAACGTTCACTTCAGTCAAACAACAAATCAGAAAGTGACTCATGACGGCTTTTTCACAAGGCGAAAAAGAAATAGATAGGCAGTCAGCAAACAAATAAAACGTGCTGTCAGCCGTCAGCGTTCAGCTTAAAATACTACAATTACAAACAAAAACCGGCTGAGATCTGATCGCTGAAAGCACTAGACTTCGAAGTACCAAGCTGCATTTAAAGCTTTTATTGGTATGGGTAAAATTGGTTTTCTCTCAGATTTCGGACAAGTGGGTAAAGAAAATTGCATAATAGATCGAATTCCGGTTCCTCCGGTGAGCTTTACACAACCCACGGGTAGGAGATAAAATTAAACAGTATGTGGTAAGGAAGACGAATACAATTCATCTGATACTGGTTTGACTGATGATCACTCGAAGAATTGTTGTAAAACTTTTACTGAGCTTGTCTGCCGGTGTTGCTGTATTTTCAGGCAAGCTGGGACAGGGGCTGCAGGCGGTTTCCAGGTTTGCGAAGAAAACCCTTTTGCCCAAAGGAACCGATCTTTCCACATTAACCTATACCAACCCTGCCAAAGTGGATGGCAGCCTACTGGAGACAACGCCCCGCGGTCAATTTGGTGTCATGGGACAATCCCGTTACAAAGTAAATCTCACATCCTGGCATTTGCGGGTATCCGGTGAAACAAAATCCGAACTTAAACTGAGCTATAAAGATATCCTGGAACTGCCATCCATCGAACGCAATGTTCTGTTGATCTGCTATGGCTATTTTGCTCACAATGGCTTGTGGAAAGGGATTTCTTCGGCATCTTTGCTCAAACTGGCCGGTTTGAAGCCCGGTGTTACCCATGTAAAGTTTTCAGGCCCCAGGGGAATAAAAAAGAAATCAGCTGTGTATTCACTGGAAGAGGTGATGGCTGATAAGGTTTTTCTTGCCTACAATTTAAATGGCGATGCCTTGCCGGAAAGCATGGGATTTCCTCTTCGCCTGGTAGCGGAGGATCATTACGGAAAGTATTGGATTAAATATGCTGATGAAATGAGATTGATTGCAGACTAGGTTCGCCACGATAACCCCCCTTTTTCCCTGGTGTTTCGTCTGCTCTTGTTTGTTAAGACCGATCATGAAGAACTTCCGGCCGGTCAGTTGCCCAGACCTTCAATTTATTCTCTACTTCTACCTCTAAAGGCACCGGAGGAAGTTCAACGGAAATGGTAGTTTTGGAGATTTGGTTTGTGGCTTTGTTTTAAACAAAAGAGAGGACGGATTCCACAAAGTTCTGCTCTTTGATGAAGGGCTGGCCGGATTCATTTGTCAGTTGGCAACTAACGGTTTCTATACCAATTTTTGAATATTTCCTTGGATCAAACCTGCCCTGGTACAGATCCTGGTTGGAGTCTAACAGAATAAAATCCAGCACATCATTCGGATTAAGTTTGTCGGGATCATCCTTCCTCAAATATTCAATAAGTGTTTGTACCTGATCATCCAGTGTCATACCTTTTGTTTCAGGGTCGAATGTGGTGTTTGGAATCATGATCTTCGGGCAAGGATTTTTTTTAATGGCTGTTCCAATGCCTTTTGGGAGTAAATTAGCCATGATGCTTGAGTAAAAACTTCCCATGGGATAGCAAATCAATTCTGCCTGTTGGATTAACTGTTTCATTTTGTCTCTGATGGGAATTGCAGTAGGAACCAGTTTTTCCGGGTTTTCACTGAGACTCAACGATTTTATCTTGCTGCTGATTGCAGGAGTCTCTTTACCCGAAAAGCGATGCTGGCTGACAATAGTGCTGCCATCTTCCAATTGGACTGCCAAATCCAGGTTCTTATTTACAACAGGTCGCACAATACCTTGGACTTTTACCAGGGAGGAAAAGATGTAAATAATAACGTCAAAATTACGGTTATTATGTAAATACCCGGCTGTGAGTACCAGGTTTCCTATGCTGGCGTTTTTAAGTTTAAACTCTTCAGGTTTTTTCTGGTTGAACAGTCCAAGGTGCTGCCGAATGATCTTGCGCATGGGGTCCGGAATGGATTTGACCAACTCATGTTTACCGCTGATCATGCAATCCAGTTCGGTTTGCAGATGCTGTTGTTTTGCTTTTTTGGGAAACCGATAATTAAAAAGCCTAAAAATTTCCGGGTATCCTTGGACGCTTTTATCGGCGAGAGCCAGCAATCTGTTTCGAATGTCACCGATTGCCGGCATCATAAACGCCTTTCTTAACTCTGCGGAACTACCTCCAGAATCAAACGGAGTGATGATATGAATGGAGTTATGGGTGTATTTGACCAACTCGTTGCAAGCTTTTCTCAGTGCACTGCCACCGCTGAAGAATAGAATTTTCGGACCCAGCTCAGGCGATCGCTGAAACCTGGCAAGATTGATTTTGTTGGGAAAGGGAATGGTTTTTTTAATTTGCAGCAACATGATTTCCCAATGAACCGGTTTCGATGAATGTCAAACATGCTTCTGCGGCTTGTGAGAAATCTATTGCCCCGCTAACCTCAATTACATCGCAATGTTGCAGCATCTCCAGATAATCATCTTCGGTTGCATCATTGATATGACTGGCTGTGTGTGGCAGAAAAAAAAGACCTGTCGATTTCATAAAAGCAGGCAGGAGGTCCCTTCTTTCCTCAAGATTTACCTGTTTGATCTCGGTCTTTCCTTCGCTTCTTTGCCAATTTAACAGCACCAGCATTTTCATGGGGGCTTTCAGCAGGAAGCGACTATTGCTAAAGCATTCTCCGACAGGTACGTCAAATTTATGCTCCAATTGCCATAATTTATCCGGAGGCAATGCTTCAAATTCTTCCTTTTCAGATTCGCTGAGAATGCCGATCAAATCTTTATTGTTAAGAATGGTACCTGGATTGATTCTAGGCAGTTTGGCAACACCTCGCATTACCAATTCGTTATTTTCGACATTAATCATCAACCGATCGTTACTGACAAAATCGGTTCCTTTACTCATCAGGTGGAGGGCAAGGGTCGATTTTCCAGCCCCGGAAAAACCTGCCATGGCAATGCCCTGCTCTTTCCATAAAACAGCTGCGGCGTGTCCAAGCAGACTGCCCTTGCACAGATCCCACTCAATGAAGCGATTGTTAATAAAATTGACAACCTGGTTCATATTTTTCAGGCAGGGACCAATCGCCAGATTCTCATTTTCTCCAAAGATGAATTGCATTTCGGTTAAGCGTTTCCTCACAATTCGTCCCTGGTCCAGATTGATATATTCTTCCTTAATTTTAGTTTTGCCCGGATCCGGTGTTTTGACAGTGAAATCTGCAGAAAATGTGGGTGGTGTGGCCTCATGGACAGTTATTTCAAGTTGAAATTGCCTTTCGTCCGTTATAAAACCATCAAAATACTCTGTCAGGGCTTCGGTAATCTCATTTTGATTGGCGTTCACTTTTATGTTGCAATCACCAAACTGCAAAACAATAAAATAATTCGCAGGGTATTGATCCCGCAGTGATTGGATAATTTCTGATCGTTTAAGTTTACCCGGATAGTGCATGGTTCCTTTTTATGAAGTCAAAATGTAAAAACAATGGATTGTGTTGACCATTCTGCTGCCTGTATACGGTATTACAACGGCAGTTAGATACTTTTCAAAACATAATCGGTATAGCGGGAAGCAGCGTCAATTCCGCTGGTGGAAAGAACACCCCGGAATCCGCCAAAAGCAGAGACTTCAAAAACTATGGGACCGGTTTCAGTCTCCGCAATATCAACGCAAGTGAAATCCAGATCAAATAGAGACTGGGCCCTGCAAGCCAGTTCAATAATCTCCGGAGAAGGGGTATAAGGAGCATACTTACCGCCTGAATTGGTTGTGGTGTTCCAGGATCCGTTGGTTATTTTTCTGGCATAAGTGGTTAAATACTCTCCACCCAAAAAAACAACACCCAAATCATATTCCGGGAGTTTAATTTTTTTCTGGATATACATGGTGTTATTGTCTTTTTTAAAGTCGCTTAATTGACTCTCAAGATCGTCCGTTTTGTTTAGAACCAGCATTCCCCGGGCTTTTGTGCTAAACAATGGCTTTAAAACTGCTTCACCAAACTCCGTAATCGATTCTGCCGCCAATTGAATATCTTCAGTAATGACGGTCGGAGGCATGGGTATGTCACCGGACGAGAGTGTAACAGTGCAGCTCAATCGATCCAATAGACGAATAATACTCAGGGGTTTGGAAAACATTTTGACCCCTTTTTCATGCAAATACCTCAGAACCTCCAGCCTGTCCAAAAGATCCGGTGAATACCGGGAGCCAACTTTCTTGATGATAATAGCATCCAGTTGGGAAAGGTCGTGACCGTCAAAATAGACTTTTCCGGTCGTTAAATCCAACCGGGTTTTACCCATATCAATTAACAGACTGAATCCTGTTTTCTCTGCTATTTTATCTGCCAGTTCTTCGGAGGACCAACCTTCTGGTACCCCAACAACGCCTATCTTTGGTTTCATACAAATAACTGTTGAAGTGGACTGTTTTAATCAAATGATTCTGCAAATCTGTAAGTTGACTATTAGTAAACGATGAAGAACGATTTGAAGAATCAGTAGTAAAGAATATCCTTGGGAAAGACAAAACCTTCTCCCTTGGGTGCATGAGTTAGAAGTTTTTCCATCAGGTAGTTCGAGCGATGGCACATCTCTTTGGCAAAACTTTGTTTTAATTCGAAGCGACTGGAGGTAAAAAACGATCTCGCCAAGGCTAATGCTAATCGGACTTGAAAAGTGTGATCATTATTTTGATCTGCAAAGCCGGCAAAAAGGTCGTAAAAATGTTTTATTACCTGGTTCAGCCGACCTCTTAGCCTTTCTTCAAATACCGGAATTCGAAAAAATGAAACAAGAAAAACCGATGCATCCTGCATATAGTCCGTATGTCGGGAACGATAAAGGTCTATATAGTTGATCCTGTTTTGCTCGCCGTTAAAAATGATATTGTTTGCATTAAAGTCACCATGGATAAATACAGTAAAAGGAGCTGGTAAGGATTTTTCTAATTCTGAGCAGGCATCGATCAGAGAAAGGGAAGATTTTATATCCAGACTGCCGATACCTTGGGGTTGTCTGTTAAAAGAAGGATGAACGCTGTTTACTGCGGAGAACCTGCTTTTGAGCTGATCCATATAATCTGTCTGGTGGGGCGCTTCAACTTTTGTCCCGTTCCAGGTTTCAATGACAGTGTTTTCAAGTAGATTAAGCATTTGCCGGATAACTTCCTGGGTTTCGGTTAACACGACTTGATCTACCGTACATCCGGAGAGAAATTCCACTAACAAGGAGGCTGTGTATTCCTTTTCGTAATAACCGAAAATCCTGGGTACCAGACCCGGAACCAATTCCTGCCATTGTTCTATTTTTTCTTTTTCCGTCTGGATTTTGTTGAGTGCACCTTCTTTGAAAATACCCTGGGCTTTGAATCCTGAAGGTTTGTTATCTTCAATTCGACTGATTCGGCACCCGGACCGTGAGCCCCATATGGAAGCTACATCGAAATCCATCAGTGATCCGTTAAAATTCGGGTTTTTTAATGTATTCTGGAGAGCTTCCACCTGTCGAATCTTAATTCGATCACCGATTATTGCAAAGATCAGGGCTTCACCAATATTAAGCAGGGAATCACCAACTCTCTCCAGGTAACGGAACATGAAGATCACAGTGATAAGATTTTCTGCATAGCGGCTGTTGTTCACCTGTTTAAGGATTTCAGTAAAGATCTCCTTATAATATTCATCCAGCACAAATTCCGATTTGCAAATATGGAGGGCCGAATACAGGTCCTTGCTTTCAAAGACTCCCGGAATCATTGGTAACGCTGCTTTGATTTCATTAAACATGGGATCGAAATCAAATTGGTGAATAAAAGCCGGCTCACTGAGGAATTTAACCTGACGTGCAACGTTTACACAATAATCGGCTATTCGCTCCAAATTGACGGCAATAATGTGAATAGCCCTAATTTCATTGATATAGGATTTGTTGACGTTCTCATCCAGTTGATGAATGTAGGAAAAACAATCGTTTTCTATGGTGGTTTTCAGATTGTCTATATAATCGTCCTTGGACGAAATTCGTTCCAACAGCTCCAGGTTGCCATCTGTAATCAGTTCATCGGTTAACTTGACCTGATTCTCGGTTTCGATGACCATCAATTTCGAGTTTTCAATAATATTCGTTAACATCGCCTTTTTTCTTAAAATGATCCCGTTGGGTAGGATTTATCCTTCACCCATCGATCAAGCGTCTGTTCTTTTTATGCATTCAGGCGATCGAAATATCGCCTTTTGTATCTTCATCCAGATCGGACCTGCGCCATGACAACCGGATTGTCATTTTCGACTTATTTCCCTTTTTTTTGGCACTAAGGTCAAAGTGCAGAATATTGTTTGGATGTAGCTCTATTTCCTGTTTCTCAGCTGTGAGAACGATCTTGCCTTTTTTGAACCCCTCAACCAGGGATTCTAAATATGTACCGATCGTTTGATTATCCTGAATCGATTCATGCTCAAATTCTTCGTTTTTAGCCATTTCGGTTTTTTAAAAAGTTGTCTGAATGGGTTTACAGATAATCTGTTCATCAAGCTTAAGGTTAATGAAAATCAGGCAAGTCGTGATTTGTAGTCTTCGATCACCTGTTCTTTTGAGAAATTGCCTTTAATCAGATTTTTTTGAATGCTGAGATCATCCCATGAGGGTTGCACACCTACTTCACGGTTTGCTTTATCTGGATTTTGTTGAGAAGGATCCTTTATCTTTTCTCCAAAATGGGTATCGTCGCCCATGAAGACCAGTAGCTTTCGCTTTTGATATTGTGATTCTCGATTTTTCTTATTGATTATTGATACCAGAAAGTCAGTGTAGCGTTGAGATTGCGGATTCCAAACCTCAATACCATCTACATCATAGTCAGCCAGTAGCACGGGCCAAAATTGTTCGGGGTGCGGAATGACAATTCCTGCGCCGATTGATCTAGCTTCTTCGATAATCTCTGAGGTTCGGTAGAAATATTGCAGAGGGAAACTTTCCTTAACAGTCTTCTTTACTGCAGTAAGAAAATTCTGGGCACGATCTATCAGTACTTCGTCGTGATCAGCCCGGAGGCAATCAAAAAAATTGCGCAACAATTTATTCTTGATCGAAGCTTTAGGCACGTTTTCAAAGTCGTCTTCCAGCAGCTTTTTGATCTTTGATACGTAAGCCCTGACAAAATCAACCAGGGTTGAGTTGGCTCCTGTTTCTGCTGCCGCGCTGAGTAATCTTTCTTCAACAGGTGAATCGATCGTCTTGATAAACTCAAACAGTTGAGACGACCTGTATTTGAAAGTATGCGCCAGCATCTTTTTTAAGGTGTGAGCGTCTTCCACTTTGGATGATTCAAAATGCAATAGTAGCTGAACTTTCTGATTGAATCCCTGTGAATAGCAATCCACTTCCACACCCGAGTAACCGTTTAAATCTGTAATAACGTTGTGCTGGGTGGGAATAACCAGCTCGTTTTGTTTGTTCGGGAACATTTTGCTGATTCGTTTTGTAATCAAATCAATGGGTATATGTTCCGGGTGCCAGTGTATTCCCACCACAGAGGTTTCTAACGGGTAAGATTCCTTGACTTGTAAAATGCGTTCGATCTGTTCGGCATTCAAATCAGTAGTAATAACCTGATTAAAATAAAGCCTGTCTTTTTCTGTAATTTCCTCAGGCACTGGTTGTGGCGCATTAGGCAGAAAATTGATTTTATTGGATAAACTGGATTTGGTCATGGCACCTGTTGAAAATGATGTTGTATCCCCATTGCACGTGAGCTTTTGCCCGTTTGGAGTTCAGCGAAGTATTTCCAATCTGCTGAAAGCTCATTTGCGAAAGTGATTTGAAAAGGTATGAAAGGATGGACTAGTGTTGTTTTAAGTCTGCTTTGAAGGTTCGGATCTTGAAAAGACAATATATGCAGGACGGTTATCAACGGCAAAACCACGTTCAAATGCTGGTAATTACGATACTTCAAGAGTATTTAACTGAATTAACAAAATAAAACAATTGAGCCGAAAAGGTGTCCTGAATATGTAAAATTTTAGTAAGAATGTTTTAAAGGATTTTTAAAATGGAATGAAGGTTAAAACAAAGGATTAAAGGCCGACTCTTGAATGAAAAGGGTTGGCCTTTTTGAACCCTCAATTGATCCTGGTTGTCCGGAAGGAAACATGGAGGCTGGTCAGGTTATTAGGCATTCGAATCTTCTTCGGAGTTGTTGTCTGCCTCTTCCTCATCCGGAGGGCTGGAAGAAATTTTCAAGTCCTTATTCATTTCACCAAGCTTTTTTTCTGCTTTTTTTAAGAACTTATCCAAGGCTTTATCTATAGCTGTATCCACATCCAGCTTCTTTCCAATTGACCTTGCGATATTCTTGGCTTGTTCCAGCCTTTCCGCCAGATCCATTCTGACGTTGAATATCACCCGTTTGGTTTCAATTTCATTTTTGAAGATACTCATAATTGTTTTATTGCAAATTCGTTTTAAAAACTGTACAAAAAATGTACATGCATTGAAGATAATTGTTAGTTTTTTAATGTGAATCGTCAAGGAGAAACCCAAGATTTCCGATTGTCGATAGTCAAAAAAATACCAATTGCCTGGTTTTCCGGTGCAATATTAAATGGAGCAACTTCCATGTCTACAAACACTAAATCTATATCCAGAATGACAAAAGCGGAACTGTTGGATTTGGTAAAGGATTTAACCCAGGAATCAGAACACTTAAAGCGACAGCTTGATGAAGTACATGAAAATCATCAGGAAACCGGCAGAGAAATGGAAGCCTTGCGAAAACAATTAACGGAAGGGTCGAGAAAAAGCCAAGGCCTTTGTATTGCCTCTGATTCTGATATGTTGGAAAGCATGCAGGATTGCGATATTGAGCAGCATCATGAACTCATTTTGAAATATAAATCCCTGGAAAGAGAACACTCGGAATTGGTTGGTCATTACGAAGAGATCAGAAAGCTTCTGGTTCGAAACCGGGACAACTTTACTGAAATGAAAACAAAATTTGACCGCCTTTTGGAAGTCAAGAAAAGTCTCACTGATAACGATAAATACGGGCAAATACTCATCGATTATCGGTATTTCATCCGTTTTATAAATAAAAACGCTTCGGAAAAACTTCAATATGAAGACTTGTACGAATATGTAGATCAGAAGATTTTTAAACTTTTCGATTATGACAACGGAATTATCGTAAAAAAGAAGATAGACAAGGTTCTGTTGGAAAAAAAAGACAAGGCATTGAGTGATGTACTTTGCCGAGTTTCCGAAAGCAAAAAAGCAAAATTGAAAGGAGAACTTCACGCCACTTCATTTGAAAACAAACCGGCTGTTCTGTTTGTCTTCAAATAGGTTAATTATTCAAATGAGGAGCTTGGGAAGGGGATTTCCTATAATGACGATTTCTTTTTTGTACTCATCTTCCTTCCCTCTGAACATCCGGTTTAAACTCGAATGATTACCTTGAAATCTTTAATCACCTTACAATAGTTGGCAAAGTGATCAAAGATAATCGATTGCTCGGGTAGATTATTCGCTTTCTTCAGAATCTTCAGCTTCCAGGGGAGAAGGTTCGGTGATTTCAGGCTCCTGGCTGGAGATTTTGAAATCATCGGCACTATCCATTTTAGGAGGGGTCGTTCTCCAGCTTAACTCAAGTTCAAACTTCTGCTTGCTTTTTTTCTGACCGGCCTGCAGTTCCAGTTCAAACTGAACGTCTTCACCAGTGCTCAAGGTAACGAATTCATTGCCGTTTTCTACACAAACAGTTCCCTCTCGAATGCTGGCGGCCAAATCGTTTAGGATTTGAGCAACGTTGTCTGCATTCACAGTTCTTCTTAATTTAACTTCTGATTTTTTCATGATTCCCTCGTTTAAATACTGTGTTTAATTTCTATCGAATTGAGACTGAAAATGACCTTCGCTGTTATCGTTTAATGTATCTGTGGAATCGGGATAAGTTTTTGAGTATATTCTCAATTCCTTGCCAAGTTCCTGCATCTTTTTTTCAACTTTTTTCAAAAACTTTTCAAGAGCTTTATCAATTGCTGAATCTACATCCAGTTTCTTGCCGAAACACTTTGCTTCTTCTTTGGCCTTTTCCAGTCTTTCAGCCAGTTCCAGCTTTACATTAAAAATAACGCGTTTGGTTTCAAGAGTTTCTTTGAAAACACTCATGATCACAAAACTATTGTATTTGAAAATTCATAAACTGTACAAAAAATGTACATATAATAATCAATTTATCTAATAAATCTATCCTGCAGTCAAGTAAAATTGTTGTAAAATATTCGACAAGTAAATCAACATATGTTAGATTTTTGTCGAATTTATAGTCTAAAATTGATCCATTATCCAACTAAAAACGGAGGAAGGTTTGATAGAACCAAAGCTAAAAGGTCTTACAAAAATGACTAAAACCGAACTAACTCAAGCAGTAAAATCTTATCAGACCGCATATCAGGATCTAAAAAAAACGTTAGAATCTGAAAATGAAGATTTGAAAAAACAACTAGACCATTTGTCCAGCCGGCATGAAGGCGAGAAAAGTATTACGTTGGAGTTAGAGTCCTTAAAGGAAGAACATTACGCGTTGCTGCGAGAATATGAGCAATTAAAGAACCTGAACAAAACCGAAACCGAACACACTGAAGATACACAAGCCTTTAGTGACAAATACAATCAATTGCTGGAGCTGAAGCACAGCCTTTTTGATAGTGACTACTCAGCCAGGATATTGATCGATACAAAATACATTATCCAATTTGTTAATGAAGCAACTGTAATGAAATTTCAGGAGAATAACGAATCAAATCTTGTAGGGAAAAAGATCTTTGACTATTTTGACTATGATAACGGAATGAAGCTAAAGAAACGAATTGACAGGGTCCTCATGGAAAAAGATGACGAAAAAATTAAGGATCTCCATTGTCAACTCGCCGGAGGTCAACTGCTTAAAATAAAAGGAAAGATCAAACCACTGCAGTTCAAACGGCTGCCGGCTGCAATAATAAAACTGAAATAAACATGTAAGCAAGATCTTTTGCTTTTTCCAAATAATCGCTCTTGTCAGACATAAATCTTTAAGAGTATCTTTTGAAAACAAACGCACAAAAACAAAACTAAAAACCACGTCATCATGGCTCACACAATGTTCTTCTTTTTTGGTTATTTTGGATTCTTTTTTAAGGACAATTATGTCTGACTGATGTGGTATTCCGGATTCCAAAAGGCCGTGGCTGCATCAGTCACGGCCTTTTTTTTTGCTTTTTTTCAATTATGAAATCCAAACCTGTCACTTCTTTCGAAATTATGAAATGTAACTGCTTCACAAATTTTAGTTTCTTTTTTAGCTTTTTCTTCTTTTTTCATCCGCCACCATGACGTGACTGATGTGAATCTACAGGCTTAATCATAATTCAAAGGCCGTGGCTGCATCAGTCACGGCCTTTTTTTTTGCTCATATGTTTAATTGGAGGTCAAATGGACACCCTGATAACAGAACTCAAGGAAAACCTGAAATCGGTTGAGACATTGGATGCCTTGAATAGTTTGAGAACGCGCTATCTTGGCAGAAATGGAGTGCTTAAAAAACTCAAGGAAAATACGGATTTTAATGCGCTGACTGCTGAGGAAAGAAAAGGATTTGGTTTGAAATTTAATCAAATAAAATCCCAGCTACAATCACTACTTGAGGAGGCTCAGGCAACTCTGACTCAAAGACCGATTGACACAAATGTGGATTTAACCCTTCAGGGAAAACTGTCGGCAAAAGGTAGGATTCATCCCATCAGCAGAGTACAGGAGGAATTGGAAGAGATTTGCCTGGGAATGGGATTCATGGTGCTAAGCGGAGCCGAAATGGAGAGTGACTATAATAATTTTGGATCATTAAACACGCCGGATGATCACCCAGCCAGGGACATGCAGGACACTTTCTGGTTGGAGAACGGTAAAGTGCTGAGAACCCAAACCTCAGCCAACCAGGTTCAAACTCTTCTAAAATACGGTGCTCCCATAAGAGCTGTCTTTCCGGGTAAATGTTTTCGGTGCGAAACCACTGATGCCACCCATGAAAACACCTTTTATCAAATGGAAGGGCTGGTTGTTGACGAGAATATCACCATTGCCAATGTCATAGCTGTAATGCGTGAGATCCTTTCGGCTGCATTCGGTGAAGAGGTGACGGTCCGCTTAAGACCCGGTTATTTCCCTTTTGTAGAACCTGCCTTTGAATTGGATATTCAATGTTTGATGTGCGGAGGCATGGGATGTCCGGGTTGCAAGCAGGCAGGTTGGCTTGAGTTACTGCCCTGTGGTTTGGTTCATCCGGTGGTGCTTAAAAACGGTGGTATAGATACGGATAAATATAACGGCTTTGCCTTTGGTTTAGGAATGACGAGGCTGGCCATGATGAAATATCACATTCCGGATATTCGGTTATTTAATTCCGGTGATTATCGATTTTTGGAGCAGTTTTGATTATCTGACATTTCTAAGGATTACGAGTCAGATTGTAGGGTGAATCGAGCGAAGCAAACCCACCAATTCCCAATGCAATACTGCTTGAGGACTCGATTCAGGCAACATTTGAATAAAACAAACTTGGAAATAATGGGGCAATTACTATCAAAGGGAAAACAATGAAACTATCATTAGACTGGATCAACGACTACGTCGACATCAGCGACATCGATCCCAACGACATCGCACATAAATTAACAATGACCACAGCCGAAGTTGAAGAGGTCATAACAATCAAACGGAAAATAGATCAGGTAGTGGTAGGTGAAATCAAAACCATCAACCTGGTTGAAGAAGCCCGGGGACTGAAGGAAATTATAGTGGACTGTGGTGAGGCAAATACACGGACATTGACGACAGCTAAAAACCTTGCAGTTGGAGGAAAATATGCCTTTGCCCAGCTGGGATCTGTTTTGAACGGTCAACAATATGTTGAAATCAGGGAAATTGCAGGTGCTGAAAGCCATGGCAAACTCTGTATTCCGAATGATTTAAGTCTTGGAGAATTTGACGATCAGCTGCTTCAGATTCCGGATTCTATTCCAATCGGTGCCAAATTGACTGACATGCTTTCCAAGACAGACTATTTGCTTCATATCGATAACCATAGCCTGACTCATCGACCGGATTTATGGGGACACTATGGTTTTGCAAGAGAGATTTCCGCCATTTTAAAGCGACCTCTTAAACCTTTGAAACTTTGGGATCACAAGATAGCGTCTGATATACCGGCAATTGACATCAAAAACGAAAATCATTCAAGCTGTCCTGTCTACAATTGTATTCGGATATCAAATTATCGACACACACCTTCACCACTAACTGTTCAAGCGCGGCTTAATGCCTTGGGGCACAGGGCATACAATTTGGCTGTTGATCTCACCAATTATGTGATGCTGGAAACTGCTCAACCGCTTCATACGTTCGATGGAAGCAGCATCAGGGGCATTCAAATCGCAGAGTCCGGTAAGTCACAAAAGATCACGACCCTGGATGATGTTGAAAGGGACATAGAGCCCAATGACCTGATCATAAGTAACGAACAGGAACAACCAATTGCCCTGGCTGGTATTATGGGAGGTCGGAGCAGCCAGGTAACTGCAGAAACCCGGTCTTTGTTGCTGGAAAGTGCTTGTTTTAAGGGATCAATAGTAAGAAAAACCGCCAATAGATTGCAACTGTCAACGGAAGCCGGCAAGCGTTTTGAAAAAAGGTTACCTCCGGCAATGGCCAGGCTGGCTCTCAAGCGCATGCTTTACCTGTTGGTGCATGAACAGCCTGAAATCTACATTGAGTCCGGTTTAACCTCATCTGGTACACCGAGTAACAACAAAAGGGAGATTGTTGTTCCCATAACCTACTTTTCAAAACGAATAGGTGCTCAAGTCTCAAAAAAAGAGATAAAACGCCATTTAAAGGCACTGGAATTCGTGGTTACGGAAAAAAGAAACAACCTGCGCATCGAGGTGCCTGCGTTTAGAAGTCAAGAAGATATTTCCATTCCGGAAGATATATTGGAAGAGGTGGCCAGGATGTATGGTTATGATAAGGTTCAGCCGGTTTTACCGGAAACCTCTATGAAAGCTGTATCCAGGGACAAACCATTGGAACTGGAAAAAGTTGTTCGAAGATTTCTAACAAGGTCTGCCAGATTCCAGGAAGTGCAGACTTATAATTGGTACGACCATAACATACCCGGAAGTCTTCCCAAGGATTCAAATGAGCTTGTGAATCTGGTCAACCCGGTTTCTAGTAAATATCCGTATTTGAGGGATATGGTTTTACCAAATTTGCTGAAAATCATGATGAAAAACGCAGATTATTGTCAGGGCAACAGTATTTTTGAGATCGGAAGTGTCTTTCATCAAGACCGGGAGGTCAGGGTCGTATCAGCAATCAGTTATGCTTTGCAGCGTAGAATTGATCTAGAATCTTTTTATCTGTCTTTAAAAGGTCACTTGGATGGCCTGTTTGATGAAATCGGGCTTCAATATCCCGAATATGTTCCATATGCCGAGTTGAATTTTGAAGAATCAGGGAATTATCCGGCCCTTGCCATATGCGCAGAGGGAAACAAGCTAGGGCGAATTGGAATCTTGAAACAAGACATTTGCTCTACGATTATACAGGATTGCCAAGTCGTTTGGTTCGAACTGGAATTGGATACAGTCATTTCATTGAAGCAGGAAACAATAAGATACAAACCAATTCCGAAGTATCCGGGGTCATGGTTTGATTTTTCTATCCTGTTCCCGAAAAGTACCAACTTCCGAGAAATAGAATCAAGTCTTGATAAGTACTTGAACCCTTTACTTAAGGATAGGCGATACCTTTACAAATATACAGGTGAAGGCATTCAAAGCGAAATGACCTCTTATACGTATCGATTTGAAGTGGGATCTGATGACAAAACCCTTTCAAACGAAGAGCTGGAGAGTGTGCACAATAGTTTGATCGACTTTTTCAAGCAGGAAGGTATACAGGTAAGATGAGCTATGAAGGCACAGATGGTAGTATATGAGGAACTTCGTAAGTGGGCGTAGCCGGCAAGTCGGCAAATAGAACTACGTCCACTGTTTCATATGTTTAGGGCCGCTCTGCCTTTTCGTAGTTGACCTGATCGAAGGTCAAGTGGTGATTCACTGCAAATCCTTGTTATGGGCTGAATGTCATTACCAACTCCGGGTGACCAGTATGTTCATCAATTTGTTCGTGCTCTATTTTAAACCCACATTTCTTGTAAAAATCAATGCTTCTTTGATTTTCTTTGTAAACGGTGAGATTCAAATGGTCACGAATATCTTTAGCTTTGCCCATAAGTTCCTTGCCAATGCCTGTTCCCTGAGAACTTGGAGAAACAAAAATAGCTGCTAGAGTATCGTTGTACAAGGAGATAAAACCCTTGATGATCCCCTCTTTTTCATAAATGTAGTTTTCTGCCGAAGGAATATAGACCTCCTTCATATCCTTTGCTTTTGATTTCCAAAAGTCACTTGCCACAAAATCATGGGCTTTAATTGATGCTTCGAGCCAAATGTTAATAACCTGGTCAATATCTGTTTTAGAAAATTGTCGTATCATTCGTTTTTTCTCTTAGGCAAGGTTTCAAGCAGTTGGATAACTTTATCGCGGTTTTTAAGACTACCACAAGCCAGTTCCCCTGTTTCCTCATCGAGTAAAGTCTTCTATTTCCTCAAAAACTTCAGCAGAAATGCGTTTACCCAGCTTTCTCATGGATTCCATTTCTTTTGGATTTTCATTCCCCCAAAAGCTCTTCCAGGATTCTAAGGAATCCCACTTTGCAATGGTAAGTACCTCGGTTTCATTTTCGAATGACTTAAGCATAAAGCTTCCTTGTGCGCCATCAACAGAGACATGAATTCGATTTGTGGTATTGCTCCATATTTTTTTAAATTCGTTAAAATTCTCCGGTTTTACTTGCCAGCGATATATCACTCTAACCATAAGGACCTCCAAATTTCGTATAATCTTTTTACTTTTGTTTTTTCCTGGTTTTTTAACGCCCAACATCAGTTGCCGCCTGCTGGGATTTTGTGTTATCGGTTTACTTGCCAGGATCTTGTTCAATTTGACTCCATCGAGAGCTAGATGGCGTTCAACTGAATGCCTTTGTTAACTGGTATGTTTTGCAAGCACGGAAGAAATAAATGACGACCACACATCGTCTGGCTCCCATATTGAATGCATTGGATCAAAAGCCTCTTCTTTTGATTTCTTTTGTTTAATTAAGTAGTACAAACCTAAAAATGCGGTAACTCGCATATTAGCTGCACAATGTATATGAACCTTTTTGTTTTCAAGGGATTTCATAGCATTAAAGAATGAATCAAGGTCTTTTTCTGTAGGAGCATCAAACTGCACTGGTATGTGTATGTATGTCATTCCAAGGGATTCGACTAATCCAGTTTCATCATACAAGGAATAACGAGGATCATTGTGAAGTGCTAAGTTGATGATTACATCGTATCCCTTTTCTGCAAGTGCTGACAGCTGTGCTTCACTTGGCTGACCAGAAGTTGAAAGAGATGATTCTATTTGAAGATAATTGTATATACTCTCAATTTCAATCATTTGGCAATCCTAGTTAACGCCGGGTTTCAGCGGCCGCCTCTCCGATGGTTAGTCAATGATGATTTTGCAAAAATCACCTAATTTGAGATTTGCAGGGGCGTTATGCGGTCTGGTGTAAATACTTGCTAGAAATCTCAATAAGTACAATCTTAGTTTTCCTTAATAATGAGGTTAAAAGAAGGTAGGGTACCAATTAAAGAACTGGTTTAAAAATTGAACCCAAGATACAAGACACCCAATATTTTTTCTGATTTCTCGTGCTGTGAGTTTTGAAGAATTTCTTCCGCATCCTCACGTTCTTCGTTTGATGACATCGATGTATAATCAGTGATTTTAACATCCGGTTGATCGATGACAAATTTAAAAATCGAAAATCCACCTGAAAAACCTGCATCGGCAACCCAATCCCATCCAAAACCATATGTGTAAGCGCTTTCAGGCCAATCTATAATTGCTTCAAAATCGGATGAAGAAAAATCTGAATCACTCAATGTACCACTGCCATATATTCGTTCCTTCCAGTTTACTAAAGCATATCCAGCATGAAAATAAAAACTTGATTTAGACCATGGTGAAATCCGAAGTTTATTTTGCCATAAAGTGAATTCTGTTTCCCCTTTTATTTCACCACCATTGCTCTCGTTTTTACTATTAACGTCAAAATGCTCAATTGCACAATAAAACACAGCATTTATGTTATAACCTACACTCATACCATAGCCCGAATATCCGAACCCAATCTGCAATTGTAATGGACGGCTATTTCTTGTCTTACCGTCCCCTAATACACCCTGGGTAATGGACATAGCCAGAATGAAAAAAATGAACAAGCAGCGCAAAGGAAGTGTAACATGAGATTTCATATTAATTGTTCCATCGATTTTGTAAGGCATTTTTGGCTAACGATAAAATAATGAATGTGCTCGAAATAGCTTAAAATAGGCTTCTTTTTTCTAAAGCAGGCATAAGGGGCGGCTTCCAAGGGCTTAGTGTTAAGATTGAATTTGCCAAGGCTATGTTATATTTGACCTCATCGACGGCAGTATAGCGGTCCCTCCTCATGCCATTGTTATATGATATTTAACCTTTGGCCTTATATTCAATGACGTTGTCTGACTTGCTGTTTTTTCTTTCCTTTGTTTCGGTCTTGATAAGCAGAGAAGGAGGAACATTCCATTTCTCCCCTTCTTCTGTGATGACTGTTACAGTTTTTTTGTTGTACTTTTTAATTATTCCAAAGATTTCAACATTATGGCTGGGGGAAAATGATACCTTTTCACCAATGCTGAATTCCATCATGTTTGTATGAACTCTCATAGATTGTAAGAACTTGATCCTTTCGACAATTCTATGGTTGAGCTCGATGAGTTCCTGTTCTGTTAAATTATCTATATTGATCTTCATATTCATGAGTTTCTTTTGAGCACATAACGCTGGATTTCAGTGGCCGCCCTGCAAGGTTTTGGTGTTCACTAAGGATTTGCCAGGAATTTGGATATGTGACCCCATCGAAGGCAGCATGGCCGTTCACTGCAAACCCTTGTTATGCAAATTTTATTGTAACATCTACCTCGGTATTTAAAGCCCTCTTCACTGGGCAAAATTCGAGCATTTTGAATGCTTTCTG
>JANQGZ010000020.1:0-36498 GCA_028282825.1 SAR324 cluster bacterium
GTTTAGTCTTGACCGGGTTTGGGTTTGTGATTATTGTTTAAATACATTTTGATTGGTTCCTTTGGGTAACCTTTGTTTCATTAGCTTTTGAGAATTCTGTCAACGCGGGATTCGCCGGACTAACCAACCGCAAAACGATTTGATGAAATGAGATGGGCCCAGGGGTTTGGCTACGGCGGGGTTGGTTCCCCGCTTTATGGTGCGTTGACACCGCCAGGCTTCTGGGCTTTTCTCATTTCTGGGGGAGGTCAGGACTGGCGGTGATCCAGAAAAGGATACCACCATGAAACCGGTTGTGAATTTCAAAGCTGTCAGGAAACTTTTTTCCAAAGATCATCCTCCTTTTGTGATTCTACACCAGCAAAAACTCATCTACATCAGTAAAGAGGCGGGGGAGGTTCTTGATATTTCCAACCCCGCCTGGCCATTACATCAATCACCGGCTGCATCACTCTTCAAAAACGATACCCTGCCGGTAAGTTCCTCAAACCCAACCAGTGACGTACTGGACCTTATCCAACTTTTTCGTTCTCAGCCCCATCTTTCCAGGTTATTGCGCTGCTACCTGCAGTTAAACCAACCGGAGGTAGCGTCATTTGCCCGCTGGGCCTTGCGGGAGCTGATACCCCAGGCGACCCGAGAGAAGAAGACGCAGCATTTCACCCGAAACGGATTGCATCTGATCTATTTAGACGACAAGCAACGATACGAGCATCTCAGGCAAATCCTGGTGGTACCGGGAGGCATTGAAGCTAAAACAGGTTACCGAATTTCGGGAATCGATGACGAGGAAGATCCTGTTAAAGGAGGTGAGTCATGTCCGAAACGCTAAACGATCTGATGAAAGACCTTCACCAGATGCAGATCCTGCTGAATTTTATGATTAAAGGTCTTGCTGCCCTGGCTACGGACACCGCAGACCACAAGCTGCGACCCGGAGAGCACGAAGCCTTACAAGTTGCCGAATACGCGCACGATATGGTGGATCAAATGGTCAAACGAGTGGAAGAAGCCTTAAAAGCAGAATTCTGCAAACCCAACCGGCGTTGATTGACAATAGGGGACATTCTAATTGTTTGGTGAAAGACTCTGAACACCTGCTATGCGGCTGGGCATACCGCGTAGTAGCAGCATTGATGCAAGCAAACCAACGATCACAATCAATCCGGCGAAAATAAAAGAGTATCTTACCCCGATAAAATCCATGGCCAGTCCGGCGATGATCGAGCCAAACAGCATTCCCAGGCTTTGGGCCAGGTTGAGAGTGGCCATTACGAGTCCCAGGGCCTTTTCCCGGTTGCCTTCAATGACGGCAATAGCTCCTATGGCAGGCATCACAAGTCCACCACCCAAGCCAAAAGCAACAACGGCTGCCAGAAGACTCCAGAATCCCTGAGTCCAGTTTAAACATAGCAAAGCTGAGGCTGACATAATCGCGCCGATCAGAATCATCAAACGCTTGTCAATGTGATCGGCGAGAATGCCCATCGGTGTATTCAATATCCCACTGGTCAAAACAGTTGCCGTAACCAGAATGCCGATAGCAGCACTGGATAATTTGAATTCAGCCTCGGCAAAAACCGGTATGAAACACCAAATAGCAGCAATGGCGACCGTATGGGTCAAGCGGTAGGTAAAAATTCCCGTCACCGCCCGGTTTTTTGAAATAACCCTCCAATCGGACGGCGGTTTAGGCTTGACCAGGCATTGTTCTTGGCGTGTTGGTGGCAAAAAAATCGCGGCAATCAAAAAGCCGGACATGGCCAAAACACCCATACAGATGAAGGTAGCTTGCAGACTGAAATACTCATTGATATAGCCCCCGATCAGCGGACCGATGCTGAGGCTGATGAACATGGACATGTTAAAAAGCCCCATGTAGGTACCTTCCTTACCATGCGGCGTGATGTCTCCCACGTATGCCAGAGTCGCCGGCATAATCATGGCGGAACCGATTCCCTGCAAAAAGCGAATGAAGATCAAGCTAAAGACGCTGGTTGAATATAGAAAACCGATGGACACCACGGCAAAGGAAAAAAGGCCGGCCGTGATCAAAGGTTTCCGTCCTTTTTTGTCCGCAAGGCGGCCAAAGTAAGGCAATAGAAAGGTTCGGGACAATGAAAACGACCCAAAAATCATACTGATGTAAAAACCGCTGGCGCCAAGGCTATGCGCATAAACAGGGAGCAAAGGGATCACAATACCGACACCCAGAACTGCGTTAAACAATGCAAAAAAAAGGGTCCCAAAAATTTTTTTGTTCTGTTTTTCCATGGGATAAAAGCTCCCCAATCCCTGCACTTTCAGGTTGGTTTATAGAATTCCTGCCCGGTTGTTTGCTGCCGTGAACTTTCTGTTTCTGTGATGGGTAAATGTCATTTGTACCGAATCGAACGGCGAACCTATGTATATTATTAAAATCGTAACACTGTTTTTGTTTCAATAATAGATATCAGTTTACAATTACTTTGTTTTTGTACGTGAACAATATTCAGAGTATTAATTTCGCAAATCACGGATTGGAAAACAGGTGGTGATGGAAAGGTAACAGTCTGAATTAATGGGTAATTGGCCTTTGTTTGTCAATGCTGTTCATCCATCTGGAGTGGATTTTAAGTACGCTTCCCTGAAGATAGGCATATTGAGGTCGGGGCAGCGGGCTGGCTTTGAAATCAGGGGACACGTAACTGGTATTTGCCTGAAGGCGGGCATATTTCCCGGTGAGTACATGTCCCCTAATTTCTGCTCCGATTGCTTACCTAAATGAGATTGGGCTTTGGGTGGGACAATTGGAGTTTACATCGGTTGATTGTGGTTTTGCGATAATGCAAAAACACGAGTTTGACGTCATTGGTTCACAATGATTGACAATGTTGGCCAAAACAGGTTGGATTGTGCAACGACCAAAGGAACACTTCAGGCCAAAGGTGGATTTTCAAACAGCTAAGTCGTATTTCCAGGGAGATTTCAGCCATGAGGTTAATCAAGAATTATTTGATCGATCAAC
The DNA here is from genome assembly GCA_028282825.1 of SAR324 cluster bacterium. Classification (GTDB taxonomy): domain Bacteria; phylum SAR324; class SAR324; order XYD2-FULL-50-16; family XYD2-FULL-50-16; genus JAHJTV01. The sequence continues at coordinate 3,008 of JANQGZ010000020.1, forward strand.
CGATTCGCTTCAAAATGTTCTATACCTATTCGATCATCGTGGTCATGACAGTGATGTTGGTCGGCTTTACCATCTATTTGCAGGTCAGCGAAACGATCAAGGAAAACATTGAAAACCTTCTCTCCAATTCTACTTCGGTCAGCTTAAAGGTAGTGGAAAGGACCGCCCAGGCATCGATCAGAAATTACCTGAGAGCTGTCGCTGAAAAAAACCTGCAGATCGTAGAAAAGTATTATCAAGATGTACAGGCGAAGCGACTGACAAAACAGGAAGCCATCTCCAGACTTAAGGAGATATTGTTTAGTCAGACTATTGGCGAAACGGGTTACATTTTTTGTTTGGATTCCGAAGGCAAAGCTGTTCTGCATCCGAATACCTCTGTAGAGGGCCAGAACTACAGGCAATTTGAGTTTATACAAGAGCAAATGGTGCGCAAGCAGGGTTATTTGGAATACATGTGGCAAAACCCGGGTGAAAAAGAGCCCAGAGCCAAAGCGCTCTATATGTCCTATTTCGAACCATGGGACTGGATCATTTCCGTTTCCTCTTACCGCTCGGAGTTCAGCAAGCTGATCAATATCTCCGATTTTAAAGGCGCCATCTTTTCCCAGACCTTTGGTAAAACGGGGTATAGTTATGTCTTAAACAGCAAGGGTGATATCGTGATTCACCCCTATCTTTCCGGTAATCTTGTGGATGCCCAGGATGCCGAGGGGAAGTACCTGGTTCGCCAGCAGATCCAGTCGAAAAGCGGCAAGATGTTCTATACCTGGAGGAATCCTGGTGAAGAACGCTTTCGTGACAAAATGGTGATTTACAATTATATCAAGGAATATGACTGGATCGTAGCATCAACCAGCTATATCGAGGAGTTCTATGCGCCCATCAAATCCGCCAGAACGATATTCTTTGCCACGATTGCAATCATTCTGGTCGTCGTCTTGCCGGTGACATTCATCATTTCCAGGGGTATCACCCAACCGCTGCAAGACCTTGAAAGACAGTTTTTTGAGGGAGCCGAAGGAAATCTGACCGGAAGGGTTGATGTACAAGCCAACGATGAAATCGGCAAACTCGGTACCTATTTCAACTATTTCATGAACAAACTGGAGCAGTTCAACCATAAAATCCGGAAAGAAATTGAAGAACGCAAGAAAACCGAAGAACTGTTTGCCAAGGCTTTTCACGGCAGCCCCAGTGGGATATTCATTGCCAGGTTGATCGATTATCGGTTTATTGATGCCAATCCTGCTTTTTTAGAGTTTATTGGTTTGTCCCAAAAGCAGCTTATCAACAAGACGCTTTTGGATGCTCCAAAGTTCATAGGCAAGGAAAAATTTTACCAAATAGTTGAAATGCTGGAACAGCAGGGGAGAATTCGAAATCTGGATATCGAGATAGAAGACGCCGATCACCTTTCCAAAATGGGTTTTATCAATGTAGAAACCGTATCTATCTGGGGAGAAAAATGTATCCTTTGTTCAATTGAGGATTTGACCAAAACCAGGCGTCTGGAGCGAGAGATCATAGAAATCAGTGAATCTGAACGCAGACAACTCGGGCAGTATCTTCATGACGATCTGAAATCCCATCTGCTGGGAATTGAAGTTATGCAGAAAGTCCTGCGCCAGAAACTGGCGAAAGTTAACTACGGTGATCTTGAATCCATCGACAGACAGCGCAATCTGGTGCAAGAGGCCATTCAGAAAATCGACCGTATTTCATATGGCCTTAGCCCCACAAAAGTTGCCGGAGAAAGCCTTAACCTGGTGTTGGAAGAACTTTGCCGGGATATTGAACAGATTTATCAAGTAACTTGCCGGCTCCGGTTTAAACAGATCGATCTCAATCTGGATTCCAGAAAAGCGGAACATGTTTACTATATCGCCCGAGAGGCGGCATTTAACGCTGTAAAACACGGAAATGCCACTTCGATCAACCTTAACGTTTTGCGAAAAGAAAGATCAGTATTATTACAACTGAACGACGACGGTTGCGGCTTGCCCGAAGACTACAACAACAGGGGATTGGGAATCGGAATCATGAACTATCGCGCAAAACGGATCGGCGGAATCCTGAGTATTTCAAACAAAAAAAAGATGGGGACACAGGTAAGCTTGACGTTTAATCCGTGATATCCTGAATCAGCCGTCTTGGCAAAACAGTTTTGCAGCTTGGGAAACCTGCAACATTCGAGCAACAGTCCATCGGAAAAAGTGATTCTTATGACTACTCAGAACCGGGAAAACAACGGGGAAAAAAAGATTCTGATTGTTGAAGACCATCCTATCTTTCGCATGGGCCTGGCAGACCTGATAGAGCAGGAACCCGACTTTCATGTGTGCGGCCATGCCGAAAGTGTTGGGGATGCCATTGAAGCGATTGGGCAGACGTCTCCCGATCTGGTAATCGTTGATCTTTCGTTGAAGACCAGTAACGGATTGGATCTGATAAAAATTCTCAATGAAGAACGAAGCCAGCTACCCGTCTTGGTCTTATCGACCTATGATGAGAACATCTATGCAGAACGCTGTCTTCATGCCGGTGCGAGAGGATACATTAACAAGAAGGAAGCTTCGGAACTGGTGATCGAAGCGATCCGAAAGATTTTTAGCGGTAACATCTTTCTGAGTCCAAAAATGACGGATATCGTTCTCAACAAGTTTCAGAGCGGATCTGCGAGTGAGATTGCCCCTTCTGTAACACGGCTCACCGACAGGGAACTGGAAGTGTTCACCCTGATCGGCCAGGGAATGATTCCGGGTGATATCGCCAAATCCCTGCATATTAGCGCCAAGACCGTTTATTCTCACACCGAACGCATTAAAGAGAAGTTGAAGATCAATCACTCCTCCGAACTGGTTCGATTTGCAGCATTATGGGCTGAACGAGATAAGCATCAAAGCTGACATCCACATTTCCAGTTTCGCCCGATGAGTAACAGAGTTACCCATCCTACGGTTTTGAATGCTGATCCGGTCCTGTGTCTATTAATTATTTCAATTAGGAATGTAGGATGGGCCGGCGATAGCCTGCCCATCTTGACATACTTCACCGCAGCGGATGCGTCTTACAACACTAGGTAATTTACCTACACCTGCCTCCCAAGATTACCCAAAGGAATTTCAGAATTCTGCCAATTTACGCTACCTTCCTGGTCTGTTAAATCGTACTCAAGACTGATAAATCGATTTGCGATGATTAGGTAAAACTGGCCCAATTGAAAATCGCAGATTCCATGATCAACTTTTTCCAAAAGGAGATAGCAGATGATCAAACGTGAGGATGGACAGGTTCAACCCGGAATCCGGTGGTGGAAATTTAAAGCCCGCATTCCCGGTGTTCATATTGGTTTTTCGCTCCCGGAAGCTATCCAGGGAGGTCTTTTGACCACGGCTACCGCAGGAGTTGTGGCAGCCCTGACCATGAGGTTTTTTAATGTGCCCTTTGAGGTCGCCTGGTCGGTGATGTTCATTCAACTGTTTTGGTTGGTTGCGCATATCGTCATTTTTGGCGAGCCTTATGCCCCGGGATGGATTACACCGGCACTTCCTTTGGTGATGGGTTTTTTGGGGACTTTTCAGGCAGGCGTGGAAGCGATTCATGCCATGACGGCAGTTACGATCTGTGTATGTCTGATCTTTTTTTTCTTTGCGGTGACGGGGCTGGGATCGAAGTTTTTTAAATGGGTACCTTCAGAGCTTCGGGCAGCAATCATCTTTGCCGGAGCTATCTCGGCGTTTAACGCGGAATTTAACAGACTCGAAAAAATGCCTTACACCTTGCCCGTTGTCTGGGGTATTGTACTTGTACTGATGTTCTCCGTTTGGTTTTCCAAGGCAAAGGATAGATTTAAAGCCTTTAAAATAATGGCAAGCATGGCAATGCTGATCGGATTTTTGGTTGCGGCGATCGTAGGGCCGATTTTCGGCGAATTGAGTTTTGACATCAAAATGGGTTGGCACATTCCCCAGTTTGGGGCTTACATTAGTGCTATCTCCCCCTTTTCTATCGGTTGGCCCTCTATGGAGATGTATCTGAAGGCCATGCCATTGGCTGTTATGATTTACATTTTTGTCTTCGGCGATATCGTCCTGGGCAATACATTGTTTGAACAAGCTTCCGAGGTTCGCAAAGACGAGGCCATTGAAGTGGACAACACTCGTACACATTTTACCCTGTTCTTTAAAAACATAGGCCACCTGTTGGTGGGAGGTCCGTTTATTCCTCTTCACGGCCCCATGTGGACCGGTGTTCATGTATTCCTGGTAGAACGTTACAAAAGCGGCCGCAAGAATATGGAATCTATTTTTTCAGGAACGTTTAACTGGTACTGGCCGGCATTTTTTCTGTCAGTCCTGGTGCCGGTTGTTACCTTTATGAAACCGTTATTGCCTGTTGCACTGTCGATTACCCTGATTCTGACCGGATTTGCCTGCGCCTATATTGCCATTTCCATGGTCAAGAGTCCTACCAGCCAGGGGTACGCGTTCTTCGTAGGTATGATTATAGCTAAATTCGGGCCTGCCTGGGGATTGGGAATTGGCATCGGACTTTACCTCCTGCTGCTGCTCGCAAAGCTGCCCCAGTTAGGAACGGCAAAGGGTGTAGCGGTTGGTAAAACGAGCTTGACCGAATAGAATCCAGGATTTGGTCTTTTCATTATTATGACATGTGCCTTGAGCTGAAAAAGCCTTTAGAAGAGAGGATTACTATGTATCAATCTGTTAATTATGAAGTATTAACCCCTGTGAACTTTCTCAGGCGAAGTGTTGAGGTGTATCCGGAAAAGCTCGCTATCGTAAACGGGAAAGAACGATTCACCTACCGCCAGTTCAACCAGCGCGTCAATCGGCTGGCAAGTGCCTTGGAAAATATCGGCGTCCGGCCCGGTGATAAGGTAGCCTTTATCTGTCCTAATATTCCACCGATGCTTGAAGCCCATTTTGCAGTGCCTATGATCGGTGCAGTGCTGGTTTCTGTGAATATCCGCTTGTCTGCCGATGAGGTCAAGTACATCCTGAATCACTCCGATACGACAGTTTGCTTTGTGGATAACGAATTCGCGGGCCTGGTGAAGCCTGTTATTGATGATGTCCCCAAGCTGAAAAAAGTAATCAATATCTGTGATTTCAGTGATGAATGTCCCCTGGACGGTCCCGAATACGAGTCCTTTCTTGAAACCGGCTCCCCCGAAGACCGGCCCATTGCGGTGAAAGATGAGCGGGATGTCATATCCATCAATTATACCAGTGGCACCACCGGCAAGCCTAAAGGCGTGATGTATCATCATCGCGGAGCGTATTTGAACGGTCTGGGTGACTGCCTGGAGCTGGGGTTGAAGTCCGACTCGACCTATTTGTGGACGCTGCCGATGTTTCACTGCAACGGATGGTGTTTTCCGTGGGCGGTGACGGCTGTAGCGGCGACCCATATCTGCCTGAGAAAAGTGGACCCGGAACAGATCATCTCCCTTTTCGAGGAGGAAGATATCACCCACATGTGTGCTGCCCCGATTGTGCTGATCGGTATTTTGAATCACCCGGCTTCAAGTGATCTCAAGCTGAAACATCCCCTGGAGATTGCCGTTGGAGGAGCCCCGCCCTCACCAACGGTGATTGCCCAACTTGAAGCGATGGGTGCGAGAATCACGCACGTATACGGACTGACAGAAGTGTACGGTCCCTATTCTGTCTGCGCCTGGCATCGGGAGTGGGATGACCTGCCGGATGTTGAGCGTTCTGCAATGCGGGCACGACAAGGAGTGGCGTACACAGTCAGCCAGTTCCTGGATGTTGTCGATCCGCAAACCATGGAACAGGTTCCCAGGGATGGAAAAACCATTGGTGAGGTTGTCATGCGCGGCAATATTGTGATGCTTGGTTATTACAATGATCCTGAAGCCACGGAAAAGGCTTTTACAGGTGGTTGGTTCCATTCCGGGGATCTGGCGGTTATTCATCCCGATAACTATATCCAGATCATGGATCGACAAAAGGATATCATTATTTCCGGTGGTGAGAATATTTCAACGGTGGAAGTTGAAAATGTTCTCTACAGCCATCCCGATATTCTTGAATCTGCAGTGGTTGCCACCCCGGACGATAAATGGGGTGAAGTACCAAAGGCGTTTATCAAACTAAAAGAGGGAGCCTCCGCCACCCAGGAAGAGATCATTGCATTTTGCAAGGATAAAATGGCCAGGTTTAAGGCTCCAAGATATGTAGAATTCCGCGATCTTCCCAAAACCTCAACCGGCAAGATTCAAAAGTACGTTTTACGCCAGGGAGAATGGAAAGGCCGGGAAAAACTGGTCAATTAACGCCTGATAGTTCAACATTTCCGGAAAAATAGGGGGACGTAGTTGAAATATTGACATTTCGATTATTCTTTCATGACTTTGTTTATGAAAGCTGTATCGGTTTTGTCGGGTTGAAAGCCTGTTACCAGCTTGCTAACGGATGATTTACTGATGGTGAGGTGTCGGGCAGTATCGGTTCCTTTGAATTTTAGGATGCGAACAGCTACATAGCAGATAATAGATCTGGCTCGTTTTAACTGGCGTTGTTTGCTGGAACTCTTCACGTCTTTGTGGGACACGTCGACATGGTTACAGACATCCTTAGTCAGTTGGTCTAAGGTATAAGTTTCTTTGGGTGATGCGTCTTTTAACTGGGATGTATCTTTTTGTTTCAGAATTTCTTCGACAAAATGCCCGTCTCCCAGCATCCGTTCATCACCCAAGGTGCTTTCTCCTCTTTTCTTGAGGGCTTTAAGTCCTTTCCAACCTCCAGCTGTCCTTAAAAGACCTCCACCGGTCAAATCTTCCCTTTTTCCATCTGAGATTCCATCCTTCACATAGTCGAGATACTTTTGTCTGGTTTTATGTCTTTGTTTACCAAACCATTGCAGGGGATAGAGAATGTCTTGCCAGTCGTTTGATTGTTCTCCCAGGATATAGGCATGTCCGGAGTACTTATATTTGTTGAGCGTTTTTATAGTCTTGACGGCCCCGGTTCGAAGGGGATTAAGGTGGATGTATCTAACCAACTGCAAAAAATAGGTATCTTCCTGGCAGAGGATGGATTTAAAACGATTTTGAAACAAGTGACCAGACCGTTTATGACGTCGGTTGAAATAGACTGCATGACCGGTCAATAATCTACGCATCAACGTTGAAAGAGGCAGATCTCCCGATTTGATCAGAAGATGAAAATGATTATTCAGCAATGCCCAGGCAAAGCAGGTGTGGTCTGACTTTGTAAATAGCTCTGATAGTCGGTTGAGAAAGTGATCGTAGTCTTTTTTATCCAGGAAGATGTCTTGTCTATGGATACCTCGTGCCATCACATGGTGCAGACTGCCTGGAAAATGAATGCGGGATTGTCGGGGCATAGGGCTCTGATGTGTTGTTTGTTTTTATCAATAATGAAAGGCATATTAAACCAGCATACACATCAAATGTCAATATATCAACTACGTCCCCTAGTTTCTAACTATTCAATGAAAAGGAAAGGGCTCCCAGGCCGTTGGAAACGACCGAGTTGTTGATGTTCATGTTGATTTCCTGGAATGAAAAGGTCATTTCCATATGATTCAAGTAAAAGGTTATACCGACAACTACGGCTCCGAAGACATTTTTCCGCTCCACATCGTGATCCTTAGAGGAGTCAACGATCAGTGTATAACCCACGACATTTGCAAAAAAACCGGCACTTATTAACCAGCCGTAATCCCGGTCTTCGGAGTGATAGGCCAGTTTATTGTTTAAACTCACATTTTCTGCAACCGATGTGGGCACCGGCTTTTGGGGATAATTCCTACCAAAACGGAATAAAAATCCTGCAAAAGCGGCTGTGGAAAAATTTCCGATTTCAAATCCGTATGAGGGTGCCCAATCGCTGCTTAAGCCATTTGTGTAAGTCGTCTTCCAAAAAAGCATGGAGCGACTGTAGCCAACTCCCAGTGTCACCTGGTTATCTAATTGATGGTGCCAGCCTTGGGGCTCTTCGTTTCCGATCAGTCGATGAAAAGATTTTTGAACCCACTCACCGCCAGAAGCCGGGCCCACAATGCCAAGTCTGAAGTAGTTTTCCTCGGCTGCATCTTCTTGCCACTTGAACAGTGAATACTTGGAATAGAGATGACCTGCGTAAGGAATGTCGTCTTCGATAAGTTCTTCTTCCATTGTATCGGCTGGCGTGTAAATATCCTGGGCAATTTGAAATCCTGCTGAAACCTGTTCCGATCCGATCGAAATGTAAGGTATGGAGCGAAACATCCAGTAAACGAAATCAGCATAGCTTCGATTGGAAGCCGTCATTTCGTTGTGATTATACAAGTCGCTCATCCAATCGTAACTGATGCCGTTCGTATAGTGTTTGTCCGTTCCGGAAACGACGTCATTTTGAAGTGAGATCGACCAAACTTCGGCCTTAGCGGCGGTAATACTAAAAAAAACTATCATCGTCATGATCCCGAAGATACGCAATGGTTTGTGATAGTTTTGAATTAGTGGTTGTTTCATGGCATGAGTCTCAAGGCATTCAAAATAATGATTGACTAACCATGGGCTATCGCTGCCGAGGCATATGATTGTTGATCTTGCGGTTGGATTTGGTGGTGAAAAAGAGTGGTATCCAGCCATCCCAATTAGTTAATCTAGTGGTATCAATAGCTTATTAAGAAACTATTAATCAGATGCAAAATATTCTTTACAAATACCTGCAAGTGATCATGCCGCGGGTTGTCACTATTGCAAACATGATAGATTGGGTCTCCGGTCTGAATGCACCAATTCTGTTTGAGGACGCAAATTGTCGAAAAAGAAGTATTTGGTGATGAAGAGTTGCTGAAAAAGCCTGCAGATTGGGGATACGCAACAAAATGCATAACCCCAGTTCTCAGCTCAATTGGATTCGATCCTAGTCTACAAAGAGGGAGGTTACTTCGAACTTCTCGACGTCGATCAGGCCCAGGTCGGTTACTTTTAGTTTGGGGATTGGGGACAGGCTTAAAAAAGAGAGAATCATGAAGGGTGCTTCGTGGGTGCAACCCAGCTCTTTTACCTTTAATTTCACATTTTTCAGGTCTTCAGCGGTTTTTTCGAAACTTTTCTCGGAAAGCAAGCCGCCTATTGGCAAGGGTAGTTCGGCGACAACTTTTCTATTTGCCATGGCGACCAGCCCGCCTTTCATCTTTTTCAGTCTTTCAAATACCGAATAGATCTCCTTGTCATCGGTGCCGACGATCACGATGTTGTGTGAGTCGTGCGCAACGGTCGATCCGATGGCTCCTTTTTTCAAGCCAAACCCACGTACAAACGCTTTACCTATCCTACCCGTGGCTTTGTGTCGTTCAATGACGACGATCTTTAGAATATCCCTTTCAATGTCGGAAACAGCAAAACCGTTTTCAATTTTAGGGTCGGTAATATGTTTGTTGGTGATGATCTGTCCGGGGATTAAATCGATCACTTTTATCTGTTTGGATTCGGCAGGCACTGCCAACTGATCCGGCTCGATATCTTCCGGGTCCATGGCACTGCGAATGGTAGGCGGTGTTAAGACCGGGACCGATTTCAAGCTGCCGTTTTCAAAAAAGGCGATGCCTTTTTTATAAACCGATTCAATGGTGACCGTTTCCAGATCGGAGAGGAGGACAAAATCTGCCCAATACCTGGGTTTTACAGCACCGACATTTTTCAGATTGAAATGATTGGCAGGATTGATGGTGGCCAGCTGATAAGCCATCATCGTATCCATGCCCAGGGAAACGGCTTTGCGGATGGAATGATCCAGGTGACCTTCCTCCAGCAGATCATCGGGATGTTTGTCATCGGTTGCAAATGAAAAATGCCAGGAGTTTTCCTTGGTGACGACTGAAATCAATTCTTCCAGGTTTCTTTCGGAAGTCCCTTCCCTGATCAGGACGTGCATGCCTTTGCGCAGTTTTTCTTTTGCCTCTTCCGCAGAGGTGGATTCATGGTCGCTGTCAATATTGGAGAAAATATAGGCGTTGAGGGCCTTTCCGGTAATTCCGGGGGCATGACCATCTATTTTTTTCCATTTGGCAGAAAGGATTCGTTTATGGGTTTCCTCTTCCCCGTTGATGACGGCCGGGAAATTCATCATTTCACCGATGCCCACCACTCTCTCCTCTTTAATCATATAATCCAGTTCACGGTGGGTGATGGTGGAACCGGACGTTTCAAGCGGTGTGGCGGGAACACAGGAGGGCAGCATCACAAAGACGTCCAGTGGGATTTCGTTGATGCTGTGCAGAACATAGCGAATACCATCCATACCAAAAACATTGGTGATTTCATGAGGATCGATGACTGCGGCTGTGGTCCCTCTCCTGATCAGAGCCCTGGAAAACTCGGGCAGGGTCAGCATGGTACTTTCGAAATGGATATGCCCATCGATAAATCCGGGCGCCATAAAAAGCCCTTCGGCGTCAATCGTTTTTTGTGCATCGTAATCTCCAAATCCCAGAAAACGACCGTCATAGACAGCAACATCCGCCTGGTGAATCTCCCCGGACAGCACATTTACCAGTCGCACATTTTTAATTAGCAGATCTGCTTCGATCTCGCCCCTGGCGGCTGCCAGTTTTAATAAAAATTCTCTCATAAGATCCCATTTCAAAGTTAAGAAATTAATTGTATCCTAGATCTTTTGACTAGAATTTTAACACCTTCGCATTTTTTTTACCAACAAGCAAAGAATTACACAGAATCCTTGTTATATCCTGTGTTTTAAGGAAACCGGAAAAGAATTCCCAATTGTATTTTGAAGAATTTAATAGTAGGAATTTTAAGATCGGATTTTAAAGAACAGGCCAGGACGAAAATCTGAATTCCCAATTTTTGAAGATTGGTGCTATGGGTAAACTTTTAGAAAAATTTAACTCTATTCCATCTCACATTCGATTATTTGTGTTGTTAACTGTTTTGTTTGCAGGCAGCATCATTCTGGTATTGGGAAAAAATGAAACTCCGGGTGAGTCGCAAGTCGATCCAACAGCCACTATCGAGACATCTTCAAAGCAGTCCGATAATTACTCTCCGGGCAAAGACGGAAAACATTCAGTCAAAGCCAAAAACAAAAGCGATTTAACGAGCCCTGGGGAGCATGAGTTATCCGTTTCCGAACTTGACCGGAAATACAAGCGGCATAAAACAAAAGAGATCTTACAATTGTTTTCCGCTGATCTCTCAAGCAACGAGCGTGACTATCTTGAAAATGTTCTGGTTCAATCCAAAGATCAACAGATTGACAAACTGCTGGATAAAATGATGCATGATGGCTACCTGAACCTGACAACCGGAAGGAAGGATATCGAAGATTCGGTATTTCAGGCTGCAGCGACCAACCGTATGAATAGCGCCATCCGGGTTACGGGAAAACGGGGGAACAGAGAGGCAATCGGAGAGATTATCGATATTGCCTCCCATCAAAAAGTGAAGGAAAGTACGTTGCGAGCTTGCTATCTGGCCCTGGGCTACCTGGGAACCACCCAGGCAAAAAGTTATCTTCGGGGTCAACTCAGAAGACAGAAAAATCCCTTTTTAAAATCGGTAATCATTCGCTCTCTAACAAGAGCGGGAAGTTCCGGCAACACGGAGCTGTATGTGTCCCTTTTGAGAAGTCATGATACGGATTTGCGTAACAGTGCCATTGCAGCATTAGGAGATTCCAGGGCTGACGAAGCCGTAACACCCTTTGGTAAAATGTTTGCGAAAACAAGTCATTCTTCGAAAATACTGATCGTAAAAGCCTTAAAAAAAATCGGTACTGTTCAGGCTGAAGAGTTGCTTGAAAAGCTATCTGACACCTATCCCGATCTTGCCGGCGATTCCATGGATCAGCAATAGCTTATAGCCGTGTTCGGGAATTTGTTTCAATTGTATGGCGACCGGACAAGTTTTCCACTTATTCAAAATCGGAAAAAATAGTGCTGTTTGTTTCAGCAACGCCATAATGGGCACTGAAGATATGCGTGATGCCTTCCCGTTTGGCTAATTCTTTTAAAGATTTGGCCTGTGCCTCGTTATCCATATTAAAGAAGTCGTTGAACAACCCCACCTTACCGTCGATCAGACTTAAAGAGTCGCCCGCAAAGAGATATTGTCCGTTAACCAGGAAACTCATTGACCCCGGTGTATGACCGGGTGTGGAGATGCATTCGATCTCCAGGTTATCAAATGTATATTTCTGCCCATGCTGCAAACCGGTATAGTCAACATCGAGACTGTTTTTGAAAATGAGAAAGCGATTGGTGCTGCCATCAATCATTTGTATCTCCCGTTCCGGTAAATAGACTTCAGCGTTTATAAAGTCCTTAACCGCTGCCACATGGTCTGGGTCGGAATGGGTTAAAAAGACGGCGTCGACCATCTCCGGATCGATGGAGAGTTTTTCCAGTTCTTCTATAACTGCGTTACGGTTATTACCTGCGTCAATTGCGATATACTTATCACTGTGTTTTATCAAGAAAACATTTACAAAACTGTCATGCACGGCAGCTATTCCTGGTATGACAATACCAGTCGCAATGGGAGTCATGACACTTACTTCCGATTTCATTTTCCACATGAAAACGCCGAACAGAAGACCAATAAGACTGATTCCGATGCTGATGGTAATGACAATTTTTTTCATGACTCCCCTTTGTTTTGCAGGTTTAACGTAGCTAATAACTCAGCTTTCGCGCTTCAAGATCAAATACACAAAACCGGCGAGCCAATCTCGCCTGTTTGGATTCCGGGTCAAGTCCCATAAGCGCCTATTTAGGGCAAGATTTTGAATAGTTATGTGAACGAATGGTAGGGTGGCCCTACGCGGCCGCCGAGAGGCTAGCCTGTTGGCGGGGTCGTAGCCCCGCCCTACCGTTTGACTGGTACTGCGAATAATCTTGTTTAAGCATTTACGGGATCAAGCCCCATATGCGCCTGTTTAAGGCAAGATTTTGAATAATGATGTGAACGAATGGTAGGGCGGCCCTATGTGGCCGCCGAGAGTCTAGCCTGTTGGCGGGGACGTAGCCCCGCCCTACCGTTTGACTGGTACTGCGAATAATCTTGTTTAAGCATTTACGGGATCAAGCCCCATATGCGCCTATTTAAGGCAAGATTTTAAATAATTATGTAAACGAATGGCAGGGCGGCCCTACGTGGCCGCCGAGAGGCTAGCCTGTTGGCGGGGTCGTAGCCCCGCCCTACCGTTTGAATGGTACTGCGAACAATCTTATTTAAGCACCTATGGGATCAAGCCCGGAATGACACAAGCATGCAAAGCTGCCTGTGGCAGGATGATTCATTGCTCTACAATGTTTGGATTCCGGGTCAAGCCTCAAAAGCGCTATTTTAAGGCAAGATTTTGAATAATGATGTGAACGAATGGTAGGGTGGCCCTACGTGGCCGCCGAGAGGCTAGCCTGTTGGCGGGGTCGTAGCCCCGCCCTACCGTTTGACTGGTACTGCGAATAATCTTATTTAAGCACTGACGAGGTCAAGCCCGGAATGACGCAAGTATGTATAGCTGCCTGTGGCAGGATAATTCATTGCCCTACAAATCAAAAGACGTGACATCAGTCTTCAGCCTAAACCCCTAAGCAGCTAAACCCCTAAATATTTGCAGATTGCTTTATACTGGCTTTCACCGTCAAGTCCCGCTTCGGCAAGAACCATTTCCGCCTGACCACTGCCCAAGTAATGTCCCTTTTGGAATGGGTGCAGACTGGCTTCCCGGCCCTTTCTTGATGGAATCCATTGATACATGGTTGACATGGTAAATCCGGTAATACCCATGGCTTTCCATGCTTTCTCTTCCGGATAGATCTTTTCCTGCTCAGTCTTTGGCAGCATGTTGTAAAGCTCGGCACTGGAAACATAATAGATATCCGGATCGATTCCCTTTGATTTCAGCAACGGCATGGCTTCATTGATAAATGCATAAGCCACCTCGCTACCTTGCAGGACGATGGTTCCGTCCGATTTTCCCTCCGCTTTTTTTAACAGGTAAAGACCATTGATCGAATCATAAATGGAAGCCAATCCCAAAGCCTTTCTATCAAGAATCTTCTCGGTAGGTCTGGTAACAAAAGGAGCCAGCACGGCAGGTTGACAGCTCAACGATTTGGATACCAGGGGCCAGAATTCGGCCGGGTCCCATGGCGTCAAGGTGATGCTGGTTCCCAATGGAAAATTATCCTGCAGAAGCTGCAATGCCTGGGGATCTGCATGTGTGGGACCATCCTCTCCGGTTTTAAGGCCTGCATGAGCGCAGATCAGAATAAAGGTTTTGTAAGGTTCCGAAACGATTGACTGGCGAGCCTGTGATCCGATGGCATGAAGTCTGGCAGGTACATGACCAAGGGCAGCAATAAAAGCGCCATACGACGAACAGGTTCCAATATGGCTGCCATAGGTAGAAAGCCCGGCCATGATGCCTGCCATGGCATCTTCACAAATACCGCCAATAGACAAGGTCCGTGATTCGGGATTGGTTTGAGTATTGAAATACCCGCCGGCAAAATCTTTACCAACGGCAGAAACACTGGTTGATCCCAGCAGGTCTGCAGAAGCCGTTAGAATCGCTCCATTGCTTTTTTTATTGTAATATTGCAGTACTTTTCCCAATTCTCCACGAAGGGTTGTGGCTGTGCCCGCCTCCAAATCCAGCTCCTGTGGAGTACTGTTCATTTGTGCTTCCCCAATGTCCTTTATTTTATCCAGGGTGGGGGCGTTGTTTCGAGGTTTTAGGCTTCTCTGATTCAATCGCGATTGTGATGCGGCCAGTCTCTCCGCTAATGCATGGGTAACACTTTGGTTCGATTCAAAATATCTTCTGATAACCGAAAGAGCTTCCCAGAAACAGGTTTCGAGGACGTCTGTATGTTTTCCACCGGAACACCTTTGCTCAGTGCCATCACAATGAGGTAGCCGCTCAATTCCCTTTTCCAGAAACGGCTTTACGGCTTCGAAAAAGCCGTCTGTACAAAGATTATGGCCCGCTCCATGGGAAGCTTTGCCTTCGATTCCATATTTCCAGCCTTTGATGGTTTTGTAAACAATGGCTGTCGGTTGCTCGTTTTGAATCAGATCCGCTTTGTATTGAGCGGCCAGCACCTGCTGAAAGTCCATACCGTCCGGAACTTCAATGACATTCCAGTCATTTAAAGCGGCCAGTTCCAGAGGGTCCCATTGTACATAATCTCCCGGTTGCGAACCTTCGCGACATACCTTGTCGGAATCGATGGAAGCCTGGTTCCAGTCCACATGGAGTATCGCATTTTTCAAAGACGCCGTACCAGCCGCTGCCAAAGCCTCACTGACACGGCCAGGTGTCAGACCGCCTTCGCCTTCAATGATATGAACTTTTGGAGCATCCTTGCCATAAGTGTCTGCCATTCCGAATGCCAGACCGATGCTGGTGGCTATCCCCACTCCCGAAGCACCGGTGGATAGCTTAACGAATGGTGTGGCCGGTGTCGGGTGACCATCCAGGGCTTTAACCTTGAACTTCTTGAACAATGGCGTCTGAGTAATGGGATTGCGTCTGAATCCCAACAAGTCTTCCAGTCGAAGCTGGTAATTCGGATCATTCGGCAACAGATCGGGTTTGGCAATTCTTGTGATTTCATTGCGCAAAGCCCAGATATTGTATAATCCCAGAGCTTTATGACCTGCGGCATAGGAAATGATGTCCGCATCCGGTCTGTCAGGATCAGAGACGTCATAATCCATTGTCTGGAACAATAACCCGGCAACAATCCTTCCCGAAGAAATGGAACCTCCCGGGTGACCTGATGTGGGCACATAGTTGTACATCAAGGCACAGACTGATCGATACACCAGGTCAAATTGCTCAAACACTTGAAGATCTTTGGCAAAAATTCCCTTGTCCAGTGAATCCATTTCATCGGCAATATTTAGATAAACCCCTCGTCGTTCATCCATATTAGGTGACATGCAGTGCTCCTTTGTTAAATTTAAGAAAATCAGGCACCGAAGGTACCTCTGTTTTTGGCATTGGATAAGCCGATTGTGCTGCACCCCCTTGATGACAGCAGTAATGGCTATTCCCCAAGCCAATCCCTGATTGCGACTTTGACAGACCGACGCATTTCCCTGGAAAAGTCCGCACCTGTTTTTCTCAGGTACATGTGCTGTCCATAGTTAGTGGCAGGCTTCAGGTAAGAACCTTTAGAGTTTTTCTCCGGGTCAGCATACATCTCTTCAAACTCATCGTGATTTAATTGTTTATAGGTGTCCTGGAAGTGGATAAATTTCTGTTGAAAGCGTGTTCGCGGTTTTTGGGTAAGATAGCTCTCTTTGAAGTAGCCAAAGCACAACATTGTTACGGGAAAGACGTAGCGAGGCAGATTGAACATGGCCCGGTGGGATTCTATGTTTTCCATAATATCACCAATGTAACACGACCCGATTCCCAGGGATTCCGCCGTGACGACAGCATTTTGGGCTGCGATCAGTGCGTCGCAACAAGCCAGCATCAGATCCGATTCCTCAAGACCGGCATACTCCTGTTCCCTTTGCTTGCACAGTTCAGGAACACCGGAATGGACATAGTAGTCTTGCCAGCGTTGCATATCGGCCAGAAAAATCAGAACCAACGGTGCTTTGGCAATAAAAGGCTGGTTGTCGCAGGTTTTGACCAATTTTTCCTTGTCAGCTTTCCTTGTGACCTCAAGGATTGTGTAAAGCATCATATTTCCGGCTGTCGGAGCGCGCATGGCTCCATTGATAATGAGATCTGCCGTTTTCCGATCGATGGGTCGGTCGGCATAGGCTCTTAAAGACTTTCTATTGTTGATCAGTTGAATGGTCTCGTTCATATCATAATTGTGGGATTAGCGCGATTTCATGGTTCTTGAGTTTGTTTTATGGCTCAGCATCAAATATTTGACCGTCGTTTGTAAATAGCGATCTGCTTAAGTTTTGTTATTTTTAGGAATCTCTGTTTGAGATCGATATTCACTAAAGGTTATAGACGGGCCGAGAATTTAATGATAGGGCTAGCTTGATAAAATCATAATTGAATCCAGTAACTTCACTATGTAACTCTATGAAAAAGTTTCTCGCGGGTGCATTGATTACTCTGATGGTATTGCTTTTAACGGTCCTATTGGTCATTTCCTGGACTCTATCCAGCAAGCTTCTCTACCCAAAATCCAATTGCCGGGTTAGTCACTATATCTATTGCAAGGGCCCGGATGAATTGTCTTTGGATTTTGAAGAGGTGGAATTTAAAACCAGTGATGATGTTCTGCTAAGTGGATGGTTTATCCCGGCAAAGGGATCGTCAAAAACAATTATCATGATCCATGGCCATGGCGGCAGCAGACTTGAGGGACTGAGATTTACACCAGCCTTGCATCAAGCCGGTTACAATGTATTGTTGTACGATTCAAGGATTTTTTCCAAAGGGAGTAAGGCATTTGCATCCATGGGATATCATGAGCAGAAGGATGTTAAGGCAGCCATTGCTTTTGTTTTATCAAGAAACGAAACAGCGAAGATTGGTATTTTGGGATATTCCATGGGAGCTGCTACAGGGATTCTAACCATGGCTGGTGATAATCGCATCGCAGCCGGTGTGTTCAGCAGCAGCTATGCCAGTGTCGTAGATGAACTGTCGGATGTGGGAAGAAGGGATTTCGGAATACCTGATTTTCCCCTGCTTACCATGTCCATCGCTGTGGCCAACCTGAGGGGAAACATGAATTTGTATGATGTGATTCCCGAGGATGCAATCGCTCGTATATCTCCCAGGCCGGTCCTTATCATGCACTGTGACGGAGATGATTATATCGATTACAATCATGCCTTGAGAGTTTACAATGCTGCGAAAGAACCCAAAGAGATGTGGACTGCGAGCTGCAACGGACATGAACGAGTCTGGAATTCAGATCCGGAAAAGGCAGAATCCGTTGTGGTTTCTTTTTTTGATCGGCACTTACGCTAGTTTCTTCGCATCGTGTCAACTTAGAAAATTCGGATTGAATCCTGTTGCAGGATGGGCAACTCGTTGCCCATCATTCATCCAGGTAGGAAAAGTCCGACAAACAAGGGAAATTGGGCAATCATTGTAGGAGCGAAATAAAGGAGCCATGAGAACACTGACATTCATTTTAATACTTCTCTTTAGTATTTCCGGTTGCGCATCAAAGGAGCCGCTTTCTGATGCCGGCTTGGGAGTTCGTCATCAGGAAACGGGAGAAAACAGCCATTTCCGTTTTGGGAATCTGCCGTTTGAGAAATATGTGGAAATCACCAAAAGAAAGATCCTTCGCAACCGGGTTGATATCACTGTAGAGAATAAGGAAAAAATCCTGGCAGCGAACAGCCCATTTGAGTGGAAGCCGGATGCAAAGAAATGCCCGAAAAACTACCAAAACAGGTATAAAAACGGAGTATTAATGCTTCACGGTCTTTCCGATTCACCTTTTCACATGCAGGAACTGGCTCGATACTTCGTTGGGAAGTGTTACCTGGTCAGGGCCATGCTGTTGCCCGGGCATGGAACCGTGCCGGGTGATTTGCTTAGGACACGCTATGAAGAATGGATTAAGGCAACGGAGTATGGAATCAACAGTTTCAAGGGGCTTGCAGATAATCTGAGTCTTGTCGGTTTTTCTACCGGGGGAGCTTTGAGTGTTTATGGCGCATTAAAGCGGGAAGATATCAAATCTGTTCTCTTGTTTGCCCCGGCCTTAAAAATCAAAAATGACAAGATATTTCTTTCCGGCACCGTTGAAACGTTGTCAGGGGTGGTGGATTCATTAACCTGGGTGGATCTCGCGGAGGATGTTGATTATGCAAAGTATGAGTCATTTCCCATCAATGCGGCTTACCAGATTTATCAACTGACATTGCGCACGGATCAGTTGTTGAAAAAAAGAACCATTAAGATTCCGATTTTTATAGCTGCCAGTGAAGATGATATGACCATTGAAACTGCGCGAACGGTTGAGTTTTTCACCGGGCTGGATAATAAGAAAAACAGAATGATCTTATATTCCAACAAGACTCAAAATTTCAAGGACGATCGTATTACAATCAAGCCCGGAAGATACCCTAAGGAAAACGTTTCCGAATTATCGCATTTGTCTTTACTGGCCTCTCCGGACAACGCCCATTACGGGAGAAAGGGGGAATATCGTAATTGCCTGCATTATTTACAAATCGTTGAAAAAATGGAACGGTGTAAATCGGAAATTAGAATTCCGGCGGGAGAAATCCTCACCGGGAAACTCAGTGGACCTGTATTTAAGAGATTGACTTATAACCCGGATTTTCATGGATTGCTCAAAGAAATAGATAACTTTCTAATTTCAATAGATCAGTCATTTACTGTTTCTGACTAATTTTCAAAATGATATTAGGGACAATGCTGTCAATTATTCCGTTAATCCATAAACCAGTCTTTCCGGAATGAACTCTAATTATATAACCGTTCTGGCACGGGTTTATTCTATTAACAGCAAAGAGGAGGGATTATGCAACGTTTAGCATGGATAACATTGGTATTCATTTTCATTGCAGCCAACGGGTTTGCCGACTGTTTTTTAAGGGTGGAAAAACCGGGAAGTTACGATCCGGAATTGATAAACGAAAACGCAGTTGCTCATATATCCAATTTTGCGGAAGTGGTTAAACCCTTACCTCCGGGAGGAATCAGTGTTTCGGAACCATGTTTCTATAACGTCAACATCAGTGAAAATGATAGCGGCATCATCGTTACCATTCGAGGAAAACAGATCAACAGCTCGGGGAATTCCCGATTAAGGGGATTGGATGGGTTTCAACAGGCCGTTCTCAGGGCAATTGCCAAATCCAAACCCGAACAGCTTAACCGAATCTGCCATGCCTACCCATCGTTAATGAAAGATGATTGTTCAGGAGTAAGCACGGGGACGGATTACTCGATCATAACCAAGAAACTGAATTCCAATCCGGTGGCCTCAAAGCGTTATAAAATGGCGCTTATTTTTAAAAAACGCGGGAAAACAGACAGAACCAGGCAGTTTTTTGAGGAAATATTGAAAAAATATCCCAATTCCCTGGAAGCAGCCTTTGTTCAAATGCATATGATGGCAGAGGACCTGGAACAGAAACAAAAGAATAAACAATTGGATCTGCATCTGTTGGACTCTATTCAATCTATCAATCCGGCTTACAAATCAACTACCATGTACAGTGAGTTGAAAGTCGATGTGATTAAGTGGTTGCTGACCCTGGTTCGGGAAGCCAAGAGAAAGGACAGATTCGAGGGAGATCTGTACAAAGGCGTTCAGAGCTATTTAAGTCAAAACGTCACTACAAAACTTTCAACATCACTGCGAAGTGAGTCCATTGAGTGGATGGTCAACTTGGGAGAACTTGAATTACCGAAGGAAAACGGAGAAGCATCGGCCAGAATCTATTTTGATAATGCCGTAAACCTCGGAATTTCCAACCGCGAAGCCAAAGTGTTAAATGACAAAGTCAAAGCAGCCGGAATTCGGGCACTGATGAGAAAAGGGTTGATGGATGAAGCAGAAATGGCCATTGTCGAATGGGAAGTGGAGGAAGCGAATTCTTCCATTCTGATAAAATTGAAAAAAGAGTTTGACCGACCCGAGAATATGGTAACTATTCCAGCGGGAAAAGTTCGAAATCGCTGGGTGGAGTCATTCAATCTGGATAAATATGAAGTGACAAATAATGAGTTTTTAGAGTTTGTGAAAGCGAACCCTCAATTTGGCAAAGGCAAGGTTGGCCTGGATGTGAATGACAAGGATTATTTAAAACGATGGAAAAAAAACAATACCTTTCCCACCAATATCCGCAACATTCCAGTCGTATTTGTTTCGCAAATTGTTGCCACTGCTTATTGCAATTGGAAAGATAAAAGGTTGCCCACTGACCTGGAATGGGGACTGGCCGCAGGAGAAGGTCGCCGCAACTATCCGTGGGGAAATAAGCCACCAACAAAAGACATTGCTAATTTTGGAAAAGGTCTGCTGGGTGCTCCGCTTCCCGGAGATTCTCATCCATTGGGTGCTTCACCGGAAGGTATCATGCACATGGCTGGTAACGTTTGGGAATGGACTTCAACCATGAAAGGGAGAAAGGCCATATCAAGAGGCGGCTGCTACTACGATGGGGCGGAAATACTTCACAACGAAAATAAGCAGTTAACTACTGACGTTCCCACTTATTCCAGTCGATTTAGCGGATTTCGCTGTGCTAAGTAGTGCCTGAACGAAAAACCCTTAGACCTCGGTCTGGCTTTGTTGCGGTTAAAAAGATTCGGTGCGAAGATTGACATGCCATCAGCTATCAGCCGTCAGCTATCAGCTAAAAAAAGAACTCCGGATAATTATTTGCTGACAGCTGATTGCTGAAAGCAGTTTTCTGCGGAGTATATCTCTATCTTTTAAGCTAATACTGTATGGATTTCAGATGTTTTTGCTCAGGCACTATTTAGAAGAAGGGTCTGAGAGGTCAGTCAGGTAATTTAATGGATTTATCTGGGCCCAGGCAGCGTCAGCCTGGGTTTTGACGGTCTCCAGAAAATTCATGGGAAGAGCATTGGATTCCAACCTGTGCTGGAAGTCATAAGCGGTCCGTTCAAAAGGATTTCCCTGGTAACCGTGAAGCGCCAGATGGAGACCATAAGCCAGCAGAAACTTCTCAACACCCAGGCGCTGCCACTGCACCACATGAATCATCTCATGAAAACAATTGATTTCATTGCAGGATTCTTCCAATAGAAACATCCTGTTTTTATAGGTTATCCCAATTGCGTTTTTTGGATCGAGTGTCATCAATTCTTTTAAACCGATTTTTTCCAAAGGCGGCATTGGGATCTGATCCGAAACAACAATTATTTTGGTTTGATTTCTCAAGGGCGAAGGAAAGACAATTTTGATTTTTTTATAGTTGAAATCATCCAGGGGAACGGCGCTTTTTTCATGGGAATCCAGCATCTTGTTCATCCAGCTTACCAACAAAGGCAGGAAGGAATACAAGCGATTAAAAAAGTCATGGTAAGTCGGAGTTCCTGAAGTCATTTTGACCCTGGCCTCAAAATTCCTGAGTTCTTATTTATTGATATTAAAGGGTTTATATTAGCTCCATTATAACATGGCGTAGGATTGGTGACAATCTTCGCTGATGATCATTTTGAATTGCGCAAGACAGATCCGTGCCGTAAAATATCCAAGCTCACGGACCATCTTTTCAGAATCATCCCTCATCATAATGTAGCACCATGACTACGCGTGAAATTCGAGAAATACCTTTCAACTATACTTCTGCCGACGACGAACAGGTAATTCGTTTTCTTTTGGGAAACGAATGCTGGGGACGTTCAGAGCGACTCAGATCCCAACGAATAACCGGAAGATCGGCCAAACTGATGATGCGTTTTCTGGGTGATATCTTCATCCTCAACCGTAATCCATTTCTTTACCAGGATCTGCTGGATTCGGGGCGCAAAAGAAAAGCTTTTCTGGCAGGGCTCAACACGGATTTGAAGGTTGTGGAACTCAGCGCCGGTGGTAATGAGGATGTGGAATTCATCACCTCTCGCTGCCGGGATCTTTATGCAGATTTTAAAAACCGTCTTGATAGGGTGGTATTACTGCGTGAAAAACTCCAGGTCAAAGCGGGTGCTATTGTCGGGAAAAAGAATGTCTTTTTTGATCCCTTGACCCTGGTCTCCCATGCAACAGATGCCACGGACTGGCGCCTGTTTTTGCCCCTGGCCGTTATCAGACCCACCAATGAAAACCAGATCTCACCACTTGTTTCTGCTATCTCCGAACTAAACCTGGGAATTATTCCGCGAGGTGCCGGAACAGGACTGACAGGCGGTTCTGTGCCTGTGGCGCCGGACATCGTTATCATTAACGTGGAGAAGTTAAACAACATTCATGGGGTCAGGGAAGTAAATGAAAACGATAGCAGTTCTCCCATCAAGCTCCTGGAATTGGAGGCTGGGGTCATCACCGGTGATGCCATGGATTACGCCAGTGAAAGAAACCTCGTATTCGCGACAGATCCTACCAGTTCCTGGGCCTGCACCATTGGTGGCAACATTGCGGAAAATGCCGGGGGGAAAACGGCGGTATTATGGGGTACGGCAATCGACAATATCTACTCCTACAAAATGGTGATGCCGGATGGGAATTTTATCGAGGTGAAAAGGCTCAATCATCCCTGCAAAAAGATTATGCCTTCGGATCAGGTTTGTTTCCAGGTTGAAGATCTAAATACCGGGGAAACCAGTGTTATCGAGATGGGAGGAGATGAGGTCCGAAAAAAGGGGTTATGGAAAGATATCACAAACAAATGTTTGAACAATCTGCCCGGACTCCAAAAAGAGGGGACTGACGGAATTATCACCTCAGCCAGATTTGTGTTGCACCAGGCTTATGAATACAAAAAAACCTGTTGTATTGAATTTTTTGGCAAGAGCTTTGACGAAGCCGGCGAGGTCATTCTTGAAATCTCCAATTCATTTGAGAATAAAGGAGAAGAAGCACTTTTCGCATTGGAACATTTTGATGAAGAGTATGTAAAAGCGATCCAGTACAAAGTTAAATCCGCCAAGCGTGAAATACCAAAGGCTGTGTTGTTGATCGATATTGTGGGGCACACAGAGGCCCAGGCCGAGAGGGGAGTTGCTCAACTAAACGGCCTGCTTGAAGGATATAACAATACCTTCATTTACACAGCGTCCGATGAAGAGGAAGCCAAACGATTCTGGCAGGATCGCAAGCGGCTTGGAGCCATCGCTTCACGCACTAATGCGTTTAAGATGAATGAAGATATTGTTCTGCCATTGGATCGGATTACGACATTTACCAGTTTCATTGAACAGACGAATATTGATGAGGAAAGGCATAACCAAACCTCGTTAACCAAACGTCTGCAGGCATATTTGCGTAAAGCTGAACCATTGGAAACCCCGGAATGGCTCTCCGTTAAAAATGAACGATTTGAATCTCTGTGCGAAACAGCCCTGGTTGATATCTCAGCTGCGACAGGAGAGGAACTGCGGACACGCAGTATTGTCAGTAAGTTGAAAAAAGATCTGATGGATCTGCTCAGGGGATACCAACAGGTCAGCGCGAATGTGGATAAGATCTACTCTGAAGTCAGTGCCCGTCTGATTGTGATAGCCACTCATATGCATGCAGGAGACGGTAATGTTCATGTCAATATTCCTGTCTTCTCCAATGACAGGGAGATGATGGACAGGGCTATGCGGGCTGCCGATATTGTGATGGGTAAATCGGTCGAGCTTGGTGGTGTGGTCAGCGGTGAACACGGGATTGGAATCACCAAAATGAAATACTTGGATCAGGATAAACTGGATGATCTGGCCAAATATCGCAAATCAATAGATCCGGAAGGATTGATGAATCCGGGAAAGCTCTCTGATCCGGCAATACCCGACCAGGTGTTTACTCCCTCTTTCAACCTGCTGGAATTGGAAGCCCGGATTCTTCAAAAAGGATCGCTGGAGAAGTTATCCGAAAGCATTGCTAAATGCATTCGTTGTGGCAAGTGCAAGGCTGATTGTTGCGTGTTTTACCCGGCCGCCAACATGTTTTTTCATCCACGCAACAAAAACCTGGCCATCGGGGCTTTGATCGAAGCATTGTTGTACACAGCTCAACGATCGCACTCCACAAGATTTGAATCATTAAAGCATCTGGAAAACATAGCCGACCACTGCACCATCTGCCATAAATGTGTAAAACCTTGTCCGGTCAATATTGATACAGGAGATGTTTCCATTTTGGAAAGAGAGATTCTAAGCACCCAAAATTTTAAACACACTCCTTTAGCCACGAGGATGTCGTTGAAATATCTGGAAACACGCTCACCATTTAAAAATGCCATTTTTAAGCAAGTAGTATTGAGGGGCGGCAGTCACATACAAAGAATCAGCTCCGGATTGATACGACCTTTTATACGCAGTGATCGTGTATCCCTCAAATCACCTGTTCGCTATCTAAAATCGCCAATGACGCCTGCCACACCGGCGAGTATCTGGGATTTTCTGCCGGATTGTGAAGAAGATCAGGCAATGATGATTGTTCCAGCCGAAGATTCAAGCAAATCGGTGTTTTATTTTCCAGGTTGCGGATCGGAGAGATTGTTCTCGGAAATTGCCATGGCTTCTGTTTATATACTGCTAAGCATTGGGGTGCGAATCGTGTTGCCTCCGCCAAATTTATGCTGCGGTTTTCCGGCCAAGGTCAATGCAAAATCGGATAGTGCCACGCGTATCGCGTTGCGAAATAGTATTTTATTCAGCCAGATATCTAAAATGTTTAATTATTTAAAGCTGGAGGCATGCCTGGTCAGCTGCGGAACCTGCATGGAAGCTTTGACCGATATTGAAGGTGACAGCATTTTCAAAGCGCCGATAGTAGATATCAATCGATACGCACTGGAGAATGGTCTTACGGTTAACGGTAATCAAAAGTCACTTTACCATATGCCCTGCCACGATTCACTAAAAGGAACAGCGCCTGCCCTCTTGCGTACACATGGGGTTTCCCGTTTATATCAAATGCCCCACTGTTGTTCCGAAGCAGGAACCATGGCTTTGAGTCGACCGGATATTGCTGATGCGTTGAGAAAAAGGAAAGCTGAAGCCATAGAACAAAGTCTTTCCAATGTTAACGGTGAGTCAACGATTTTAACCAATTGCCCTTCCTGCTTGCAGGGATTGGGAAGAAATGCCAATTCACAGGTCCAACCGAGACATATTATCGTGGACCTGGCGATGAAAAAAGGCGGGAAGAAATGGCATAAACAGCTGAAGGAAATGTTGATTAATGTCGAAGCGGTAAGGTTTTAGGGTATTTTTGAATGATGATTTTAGATTTCAGATTTTTTACAATGTGAAAGCTGTGCGTTTGGTTATTAAATGTAAATATAAGACTCAGAACCGCCTTAAACGGCGCTGATAGAGTAATGGCCTAATGGATGGGCAACGAGTTGCCCATCCTACAAACTGGCTGAAATAGCGTTTATGATCGATAAGGACAAAATTATTGAAACGGTGCTTGAACGCTTGAAAAAGCTGCCCGTGGGGCATTATCTTGATGTCCGCACTTACAAGCGAAATCGTTATGTGATGATTGTTCGTCAGGACCAGGAAAACCTGCTGGTTATTCAGAATGGTTATGAATCAAACCGCTTTCAAATCAAAAACAAAGAATTAAAAAAACTAATGAAAACCTTGCTAAAAAAGGAGTTCCCTCGAAGCAACAAGGTACGACTGTATACCATGGGGAATTTCGTGGAAGCCGAAGCTATCGGTACAAAAAGAAAGGTATTATAAGGGGACATAAATAATAAAACAGGGGAAAAACATGTCGACAGTCATAAATATCTTGAAAATTCTTGTTATCGCCTATGTCGCCATCCTGATCCTGATGTATTTTTTCCAGGAACGCTTAATTTTCTTTACCCAACCAATTTCCAATCCATATGTAAACAGATTCGCAGAACACGAGATAACGTTTGAACACAATGGCGTTAAATTGCATGGTTGGTTTGTTCGCAAGAATGTCACTGCAGAAGCTCCGTTGATTGTTTATTACGGCGGCAATGCCGAGGAGGTTTCAGGCAATTTGCTGGATCTGAAAAGCTATCCCGATTCTGCATTGCTATTTATGAACTACCGTGGATACGGCAAAAGCAAAGGAAGACCTTCGGAAAAAAACCTGGTGTCAGATGCCCTGCATATTCTGGATGAAATTGTTCGTAAGGAAGGCATCGATCTTCAACACGTTGTATTGCTGGGAAGAAGCCTGGGTTCTGGCGTTGCAACGCAAGTAGCTCACCAGCGGGATGTCGGTGGAGTGATCCTGGTCACACCGTTTGACAGCCTGGCCAATGTTGCCAAGTCCCATTATCCTGTTTTTCCGGTTAAGCTGCTGATCAGGCACCCCTTCAAATCGGTGAATTTTGCGGAAACCATCACCATCCCCGCCTTAAACATGATGGGTACAGCTGACAGGATTATTCCAAACAGGCACTCGCAGGCACTGGCTGAAGCCTGGAAAGGGGAGATGGAGTCTGTAATTATCCGGCAGGCGGATCATAACAACATTCAACTCTTTCCTCAATATTGGGAGTCAATTAACAGCTTTTTGGATTCTCTGGCACAACAGAAGTAAAACGATTCGCGTCTTGTGATCAAATCCGGTTGATGGGCAACGAGTTGTTCAGCCTACATACCTCCAAGAAATTCAAACTTCAATTTCCCCTGCAGGTTTTCGATTTTCTTAAAAACCTCCTTGAGCATTTTTTGCTCAAGACTGGATAGTCGGTTTGGATAGACGTAGTTATCCGGTGCTTTTTTTTCCTCGATGACAGCCTTCACCTGTCTAACCAGCCTTAGTTGCATCAAAAATCCGTAGGCTTGCTTCACTTCGTCGTAGTCCTTTTGATTAAGTTGTTCTGCCTTGGCCAACTGACGCAGCCTTTCCAGGGTATTGGTTTCCCAGATCCCGTTTTTTAAGGCGTATATCCGCGCAAAATCCACAATGGGCATCATGGCTCCCTTGATATCAAAAGCATTGCGATGCTCTCCTTTGGATTCCACTACGAAATTCCTGAAGAATCCCAGGGGAGGTTTGAAATGCAGGGCATTTTCAGTCAAATGCCGCAGGAATCCTGTCCAATTCCCCAATGATTCCAGCAAATGATTTTTTAGCTGGTCAACCAGGCTTTTTTCGCCAAATGCCCATTGAAAATCGAAAAAGATACTTGATTGCAAAAGATCTTCAGGAGATGCTTTATGAATCCAGTGGGTGAAATACTCTTTCCAGACAGATACAGGCTGGCACCACTTGGGGTTTTTGGCCATAATCTCACCCTTGCAGAAATCATAACCTGCCTTGTCCAGGTAGTCGCAAACCTTGTCTCCGAAGGTTAAGAAATATTCGCTTACCTTCTTAAGCGATTCTTCAGGTACATCCTCAAAAATGACAGCGTTGTCCTGATCAGTCTTCAGGGTTTGTTCCCTGCGGCCCTCACTGCCAAGGATCATAAAAGCAAATTTGGCAGGAGGCGGCCCCAACTCCTGGAGTGTGAAGTTGATCATTTTGTTGAGAGTTACATCAGAAAGGGTAGTGATCAGCTTGTTGATGTTTTGCGCCTTGGCACCGCTAAATATCATATTTCTGATGACCAGCGGCAATTGCAGGTCTTTTTCGATAAGTTCTTCCGGACTTTTGGAGGTGCTGATTTCACGTACCAGGAAAAACGGGGAGTTTTCCTGTGCCTTGATGAAATCGTTACTGGAAATCATGCCGATTACCTTGCCTGCAGCCCCTGTCACAGGAATATGCTTGATGCCTTTTTCCATCATCATGATCAATCCTTCAAAAGCCATGGCATCAGCAGGAATAGTGATCAAAGGGACAGACATAATGTCTTCCACCTTGTTTTTGATATTATAACCGGCACTGACGACCTTTTTACGGAGATCGTTTCCGGTGACAATTCCTACAAACTCACCGTCATCATTATGAATCAGAATATAGCTGCAACCATTTTCTATCATCAGGGTGGCTACACTTTGTATTGCCAGGTCAGTCGGGCAGGTAACCATCTTTTTGTTGTAGATGTTTTTAATAGGCTGACTGTAAAGATGTAACGAATCGTCTTTTGGTTCAAATACACCACTGATAACGGTTGAATAGGTCTTGTTGAGCATTCGTTTTCCAAACGTATCGGTAAAATACTCGGAAAAGACCTCATAATTTTTACATAGTTTCAGAAAATAACTTTTGGGAAGCAAATAGAAGTACGTTTTTTCCGCAAGCCGCAGGGTACGAACAGGAATGCCATTGTTTAACAGCATGGAAATCCCGCCAAACATTTGTCCTTCCATGAGAATGCCGCTCAGTTTCTTTTCATTATTTTCTTCAAAATATCGCTCGGCGGCCCCTTTTTGGATAATATACAGATAATCCACAGTGGATTGGCCCTGGCTAAAAAGCACTTTGTCTTTTTTATAATGAGCGATAAACACCTGCTGTGCGACTTTTTCAATTTCTTTTTCCGGCAGAAAGGAAAAGGGGTCCACCTGGGAGAGAAATTGTTTGGCCTGGCTCGATATCACAATCGACGAATAGGATTCATCGTGCATCAGCTTATGATAGATTTTGGCAAAATAATCACGAAAAGGTTTGTGCCTGGCTGCAATCTTATCAAACAGGGAGGTGGGAATATTGACCAGGGTGGAATCCTGCTTGGTGATGGCTGTTCGAATAGCAACCCCGGAATTCATGATTTGGGCAATCCCGTTACACACTTGTCCCTGGCTGACCAGACCGCTGAGAATCCGTTTCCCGCCGCGATCATAAAACAGTTCAATCAGACCCTCTTTAACGATATGAACGTTTTCAAAACTTGGTTTACCCTGAACCGTTAGAATCGAATCCGCAGGTAACTCCTCTATTGCAGCAGACTGGCTGATGATTTCAAAATCTTCTTCAGGAAGAGAATTGAAGGGCTTTACTTTGGATAAAAACTCAGAAACTGTCGCATTCATAGGGGTGTCCTGATTTGGTAATGAATTCAAAAATAGCTACACGCTTGCCAGTTCAGCATTCATCGATAGGTAAATTCTCGTTACACTATCTTTACGCGATTATTGCCGACATGGCAAATATATTGAACAGGAGGAATGATGTGACGAGTTGGTTGTACAGGGGACGAGTATAAATAATTTCGAAAACTGTCGGATGGGTGACTTGCTACCCATCCTTTTGTTTCATCAGGTCAGCCACTTCAGATTTCTAATTGTGCCGTATATGCGATCAAACGTTTTTCCATAGGGTGGGGCGATGGCCAGGGTTATTTTGGATTGCTTGAAGACCGGTTTCATTTTAGACAGTTCCACAAAGCCTTCGTAACCGTGATAATGACCAATTCCACTGTTGCCTATTCCACCAAACGGCATATCATGCTGGGCCACGTGCATGGCACAATCGTTAACCGTCACCCCGCCGGAAACCGTGTTGGTCAGAACTTCCTGTTGGAATTTTTTATTGTTTGAGTAAACGTATAAAGCCAGGGGGCGTTCATGATTGTTGATGTATTCAATAACGTCGGCGGACTTCTTATAGGTCATAATGGGTAGAAGCGGGCCGAATATCTCCTCCTGCATGATAACCATATCCTCGTTTACATTTTTCACAATGGTGGGAGAGATCTTTCGATTTTCCTGGATATAGTCTTCCCCGGGAAGCAGATTAACAATCTCCGCATTTTTAGCCCGGGCATCTTCCAGGGTATCCGTCAGCCGTTTAAAAGCCCTGTCATCAATGACGCAGGTATAGTCTTTGGTGGATATTTCCGGGTAGCGCTGTTTAACAATGGCTTTGGCTTCTTCGATAAACTGATCCACCTTGGTTTCAGGAATAAACATATAATCCGGTGCCACGCACATCTGACCAGAATTGATCAGTTTTCCGTGCATGATTCGGGCAGCAGCGGTTTTGACATCAAAATCATCTCCCAGAATCGTGGGAGATTTTCCTCCAAGCTCCAGTGTAACCGGAGTCAGGTTTTTAGAGGCAGTTTCCATAATCGTTCGACCCACCGCTGGTGAACCTGTGAAAACGAGATGATTGTAAGGAAGAGATGAAAAATCGTTTGCCCCCACACCTGGCAGGAACGCTACCAGGTCTTCGGAAATGGCGGCGGAAAAAAGCTGCTTTAGCAATTTTGCCAGGTTTTGCGAGTTGGAAGCCAGTTTTAACATGACCCTGTTTCCAGCCGCTATAGCACTGGTTAAAGGACTTAGTGCCAAAAACAGGGGGAAATTCCATGGAGTGATAATACCAACAACTCCCTTTGCTTGCGGCATGATTGTGTTTGATCCACCGGCAAACAGAAGGGAGACATGCCGTTTTTGAGGCTTCATCCATTTTTTCAGTTTTTTTAAGGTGTAGCGAATACCCAGTATCGCCGGTGCTATTTCGATTATTCTCGTTTCGTGATAGGAACGGTTGCCGAAATCAGCTGAAATGGCTTTACAGATGGCTTCGTCATTTTCCAACAAGATTTTTTCAATGGCTTTTAGAGTCTCTTTACGTTCCTTGTAGGTGATAAGCGGCTGCTTGCTATAGGCGGCTCTCAATTTGTTAAATGTTTCAGCAGCCGGATTACCCTGCAGAGCGCTGTCTGCTTCCAATGGTTTGTTCATTTTTTTCTCCGTCTTTTTGTTGGGTTGACAGATACATTTATCTTTAAAGAATCCAGCCGGAAAAGAGGAAATCTTTGCCTTTGTCGATCGGGCGGGAATGTATAGATTTAGAGTATAGCCTGCAAATTTTGTACTAGCAAGTCTAATTTTGTTGGCGGGATTCCATTGGTCGGAAGTCTTTTGTTTTCTCCAATTGGGCCATCAGGTTCAACAGTTTTTCCGGAGGTGCTTTGATTTTTCTGTTTACCAGGTCAAACCAACATGCGTTGGAAAGTACGGTGGCTACTGTGTTTTTTTCCTCATTCTCAAAAACATTAAGAAACCTGAATCTACTTCCATCTTCATTTATCCCCTGTAGCTGAAGCTTTACTGAGAATCCCTGGTACATCATAATTTCATTAAAATACCGGATATGATCATCCAACACCACAGGGCCTATCTGTAGCTTTTTAAAATTGGACATGGAAAAACCATGACTCTTAAAGTAAAGCAGGCGGCAATCCGCAGAGTAATCCAAATAAGCCGTGTTTTTCATGTGCCCGTTAAAATCCATATCAGCCCATCTAGCCTGAAATTTAAAAATTGCATTGTTTGTCATTGTGTTATGCTCCATGTTTTGTGTGAGTTACCGTTGCAGTTTTTTTAAAAGATCAAATAAAGAAAAAACCGTTGTCATCACATCGTACAAGGTGATGAAATCTGCTTGTAGGGTGAATGATGACAAGTATCGGGGGGATTACGTCAGATTATTGAGGCAGGTTGCCAGACCGATTACCGATTTTATTGGAAGTCCGTCTCTAAAACGGATTGTTTAAACTATAGATTTCCCGGAAGACTTACCAGTCTTGGTCATATCATGACTCAATGAATCCAGCCTGGTTTTTCCGGTCATTTTCACAGAATAAACAATATAACCCGCGGTAAAGAATGCAGCGAGAAAATATATGGATTGTAAAGCGGCGGTTGGGTCGTTCAGATTCAAGGTGATGATGCCGATAATTGCGAATGCGATGGCAATTGAAGCCTGGGAATAGTAACTTTTTTGAATCAGATAGTGATACCGGAGTTCTGATTTTGCGATGTCGAAAAACCGTTTGTTGAAAGTAAGCCTGAACAGGGAGGTGAAAAAAGAGATTAGGACCAATGCTACGAACAGGCTAACCAGGCTTTGATCACCGTCGATTGATCCTCTCAGCCACCAGGAGATGGCATATAGGAGAATGCTGAATCTGAAAAACAAGGTTTTGGGTAAGCGATCGATCGAGTTTTTGATGATGAAGAAGAGAATAGTGAACAATACCATCAAACCAATGACCAGTAGGCCCAGATCCCAGAAGCTTTCCTTGACGATCAGAAACATCGAAATCATCCAGAAATAGCTTTCAAGATAAAGAAACAATCCATCCAGCAGGAATACCGGTTTTGAATGGTGAGTGTCTTTGAATTTTAATATGTCGGCCAGTCTTGCGGGCTTCGTTTGAACCAGTTCCGGTGAATGACTTGCCGATTGGCGGGAAAAGAAAAATGATAACGCACCAAGACCGGCAATTATCGTTGAGAAAAGAAACAGAGAGTTAAACCCGAGGGTATCAAGGGTTAGGCCTCCCAGGAAAATACCTGATTTCAGAAACAAGGCGACAATGATCTGCAGGTTTCCAAATTTCTTTCCGGAATTAGAGGGTTGAATGGTGTCGAAAAAAAGGACCCGCTGGGTGGTCCAAAACAATCCGTTGTAAGCACCGTTTAATAGTCCAAAAATAAGAAAGGCAAATGGGGTTTTATCCAGGAAAACCACCGCCAGTAGCAAGATTTCCAAGATAAACGAAATCAGCACGAACCCTTTGAGGGTGATATTCCGGCGCAACCTGTCCCAAACCCAGAGAGTGATGCAAAATCCCAGTCCGGTTAAAGCGATGAAAAAAGAGATACCGGAAAACGACGTTCCCGTTTTCCAGAGGTAAACAGGAAGGTAAAAGGGGAATAAACCGATCAGAAAGGAATGGATGCCGATGAATTTATAGATGCCTGTGGAATTCGATTTCATTTTGGAAGCAGTTATCAGTTATCGGCTGTCCGTTGTCGGTTTGCGGAACATTTATTCTTGTCACTCTTGCATTAATCGGCAATCAGAACGGTAGGGCGGGGCTACGACCCCGCCGATCAACTCTTGTAATGCTAAACCCCGGGAAACCCGGAATAAATGTAATTTATAGGTACAACCTCATTTAA
>JANQGZ010000038.1:0-5636 GCA_028282825.1 SAR324 cluster bacterium
GACAGGAGTCCTAGAAGACGGATCAGAATTGCGAAAAACACAGTATTTTTTGCAGGGAGGTGTGCGTTTTTCGCTTGACCTAAGCTTTAATGGGTGACCCTCTTTTTTTGGTTTAAAAATATCAAAATGAAAGACCTGACCCTCTTTTTTTTAACTAAATCACCGGCTAAAAAATTGGGGATGCGATTTCTTTATTAAGTCCACATATGTCCTTCCAATGGGAACATATATTCCGCTATTCAAACTAAATTCCATAGACGAACGCGTTTGTTTTTTAATCCCAACTATTTTTTGTGGATTAACTAAGATATTTCTTCTACATCTTAGCAATTCTGAATCTTGAAAAATAAGCTTAAGCTCTTTAAGTGTCACTTCATAAGTTTCTTTGACATTGTCCAATCCTGGCCCATGCAGAGTAGTAAGACCTTTGTCATATTTAACGAATTCTATTTTATTTAGCTTTCTAAAGACTTCGTAGTAAATTGGTAATTTTTCTGTTTTGAAATAGATTGTCGCGAGAGATCTCCGAACAAGTATTGATTGCTCATTTAGAGCTTTTAAGAACTCCAAATCCATTTTCTTAAATTTTTCGGATAATTTGATATAAAATAAGTACTCGTCAAGTTCATCGAACGTAAAATTCACGAGAGCATTCTCATTTAATGATTCGTTCAGATTTCTTATAGAAACAGCATCTCGTCTATGTTTTTCCTTCACAAACTGTTTCCAATTGCCAAAGTATTCCAATTTGCTGTCTTCATTCATCAAACAAGCATCAGAAATGCAGGGTATCCGTCTAAGGTAGTTAAACAAGGTTTTCGCTAAATCTGCCGTATCGTTAACTTTTGAAATAGAATTAGCAAAAAGGTTGATGTCTGAGAGATGTTTGGTCCCTCTTAAAGTCGATAATTGGTTTTCGACACGTGAAAGCAGTTCCCCTTTAAGATATGGTTTTGGTAAGTAATCATTGCACCCTACATCAAATCCAGCTATTAGATCTGAAATTCTATTTTTTGCTGTAAGAAATATGATTGGTAGTTCATTTTGTGTAAACTTATTTCTGATGATCTTGCATGTATCGATTCCATTTAGCCCAGGCATCATAATATCAAGTAGAATAAGGTCAGGGCATTCTTTTTCGAGTATAGCCAACGCTTCTTTTCCAGAATTAGCATCATAAACCCTATATTTGTTTAAGTGGTTTTTTAATATTTGAAGATTAAGGATTTCATCGTCTACTATTAAAACGGAGGCTGATGACCTCCTGCTATCATTTTGTGCCATATCAATGCTTTCCATCCGATGTTGCACATTTTCAAAACTAACAGGCTTAGCTAATTCACTAAACTCGATATCGGGTGTATTTTTTGTAGTATTTAATGAAAAACTGAATGCTGCTCCTTCTCCTAAAGATGAAACCAATTTAATTTCACTACCATGAAGTTTTATCAAATCGGAGGTAATAGTTAATCCCAAGCCAGTTCCTGGTTTCGCACCTAACTTTTCAAAAGCATCAAATATTCTTTTCTGGTCCTGTGGATGAATTCCTATTCCAGTATCGGAAATAGTGACTTTCACTTTGTTGTTGTCTTCTTTGGCGGCGATATTGATAGTTCCTTCATCAACAAATTTGATCGCATTGTGTATCAAGTTATGAAAAATCTGCTGTAGTCGAATTGGATCAGCCAATACGTACGGTAGTCCAGGATCAACCTCATTTATCAATTCAATTCCTTTCTTTCTCAGATTTGCTGAAAATAAAAGTTTTGACTGCTCCACAATGTCGTAAAGTTTCACAGAAACAAGCTTCGCCGTAATATTTCCATGTTCGAGAGCTGACTTGTCCAGCAAATCATTAACCAGGTACGAAAGCCTTCTGGAGTTATCCAGAATTACTTTAACATTATCTTTTAACTTGTTTTTAAGTCTTGTTTCGTCAAAATCCAGTATGGATTCTGCTATCCCCATAATTCCGTTTAATGGGGTTTTAAGTTCATGTGACGTGTTTGCCAAAATTGAATCTTTTAGTTTATCCAACTTTTGGAGTTCTTTGTTTTTAATTGACAATTCCTCGGATTGCTTAGCAACCGTACGAAAAACGCCAGCATATTGCTGCGATAAAATCATCGCTTGAACCATGATGAAAAAGACTAGTGTAAAAGGCGTAATGTAGAAGGTAAGTTTGCTAATGCCGACAGCCATTCCAATATCAATGACAATAGTCACCATAAGCAATGCCATGCAACCCATATCCATATTCTTAAAATCTCTTTTTCCTCCGTTTATGACAACATAAGAAGCATAACAGAAACTAAAAACACAAAACCCCAGGTAGAAGAGGATCGTTTTCATGAACAATCCGTAGGGAAGAATTACAGTTAGCATCGAGGGAATCCATAAATACCTATATATTTTAAACCCTCTTCCCTTCTGCTCTTGGTATTGTTCTAACTTGTACAATACCATTGCAATACTTCCTATGCAGGTCGCCATGAAAGAAAATCGGTTTTCCCATTCAAAGGATAATTTGAACGGCTCAAATAAAATGGGGAAAAATGCATGTGTTCCTATGTGGAATGAAAAATATGACAAAGACAAACATGCCATTCCAAAATAGAAGGCGGTTTTAATGGTTCTATTGTCTAAGTAGACTTTAATGAAGTAGAGACCAAATGAGAATAATACGGCAAAAAAAAGGGTGCTAAATGCTGTTTTTTGATTATCTAATAGGGCAATTTTTTCAGAGGCACCTAGAAGCAACGATGTCCTCATTCCTCCTGCAGTATAGACGAAATTAGACACATGAATGATAATCTCAATCTCGCTCCTATCGGATTTAAAGGTCACTGTTTTATTATGCACTTCCATCTCGAAGTCTGTTTTAGTTCTGGTAACTTTCCCCGATTTAAGAACCTGAACACCATCAATATATAAATTATATGCCGTTAAGATTGTAGGAACACTAATCGCATAATAGCTATTTGAGGTCGTATTAGGTAACTTAACAATCAGTCGATATGTGGCGAAACCTTCATTTCCGATCTTTTTTCCGTTTATTACAAAATTGTTCCAACGCCCTGGACCTTCTACATACAACGGTTTCTTCCTGTCCTCATTAGTAAAGTCTGACGACATCAAAAATTTCCCCCAGTAAAACTCCCAATCCCCTTTTAGTTCTACTATGTTTTCCGATACATTATAGTTGCGTAGATCCAATATTCCATTTTTGACAAATGGTGCCACAGATTGAGAATATGCTGAGGACACACAACAGAGAATCGATAGAATCAATAGGTTTATTAGTTTCATACCGTCACTTTTTTTTAAAACGCGTTAAATCAAGTTCCATCAGCCATCTCTTTTCACCATCAATCGATTGTTCCATGCACATCTTCCAGCCGACCATTTCATACATTTTCTTAAATTTTTCAGTTGTTGAGCCAATGTATGTCTTGTATCCCCTTGATAATAGGTCCCGGTAACAATACTCATTTACAAATTTTAGCATTTCTATGCTATCAACAGATTTCATTGCTTTAAACAATACAACCCCAAAGCAGACATCGTCAGATTTTAGCCGTTTTGGCAGTTGAAAACCCATTTTTTCCTGTTGGATAGCCTTTCCATCTTTGTTAGCCACAAGGTAAGCTGCTTCTTCATCATTTACCTTCATTCGGTAAATAATCAAGGAATCATAGGTTTCCATTGGTTTAATTCTTCGCCGATCGTTATCAATAATCCATATTTTCTTTTGCACTTCCGAAATCTTGTCAAAAGCCAAATACAAAGCTCTTTCAAATAAGAATATATCATCTTCCTTTTCGTTGTTTAGTATGGTTTTTTCGATCAATTTCTTTATCCCTCACGATGATAGCATTTAAGTAAATTTCCTTAATGAATGAGTACAAAGTAAGAATAAATTTAAACCGGTAATCTTTGCAACCGGATCATTTCCTTGCAGCATTCAGAGATTAATACAAGCTAAGAATATTATGTCAGTTGACTGTAATATTGAGCTATTTATTATACTCAATGCACCATTTGGTGATTTTTAATTGAAACCGGACACATCGTTGTTGTAAAAATCAAACAAATTACTATTCAGTTTTTGTCCCTTAACTTTGTTGAGTGCTTTTAAATGAATTAGCGAGAAACAGTTCGAGAAAGATAGAAGGTTGTCCTAATATCTGCTCAAACAATCACAGTTTCCAACTCAGCAATTGTTTTTAAACGAATGATTTGAAATGGGAGATATTGGTATGAAAAAGCCGAAAAAGGGAGAAAGGGTTCGCAGCTATCTCATAAACCTGATAGATACCAGACGTATCAGCAAGCAGCAACTAATTGCTCTCAAAGTGGGTGATTTGGTTAATAAGACCGAATTAGCTGGTATTGGACAGCGTACTATTTTGAATATGCTCAATGAAGTAAAGTTTGAACTTTTTCCTGAAGAAACCAGAATTTATAAAGTGTCAAAAAAGAAAAGAGTCTGGTCATTTTTAGAATCCATGCTGGTGAATAAAAGACTCAATAAGGAAAAGATACGTTCACTGGGCTGCCAGGACCTGATAAACAAACCTGCCTTGCAGGGGATTGGAAAAACCACCATCATTTGCACTTTAAGTGAATTTAAGAAACAACACTCGGAAAGTGACCTGGAAGAATTAGCATTGCGCGACGATCAGTTTCTCAATAATCCGATCCGAAACAAGAAAATTGACAAACAACTTGCTGCGAAGAACAGGGAAGTGGACTTGCTAAAATCTCTCATCAAAAAATATGGCAAAGAACAAGAGCTTGAATTTGATAACAAGGTGGTCGAACTT
The DNA here is from genome assembly GCA_028282825.1 of SAR324 cluster bacterium. Taxonomy (GTDB): domain Bacteria; phylum SAR324; class SAR324; order XYD2-FULL-50-16; family XYD2-FULL-50-16; genus JAHJTV01. Next base: position 4,827 of record JANQGZ010000038.1, read on the forward strand.
CGAGAATTGAAAATGGCTCTTCACCACATGGGCATCAATCATAAACGTCTGCTGAAGGCATACTGGGAGGATGTTTCACAATTTAGAATGACACGGTTCACTTAGAAACGATTGTAAACATTTGCTCTCAGACCTTCTTACAAAGATCTGTTGCTTGCGCCAAGGGACATTCAAAGAGATAGGGGTCAGATCTTTTATTTTGACATTTCTGCTTTGAACAGCCTGCTAATGGTAGAATAGTGCAATCCTAGATGATCCGATAGCTCCGATTGGCTATACCTGTAGTCCATGATGGCTTGATGAATGATCTTGTTACGTCTGGTTTTAGTTAGAACTTCCTTGGCTCCAAATAGTTTACCTAAACTTGGCCGATTGAATCTCCGCTGTTGTTTTGGGATCTCGGTAAAATGTTGTTGTTCTTGTAATGGGCGTTTAATGGCAGATATAAACTGCTCGCTACCTAAAAGGCATTGTCCTTTCAGGTGCTCCCATGGGCTGTTGACTGTTAATCCTTCCCTTACATATTCCCTATATTTCTTTTGAGCGATTCCCTTCTTTTTTCCAAACTGATTAAGAATCCAGTCTGTGGTCAAAAAGGGAGGAGGCTTAATCAATCCAGATGTGGCCTTGTAGCTGCTCCAGGAGTATTTACTAGGATTTGAGATCATTTTGGCTCTGACAGGATTCAGGACGATGTATCGTGCAAGTTCAAGTAAATAGGTCTTTTTCTCAACCACGATGGATTTATATCTGCCTTGAAATAAATGTCCCACTCTTTGGTACTTTCGATTAAATGTTTGGGTATAAACC
>JANQGZ010000051.1:0-78343 GCA_028282825.1 SAR324 cluster bacterium
TGGCGGAAAAATCCAACTCTTCTTCCAGGTAGCGCATTTGTCCCAAAAAACTAACCACAATGGATTCCGGAGAGTCATTCAGGTCGGCGACGATCGTCCTGTTTTCACTAAAGAAAAATTCGATTTTGTCTCCCAGTTCTGATTTCGCCCAGCCGATTTCTTTCCAAATTTGCTTTATCGCTTCGAAATCTCTCTCAGTATTGTATTGTCTGTATTGCATAATAGTCCTTTTTCCGAGTTCAATCCCTAATATTTAACTCACAGTTAATTCGGATGCAAGCGTCAAATGAGAATTATTGTCTGAAATCCGGGGGAGATATCTAGAAGAGAATATGCTGAGAGAAACCGAAGTATTTGCAATAAAAAAATCACTTACTCTATTAGCTTTACTACTAATTGAGTTGATGAGGTTCTGCCCAGATCGTCAGTGACCCGAATATTGTATGTGCCGGGGTTTGCTTTCCAAAGTATTGATTTGTCGGGAGCTGCTTTCCCCACGAATTGTTCATCTACAAACCAGATCAGCTGTCTGGCATCGCCGTCTACAATTGCGGAAAAGGGAATTGTTTCCGCATTTTTGTTTTTGTATCGTACGTTGTAGACGACTTCCTGTTTCGGAGAGGTAATTTTAGGAGGATTTCCGGGTGCGTCTTCAGCCGCACAAAGCTGATGAAACCTTGGGGGTACCTTCCTTGGCATTCCAGCCAGTTTAAACAGGGCTTGCATATCACTGGGCCAGATTTCATAAGTCTCTTTTCTGCTTTCCCGGTTGAGACTCAAACAGGAGCGCAACCCTGTTTTGATGTCAATTTCTATTTCGCGATGAATTTCACACCTGTGGATAGGACTTGTCCCCGGAATGAATAATGATTTTTTCCTGTGATGACAATGCGGGCCTGGAAGTAAACCCGATATGGAACATACTTCAACTTCGGAAACATTGAGAGAGGGATCAGCGATGAACGGTTCTGCCCGGGTACCTGATTCCAAAAGCACACCGTCGATTAACTCGAAAAGCAAGGGGCCGGCCAGGGAACGACCGACAAAGGCAGGATTGGATTTGCCTGAAAAGTTTCCCAGCCAAACCGAAATGACAAAATCTCCAAACACACCGGTTGCCCATGCGTCTCTGAATCCCCAGGAGGTTCCGGTTTTCCAGGCAATGTTTTTTAGTCTTAACAACCATTTGGAGCTGAAAGCATGGACCGGAAAAGGATTTTGTGAAAGCATATCCAGCACAAGAAAGCTGGCCTCAGGAGAGAGGATTCTTTTTTGATGGGCAGATTTTTGGTTTTTAAGAACCGATAAGGGTTGAAAGATACCTCCATTCCCCAGGGCTGCATACAGGGTGACCAACTCAAACATGCTCACCTCCGCACTTCCCAGCGCAATCGACAGCCCGTAAAACTTCGGATCATCATTCAAAGGGATTTCCAACCCTTTCAAAAACTCGTATAAGGTCGGATGTTTTAGTTTGGAGGATAATGTCAGTGCCGGTATGTTTCGGCTTTTATATAAAGCTTCCGTTGCCGGAATAGGACCGGCAAAGTTCTTGTCAAAATTTTGTGGTTTATAGGTTCCAAAAGCGTAGGGAGCATCCTTGAGCACGGTTGCGGGGTGATAAATTCCCTGGTCGAGGCCCAACCCATATACAAAGGGCTTCAGGGAAGAGCCAGGAGAACGTCTGGCTAGCGGACCGTTGACCTGACCAAAAATTTCATCAGCAAAAAAATCTGCAGACCCCAGGTGAGCCAATACTTCCATTGTTTTGTAATTGAGCAGCACAGCCGTGGCATTATGCACGCCCAGGCTTTTCTGCCTTTGAACATAATTGGAAGCAATGCGTTCAAAAAGTTGCTGATAGTGAAGATCCAGAGTTGTTTCAATCTTCCCCGGTTTTTTTGAGTGCTGCAGAACCTGGGTGACCAGATGTGGTGCGTGAAAAGGCAATTCCCAGGGTCGGCGGAATGTCATCTCCAAACTAAAATCGACCGATTCGTCAATGTTTTGCGGATGTTTTTGGATCCACTTTTCCAGCAGAAACTGCCTGTAGGTTTTTAATTCGTTGCCAATAGCAGGGGCTTGATGAAGGTTTTTAGTCCTGTTTGTGGGGCTTTGCGGGATAACAGCCAGAGTCAGCGCTTCCAGTAAGCTCAGCTGTGAAGCTGATTTGTTAAAGTATATCACGGCTGCGGCCCCGGCTCCTTCGATGTTGAAACCATAAGGAACCAGGTTGAGATAAGCCTCTAAAATGTCAGCTTTGGAATAGAAAAACTCAAGTTGCAAGGCCCTCAGAATCTGGTGCATCTTACCAAGGGGGTTTCTGGAATTGATGCGGTAGATCATTCGTGCAAGCTGCATGGTAATGGTTGATGCGCCACGAGTGTGGCTTTTCGCAAAAAACGAATAGTAGACCGCTTTGGTCAAGGCAACTGGATTAACACCGGGATGCCAGTAAAAATACTCATCTTCATAAAGTAAGGTGGACTTTATCAGCAATGGAGAAATTTGATCCAACCTAGTCTTGATTCGATAAGTATCGTCCTTGGCGAGTGTCAGGCGAAGCAATGTTCCATTGGTGTCATAAACATCCGTGGAGAAAACCCTGTCCTCAAGAATGGGAGAACAGGGAATCCAATTAAAGATGAATTGACCTGCCAATAATAGCAGAAGAACAAAAGGTACTGCTTTGTTACTCATTTATTGAATCAATATAAAATATAACCAGGTAACGTTATCAGTTATCGGCTATCGGTTATCAGCCTGTTGTGAAAGCTTCGCTTTCAGCGATATAAAAAACCGATAACTGATAACCGTATCTACCTACTTTACTTCAATGTCTGAACTGACTGATTTGGCGTGAACATCAGGATCATACATCGATTTTGCTAAAACAGGCGGAACAAGATATTTCCCTTTGTTCGTGGCTTTAATACGGTATTTAACTGTATCAAGACCCGAATCCATGGATGTGAACGCCAGAACCCTGTCTTCCCTGGCATCGAGATTATCAAGACTCGAATCGCGATCCAGCGAATCAAGTACAACCTCAAATCCACCAGGCAGTAAATCAACAATCACAATGTTGTAATGGGTGTCGTTGGAAAGTGATCTGAATTTAAACGTAACATTCACTTCCTCACCCTGGTTCACTTCTTGAACTACTTCTCCGTCCAAATTGGTAAATTCCCTGGTGACTTCGATTTTCTGTTTTTCAGGTTTCTGGGCTGCAGCTTTGTCAAATCCGGACTGAACAGCAGAGTAAAAGAGCATTTGGTCGCTCTTGTTGTCGATGGAAAGCTTCTCTGCAAGCTCACTAAAATTACTGTTAGAGAATAGGCCACCCTCTAGTTTCAATGGATTGTTTAAGCCGGAGGCATTGCTTTCTGTTAGGGCTACATCCACTGGATTTGGTGCACCTGAAAGTTGAGCATAGGCATCAAATGCCAGAATCGAATAAGCGGACGAAATTGAGTTGTACCTTCCCTTCAACAGGGGATTGACAAGATCTAAGATGACTGTTTCATCCAGCTCCTTGACCATGTCCGGGAAATGCCTTGATATCAGATAAAGATAGGTGGCATCCCTGATCAAACGATCATACAGGTTTTCATGATAGTTAATGCTGACTTCAGCACTTCTCTTAAATGACTCTGCCAATTCCCCCGCTTTGTCATCCATCCTCAAAAGGCTGTATGAAGCAGCCAGGAATAGTGTGGTCAGTTCGCTGCTTTGCTCTTTCTGGTAGTAGGTATCCAACCACTTTTTTAGCGATGCTAGCGCTTTGGTTGTTATTTGCGAATTGCGGGTTAAAATATAGATAGCATAAGCCTTCACGCGGGCATCATGCAGATTTTCCGGTTCTCTTTTGCTGTAGCTATCCAGATAGCGTAATCCTTTTTGGAATAGATCGCGCGGAATGCCAATATTTCTCTCTCTGGCTTCTGTGAGAAAATGCATGGAGTACACGGTATGGAAAACCGAAACGGATCCCGTATTATCCCAGACTGAAATGCCACCACGATGATTCTGGCGATTCCTCAACAATTGAATGGTGATATCCAATTGCTCTTTGGTATCAAGCGAAGTGATTCCGAATTCAGGTCTATCTCGCAGGACCAGTAATGGCAGACTTTTGGAAACTACCTGCTCTGTACAGCCGTAAGGATAAGACTTTAGATATTTTAAAAGCCCACCTGACAGACCAAGTGGAACAAATGAGACGCCGACTTCATTGCTACGGAATTCCTTGAACATCGGACGTTTCACATCGATCTCGCCCTTGGTACCTGCTTTCAGATAGCCAGCCTTGACAGCCGTTATGTAGGGAGTAGCAGGACGCACGCTGGCAGTGGTTGTGCGTTTGATGCTTTTGTTACCATGACTGGCGACAAAGCGAAACTCTGCGTTGCCCAGCTTTTCAGTAGCCTTTAGATCAAAAGTTACAGATTTTTCGCTATTTTCGCTGATCTTGACTTTTTGCTGTGATGATCCGATGACAGTGACGTTGGAAGTGGTCTCCAGACTTACCTGAACGTCGGCGTCGTCTCCGGAACCCTTCACGTTGTTGGAAACACCAACAGATACCTTAAATGTATCGGAAGGTGATACAAAGGTAGGTACATTGGGGCTTAAAACAAAAGGCCCACGCACAAAAACACTATCCGAAACAGCATCCATAGCACTCGCTGACACAGAGACGGCCAGGATACGCATTGTTCCATTGAAGTAATCCGGTATAGTATAATCCAATGTTCTTTCCCGGGAGCTCGAATCCAGGATTCCTGACCAGAAAACAACCGCCTTGTCACGCTTACGTTTGAATGGATTAAGGTTTTTGCCAAGCAAAGCTGAGGCACCACCACCCGGTTCCATAAGCTTTCTTTTCACAACAGAGTATTCCGGCAAAATCAGATCCAGAATCTGTCTGGTGGACACTTCCAGGGCCTTTTTCTTAAAGAAATGATTCAACGGATCAGGATTTTGATACCTGGCAACCTGCAGAATACCTTCATCCACTCCGAAAAGTAGTATTTTCCCTTTGTGGCGGGTTTTGTACTTAATCGGCAATGTTTTGCCCGGTGCTATCAATCCCGGGATCTTCAGAGAGATATCGTTGACTCGATTGGCCTTGCTGATGGAAAAAGGCGCTACCCCGGTAGACATAGGACTCATAAAGATTTCAGAAGAATCAGCCGCACGGACAAATGTCACATTAACATAAGCATTTCCTTCCAAACCTTGTGGAATACCAATGCTTTGCACTGTATTGGTGCTGCCGGTTCTGAACCATTTATGGGCGTATACCTTATCCCGTTCAATGGTTATTAGTCCGGAACCGGTATAAGGCGCGCGAATGCTGATGCGAATCTGTTCGTTAGGGTTGAAGTCTTCTTTATTGAGCTTGATCTGCAGTTCGGCATTCTTCTCCATATCGTGAGCGATGTTGGTGGACCCCATCACTGAAAAACGAACCTTGTTCAACTCAACATCCTGGTTGTCCCTCAGCACTATCAGGAAATCACCCGGCTTTTTGGTCGGCAGGGGATACTTTGTGCCTTTAGCTGCTATGGCAAAATCAGACCGACTTACAGGATATTCTTTTTCTATACTTTCATATTTATAGGTTCCGTTATCTTGCTTCACCAGGGTTGACACCCTCTTCAATTCAATCAGTTCCAGGAAAAGGTCTTTTGTTTCGACCTTTTCAAGATCGGAATTGATGCTGATGAAATCAACTGCCAATTTGGCGTTTTTGGAAATATATCCCAATGCACCTTCCGCTTTATAACCAACCAGGTATTTAAGTGGAGAAACCAAAACAGAAGAGGAGGCGGAAACAGAACGTCCACCTTCTGCTTCAAAACCCCGGCTGAAAAATCTCAATAGATAAGTAGCTCTTTCATATTTTTCCAGCTCCAGATCAAAGGTGGCATGACCGTTTTCGTCGCTGACCTGCTCTGTCAAGACCTGTGAATAGGGATCTTTAGATCGAAGAGGATCATAAAAAGTGTACTCCCTGTATTGACGGAAAGAAGGGTAGGATGGTCTGAGAATAATCTCCCCGGTGATTCGTCTGTCCTGGGCCGGCGTACCAAACAGATTTTGCAGATTGACCAGTCCTTTTAGATTTTCCGGGGAGATCCAGCCGGTATTTGTTGGTACTGAAAACTTGGCAGTGATCTTCATTCGATCCGGCATGAATTCTTCCACTTTGACGGTTCGACTGCCCAGTTTGCTTTTGATACGACCGTCTTCTCTTAACAGGTATAGAGATACTGTGTAGGTACCTGTTTTAGAGGTTTCCTGCGTGGCAAATGTATACTCTTCAAAACCCAGACTTGAAAGCTTGATTTTGGTATTTTTAACCCTCAAACCCCTGGGATCTGTGACAACAACTTCGAGAGGAATTCCTTTGAGACTGCGACTCCACACCGGCGCCTTTACAATCATTCCGATACTAATTTCTTCTCCAGGTCGGTATAGGCCCCTATCGGAGAATAGATAAGCATTGAGCTTTTTCTCCTGATAGCGTGTGTAAACCCCACCAGTATCAAATTGTGAGAAATCAACCTCGCTGAGGTGGCTTTTTATTGGGATAAAGGAAAAGTCGCTTTGTTTTGTTGCCAGAAATGCGATTGGATCTTTTTCATAACGAAAATCCTTGAGATTTGGAAAGGATGCCTTTCCTCCATTATCGGTGTATTGAGTCAAAACAGACATTCCATTTTTACCGATGACGGATACTTTACAGTTGGCAACAGGACGACCGGTTTTGATTGATTGCACAAAGACATTTGTGGATCGGTCCACAGACGTTTTTACAATCATTCCCAGGTCTGTGACCATTACCAACCGCTTATCAGCTCTGCCAAACGGTCTTTTTCGATTTTGATTCCAACCTTGAACCTCAAACAGAAAAATGCCACGCGGTTGATCAATATTCCGCATGTATTTTGAGAAATCAAAAGAGGTATATTGCGTCTTCCCCCTTCCTGCGAATGGTAACGACTGATATTCGGTGAAGATTTCAGTCAGGTTTTTCTTGTCAAAATTCCAATTGCGGAATTCCACATTGGTAAGATTGCCATAGGTCTGTGAAATTAAATGGGCCAGCTGACCGGGCAGCAATCTGCCTGCTGTAAGCCTGATATCCTGCATCTCCCTGGCTGCTATCGATATCTTTTTCTCTCCTGACAGGCTAAGCAGGGAGCCATTTTGCATGATGTAAAGTTCCCTTGGAAAATCGCTTACCTTTATTACCTGGTCAAACTCTTCTGCCAGAACATATCCTCCAAAGGATTTTACTCCGTCTTTTATTCTCAAATAGAGGAAATTTCCTGGTTCAACGTTGTATTTGAAACTTAAAACCTTGGAATACTGATGGGGAGGGGGAATGGGTGTCAACTTAACCTTTTTGGACTGTTCAAGGATGATCTTTCCGATTTCCGATTTGCCCCAACTTTTATAATTACTGATTGCCTCTCTTCCCGGGGTTTTCGGTCTGTCTTTTGGTAACAGAAAAAGCTCCAGCGAATTTGCCAATTCCTCCTGGGCAACCAGGGCAGTAGTATTGATTACTAAAACCTGCTCTGGTTCGTATTGCTCGTTTCTGACAAATGTAAAATCCGCATCGGCAATTCGGAAATAACTGAACATGCCGGGGATAGTGGCGTGTCTTTTGACTTCCCTGGATGAATTACCCCCCTTTATAGATGATTCTACTCCTGAATTGACAACGAGTTTGACATCCTGACCAAAGAGAGGCAGATCAAGATTTTCAGTATGAATGTAGGCTGATCCGAAAAACTCGTCATAGGTGACTTCAAAGTTGAGTTTTTTATTCAGATGTTTCCAGTTTTTGTTTTTCGTGTTCTTGCCATATTCAAATTGGATTTTTTTCTCCAAACTCTTGGGATCAACCGGATGAGAGAACCGGACAGTGGAAACAATTTTTTTATCTTTTTGCAGCTGGGGATTTTGATAAAACTCGTGATTGAAGATGGTAACTTTGAATGTTGGTGTATTGAATTCAATGTTGTCGGTCAGCAGGTGAACGTGATCGGGGATCAAACCTTCAGTGAAGGTCACGGATACTTCCCGATCGATGGGCCAGTCTTCTTTAATAGTAAATGATATCCGCCGGTCGGTTTCCCACTTCCATTTTCCACCCAACTGGGGATTCATCACTAAGCCTTTTTTGATTTCCTTGCCAACATCATTTAAAGGAGCTGCTGATCCTCCAAAATCGATAAACAATTGGTCGGGAACGGCATCTTTGCGAAGCGGTGTTGCTTTTATGGAAGAGACCTGCACTGACAGGCGCACCGGTTTGGGCAGGCTTTCATAATAAACATAACCGACACCGGCCGCAGCAGCGATCAGTAAAATGCTTAACATCGTGCCAAAGAAAGGTAATTTTCCTTTTGCATAGAGGGCTGAAAACACCTTTTTGATGGAAGACAATAAAAAAGTGACAGGCTTGAATAGAAAAACCAGCCAGATTGGTGGTTTCCAGCTAAACTTTCCAAAGAAAAATACCCAGACTGCCGCGATGAATTTAAACATGCTGTCCTCCCAATGACATGACTGATCGCTCTTGAAAAAAAAATTGTCGTTCCCGTATTCGGGATTTATATAATTTAAGAGCTGGATAGGTAAAGGTCAAAATGTGTTAAACCTACTACAGGATTTGGTTTATAACAGTGAATGCATTAGATTTTATCTTCAGAAAACCTTGCAGACGATGAATCATCAGCATGTCCCGAAATCCTGCATGAATACATCATGCTATATTGACAATCGCCTTGAGGTTTTTCTAAACTGCATACTTATAAAGACACACCAACAATACACATCAATTCTATCCATAAAACGGGATGCGCAGCTAACAAATCTTACAATTTATTCAATCCTTTTGAAGCATCGGTCACCAAAAAACCGAAACGTAAGATTTTCCCTGCCCTCATTTGCAGGGGATTCGCTCCGTATCAGTACCTCAAATCCAAACAGCTTTTATCCCGGTTCGAATAATCGCTTTGTTTTTCGGTTTCAGTGAATTCGGCTTCACAAGGAAAAACGTTACAGATAGGTTTTTAGTGGAGAGGAGAAATGTCGGGAAAACAATTTATTGAATTTAATACTGTTTCATTCGCCTATGAAACACAGAGCGCATCGACAATCAAGGATTTGACGCTGCAACTGCCTTCTGGCTGGACCGGATTTGTGGGAGCAAATGGTGTTGGAAAAAGCACTTTACTGCAACTTGCTACAGGCATATTGAAGCCGATATCCGGGAGAATCACTGGTCCTCCGTCTGCCATCTATTGCCGGCAGAGGACAGACTTTCAACCGGATGATTTTGAGCAGTTTATGTATGACAATGAAAGAGATGCCTATAGTGTGAAAGGCAAGCTAGGTATAGAAGATGACTGGCTCTGGCGCTGGGACTCTCTTAGTCATGGAGAGCGAAAACGCGCTCAAATTGGAACAGCTTTATGGCAACAGCCTGACTTACTTGCCATTGATGAACCCACCAACCATTTGGATAGTGAGGCTCGCGATACCTTGCTCGGTGCGCTTAAAGCATTCAGAGGAATCGGATTGATTGTCAGTCATGACAAGATATTGATGGATACATTATGCAGCCATTGTTTGTTCATTGATCCCCCGGACTTTAACTTATTTCCCGGCAACTTCAGCCAGGGATGGAAGCAGGTACAACGCGAGCTTGAAACAGCTGAAAAGCAGGAAATACTGGCCAGAAAAGAATATAAGCGTATCGAACGTGAGGTAAAAAAACGTCGCTCAGAGGCAGCCAAAGCGGATCGAAAAAAATCGAAACGTGGTATTGATAAAAAAGATCACGATGCCAAAGAGAAAAAGAATCTGGCAAAACTAACCGGGAAGGATGCTGTCGCAGGAAAGTTAATGAATCAACTAAACGGAAGAGCCAGACAAGCCAAGGATCGTCTGGATTCATTATCCGTTAAAAAATCCTATGAAACCGGCATCTGGCAGGAAGGTGAGTGTTCGAGCCGAAACACCCTATTTACGCTGGAGTCGGGAAAAATCGCCCTGGGACAGGGAAAGACATTGATATATCCCAAACTGGAAATGAGACCTGCAGATCGTATTGCACTGGTAGGTGCCAATGGCAATGGGAAAAGTACACTAATCAAACTGATTTTTGATTCGTTAACGTTGCCCAAGGAGAAAGTAACCTATTTACCCCAGGAAATTGATCAGACCAAATCAGCCGAATTATTGGAAGAAATTAAGGCCTTATCTTCAGACAAACTGGGTTTTGTGATGACCTTTGTAAATCGCCTGGGTACTCGTCCACCAAGCCTGCTGGAAAGCGCATTACCAAGCCCAGGTGAAATCAGGAAAATCATGTTGGCACTGGGCGCTGCTCATGTTCCTCATTTGATGATCTTGGATGAACCTACCAATCACCTTGATTTGCTTTCTGTAGAGTGCTTAAAGGAATCTTTGGCGGGCTTCCCGGCTGGATTGCTGTTGGTTAGCCACGACATGGAATTTTTGGAAGAGCTGACAGAAATCCGCTGGAGGGTTACAATGAATAAAAGTCATCCGGAAGAATGTGTCCTTGAAGTTGAAGCGTAAAAAATCACGATTTTTATAGGAAACAGAAGATGAAGATTTCCATCCGGGAATTTAGTACATACCGGGAAACGATCACGGTGGCATTGGATGAGATAGGGGCTGATGAGGTTTTAGCCAAAGAAAGGAGAATCCTTATCAAACCGAATCTGGTTAATGCATCTCCCCATCCCGTAACCACAACGGTTGAATGTTGTGAAGCCATTATCGAGTATATTCGAGCATGCAGCGCTGCCGAAATCGTCGTTGCGGAGGGTTGCGGTGATGCTGTTTTGGAGACGGATCAGATCTTTTCCAGATTGGGCTATGATGAGTTGGTGGAGAAATACAATGTCTCTTTGCTTGATCTGAATCATGCACCTTTGACTAAGAAACACAATCCCAATTGCCGGATTTTCCCGGATATGATGTTGCCGGACATAGCCTTTTCCCACTATATCATCTCGGTTCCGGTGTTGAAGGCTCACTCGCTGGCCACAATAACCGGGGCTTTAAAAAACATGATGGGATTTGCCCCCCCAAAATACTACTCCGGTAGCTACGGTACCTGGAAAAAAGCCGTGTTTCACAATCACATGCATCAATCAATTGACGATCTTTGCTGTTATATTCGGCCTGATCTTTCTGTAGTGGATGCCTCAATTGGTCTGGCAGATTTTCATCTCGGTGGAAATCACTGCAATCCCCCGGTCAACAAAATCATAGCAGGATATGACGCAATCGAGGTGGATAGAAAGTCAGCCTTATTGCTGGGCATCGACTGGAGGGATGTGCCGCATTTGAGTTAGGGCGGTTATCGGTTATCAGCTATCGGTTATCAGATCACCGGATATTTTTAAACACTTCTTCTCCCGGTACGCTTTTAGATTTGCCAGTTCGAAGCTCTTTCAGCCTATTCCTGGCTGTATTGACCCACAGTTTGTCAATTTCCTCTTTTGGAGGATTCATACTTCTTAAGATTGATTCTACAACGTAAGCTCTTTCCTGCACTGGTAGTGAAAGTGTTTTATCAATTAAATCTTTTATGTTCATAACACCCTTAGACATCAGTTTGTGAAATTGTGGCCTGATTGTAGAAACTACTCACGTGAATTGCAAGTCTTAGAAATGAAATGTGTTCACCAATAGATTCGGATACCTAATTAATTTGACGGGTTATAAGTCATTGGTGTCGTTCCTTTGAAACTCAATTGGACATTGCTGCAAACTCCCAGCGGTTGACACCGTAAGCCACTCCTGTGACATCACTTCGGGATTTTGTCTACATCGATTACAAGCTCCGTAGGAGCGACAGATAGTAGCCAGTGGTTTTAACCACTGGTATTGAGCCGCATGCCTATAAAAAGTCCCGTTGGGACGACACACTTGGGGAGCATTTCTTAGGAAGGCAGAGTGAGTCGACCGGGGCTGACTCACTCTGGAAACTAGATTTGGTTGTTGTTGAGCAGGGCGTAAACGACGATTTTCTTCAGCATTTTTTCTTTTAAACCGGAGGGTTTGTCCAACTGCATCCTTTCCAGGTAAGGCATTGCTGCCTGGGGAGTGGACACAAATGCTTTACCCAGTTTGCCGAAGGCAAATCGTTTGGCACCCGCGTCGTTCTTCAACTTTCTTAGGGATCTTGCCAGCACGGATTCTTCATCGGTGAGGTCCTGTCCCAGCGGATATAGCTGGAAATAGCCTTGTTCTCTGAATGGAGCCATTTGCTGTTCCAGCTTTTCGGGGGTGTTGTTTCGAAACCTGTCCGGAATACTGTAATTCGACGAGATCTTTCCGGCTTTTTTAGCTTGTTTTAAAAGACCTTCCTGAAATCTGGAATCAGTGACGTTCAGAATCCGGGCAATGGTTTCGGCATCTGTCTGTCCCCTGACATCAGCAATTCCGTATTCTGTAACTACTATATCCCGCAAATGACGAGGTATGGTGGTATGACCGTATTTAAACACCACGTTGGAACTCACTTTACCAGCTTTCGTTCGTGTGGATTTGATCATGATAATGCCGCGCGCATCCGGCAAGGCATGAGCCATACTGACAAAATTATATTGTCCACCTACACCACTGACCACTCGACCATCCTCAAGGGCATCGGAAGTGATGGCACCCAGCAGGTTTACTTTCATACCCGCATTGATGTAACGCGCCTTGGAACGCTGCAAAGCCTTCAGTTCTTCACCACCATAAAGCTGGTTAACATATTGAACACTGGTCATGTTAAAGAGTTGTCTTTCCTCTTCACTCATGTCATTCAGCGCATCGTAGAATGATTGAGGACCGATGAAGAAACAACCATGCATCACTATTCCCTGTTGCAGCTCTTTGCCAAGGCAGTTGGCAGCAATTTTATCAAAATTCACCGCATCGGAGAGATCAGCAGAGTATGTGGCAGACCCATTTTTAATCTCCCCATCATGATAACTAAGCCCGGGTTTGAAGATACCGAACTTCTGAAGGAAATCGAAATTGCGCTTTGTCAGCCTCCTGTGAATTGCTTCGTTTTCCATCAAGGCAGTCAACGTTTCAGGAGTAACCTTCTCAGTGATTCTCTTCTGATTGATCAGCTTCTGCAGAGACTTGTTATCGTATACTTTACGCTTAATGATACCGCTGCGGAAAAGATGTACGAAGCCATCCACCAGCATTTCGGACGATCCATGCAAGCCTTCTTCAAAACGATCGGTTCCTCCCCACCTTTCAACAGTTTCTCCAAAATTTTCAAGAATATTAAAGGCATGCAAGGAATCACAATAGGCTTTGTTGTGATCCTGTCGCATTTGCAGGCCGGCACAAATCGCGTCACCCAGGGCGCCAATTCCAATTTGCAGGGTTCCTCCATCCTGAATCAGGGCACTGGCGTTCATACCGATCATATAATCGTCGGTTGCAATGGAACCTTTGGGAGGCGCGAAAAGAGTAAAATCGTACTTTGGATTGTCTACTATGGCATCAAAGTTTTTACCGTCGCAAAGGGCGTCGCCGTACATAAAAGGTAAATTATTGTTGACCTGACCTACGATGAAATTCTTTTCACCATTGGATGCCTGTTTCCGCATGCCATCACCAATCTCAATCGGTGTGTCGGGGTTGCAGCTCATGCTGTACATGGTCTTGCCAGCTATGGTCTTTTTGCCAAGCAACTGGGCCGCAACGTTAATGCCTAAGGCAAAAATGTCACGGGGAGCATGAGTATAGTTGGTACTGATATAATTTTGCTGTGCGTGGGGAATATTCAGAAAACTACCGGATTTATTATAAAATTCAATTAATTCAAAATTGGGGGGTAGCTGGTTTTTCCTCATGTCAATCAGGTATTCAAAATCTGGAAAATCAGCAAATACCCTCTCAACCAGGGGGCCTGCCAGCCTGCTCTCCAATTCACCGGAAGCCTTGGGTCGTTCTAATGACAATGCAGTTATTATTCTCAATTTGATAGACGAGTCTTCCTTTGCTCGCCTATAAATTTCGTTAATCAGTTGATTTGGTTTACCCAGTGCCAAGGGGGTACCCAAAACAATATTCTTCCCAACCTTATCAATAATAGCGTCAGCACACTGCTTAATGCTGTCGTATTGTTTTGCACTTTTCACCTCCATAGTGCGTTCTCTCCTGTCTCCAACAAAAACAGCTATCCATTACCGGGGTGCTCCTAGTGGATTGCCCCACCACCCCGTACAATGGCTAAATATTTCTGAGTGTTATGATTCTTTATCGTGAATGTAAAATTGTTTCATGCTCGCTTTTCTAACCTCAAAAATCAAAAAATATCAACAAAAACTTTCTGTCGCACCTCGATGAAATCAAGTAAGACCTTTCTTTACAGCATTTTGAAAATAATTTCAGAGGGAAAAAGCGAACGAAGGTTCGATAGTATTTTTGAAAAAGCCTGTGCAGGCAATTGCATTTGGTTTTCTTAATAGTATGTCATGAAGTAAAAGAAATACCTACTTTTTGACTTTTTAGTTTAAAAAATCAGGATAAAAGAGACAGACAATCGGGTAAGGTTTGATCAGAAGAGGGGAGCGGGAAGCTCTGCCAGCTTCCCGGGAGTTAATAATTTAATCCAATTCAACGGAGGTTATGACGTCGGTTTCCGCTTTTGAGGCTGCAATCCATTCAACCATGGCGGCATGCCCTTTTACGGATTCCATATAATCCTGCAATATTGGGCTAACGGCGACAGAATAGGAATGAAACCTCATGACAACCGGTGCATACATGCAATCGGCAATTGAGAAATCTCCAAACAGCCAGGGGCCTTGTTTTCCGTATCTTTCCCGGCATTCTGTCCAGATCTGTTTGACTCGGTCTATATCAGCCACTGCACTTTCAGGCGGTTTGAAGTCTTTATATACTCTTCTGCAGTTCATTGGCAGATATTCTCTCAGGGCAAAAAAACCGGAATGCATTTCTGCACTGACAGATCTGGCAAACGCCCTAGCTGAAGACTTTTCCGGCCAACTTCCATTGGTCGGGTAAATGTCTGCCAAATATTCCATAACTGCCAGTGAATCCCAGACATTTACATCTCCGTGTTTTATTGCCGGTACTTTGCCTGAAGGTGAGTACTGCAGTATTTTTTCCTTAGATCCTTCTGAATACAGGGGGATTCTAATTTCTTCAAAAGGAATATTAAAATGCTTTAAATAGAGCCAGGGGCGTAACGACCAGGATGAATAGTTCTTGTTACCGATAATAAGTGTGATGTTTGACATCTTGTTTCCTCTGGTTAGGAGTCATCGTTATCAGACGGAGGTTTGCGAAAAAAATAATTGAATATGACAAATACCAGCAAAATCCCCGTAAAAATATACCAGGACGATCCCCTGCGCATGAGAAGAAAGGTAAGAGCGATGAGAAGGATTCCCGTCCAGGGTATGATTTTTTGAGCTTTTTGATTGATTGATGATGTTGCTTTATTTTCCCGGAATTCTGCCCGGACTTCTTCGGCAATGCGTTCCATCTCCTCCCTGGATAAACCAACCATATCTTCCAAGGCATCCAGGGTTGCTTTGGTCGCTTCTTGTGAATTATCTATCTCCGATCTGATTCCGGATACTTTTAATATCCTTTTTCGAATCTCTCGTTGAATATCTTCCTCAGAAGCCGGTGTGGAAGGGTCAATCTTCTTTTTCCAAAAGGGCATAATAAGTTTGATAAGACGTTTTGTGACTGCAATGAAGATTCTTAATATCTAATCTGCCGGGTGGTCTAATTCTATGAAAATCCTTGTGATTTGTCTAAGGAAAATCGTTTGGAATCACCGGTCTCAAAACTGAGTCAAAACAGCGGTTGCGTTATCTTACATTTAAGAATTATGATTTTAGATTGCAGATTTGCGGGTTGTGTTGCCGCGCAACCGTTCAATATTAAATAGGGGATATGAAGAAATGGAACAGGAATTTGAGTTGAGGGGTGAATATATCGAATTGATAAAGCTTCTGAAAGTCACCGGGCTTTGCCAGACAGGTGGTGAAGCTAAAGTGGTAACCGGCGACGGATTGGTCAAGGTGGATGGAGAGGTGGAGACTCGCAAAAAAAAGAAAATCCGCCAGAATCAGGTTGTTGAATATGAGGGAAATACCATCAAAGTAGTTTAGAGATAAACCGGGAGTCTTGCCATTTCTGACTAAATGATTAAGACTCGAAGGCAAATAAAAACTCGCATGATGACAGAAGAACATTAGATTAATGGGGCAATACATGGATAACCAACTCTATCAACAGGCAAAATCCCTGGTTTGTGAAACGCTGGAAATCTCCGAAAGTGAATTAAGCGATCATACATTATTTGTAGATGACCTGGGCATCGATTCAATTCTCATAATCGAACTAAAGACTCAGTTCGAAGAAACATACGACATTCAAATTGATAAAGAGGATTTGCCCAATCTAAATTCATTGGACGACATCATGGCATATCTCACACAAAGAAACGTTCATCCAGCCTGAATGTCACCATGAGATTATCCAAACGAGTATCCCTGCAAACTCAATTCAGAATTGAGCAGGTCCTGTTTAAAAGCTTCTACTATTTTTGTCGCTCTATCCCCTCCTCGTGGGTACTTGGACTAGGCAGGGGAATTGGTCGACTGGCCTGGCGCTTGAAAGCCAGGAGAAGCACTGTCGTGAAAAACCTTCGTATCGCGTTTAAAGACAAATACAGCAATAAGGAATTGGAAAAAATTGCCGTTGGCTGTTTTGAGCATTTTGGAAGAGAGATGATGCGGGTGCTGATTCTGGACAAGGAAGCCAAAAAACCACTGGAAAGCTGGATCGATGTGGAAGGGCAGGAAGTCCTGAAAAACCGTAAAAAGTCGGGTGGCATCCTGGTGGGCGGTCATTTGGGATGTTGGGAAATAGCCAACCTGGTTATGCCTAAACTTGGTGAGGATGTAATGGTATTCACCGGAACCCACGCCAACAAGACCGCTGATAAGTGGCTAAACCAGATTCGCAGACGGGCAGGCACCAAAACAGCCGGCTCACAAGACGATCGAACAGAACTGTACAACGCGGCTAAAGAAGGCTTGGTGGCGATTGTTGGAGATCAGTCTCCTTCCAAGGCCCCGATCTGGATCGATTTTTTTGACAGGGAGACCGATGCAGCACAAGGTCCGGCTTTACTTTCTTTGCTTAACAAAGTCGATTATTTCTACTTTTCCTGTTTGAAGAACGGCGATCGCATGAAAATCCGGTTTCGCAAAGTGGAGTTTGAAAAAGCGGAAACCAGAAAAGAAAATGTGCAGCGTCTGACCCAGGCATATTTCAATATTCTCCGGGAAGAGATTGAAGCTCACCCTGAGCAATATTTCTGGATGCACAAACGCTGGAAGAAATGTGAAGGCGTCGATTACGGTGAAAAAGAAGCCCTATTTTGAGGGTACAGCCAGAATCCCTCCATAAGGCCACTGAACCTGGTTTTCCCCGGCAGGATGAACTTCGAAATCTTCAAATCCTGCCCTTTCCAGGGAGTTCTTCCATTCAGCCAGTGTTAAATACCCCACGTGATTGCGATACCCTTCCTCCAATTTGGCTTTGTTGTAACTTTGAAAGGTGGATTGCAGGTATTCAAAAGGGAAAAAGTTTTTAGGCTCGGTTCGAAAAGCCATGGTAAAAACCAGGTACCCGCCGGGTTTGAGACTCTGGTGAAACAGCTTTAGTGTCGCATCGAGATCGATCACATCGTATAGAACATGCTCCAGAATAATCATATCCACCGAGTCCTTCCTGGTGAATGGTGTGCCGTTCAAAAACAGCTTGTCCAGGTTGGCCACTTTGAATTCAAATCTATCGAAAATTTCCGGGGGAAGCTGCTCTCTTAGACTCTCCCTGCCCATTTTTATCAAACTCAGGCTGACGTCGGTAAAGTGATATCGTTCAACCTTTTCCATCACACTCATAAACCGGGAGTCTTTCAATCCATCGCGTAATACGGACCCGACACCGGCACCACCTTCAAATATGGTAAGTGGTTGGTTCTCTTTGGCTTTCTCGTGCATTGCCCGTAATACCAGTTGATGACAAGGGAGTTTCACCTGGGCATTGAGCATCAGGTCTTCCCATAATTGCATTGCTTGCCTGAAGTTATCGTTCGCCAGCGTTAGCAAGGCATCCTGTCCTTCGAATAAAACTTCCTTGGCTACATCTCTGATTTTTCTGAGTATTCCAAAAAAATTTTGTTTTTCGGGGTGGCTGGCCAGGAAATCGTCCAGGTCTTTATCTTCAGGGTCTTTGTCCTCAATGGGGTTCAAAATATTGATATAACCGTCTTCTTTTATCTGCAGATCGCCCTTGTCCAGGTAATATTCCAGAATTTTGCGGGTAAAATGATAGGCAGTCAGTGACGGGTGAAAATCCAGGTCCGTTAGTTCCGGGTAGGTGTGCTTTTGAATCAAACCGGTTTCAACATAATGTCTGTTGAATATCTGGTTTATGAAGACAGTTACAAAGCGGCGGTAGGTTTCTATTTCGCCTGTGAATGATTCATCATACACATCCGTTAAATCAATATTTGGAACCTGTTTGCTCATGGTTATGTCCTATATTTTTCGATACAATGTCACTTTTTTATGCTCGACCAAAACCTCGAATGAGGTTTTCAGAGCATCAACATAAGGGCTTTTGGCGGCATGTTGCTGATTAATGGTTTCAATGACAATTTGCTTCAGAGGCATGAATTGTCTGTACAATAAATGCTTGAGCGGCGCCAGGAATTCCTGAATGTGACTGTTATCAGGTTCAATGTCAATAGTGAGAGCCTTGCCGTTTCGTTCGGAAATCAGAACCAGGTGAGTTCCTTTAAAGACCAGATGAGTGCTGTTTAGTCGCCTGGGCAGATAGGCTTTCAGTTGGTCAACGGGTAATCCGCAAACAGAAGCCGGGTCCGCGGCATTCATCCAATAGATGTTATCCTCCGGTAGACTGCCTTGTAGAATTCGAAAGGCCTGGTGAGAGATGAATTGGGGTCCCGGTATCTGTTCGAAAAAATATCCGGAGAGGACTTCTCCTGCCAGTTCCATGAGTCGCAATGATCTGAATAGAGCTTTCCAACTTAGTTCCGGAAGCTCTTTCAACAATAATTCTCTGAACAAAATACCGTATCGATCCAGTAACAATCGAACCCTGTCTTTGTTTAACTCCGCCTGCTCCAGTAAATCTTCCGTCGCTTCAACTTCCGGTAACAGAAACCAGTTTCCGGCATAGGGAATACTGCCTTTCCATTTGGCAAAACCGCTTCTTCCTGACGAACGACGCCCTCTTCTCTTTTGTTTGTATTCAGTTTCTATGGTTAGGTTAAAATGGAATTTATTTTCGATTCCTTTTCTCAGGGAAGCAAAGCTGTCATTTGTCAACTCACCTTTCCAAACCTCCTGCCAGATGGATTCTGAAAGATCTCCCGCACTTTTACCGGTCAGCTGTTGCAGTGAAGTAAAATTGTAGCGACCGTCTTTATCGGACAAAGATTGTTTTACGGTAGCTGCCTCGGAATCATCCCGGTTATCTTCATCGTTTTTATTTTCATGTAGGGTTGATTTCATCAGATCCAATTCCTGCAGAAAACAAAAGGCGGTTTTTTGCTTATCGGTGCCTACCCAGCTCAATTCACCTTCCTGCATGATGGTATCCAATTGAGAAAGCTGATAGCTTTGCATTCTGGCGGGGAGTATTTCTGATTCCCAGGATTCGGCAGGTTGGGAAAGACAAACAAGCTGTTCGATTCGTTGAAATAAGCCCTCCACATCATTGGAGACCCTGGTTAATCCCTGCAGATGGGCAATAAATAAAGGCAGATAGTTTATGGGAAGAGCCTTAAATACCGGCTTGGATTTAGCACGGTTTAATCGCAGCAGGGATTCAAAATTTTCTGCATCGCAAATCAGGAACTGACTGTCTTCAAGAACCAGTTCTCCGGAGATGATGGTTTGTGCCTGCTGAAGGTCTTCAAGTACGGTATTCAATGTCACAGAACTGATTCCCAGGGAGTTGGAAATAAACTCCGGAGATTTAGGGCCATAAAACTGAATCCACTCACTAATCAAGGATACTCCCAACTCCTCATCCCTACTTGTTTCCAATGGCTGATCCAGAACGTTTCCTGCCAGGTCGGCTATGGTAAGGTTTTTTTGGTCAGCATACAACCCTGTCAAAATTCGAGGCAAGGTTTCCAGGGCAGCTATGAGCAAGGTGTCTGACTTTTCGATTCGAATGGTTACCAATTTGGAGTCAGCATCCGAAATGATTTCGTCTTCGTTGTCCCTATCAATGGCTGCTTGCAATTGCTTCCATTCGGAAACAGGAATCAGGATTCTCTCTTTAACCCAATCCACGAGATCCCTGCCAGACTGCGGAGCATAGCCTGTGAATAATCGCTGTCGCTTTTCTTCGAAGAGAGACACAATGTTTTGGGGGATTTGGGGACGCAATTCAGGATTAAATACCACATCCTGAAGCAAGTTGTTTCTAAGTGCTGACGTGGTTGATGCCGGTTGATCCAGCTGGTACATATATTTATCAACCTGGTTCCAGGTTAATCCCGATGCAAAAGGGCTGGGTCGGCTTGTATAGGCAATACTCCAGGTAATTTCACCTGCCTCCAGTTCTTCCAATACCTGTTTAAGGCCGTCCAGATCAAACTCATCCTGCAAACACGTACGCCAGGTTTCCAGCAGAATGGGGAAATCATCGTATTTCAAAATGCCTTCCAACAGTTTTTGAGAACGCAGGCGGTTCATCCACAAAGGCATACGCTGATTAATTTTGTTTTTGATAATCAGTAGCGCCCGGCCTGCACATTCTCTAAATCGGGCTCCAAAAAAGCCCGAGCCTTCCAGGCGCATTCGTAAAAACTCCTCAACAGTATCCGCTTTTACCAGGGTCAATATTTCCTCAGGCTTGATGGGGTGAGCCAGCTGTAAAACAACACAATCATTCCCGGGAAAGATCTCCAGCCTCTCACCAAATCGCTGCTCCCAGGCTGCATCCAGCGCCATGGAAAAAGGCCTGTTCAGTTGACCGCCCCAAAGAGTATGAATAACCAGTTGTGATCCCGGGGCTCCATCCGGACCGGACTTCACATATTCCAGCAGCAGATGATGCCTGTGGGGCAATTCAGATTCCGTATCATCTTTCTGTTTGTTAAGAAAATCAATCAATTCCCTGATTGCAGACGGGCTCATATGGAACCGGGTTCCCAACTCAGCTCTGAACTCCGGCTCATTCAGGCGATCGTTAGCATTTTCCAGAAAACCGGAGATACGTTTGGAAAAATGAAAATCTCTTCCATAATCTTCACCTTTCCAAAATGGGGTGTTCATGATGGGGTTTCCGGCAGGTGCTGCAAACACATCGTTGTGGGTGATTTTCTGGATTCGCCAGTTTTGAGTTCCAATAGTAGCAACCTGGCCAAGTCGGGCTTCCCAGACATACTCCTCATCGAGTTCTCCGATTCTGGCCCCGGTTTCATGATGTCGCAGTTGGAAGTAACCTCGATCCGGAATGGTGCCTCCGGACATATAAACCGCCATCAACGATCCTTTTTTTCCGGAAACCGTATTATCCAAGCGGTCAATGGAAATTCTCGGTTTGAGTTCGCGAATGCGGCTATCAGCATATCTGCCGGCCAGCATATTCAAAACCAGGTCAAACTGTTCCCGTGAGAGTTGGCGATAAGGATAGCTGGTTTTAATCCATCCGAATAACTCATCCAGGTCCCAGGTTTCGACGCAGACCATGGAAACCAGAATTTGCGCCAGAACATCCAGCGGGCCCTGGATAGGCTCGATGGCCTCAATGTCTTGCTTGTCAATTGCTTCGGCCAGCACGGCTGCGCTGATGAAATCCTGGGCATGGCTGGGAAAGATGGTTCCTTTACTAACTTCACCGACTCGATGTCCAGCCCGACCAATTCGTTGAATGGCAGATGATACCGAAGGCGGTGACTCAATCAGCACCACTTCATCCAGATCGCCGATATCGATTCCCATTTCCAGGGAGCTGGTGGCAACGATTGCCTTGAGATCGCCATTTTTCAGCTTTTGCTCAACATCTTCACGAATCTCCCTGGAAAGTGACCCATGGTGGGCATAGGCAATGACCTGGTTGGATAGGTTATTTATTTTATAGGTGAGTTTTTCACTCAATTTTCTGCTATTGGTAAACAACAAGGTGGAGCGGTTATTTACCACAATGTTCCTGAACTCATCTGCCAGGATATTCCAGACAGGATCTTCGATATTCTTGTTGATCTCCGCATCAGGAAAGCGGACATCGATTCTGTATTCCTTGTTGATATCCGATTGCACAATGTCAACCGGTCGGGCTTCAAATTCAGGATGATCAGCAGCCCCTTTCAGTTTGAATCCACCAACAAATTCAGCGACCTTTTCCAAGGGTTTGACCGTGGCAGACAACGCAATACGCTGAAAATCGCCTGATAAC
The DNA here is from genome assembly GCA_028282825.1 of SAR324 cluster bacterium. Lineage (GTDB taxonomy): Bacteria > SAR324 > SAR324 > XYD2-FULL-50-16 > XYD2-FULL-50-16 > JAHJTV01. The sequence continues at coordinate 22,564 of JANQGZ010000051.1, forward strand.
CTCACCAGACGGTCTACTGCTGTCATCAAATGCACGCCTCTCTTTTCACCAACCACAGCATGAATTTCATCCAGAATCACGGTTGAAAGGTCGGTTAAGACCTCTCTGCCGGATTTTGAGCTCAACAGCAGATTCAGACTTTCCGGTGTTGTGATCAGGATTTCCGGAGGATGTCGAAGCATTCTCCGGCGGTCGGATTGGGGCGTATCACCGCTCCTTGTAAATACCTTAATGACCGGGAATGGTTCTCCGGCTGTTTTGAAGACCTCTTCAATCTCGGCCAGAGGCTGGTTGAGGTTACGGCGAATGTCATTGTTTAAGGCTTTAAGCGGGGAAACGTAGAGTACACTGGTCCGTTCGCTTGCCCAATTGCCTGTCACCAATTGATTGATAGCCCAAAGAAAGGCTGTGAGCGTTTTTCCACTGCCGGTTGGAGCTGTTATCAATACATGCTGTTCGGTTGAAATCAAAGGCCAGGATTTTTCCTGGATATCGGTAGGGTGATGATATTGTTTGTTAAACCAATCCCGAATGAGAGGGTGAAACGGTGCAAGTGCTTGTGGCATGGGTGGTCTTTTTAAAATCTTTAACTTCGCAGTAAAAATCTCTTCATAAAAGGCCGAATGGTTAATCTTATTAGGTTTTCCGTTCAGGCACTAGTTAAAGGTATTTTTTTGCGTATTGGCTGATATTGGTTTGGGTGAATTCTACAATCTCGGTTGGCGATCTGAATTCGGACATGGCGAGGAATTTTTGGAAATTTCCCGGCAAACTCGACTCAGGCCAACGGGCTATGGTCTTCATAGGTTTTTCGTATTTGAGGGTTTTTGCCGTGTTGTAGGCTACCCAGTGACACCAACCCCTGGCAAGTTCCAGAAACGGGGAATTACCACGTAAATGAAACAGGTTATATTTTTTACAGATATCGGCAGCGATCATTTGACCCGCCAGATAGGGCATGAACCATTGTCGAGGTATGCTGGGAATGACGTAGTAAATTCCCTTGAGGTAATAAACGGGATAACAGTATCTCACCAGTTCATCAAAAAAAGTGATGATCACCGTGTCGGGGTCGTCCTGTTGCATGCCCACAACGAGTTTCCAGTTGACCCAGAGGATATGGGGATTCGGATTTACCTCGTGTCCGAATTTACCTACAAAAGATTGCAGCGGTTTTATCATCGATTTCAAGTCGCTGTCTTTATTCAGGTTTTTATCAACGCAAAACTCACAGATTCCTCCCTGGCCATCGATGACTTGAACAACATGGGGAAATCGACAACTGAAACACCTGATTTTGGCATCTTTGAAACAGCTTTGACAGACCACCTTTCCATGGTCTGCGTAGTGAGAGGCATTGGACCAGATTTTACCCTGGCACAGGTAGCAAGTCATCCCCTCTTCTTTTGCAAATCCTTCGTAGCAAAACTCGCAGACATTTCCGAAACCGTCCACCCGTTTCAAGGAATTGGAAGGAAATTTACATTTCTGGCAGCGTTGGGCATTGCGGAAACAGGAAATACAGACCTTTTTCCCATGATCTTCATAAAACGATGTTCCGCCCTGAATACCGTTTCCGCACAGGTAACACAAATCTTGTGACATGCGATTTACCAAAGAAGTTGATGGTTACACGGTTGCAAACAATCTTACACGTCAGAATACAGAATTCAGCAAGAGCTATCCAGATGAAAATTGAATTGAGTTCCGTGAAATCATCAAATTAAGAAGTAATAAGGCTTGTATTTCATAAAAAAAGATTTTCTGTCTTATCGGTTATCGTTAATTAATGAAGCTTCGTGTCTTTGGTGTCTTCGTGATGAAAACAGACAAGGGGGAATTACACTGAGCAGATACTACTTTATATTAGAAATGTAGGATGGGCCGGCGGCAGCCTGCCCATCTTGACTAACTGAAAACAACCTACCGCTTATCGAGTAAACCCGGAATGACCCAGGGATGCCAGTCCGTATATCATCTTCCACTTGATCAGTTGCTTGAAATTCTGCCTTGATGTAAAATTAGCGTTGAATTCCTTTCAGTGATTCTATCTGCATTGGTTCTCCGGGTTAATTCCCTGTTATTTGAACGGAAATATTTTCAGGACGTTTATGCAGTTCTACGATTTCTTCATATTTTTGCTGAAAGCATCGTTTATAGTGATTGTTGTTTTAAGTCTGGTTTTTGGCGTGATTTGGCCGTTGATGCATAATCTTAAAAGTCAATCACGCTCGAGGAACATTGAAAGTCCCGTCAGGTACCGGAGACCATCGCGACCCCTGTTTTACGATGACGAGGAAGAGATAGAGATACCGACTGCGGGAGAAAATCAAGTGGCCGAGAACAGGGACATTGTTAAAATGGCTTTGGAAGATCCGAACAAAACAGCCCTTCTCATACGAAACTGGATTCAGGAAAAGAAGTAGATGTCTATTGTATTTACCGGGGTTTTCATTTAGATTCTTATCTTGAGTCGATCAATGCACGTTTAACCCGATCTTTTAATTCCCATCAAACAATCATGCCTGCAAACACCGAATATCTATTGGCAGCATACGGTATTGTAATCGCTGTAGTTCTGGTTTACGGCCTCGGACTGATGCTGAGATTAAAATCCACTACTTCAAAACTTAAAAATCTGCAGAAATTGAATGAACATGAAAAGACAGAATCTTAAGTTTATCATAGGAGGAGTACTGATCATTGGTATTGCTACCTGGATCTTCGGATCGATAAGCTCACAAAACCTCACCTACTATTATACACCCGGCGAAGTTAGCAATAACTACGATTCTATAAAAGATGAAACGATTCGAGTCATGGGCATGGTCAAAGCCGGTTCTTTGAATTGGGTTCCGCGGCAGACCAGGCTTGAATTCCAAATAACCGATGAAGAGCAGTATGTATTGCAGGTTGAGTATACCGGCGCCAAACCCGATATGTTTCGTGAAGGCCAGGGGGCGGTTGTTGAAGGAAAACTCACGGCCCCGGGCAAATTTCAAGCGGAAACTCTTCTCGTCAAACACAGCGAAGAATACAAAGTGGACGACCACACCGGCAAAAAAGAAGACTATTACAAATCACTGCAGCAGTAGCAGGCACTCAATTTTATAACCCTCCCGGACTGATTCATGTTTGTTGATATTGGATATTTTGCGATGCTTTCCGCCATGGCACTGGCGATTTTTTCCATGATTACGCTGGTCTTTGGTATTCAGCGGAATAACCTGAATTTAATGAATTCGGCAAAAAACGGCCTCACAGCGAAATTTATCATGGTCGCAGTTGCCTATCTCGCCCTGACCTACGCATTCGCTGCTGATGATTTCAGTGTTCGTTTCGTTTCCATGAATTCCAGCACGGACCTCCCGCTCTTTTATAAGTTGACAGCGGTATGGGGAGGCATGGAAGGTTCTCTCTTGTTATGGCAGCTAATTCTGTCGTTTTTCACCCTGGTGGTCGTTTGGCGGTACAAATCTGCAAATCGTGAAATTTTGCCTCACACGATGGTTGTCTTGGCCGGTATCTCCATTTTCCTGTTGTTTTTGCTGCTGGGATGGAGCAACCCGTTTGCCAGGGTTTTCCCAATACCCGATGAAGGAAGGGGACTGAATCCCTTGCTGCAAAATCCCGGTATGGTCTATCACCCTCCGTCATTGTACCTGGGGTACGTTGGTTTTAGTGTCCCTTTCGCATTCGCCCTGGGGTCTTTGATGAAAGGAAAGCTGGATAATAACTGGATTTTATCAACCAGGCGTTGGACCTTGTTTTCCTGGTTTTTTCTGACCATGGGAATGTTGTTAGGAGCCCAATGGGCGTATATTGAATTGGGTTGGGGCGGATATTGGGCCTGGGACCCTGTCGAAAACGCTTCACTGATGCCGTGGCTGACAGGAACTGCTTTTCTTCACTCGGTGATTGTTCAGGAAAAACGGAACGGATTGAAGGTCTGGAACATGGTGCTGGTGATTTCCACTTTTCTGCTTTCAATTCTTGGTACCTTTATTACCCGTTCCGGCGTTCTGGGCTCCGTGCACGCTTTTGCCAAATCCAATATCGGTCCTGCTTTTTTGCTTTTTATCGCGGTTGTGTTTGTTATCTCTTTGGGATTGTTGTTGGTTCGACAAGCGGAATTATCATCTGACGCTAAAACAGCGGGATTTTTCTGCAAAGAAAACTCATTTCTGTTGAACAATATTGTTTTCGTGGTGATGTGCTTTACAGTGTTGTATGGCACTATTTTTCCGCTATTGGCCGAAGGAGTGGCTAATAAAAAGCTGTCGATTCAAGCACCCTTTTTTAACTCGATCATGCTGCCACTGGCCGTTGTCATGATCTTGCTGATGGGACTGACTCATTTTCTGGGGTGGAGGAAAACCAGCACCAGGTTGTTGATAAAAAACGTGCTGATTCCTTTGTTATGTTCTATTGCGATGATGGGAACCATAACATTTCTAACAGGCGGAGGGATCAGTCTCTTTTTACTCGGGAGTGTTACTATTTTTTCCGGTATAATTATTCTGATCGAATTCGTGCAGTCGATCCGGGTGAACCAAAAACAACGGCCTCAAGCAAAAAAGGAAAAGGTATCGATAGCGAAGACCCTGTTTGGTGATCAGCGAAGAAAAGGCGGTTTGATTGTCCATCTCGGTATTGTGTTTTTTGCCATTGGTGTTTGCGGGAATTATTTCAATCTGGAAACCAGTTTTACGTTTGAACCCGGAGAAAAAAAGCTGGTGGATGATTACAATCTGGAATTCAGGGATTTTAAACGGTATCAGGAACGCAATGCCACTCACCAGGGAATAGTGGTTGACGTCAAGAAAAACGGAGAAAAGGTCACAGAACTAATTCCCGTTAAGTCTTTCTATCCAACGTCGCCTCAACCGATGACCGAAGTGGCAATTTATAGAACCGTTTTGGAAGATCTATATATCAGTCTTTCTTCAATCAATGAGGACGGTTCTGCTACAGTGGTTGTTTATGTAAATCCGATGGTCAGTTTTATTTGGGCAAGTATGGTTCTGTTTTCTATTGGTATTTTATACAGTTTGTCCTATAAACCGGCCCAGTTTAAAAAACTGAAATCATAATTCCTGTGATGAAAGGAGGATAAAGCGATGTTCAAGAAATTGATGTTTACGATCGGCTTGCTCCTCGGTGGAGGAATCATGGCTGTAATGTTTTATGGTCTTTTTTACGCCAGTAATCCGAAGGAAATTCCATCTGCCCAGATTGGGAAACAGGCTCAGCCTTTCACTGTAACAACGTTTGATGGCCAACAACTGTCCCTTGCCGATTTTCAAGGTAAACCCGTGGTGCTTAATTTCTGGGCGTCATGGTGCGTTGCCTGTCGGCAGGAAGCTCACTTGCTGGAGGCAGCTCATCAGCGTTATACCCCGCAGGGAATGGTTTTCCTGGGAATAGCCATTAACGATACTCGTGAGGCATCATTGGCTTTCATTCGGCGCTATGGAAAGACATACCTTTTGGCACCGGACGATGAACTGGGCAATGTTTCCCTGGACTACGGGGTGACTGCCGTCCCTGAAACGTTTTTAATCGACAAAAACGGTATGATCACGGAAAAGGTTTTAGGGGCAATTGATCAAGATACTTTACAAAGGTTTATAGATGCACAGCTATAAAAAGGAAGTTTCAAGGCAAACGAGAGTCGGAAAAGTGCTGCTCATCACGATATTGACATCTTTCCTCCTGTTGATTGTCCACGCGAATGTTGCAGCACAGGTGGTGAATGAAGAATTGGAAAATCAGGTCCGCGAAATTTCTCATCAACTGAGGTGTCCAACCTGCCAGGCTCAGTCAGTGAAGGAATCTGAAGCTGGATTATCCGTAAATATGAAAAACAAGGTCCGGGAGTTGCTGATTCAGGGCAAGAGCGAAGATGAGATCCTGAAATATTTTGAAGAGAGATACGGCGAATGGATCTTGCGCTCTCCGAAAAAAGAAGGATTTAATCTGGTTTTATGGGTGACCCCCTTGATATTGATCGTTGTTGTCGGCTTAATTGTTGTTCGAATTCTTTGGAACCGATCAGGATTTAGAAGAGAAGAGCAATTGTCACCCCTTTCCGCACAAGAAAAGGCACGTTTGGAAAAGGATTTGGACCGTTTTCAAGCAGAATAATTTAATCCCCGGATGTTGACGATGAACCTTACTATTTTTGTTTGCCTGTTATTATCGATACCTGTCGTTTATTACGTTTTGATAAAACCGCTGTTCATGGACGCGACTCAACCATATGACTCCGAAGATTCCGACATTTCAGATTTTGATAATTCCCTGTCACTGCTGGAGTCTATTTCCGAGCTGGAAACAGATTACAAAATGGGAAAGCTCAGTCAGGAGGATTTTGAAAGTTTATCCTTAGAGTACAAAAGGAGTTACCTGGAGGAAAAAAAGTAAGATCATCAGTTTGGAGGAGCGACATTAGCTGCGACCAAACCTCGGATTTCAGATTCCACTTCCTGCATCAATTGATCTCTTTGACGCTTATTGTAATGGGAGGCGTCAATGGGTTTGCCGATATGAATATCGACCTCTCCATTTTTATTCACAATAAATGATTTAGCCGCCATTACCTTATTGCTGCCAATAATTCCTAAAGGAATAATTGTGGCACCGCATTCGATGGCCAGTCGGAATCCCCCCGGTTTAAACGGTTGCAAGTCTCCACTGACTGACCTTGTGCCTTCCGGTGCGATCCACAGCACGGTCCCCTTCTCCATAACTTGCTTGGCATATTTCATATCTTTTAAGGCCTGCCTTGGATTGAAACGATCAATGGAAACAAAGTCTGTCATCCGCATGGCTTTGCCCCAAACAGGAATTTGGAGCAGCTCCTTTTTTGCAAGCATTCGAATACTTCCCGGCAATGAGAGCAGTGACAAGGGAATATCAAAATGGCTGCAGTGATTGCACATAACGATGTAAGCTTTGCCTTTTTCAAGGCTGGTATGATGGGGATTATGAATGCGATAGCTGAGTTTGATGAACCTAACCAGTTTCTTAGCCCACCATCGTAGACGGTTGTCCAATATTTTTCTTGGAATTTTTCGAAAGGCAAGCTCCAATATCGTCCAGGCTGAGACAAACATGGTGATGCCTATGGCGTATAGAATTGTGAAGGGATTACGCAGGAAGTCTTTAAACATATTGCAGTTTTACAGTTTTACACAGCAGGGCTATAATCCCAGTAATTTATCGTCTTTATTGATTTAAAACCGGAGTTCAGGCGGTAACAGGGTTTTTGGGGAAAGATCAAAACGCCTGTTTTCATCACCCAGTGTTCCAAAAAATATAATATATAACTTGTCTTAATCATAAAAACAACAGCCATCGATCCCCATCGGATAATCGCGCTTGTTAGATCCAATTATAACTCCTTGATGTAATTGCTGCAAAACAATGGTCAAGCGAAAGCAACTGAACCAGGCATTCAAAAAAAAATACCGGGATAAAATCATTCACCAATCGTCGGATCAATTCGGACAGATTCAGGTGATCGATGAAGGGATGTTTCGTTCCCTGCATTTTGACGCCGTGGAAAAGCAAAGTGCAATGGATCTGCAGAATCCGGAAAAGCTTGCCTTGTCCTATACCCAGTTTATGATGGCCGGCTTGCTATTCCACAAAAACGTTTCCAGGGTTCTTTGCATCGGTCTGGGTGGCGGTTCGATTCCCAGGTTTTTAGCCTATTATTTTAAGAATTGTTTTGTGGATGTGGTTGAAATTCGAGATGAAGTGATCACAGTCGCTGAAAAATTCTTCCTGCTGCCAACAGGTTCCGGATTCAGATATTTTCAGGATGATGGCGCTGTTTTTGTGACTCGTCCGGGCATCACTGCCTATGACATGATTTTAATCGATGCCTATGATCACAAGGGAGTTGCCGAGGAAGTTACGGAAAACTCATTTGTGGCAGCCTGTTACAAATTGCTCAATGCGAACGGTGTCTATTGTACAAACCTTTGGAGTTATCCCCATTATGTGTACAGGAGGGCAATTGGAAGCGTGACACACCATTTTGGCGAGCAGGTGCTGGAATTACCGGTGAGAGATCGCACCAATAGAATAGTGTTAGCCTTCAAACCTCCCTGGCAAAAACCCTCTTTACAGAACCTGAAAAGACGTTCGAAATTATTGGAAGAAGCTTTGCAAATTCCTTTTAAAAAAATTACTGAAAATCTGATTCGTAACAACAAAGACATGTTTACGTAATTTGACTTCATTCGACTTGAGGTAACAAGCCGTTTACCTTCAGGTTCTTTTAACAAAACTGTTCCTTCGCACCCCTTCACATGCTATGACAAAAAAACAAATTTCAAAACAATTCATCGAATTTCTTTCTCAAGCGAAAACGCCATTTCACGCTGTTTCCACTATGGTTGGAAAGTTGAAAAAGGCCGGATTTAATGAATTAAAAGAAGAAGATGTGTGGAAGCTAAAAAACAACGGTAAATATTTTGTGACCAGGGGAGATTCTTCATTAATTGCATTTTGCACGGGGAAGCAGAAAGCTGCTGAATCAGGTATTCATCTAATTGGAGCACATACGGACAGTCCTTGTTTGAAAGTTAAGGATCAACCGGAAAAAACCTCCCACGATTATTTAACACTCGGTGTGGAGCCTTATGGCGGGCTAATCCTTTCCACCTGGTTTGATCGGGATTTATCCCTGGCAGGCAAGGTTTCCTATCTGGATAAAGGTGATAGATTGCAATCCGTTCTGCTGGATTTCGAGAGCGCTGTCGGAGTTGTTCCCAACCTGGCAATCCACTTAAATCCAAAAGTCAATGAATCGGGAGCCATTAACAAGCAAACGGATTTGCCCGTTCTGGTTGATCAGGTTTCCGGCCGGAAAAGTACGTTTAGAGATCTGATAAAAAAGCAATTCCAAAAACAATACCCCAAACGAACCATTAAAGAAGTTCTGGATTTTGATCTGATGTTTTATGATTGCCAAAAGCCGGCCTATGTCGGGTTGCAGCAGCAATTTATCTGCGGTCAGCGTCTGGATAATCTGCTTAGCTGTTTTGCCGGTATGAAAGCATTGATTGATCACAACAGCTCCCAAGCCTGTCTGCTGGTTTGCAATGACCATGAAGAGGTTGGTAGCAGCTCTACAACCGGGGCTGCAGGTACTTTTCTCAACACCGTTCTGGAAAGAATGTGTGGCTCAAGGGAAGCTTTTACCAGAAGAATTTCCAGGTCATTGCTGGTATCTGTAGACAATGCACACGGAATCCACCCAAACTATCAAACCAAACACGACGAAAACCACAGGCCAATCCTGAACCGTGGTCCGGTAATCAAGATCAATGCAAACCAGCGATATGCTACAAACAGCAGCACCAGTTCTTTTTTTAAATTGGTTTGCAAAAAAGCCAAGGTACCTGTTCAGAGTTATATCAACCGCAGTGATATGGGGTGTGGTACAACGATTGGTCCGATAACATCGACGACATTAGGAGTGGACACCCTGGATATCGGTGTGCCTACCTTTGCCATGCACTCCATCCGGGAAACTTGTGGTGCTGATGATATCTGGTATCTTTACAACGCCTTGAAAACAATGTTCGAAACGGATCGTAGTTGATAAGAATTGAGGTAATGAAAGGCTGGGCCGAAATGAAACCCGCATTTCATTTCGGTGTTTTATTGAGCGAGCAAGGGCCTGATGCGCTGATCAGCAGCATTTGCTCAAAGCTTAAATTGGCTTGAATTGGGCAGCTATTTATTTTTTAACTTTCCAATGTATTCTTCGTATTCCTCTTCATTCATGAGGCTGTCTTCATCAAACCCTCCAGGTTCAAGCTGGATTTTCAGCATCCAGCCATCGTCATAAGGATCGGTGTTTACCAGGTCCGGCTGATCTTCCAATTCCTTGTTGACTTCGGATACCTCGCCTGAAACCGGGGAATACAATTCCGCCACAGCCTTGACAGATTCAATATTGCCTACTGTTTCTCCCGATTCAACGATGGTGCCTACTTCAGGAAGTTCAACATAAACGATGTCGCTTAAACTATCTTGGGCGTAATCTGTGATTCCCAGGGTAATGGAGTTGCCATCCATCAAGACCCACTCGTGGTCTTCAGTGTATTTCAAATTATCCCTTATTTCCATATCTCCTCGTAACGTGTTTAATACCAAAGGACAAAGAATTTCTGACAACCAGAAAAGCACTCGTTTGCCGGGTTCTGCTGAAGCCGCCGGCAGATTTTGTTCAATATACCAATTATTTATAACGACTTTGTTGCCGAGGCAGGCGGATCGATTATTCAGCCGAAATACCGGGTATTGAACCGTGATGCATTGAATAGTCTGCATCAATGCGTCTATTGTGATTCTAAAGTAGCCCAATAATTTTTAAAAAAAAAGAGAAATATTGGACTTTTTAAAAGTTGGGCAATTCTAAACATCACGATTTGATTTTATCAAGCAAATTAATTCGCATTTTTCATAAAATACTTACCTTTTCTTCATTTTCAAACCGCACGAATTAAGGTATTAGAATCAGAGTAGGTAACTCAATAGAAATCCGGTCTTAATCGAGTACTAAAAAATGAATGTCCCCCTGAATGAATTTAATGCAGAACAGAGACTGTGGTACGGATTCATGGTAGCATCCGCAACGAAGGCTGATGGTGCTGTAGATCCATCAGAAATTGAATTTCTGATCAAAACCTTACATTTTCTGAACAGCGATCAAAAATCCAAAATAAAAGCGTATTTAAAATCGGAAAAAATTAATCCGGCTCTATCGAAAATACCTGCCGGGATGACAAAACGACAGCTTGCAGTGGTTTTTACCGAACTCATCTGGATCATTGTCTCCGATGGTAAGTTAATTAAATCAGAGGTAAGCTTTATTAAAACAATTGCCAAGTGGTTTGGGTTTTCCAACGACTACTTTAAAAAAACCCTGCAATGGGGCGAGCAGATGCTGAAAGCGGAAAAATATCGGCGGGCATTGGTGAGCAAAGCGGAATAGGGCGATTGTACCCTTTATATTGCGACACAACCGCTGTGTTCTTTTGTTATTGATTTAGCCAGACCGCCGCTTCGGCGGTATGATAGGATAATATCATATCGGCGCCTGCTCTCTTAAATGCTGTGAGTGTCTCCATAACAACCCTCTCATAATCGATCCAGCCTTTTAAACCGGCTGCTTTAACCATGGCATATTCACCGGATACGTTATACACGGCCACCGGTACATCCGATACTTCGCTGGCAGCCCTCACCACATCAAGATAGGGCAATCCGGGTTTTACCATCACCACATCAGCACCTTCGTCTATATCCAAAAGCACTTCTCTCTGGGCCTCTTTAACGTTCGCGGGATCCATCTGATAGGTTTTTTTATCTCCATGCTTTGGAGCGCTATCCAAGGCATCTCTGAAGGGTCCGTAGTAAGCTGAGGCATATTTGGCGCTATAAGCCATAATTCCGACATTGGTAAATCCTTCTGCGTCCAGTGCCTCTCGAATGTAGCCCACACGTCCATCCATCATGTCGGAGGGAGCTATTATATCGGCACCGGCCTGCGCTTGTGAAACAGCCATTTCGGCAAGAATAGGCAGGGTTTCATCATTTACGATCTCACCCTTCTCATTGACAACACCATCGTGTCCATCGGAACTGTAAGGATCCATCGCAACATCGGTGATCAAGGTAATGTCGGGGACTGCTTCCTTTACTGCTCTCAAGGTCGATTGATAGAGTCCTGATTCATTTGTGGATTCTTTTGCAGCAGGATCTTTCTTCGAATCATCCAGGGCAGGGAATAAAACCACGGCTGGAACCTGCAATTCATGAAGTTCTTTGCACTTTTCCACGATCAGATCCTTTGACAGTCGATCAATACCAGGCATTGACTCAACGGGTTGTCGTTGATTGTGTCCATCAATTACAAAAAGGGGCATAATCAGATCGGAGGTTTTTAAAAAATTCTCCCGAACCAGGTTTCGCATGCTTTCTGAGATGCGGTTTCGCCTGGGGCGGATTGGTATCGATATGGTCATGATACTCCTGAAAGCAACAGTTGTTAGCAGATATGGATGTAAGACGTTTTATGGCACATGTTTTAGGGCTTGGCTTAAGCTTTGCCTGGCCGGTAAACACAAACTTTCAATGTGTTATCAGTTGTCGGCTATTTCTATCTCATTTTTTTTTTGCTTCGTGAACTTCGTGCCTTCGTGGTGAATAATTGCAATTCAACTTATATTCCCGGGAAGGTATAGTTAGTAGCGCATTGTAATCACTGATAAAATATAGTTTCTTAGTAGTAGACCGATAACGGACAACTGAGCCCTATATTATGCAACTTCGTCGTTAGATGACACGCATTGGAAAGCCGGCCAGTTTAAAGTCCCAAAAATGAAGATTATTATTTTTGATGAGCCATCATAACAGGCCCGTACAATTTGGACAATTGTGGAGATTTCTTGAGGGGAGAAGGCTCCCGAATGCTTTCGGGAACCTGCTTTAATGGTATCAGGACAGGTGGGAATAGCCCTTGATAGCGGTATCTACAGCTTTCGCCATCTCTCTGCCGCTGTTTATGGCTCGAACTACCAGGGATTGGCCGGTCGCCATGTCTCCCGCTGCAAAGATATTGTCTTTTGAGGTTTTATAGTCAGCTGTCTTAACATTGCCTCTGGCATCCAGTTCAACACCAAAATCGTTCACCATTCCTTCATGAACAGGATGCAGAAAACCCATGGAGAGCAGGACCAGATCTGCTTTTAATTCAAACTCAGATCCCGGAACTTCTTTCATGTCCCTTCGTCCCGATTCATCAGGCCCGGACCATTCAACCCGAACACACTTGATTTTTTCCACTTTGCCTTCACCCACAAATTCCTTGCTCATCACAGCAAAGTCCCTATCGCAACCTTCTTCCTGGGAAGATGAGGTACGCATGATTTGAGGCCATTGCGGCCAGGGGTTATCGGCAGGTCTCTCTGCCGGAAATTCCTGAAGAATCTCTATCTGGGTAACCGAATTTGCTCCCTGGCGAATGGATGTCCCGACACAGTCAGAACCGGTATCTCCACCACCGATGACGACAACGTCCTTACCTTTGGCAGAAATGTCTTCTCCTCGAATGTCTCGGTTTTGATGTCTTCTGTTCTGCTGGAACAGAAAATCCAGCGCAAAATGGATTCCGGGCAGATCCCGGCCGGCAATGGGCAGGTCCCTCGGTTTTTCAGCGCCGCCTGTCAGACAGACATAATCAAAATTATTGAGTATATCATCGACAGCAAGGTCTTTACCCACATGACTGTTGACCTTGAATTTGATTCCTTCCTCTTCCAGCAGTCTGATACGTCGTTCAACAATGCCTTTGTCCAGCTTGAAATCCGGAATGCCCAGGGTAAGCAATCCGCCGACAACTTCGTTCTTTTCAAATACGGTGACGTCGTGACCTGCGAGGTTTAATTGCTGGGCAGATGCCAGACCTGCAGGTCCGGAGCCGATAACGGCAATCTTAACGCCCGTAGCCGGAGCCGGATTGTTGGGTCTGACCCACCCTTCTTCAAATGCCTTTTCGATAATAGCCTTTTCCAGCATTTTAATGGCAACAGGATCTTCCACCAGGCCTGAACAACATGATGCTTCGCAAGGAGCCGGACAAACTCGTCCCGTAAACTCGGGAAAATTGTTCGTTGCCTGCAAGGCACCATATGCCGCGCGCCACTGACCCTGGTAGATATATTCGTTGAACTCGGGAATCAGGTTTGCTACCGGGCATCCCCAGTTGCAAAAGGGAATTCCGCAATCCATGCAACGGGCAGCCTGGGTTTTGAGTTTGCGCGAGCTGGGCAGGGTTTCAAATTCTAAAAAATGCTTTTTTCTTTCTTCCACGGGTTGCTTTGTCGGCTCTTCCCGCAGGTAATCCAAAAATCCAGTTGATTTTCCCATAATATTTCCCAGAATGAATAGTGATAGTTCTTTGGTAATGATATCGAATTCGTCTCAAATGAAAGGTTTTTTATTCCGGCATAAACCGTTTTGCCAGAATACGGCGATATTCGATAGGCATCACCATCACAAAGTCTTTCACCACTGTTTTCCAGTTCTTCAACAATGATTTTGCCTTGCGGCTGTTCGTATATTTGTAGTGACTTTCAACCAACCCATAAAGCTGCCTGGCCTGATCCTCAATAGCGACCTGCTCCAGGTCGACCATTTCGAGATTGCACCTGCGTTTAAAGTTTTTATGCCTGTCATATACGAACGCAATTCCTCCACTCATTCCAGCAGCAAAGTTGTTTCCGGTTTCTCCGAGTATGACGACAATACCGCCTGTCATGTATTCACAACCGTGATCTCCAACACCTTCAACAACTGCTGTGGCGCCACTGTTCCGAATCGCGAAGCGTTCCCCGGCCAACCCGGCAAAATAAGCTTCACCTGAAGTAGCCCCGTACAACACCACGTTACCAACAATCATGTTGGTGGATGCGTTCCATTTGGCCTCCTTTGGCGGGGCGATAACGAGTTTTCCACCTGAAAGCCCTTTACCTGTATAATCATTCGCGTCGCCGGAAAGGTTCAGAGTCAATCCTTTTGGTGCAAAAGCACCAAAACTTTGACCTGCTGTGCCATGGAAGTTGATTTTTACGGTATCTTCCGGCAGCCCTTCCTCGCCGTATTTTCTTGAAATCTCACTTCCCAGCATGGTACCGGTGGTACGATTCCTGTTGCGAATGACCTGGGAGAATTCAACCTGTTTACCTTCTTCCAAGGCTGACTGGGATCGAATAATCAGCTCCTGATCGAGCACATTATCTATATTATGTTGTGCTTTAGTGATATTGTGGAAAACATTTTCCCTTGAGCCCGGCTTGGCAAGAACTCTGGAGAAATCCAACCCCTTTGCTTTCCAGTGTTCAACACCTTCTTTCGGTTTTAAATATTGAACCTGGCCGATCATTTCTTCCATCTTTTTGAATCCCATTTCAGCCATAATTTCCCTGACTTCGGTAGCCAGAAAGGTAAAGAAATTGACCAGAAAATCAGCTTTGCCGTAAAACCGTTTTCTCAGGTCCGGGTCTTGGGTAGCAACACCAACAGGACAGGTGTTAACATGACACTTTCTCATCATGATACAACCCATTACGATCAGACAGGAGGTGGCAAAGCCGAATTCATCAGCACCCAACATGGCGCCAATCACTATATCCCTTCCGGTTTTTAACTGGCCGTCAACCTGAACCCTGATCTGACCTCGCAAACAATTCGCCACCAAAGCCTGTTGGGTTTCAGCCAGTCCGATCTCCCAGGGACCGCCCGCATGTTTGATGGAAGAAGCGGGTGAAGCCCCTGTTCCACCATCATGACCCGAGATAGTCACGCTGTCCGCTCTTGCCTTGCTGACACCTGCGGCTACTACACCAACTCCGGTTTGGGCAACCAGTTTGACATTGACATCACCTCTCGGGTTGGCATTTTTCAAATCAAAAATCAGCTGGGCGATATCTTCAATGGAATAAATATCGTGGTGTGGAGGTGGCGAAATTAAGGTTACTCCCGGTGTCGTATGTCTGATTTTGGCAATATAATCAGTCACCTTAAAACCCGGTAGCTGGCCTCCTTCGCCCGGTTTGGCGCCCTGGGCGATCTTGATTTGCATTTCATCGCTGTTCACCAGGTAGTTACTGGTGACGCCAAAACGACCGGATGCTACCTGTTTGATGGCACTTCGTCTGAGATTTCCATCTTCATCAGGATTGAATCGATCAGGGTCTTCTCCACCTTCACCGGAGTTACTCCTGGCACCAATTCGGTTCATGGCGATACCCAGGGTTTCATGAGCTTCCCTGGAAATAGATCCGATAGACATAGCCCCGGAAACAAAGCGTTTGAATATGGATTCAACCGGTTCCACCTCTTCGATGGGGATGGCAGTTCTACCTTCTTTGTTAAAATCCAGCAGACCCCTTAAGGTATGACATTTTTCATCCAGCTCGTTCACAGTCTTGGAAAAATCCTTAAACACCTTATAATCATTGTTTCTGGTTGCCAGTTGCAGCTTGGAGATTGTATCCGGATTGTAAGCATGATACTCTCCCTGGCTTCTCCAGGCGTAATTTCCTGTGGTTAAGAGCTTGTGAAAACCTCTTCCCTCGTAAGCGTAAGCCCTGAGGTGACGCATTTTAATCTCTTCTTCGATCTCTTCAAGGCCGATTCCTTCAATCACTGATTGAGTTCCGGTGAAATACTTGTCAATTAACTTGGAGTTCAACCCGATTGCTTCAAAAATCTGGGCTCCCTGGTAACTGCTGAGGGTTGAAATACCCATTTTTGAAAAGACCTTTTTTAGCCCTTTGTTGACAGCCTGAATATAGCGGGGAAAAGCTTCCAAAGAAATAATAGGGAGCTCTTCACTGATCGCCATCTGCCTGATCGATTCAAATGCCAGGTACGGGTTGATCGCCCCGGCTCCAAATCCAATTAGCAGGGCAAAATGATGGACTTCCCGACATTCACCGCTTTCCACAATGATCCCGATTTTACCGCGCTTATGCTGCCGGATCAGATAATGATGAACCGCTGCTACTGCCAACAAGGCTGGAATGGGTGCAATATCCTTACTCACGCAGCGGTCACTAAGGACAATCACCCTGTGTCCCTGGTCAACGGCATCTTCTGCTTCTGCGCACAAGTCATCCAAGGCCTGTTCCAGGGATTTCTCCTGGAATTTGAATCCGATATCAATCGTACTGGAACGGAAAGCAGAAATTTCGCAATGTCGAAGCTGTTCCAGTTCCGAGTTGCTTAAAATCGGATGTTGAATCTCCAACATCCTGCACAAACCGGGAGTCTCATCCAGAATGTTAAAACTACCCCCAATGCTGGAGCGAATCGACATCACCAGTTCTTCACGTATGGAATCGATCGCCGGATTAGTGACCTGGGCAAAGTTTTGCTTGAAATAGTTATAGAGCAACTTTGTCTGGCCGGATAATACGGCCAGGGGTTCGTCATTACCCATGGAGCTTGTGGGTTCCTTGGAATCCACCGCCATCGGTTTTACAATCCTGTATAACTCCTCATAGGTGTAGCCAAATACTCTTTGAAACAGTCTTAATTTATAATAGTCCGGCTGGGTATACGTTGGTGGAGCAGGTAAATCATCCAGTTTAATGACATTTTCCTTAATCCAGTTTGAATAAGGCTTACGCTTGGCGATGCGTTCCTTGACTTCGTCGTTGTGATAGACCATACCTTCATCCGTATCCACAATGACGATTTTACCGGGACCAAGTCGTCCTTTCTGCCTGACATTTTCCGGAGGTACATCAATCACCCCGACCTCTGATGCCATGATGAAATTGCCGTCCATGGTTTCCACAAAACGAACCGGCCTCAAACCATTACGATCCAAACCACCCCCGATTTTGGTTCCGTCAGTGAACATCATGGCTGCAGGTCCATCCCAGGGTTCAACCAAGGCGGAATGGTAAGCGTAAAAACCTTGCAGGTCCGGGTTCATGTTTTTCTGGTTTTCCCAGGCTTCGGGAACCATCATCATAAATGCGTGTTCCAGGCTTCTTCCCGCCGATACCAGCAACTCAAAAAAGTTATCAAACGTCGCCGAATCACTCTGGTCCGGAACGATGATCGGCAGCAGCTTTTTTATGTCTTCTCCGAAGAAATCCGATTCGAAAATAGCCTCTCGTGAACGGGTCCAGTTGATGTTTCCCCGCACCGTATTAATTTCGCCATTGTGAGCCAGGTATCGGAAAGGTTGTGCCAGTCCCCAGGTGGGATACGTATTGGTCGAATATCTCTGGTGTACCAGGGCTATGGCGCTTTCCAGCTTTTCGTTTAGTAAATCAAGGTAATACTGTTCCAGTTGGTTAGCCAGGAACATTCCCTTGTATATCATGGTGGCGGCGGAAAGACTGCAGACATAAAAATTTTGTTTGTCTTTGATACTGGAGTTTTCGATCGCTTTTTCGATCTGCCTGCGAATAACGTAAAGCCGTCTTTCAAAAGCATCAACATAGTAGGTCATTCGCTTGATAAAGACCTGGTAAACCGCCGGTTCCAAATCAAGCATAAATTCGGAAAGACAGGAATTGTCTACGGGAACGCGCCGCCAACCCAGAACTTCCTGGCGTTCATTTTCGATTATCGCGTTAAATATTTTTTGACATTGTTCGATGGCCTCCGGATCGGTTGGCATAAATATCATACCTACACCGTATTCCCCCTCGTCGGGCAGATCAAAATCCATCTCAGCGGTAGCTTCTAATAAGAACTCGTGAGGCATTTGAATTAAAATCCCGGCTCCGTCGCCGGCCTTCGGGTCAGACCCGGTTGCCCCGCGATGTTCCAGGTTTTTAAGAATGGAGATTCCATCTTCAATGATCTTATGGGATTTTTCTCCGTAAATGTTGGTAATCGATCCAACACCACAGGAATCTTTGTCCATTGAATGATGATACAGGCCAACACCTTTCGGTAGCCCGTACTTTGTATATCGTAGTTCAGTCATAGTAAGGTTTCGCTAAAATTACGATCACTGCTGTAGAGATACGAATACCGCTATCTTGCAGATTGCTGATTAAAATTGAGAAGTGTTATTGCAGGCAACGGAAAGGGTCTCTTCAACCACTACCATGGCCGAAATGAGACGCACTTCGATTGGTTACATGCTGCATACAAAAAATCAGTCGAAATTGACTGTGAAATTCGTAGCTTTATGATTGCTTACGATAAGCTGATGAGATGGTTCGGGGTGCTTTGAATACTACACGGAATATTAGATTTGTGAGATCTTATATAGTATCAGTAGATTATCCCTGTCTTAGATAAACTTGCTACCCAGCACGACTTACCATACACGTTTGGGTTCAAAAAGTAAAATGGTACTATTCGGGTTAAGAATTCGAATAATTCATAACCCGAATAAAAAACCTGCGGATTTCGAAACAGCCAGCGGTTAGGCAAACAAATCAAATCGCCTGCCGGGAGTAATTTGCTAAAAATGATCAAAAAAAATAACAAATTGATTGATTTCCGTCGTGATTTTTAAAATTTGGAAATGATTTCGCGGAATCTGTCAAACCCTTGTAAATGTGGCCGTTAGAACCACCATTTCCCGGCTTCAGTGCATAATATAGTATCTCTTTTTTAAAATTGAGAGCAAACTTTGCGATTTATGCAGGTTTTTTCTGCCACTGCCGATTTCAGACTTGTGGCATTCGCTTAAAACCGCTAACCTTTAACCATTCTGCAGCAAAGCGTTTAACCAGTTCGGCAAGGCTCATGGATAGTGATAATCAGCAACTTGAGATTTTTGACCTCTTAAATATCAACCTACCGGTTTTTGAAGGTCCGTTAGACCTGTTGCTGGATCTGATCCGCAAAAAGAAAATGGATATCCGTGATATTCCCCTCGCAGAAATCTGTGAACCCTACCTGGAATATCTTGAGTTGATGGAGGAATTCAATATGGATATTGCCATCGAATTCCTTGATATTGCCTCCACCCTCATCCTAATCAAATCCAAAACACTCCTGCCCAAGCTGGAAGAAGAACTTGAGGAGGAAGAGGAATTTGATACCGAAGAACAACTCAGGCAAAAACTCATCGAATATCAAAAATTCAAGGAATTGGCAGAGGAACTCAATCAAAGGGAATTGCTGGGTAGAGATGTTTTTCCCAGGCCCGAAATAAGCGAGGAAGAAGAAACCGGTGAGCTTTCTCTTGAAGATCTGTCAATTTACGGTCTTCTCAAGGCTTATCATCAAATTCTTTTAAAGCAGTCGTTCCAAAAACCCCACGAAATTACAAAAGATGAGTTTTCCATCGAAAGAAAAATCCTGGAACTGCTGAAGATATTTAAATCAGGGGATATGCAGGCTTTTATCAGCCTATGCCCCAGAAACCCGAGTCGCTCCGAAGTGGTGATAGCTTTCATGGCGATTTTGGAACTGGCAAAACTTTTACTGTTGCAAATTCACCAGATGAGTGAATTCGGGCCGCTCCACTGCAAACCCAACCCAAACATCGGTGATTACATCCCACGATACCGGGAACAGATCCCCAACGCTTCTTGATACACCCTCTAGTTTATTTATAACTATTTGATTTTTAGGTAAAATATTAAACAAACTTGTGGGTGAATCAAGCGCAGCGGATCCACTATCTTGCATGGTATAGAACCCGTCGATCCGAAATTCAAAACTATTCGCACGGTTGCATTTGCTTACGTTAGGAAATGACGTTACCATTTTTAAAATTGATGTATCTGTTCAGCATAATTACATCTTGTCTGTTTTCATCACGAAGGGCACGAAGCTTTATTCATTGAAATGACTTCAAATAAGTCTTTTCTCTGTGACCTCTGTGTCTCTGTGGTGAATGGTTACAAATTGATCAAGATTAATAAATACCGATTTTTTCTCCCAGTAGGCAATCCCCCAGGTTCACTATATTTGCAATGAATTTGCAAGGTGTTTCGGTTGACAGAGAATTTTTCTTTGGCTAAATTTTATCGTTTAAGGTTATGAAAGTCAGACTACTTGAAATCGGCGATACTCCCACTCAATTTAAATTCAAAATCACCAGAGAGCAGTTACAGAGCCTGGATCAACGATTTAGATTTGATTCCCTGGAATGCCAGGCCTATTTGGCAAGGAATCTTGAGTTTGTGGAGCTTAAAGGTCACTATCAGGTCAATGTCAAATCCGATTGTGATTTTTGCCTTGATCCGGTGTTTTTAGAGCTGGATGAGGAGTTCACCCTGGATCTGGTTTCCGAAGGAAATCAGCCGGAATTGAGCGGTGATGTCGAATTGTCTTTGGACTCTCCGGAAATGGATTACTATAGCGGGGAGGAGATTCTGCTCATAAAATATTTTGAAGATCAACTGATCTTGGATCTCCCTTTAAATGTGAGCTGCTCTGACGATTGCAAAGGTCTCTGTTCAAACTGTGGAACCAACCTGAATCAAACCCAGTGTGATTGTCACGAAAAAACAGGCAATAGCCCGTTTTCCGTATTAAAAGATTTGAAACCCGGTTCATAACCTCATCAACAACTTTAGTTTCAAGACGTTTACAGTAATAAAAAAACTCATCTGCATTTCGGAGTCATCGTGGCTGTACCTACAAGAAGAAGATCAAGAAGCGTTACCAAACAAAAGCGAACGCATAAAAAGCTTGCTCAAGTGAATCTGATTACCTGCTCAAATTGTCAGGAAATGATTCTCCCTCACCAAGTATGTCCCAAGTGTGGGCATTATCATGGTGAACAGATTCTTGAAGTAGAAGAGTAAACTTCAATTATCTGAATTACGGGATTACTTTCCAAATCAAACATGCCAATTGCAATCGATGCAATGGGAGGGGATTTTTATCCCCAACATCCTGTTTCAGGTGCGGTTAGGGCTGTCCGGGAACATGGAACCAGGGTTATTCTGGTCGGACAGCAGGATCTCATCAAAAAAGAGCTGGAAAAACATCGATTTGATGCACAAAAAATCGATATCGTGCACGCTCCGGAAGTTGTGGAGATGTCCGATTCGGTGATAACCGCACTCAGGAAAAAACGAAAATCGTCCATGCGCCTTTGCTTTGATCTGGTTAAACAAGGCGATGCGGATGGTGTCGTAAGTGCGGGTAATTCAGGTGCCATGCTGGCAATAGGTCATTTCGTTCTTAAGACGATTGCAGGAATTGACAGACCCTGCATTTGCGCTCTGCTTCCCTCTCGCAAAGAAAAAGTCCTTCTGGTCGATGCCGGTGCTAATGTCGACTGTTCCCCTGAAAGTTTATTCCAGTTTGCCATTTTGGGTTCCATCTATCTTGAAAATATTCATCAAATCAAGAATCCTAAAATCGGTTTATTGAATATCGGGGCAGAAGAGGGAAAAGGTGACGAGCGAAGTCGCAATGCCTACATGCTGCTGCGGCAAAGTGGGCTGAATTTTGTCGGCAATATTGAAGGTAAGGAATTTTTTCATGGTGATATCGATGTAGTGGTCACCGATGGGTTTGCCGGCAACGTCCTTCTCAAATCGGTTCAGGGAGCAGCGGATTTCGTAAAACGGATGATTACGGAAGAGATCAAAAGCTCTTTGCTGGCTCGACTCGGGGCAGCTTTTATGATTAGATCACTGCTGCGACTAAAGAAGCGAACGGATTACGCGGAATTTGGGGGAGCTCCGCTACTGGGACTTAAAGGAAATGCTATTGTTTGTCATGGCAGTTCAAACTCAAGAGCCTTGGCTTTTGGAATAAGATTCTCCCAGTGGGCACATGAGTGCGGGCTGGTGCAAAATCTTGAGGAGCAAATCTTAAAGCAGCAGGAGTTGCTTGAACAAACAGCGTGACCTGCTTTACAGGGGAATTGATCCTTAATACATGTTGCAAAAAGTACACAGTTTCAGATCTTGTTTTCTATTAAAAAAACCTTATAATAAGAGATAGTTGTATAAAAGCCCTCCCATCAGGAGGGATAATTAGTCTAAATTTCGGTTGACTCAATTCTTAATAAAATCTAACCAAGAATATTTGGGCTTAAGATTTATATACCAAAAACTGAACACTAAGAATCGGCACCCGCTTAACCCTGAATTTTCAGTTTGATAGCGGATTATCCGCACAAAAATGTGTTCACAACAATTAAAGATCCTATGATTGCATTAGAAGGAAAAACAGCTTTAATAACAGGAGGATCTAAGGGAATAGGAAAGGGAATTGTCCGGGCCTTTGCAAAAGCAGGGGCCAGCATGGGTTTCCTTGCAAGGAACAGGGAGTTATCAGTACAATTGGAAAAGGAAATACAGGCTACGGGGGTTGACTGTATCTCTTTTCAAGCAGATGTCACCGATTTTGACCAGTGCGGTAAAGTGGTTGAGGCGATGCTGGAGAAATTCGGAAAAATTGATATACTCGTTAACAATGCAGGCATTACAGACGACAATTTGATCATGCGCATGAAGAAAGAAGCCTGGGACAAGGTTATCGATATCAACCTGACCGGCATCTTTAATATGAGCAAATCAGTGATGCGACCGATGATGAAGGCCAAATACGGCAGGATTATCAATATGGGATCTGTTGTCGGTACCACCGGTAATCCCGGTCAGGTAAACTATGCCTCAGCAAAAGCCGGAATCATCGGATTTACCAAATCCCTGGCCAAGGAAGTGGCTTCAAGAAACATAACAGTTAACGCTATTGCCCCCGGATTTATCGAATCCGATATGACAGGGAAATTAACCGATGATCAACAAAAAGCACTGCTGGACACCATACCCATGAATCGAATGGGAACCATGGACGATATAGCCAATGGTGCACTTTTTCTGGCCTCACCGCTAGCAGACTATATAACGGGTACCACCCTGCATATAAACGGCGGTATGGTCTAAAACTGGAAAGGGAGTTTGACGAAGCATTTGTTACGAAAGCAAGAGTTCTGAACAGGGTTGAGGTCTTAGGTCGATAAATCAACTCACGAAGGGAGGAAGGCAAACGTACAAAGATGCTTGGTATTTGTTTTTAAACATTTCAACCAACATTTTTGACAGTTTTGGTTACCTGTTGGTTAGCTTTTATATGATTTAACTTTTTCAAGTTAATATAAGGTCAAAAGCTTTTCAACTGCCAGACCGGAACCGAATCAAAATTAATTTGGAGATATTCAATGAGTACTGATCGTAATGATATTCAAAGCAAAGTCATCGGCATCATCGTTGAACAACTTGGAATTGAGCAAGCAGATGTAAAGGAAGAATCTAATTTTATTGATGATCTGGGTGCTGATTCACTCGATACAGTGGAACTGGTTATGGCATTTGAAGAGGAATTTGATCTTGAAATTCCGGATGAGCAAGCTGAAAAGATCACTACCGTTAAAGAAGCAATTGACCATATTGCAGTAGCAGTAGGTGCTTAAGCGGTTTGTTTCGGACTTTGCTTGGTAAGCAAAGTCAACCATTTTCAAACCAGTTTTAACGATTAACGGTATTGGTAATGAAAAAGCGAGTTGTCATCACTGGAATCGGAACTATTAATCCCATTGGCAATAATGTTGTTGCCACCTGGGAAGGGATTTCCCGGGGAAAAAGCGGAATCACCAGGATTACCCGTTTTGATCCGGAGGGCTTTCCCACCCAAATCGCCGGTGAAGTGAAGAACTTCGAACCACTGGACTTCATTCATAAGAAAGAAGTCAAAAAGATGGATATCTTTATCCAATACGCTATCGGTGCTTGTGAAGAAGCCATGAAACAAGCGGGCCTGACGATTACCGAGGAACTGGGACCTGAAGTCGGGGTCTCGGTCGGTGTAGGTATCGGGGGACTGCCCGGCATTCAAAACAGCAGTCTGATAGTGGAAAATAGAGGTCCATCCAAGGTTTCGCCGTTTTTTATTCCCATGTGTATCAGTAACATGGCCGCAGGTTATATCTCGATCATGTATGGTGCCAAGGGATTTAGCGCAACCACAACCTCTGCCTGCTCTTCTGCCAATCACTCAATCGGTGATGCCGCTCGTATCATTGAACGAGGAGATGCCAAGGTTATGATTGCAGGAGGAGCGGAATCAACAATCACCTCTCTGGCAATTGCCGGATTCGGGTCAATGAAAGCATTATCACGTCGTAACGACGAGCCTGCCAAGGCGTCACGACCGTATGACAAAGATCGTGATGGTTTCGTTCTCAGTGAAGGATGCGGTATTTTGATCATGGAAGAGCTTGAATTTGCCCGGGAAAGAGGAGCTGACATTCTGGCCGAAGTGGTTGGATATGGTGTCAGCTCTGACGCTAATCATATCACGGCACCGACTGTGGAAGGTCCTACAATTGCTATTAACAAGGCGATGAAGGATGCTGGGTTGAACGGCGAGGAAGTTGATTATATCAATGCACATGGTACCTCCACTCCAACCGGAGATATCAACGAGCTGAATGCAATCAAGCTTTCTCTTGGTGAAGATGCTGCCAAGAAGATCTCAATCAGTTCCACAAAATCGATGACGGGCCATCTACTGGGCGCCTCCGGTGGATTGGAAGCCGTGATTACGATTCTGGCGATGCAAAATAACCTGGTGCCTCCCACGATCAACGTGGATAACCTTGATTCCGAGTGCGATCTGGATGTGACGCCAAATGTAGCTAAAGAACGCGAAATCGATGTTGCGCTTAGCAATTCTTTTGGTTTTGGTGGTACCAACGCTACCTTGGTTTTTAAGAAGTTCCGATAAAAGTAAGGGTGGATCAATAAAAAATGTTTGATCCACCAAAAAAACTTGCCTAGTCTATTCCCCGAGTCCTACAAATGACTAACCACTAACCACTAACCACTAACCACTAACCACTAACCACTAACCACTAACCACTAACCACTAACCACTAACCACTAACCACTAACCCATGGACTCCATAAAAAGCAGACTGGAAGAGGTACTGGGAAGAATCAAAGACGCATCCGGAAATCGAGACAATGTCAAACTGATCGCTGTTTCAAAAACCAAACCGGTGGCAATGATCCTGGAAGCCTTTCAAGCCGGACAAGTCCGTTTCGGAGAAAACAGGGTTCAGGAAGCACGTGATAAATCCCCCCAGTTGCCCGCTGAATTGAATTGGCATCTGATCGGACCCCTGCAAAAAAATAAAGCCAAATACTGCCCTGCCATATTTTCCACCATTCACACCGTACATCGAATTGATGTCGCCGAAGAATTGAATAAAAGAAGCCTTGCTGCCGACAAAACCCTGGATGTTTTAATTCAGATGAATCTCACCGATGAAGATACCAAATCAGGCATTGAAACTGTTGATGAGCTGCGACAATTGGAAGACTATATTTTGGGGTGCAGCAACCTAAGGCTTACCGGGCTAATGACCATGGGTGACCCCTGGGCCTCGGAATCGGAAAACCGGGAAGTCTTTGCCAAGCTTCGCGAAATCAACGAAAAAGAAGCCCAACGACTGGGATTACAAAACCAAATGGTCGAACTCTCCACCGGCATGTCCGACGACTTCGAACTGGCCCTCAAAGAAGGCGCCACCTACGTCCGCATTGGCAGTGCTATCTTCGGCTCCCGTTAATTCGCAGTCTGTATAAAAAAACTCCCAATTAGCATCATTACCAGGTGAAATCTACATGGTGTGATCCAGCCGGCATCACTCTCATGCGGTCTACAAATCACAGAAATCGGGTCGGACCAGCACAATAAACAGGGGAAAAGTCCCTAAAAATAGCCCTTTTGCAGGCTTAGCAGCCCCTTTTTACCCCCAAAAACAGCCTTTTAAGTAATCCGCTCCTTTTTCATATTTGAAGCCTTCCTCTGTTAGGTGTTCGGGCGTCCTACCCTCACCATTGTGAGGCTGGACGCGCCAGCCAGTTCGCTTCGCTCACATTCCGCCGCCGTCCATGGCTGCCCAGCCCTCCGCCTAGCTCGCGTCGCGCTCCCCGCGCTCGCCCCGCCTAGGTGCACGATTCACATTTCCTGCTGTTTGTTAGTTCATTTTTAAATCCACCATCACCGCTTTGGTAAAAAGGCGGGGTTCCCAGCCGCTTACCAAAGGCAAGTAAGGTGCGGCAAAGCCGCGTTTTTTATCGAAACCGCCCGCCGGAAAATCCCTGGCCTGAATGTTTGTTTGAAGCTGGTAGGTATGAACTCTCCACTGCGTTTCGCTTGCCCGGAATATTTCGAGTTATACCTGGCTAATGCCGGTTACGACCCAAATAAGCTGGGTTACTAGGAAATGGCAACTTTGGTTCTTGATGCCTTTCTATTTGGAGTTTATTAGGTTTTCGGAGGTAGTTCGGGAAAGTTCCAGAAATTTATGCTTCATGATCAGCAAGTTGAGCATTTCTTTTGCCATCGTCCTTTCTTCATCATCGTATTGGTCCAGAATTTCAAAATAGCGCATCAATTCTTTGTCTCTAACTTTCAAACTGTGATTATGTCCGTGCAAATTGCCTACAAGATAATCCAAACTGACATTAAAAATCTTAGCCAATTTAATTAGTGCTTCTGTAGAAGGCTTTGAAGCACCTCTTTCATAGGCTGAGATTTGTTTTTGTTGCAGCCCCAACTTTTCAGCAAGCTCCGATTGCTTCCATTCGTGCTCTAATCTTAACTGTTTTATTCGCTTGTGAATATCCATAGGTGGTTCCCTGTATATGAAATTCCATAAAACAGTATCGTAGCTAAAAGCATCAAATATATCTACTTTTCGTTAAAAACTTGTCTTGACAAATACTCACTTTAGGTATATTTCACCAATTATATCTCTAAATATTCAATAATGGATTATAAAAATGCCATTAATAGGTATATAAAACTAACAAAATGTATTCAAAAAACGGAGAACTGTATGAATAAAACTCAAACCATGACGATTAACGACCCATTCCGGGCAGCCTTTCTGCTCAAATACGGACGTTACAAAGAAACCAGAATTGAAAACGGTCAGCAATGTTATGTGATAGAAGGTGATGAGCAAACCTTATTTGAGAGGGATTTTTGTTTTCGAACCGGGTGTGCCCTGGTTGATCCTTTGGCGCTGAGAGAAGCCTTTTTCTTACTCAAGGAATTGAGCAGCGCTGAAGCTGACGACATCGAACTGGAAGAAATGTCTGAACCGCTAGATATGGAGGAAAGTCATGAGCAAGAATAAACAATCGGGAAAACGACGCTCGGTTTCACAGGACCCATTTACCCTAGGGAATACTCAGCAAAGAGAGGATCTTGAAAAGATGGCTGAAGACCTGTTTTGTATGGAAACCTATCTACAGTGGCTTCAGGTTCATCGTCAGCAATGCATAAACCTGGAATTCGCCCGGCCTGACGCTTTCTCGAAAGGAGAACTGGCCGCTTTGAATCGGGCTATTGTCAAGCTGGAGCAAATCATTCACCGTCGCAACGAAGATCTGGCCTACATTTTTCCATCTCTTCGGGAGGTCCGATGAAGCAATTGGAAATTACGGATCTGTTCAAAGGAGCTTATTTCCTGACCCGGTCCTTTCGGATCAAGTACGAGGAAATCGGGTCGTACAAGCTATGTATCTGTAGATAAATAATAAATCCTGAAAGATTAGTCCTTTTGAAGTCTTAGAGTCACCTTTTCATCACCAAAAACAGCTTTCTAAGCAACCCAGCTTTCCATCATACTGGGGGTCAAGCATGTTTTTTGGATAGTTATGTTTAACACACTAATACACAAACATGTTTTATAATCAAAACGCCCATGGAAACATGAAGGTTTTTTACCGCTTCTTTTCAAGCAACACCCTATAATCGAACTCCAGCAAAAAATGTTCTTACCATGAAAACGATCAAAGAAATTCTGAAAGCCATTGGTCTGCTTATGATCATTGGGATTTATGAATGTAGCAGGTTCGTTAGCCGGATGAAGCAGAAATTAACAGCAAACCAGGTTGATCCCCTGGAAAAGCACATTGATTCGAGGGAGCGCACCAGGAGCCGAATTGGACCTGACTGCGGCGGTGAGCGGTAAACAGGGAAAAAGTCCCATAAAATGGTACCTTTTGAAGCATTTGAACCCCCTTTTTGACCCCAAAAACAGTCGTATAAAAAATCTGGTCTATTACCTCTACCGTTCAGACCTGATCTTACAAAACCTCATGGAAGGAGAATCCCTATCCGTCAAAAAAGAGGAAACACTCAAAGGGATCTTCAGCCTTGAAGAAATCAACGCCTTTTTAGATGCTATCGACCTCGACGAAGATAACGGAGCCAGGGACCGGGCTATATTCGAGTTGGCTTACTCATCAGGCTTAAGAATCGGAGAACTGCTGGCATTAAACCTAAGCGATTTAGATTTGACCGAACGTATCCTCAAAATCAATCAAGGCAAAGGCAACAAAGACCGCTTTGTCCCCTTCTCGACTACAGCGGCTACCTTTATCAAACATTACATCGAAACCGAACGCCAAACGACGTTAAGAGACCTAAAACGAGATCCAGGAGACGCCCTGTTTTTATCCAACTACGGCCGCTTGTCCAAATACCCGCTCTACAAACGCTTCCGCAAAACCTTAGAAACCATCAACATGAAAAAGAAATACCTGACCCTGCACAGCATCCGCCATACCACCGCAACCACCTACTCGAAGCCGGAGCCGATGTCCGCTATGTTCAAGAACTGCTAGGCCATTCCCACATCGAAACCACCGTCCGCTATACCCACCTCTTAAGGAAAAAACTAAAACGCGCCTACAAATCCTCCCATCCAAGAGAAAACGATTATTACAAGGAAGTGCACAAAGTCTACATAGTCGAACCTGAAAAAGTCATCTAGAGAATTGATCTTCGGCCTTGATTTCAGGTCCTCAAATTCAAAATGGCTTTCTCAGAATAAGTTCAATGTTTAAACTAGTTGCAAATCAAGTTGTTTTGGCAAAAATCTTTGCCAAAAACAGAGGACAAAAAATAGGCTAGCAGCCTTAACAACTTTTTGAAGTTGAAAGCCGCAGCTGCCATCATCAGGTTTATGCTGTCCCCCACAAATCCTTTCAGGTAGTTTCTAGCCAACCGGTGATCTGATTTGAGGTGACCAATGATCGGCTCAATGCTTGCCCTACGCCGGAAGCGTTTTCTATTCTTTCGCTTCTCGTAGTCTGTCGACCGTTTGGGTGCTGGTTTAGGAACCATGATCAAGGTTCCGTTCACCCTTGTTCGTCCCCTGTAGCCCCGGTCACAAAGACCAATCTCAGGACGTTCTCCACGCAACTCGGTTACCTGGTTCAGCACACGATTCAGCGTGTGACCGTCATAAACATTGTTTTTAAAACCCAGCGCCCCTACAATGATGCCACTATCCCTGGTAGAAACCAAGGAGGCTTTGGAGCCAAATTCATACTTCTTGTGTTCTTTTCCCTTACTGATGCAGTAAACATCCGGCTCATGGAGACTGTAGATCTTGTTCTTGCTTTTCTTCTGCTGATTGAGAACCGTTTCAAATCGTTCTAAGCTGTCTTTATAGAGTTCCAGTATTTCTTGAGGGAGCTTCCGAAACAACTCTCTGACCAAGCGCCCGGCAATGGTTTTTAACTGACGCTGTGCTTTGTTTGCTCGCTTCCTGTTTTTAGGATGGTTGGCAAAGCGAAGATCCAGCAACAGTCTCTTGACTGTCCGGGTGTAACTGCGTCTGAGAGGAATCGACTTGTCTTGAGCAATCTTTCGGCAGTTCTCAATAATCTTGCAATGGAGTTTAGAGTCTGTAGGAAACGTGATATTCTTCTCTTGAACAGTGGTATCGATCAAGACTTCTTTCTCAAGCGCTTTTTTACCGTGTAAAAGGATGGAAACCTCCAGAACTTTCTGAACGCCTTCTTTTCCAATCCGCTTCCTGAAATAAGTCAGATCTGTCGGATCACAGGGGTAGTACCATTGAAATTGGGTTTCACCGCAGAAATACTGCATGTAAGGATCTCTCACCCAAGCCTCGACAATGCGTTCATCACTCAGGTTTTCCATCTGTTTCAAGATCATCAAACCGACCATTAATCGAACCGGTTTAGCAGGTCTACCCATACGTTTGTGATAAAAGCCGGATAATTCTTCCTCCAGGTAATCCCAAGGGATGGTGTTTGATAAAATAACCAATTCATGCTTGGGATTGAGCTGATCCATCAGGTCGGGACTGATAAAACTCATCTGACCTGGGCTGTTTTTGGGCTTATTTTTCATGAAAAAGAGATTTTGATTTGACCGGTTTTTTAACTCTTTAGTGCGCTTTCTGGTTTATAGAATTTCGATACTTTCTCTCAATTCTACACTTGTACCCTTTTAATATCAATATAATAGAGACTATTTTTCACTTTTTCAGGGTCGACTACATAGAGCAGGTTCAACAGCTAAAAAGAGAAATCGAAACTCAAAACCGACTCAATCGAAAAAAAGGAAAATGGAGGGAATGATGATCATTGGATGTTTCACAACAATGCTTATAAAGATTTTCCTGTTTTTAAGTCATAAAAGATTTTGCCAATAATAAGGTGGAATTGGTGTTCTAAAATGACGAGACGCAATAAGAAGCAATTCCACATACCCTTGCTGATGGGTGTAATATTTATCAATATGACCAATTGAAGAGTGGATTTTTTTAATGTTTTTTATGTGCTCTTTCATGTTTGGTGGAAAAAAAATACTCATCCAGACTATTCCTTCTCTAAGGGAATTTTTAGTAAAGAAAGTCTTTTCACAATCGTTTGACGGGTACCAACACTGAAGGTCGGTACTCTCAAACTCCCCTTTTAAATCGTGTAATTTTTTGTATTCAGATTTCATATCGAGCACAACGCACCAATCAGCAAGTAGAGGGACGATTGTTGAAAAAGCGCGATGTCTTACTGTCCAATCAGTTACTGAATTAAATAGTTCTATTAAATCACTTATATCATTGCTTGAAATGGGGAAGTATCGCTTTGCAATAAAGAAAAACTGTAGACTGTCAATCAAAGCTGCGATCCAAGATTTTAAAAAGTGGAGTTGATTTTCCTGGTACAAAAACAAGAACGATAATCCTAAATCAATGCTATGCTCGTCAAATGCAGGTGTTTTACTACCGTTGTGATTTAGAATGATTTGTTTTAGCCAATCCACTAATTCAGTCCTTGCTATCTCTAATTCTGACTCTCCTGATAAACCAAAAAAACGATGAGCAAGACCAAAAGCGCTTAGCTGTCCTATTATCTTAAATAAATTGGTGATCGATGTAACTGGATTCGCCTGACCTGCATACAACCCTTCTCTTATTGAGAAATGATTCTTAAGTCGAGAAAAATACTCATAGTGAATCTCTTCATATAACCGGTAAATATTATCCAGCTCTTCTTTTACTGACCGACTGGAGTAAAGTCGTATTTTTCTTACTTGTGCCCAATTCCAAGCGTTAAGCAAAAATCTTTCAGAAGTTTCTGTCACATTGCTTAAATTTTTTTCTGTCTTGCCCCAATAAAACAACACTTTCAAAGCTGTTCTTAATAGACGTAATCTTCTTATTCCTTCCGAGTTTTTAGTTATTTGAGAATCTTGAAATAAGGTTTCTCTCAGTATTTTATAAAAATGACGATTATCATAATCATTATCTGCTACTAAGACGATTGATTTTCTAAGCAAAGTTCGCATCTTTTCAGGAAATAAATCTTCACTTATAAGGAATTTTAGAATATATCCTGTCAATCGTTCAGCTCCCCAAAACTCAATTGCTATATTTTCATAAATATACGCTTTTTCATTTACATATCCATCCCAGGTATCTTTCATTGAACGGTGAACCTCACCTCCACAGCAAAGAATGACCTTTTTGGGAAGTTTTTTAAATTCAACTGATAGATTTTGAGGGATATAAATACGTAGAATATCATCAATTGATTCAGATACGCTTTGCGGGCCTGTTTTCCAGTTTGACCGAATCAGATCACCAGGCTTTACTGTGAGCAGGAAAACTTTCTTTTTACCATCTTCAGGATCTTTTCCAATGGCCTCTATATCGACACCTTTCTCTTTCAATCCTCTTTGTGGTTTTGCAGTAATTTCAAAACCCATTGAAAATAGCAAATCTTGAACAAGTGAATCCAACTCGTTACGTTCTTTTAAACTCTGCAAATAGTCTCTAAGTGTTAGTTGCATACAATGTTTTCTCGTTTGATTCCACGCCAAATACTTGTTTGGTAATCAGTATCTGCAATTGAGCAAGTAAGATCTCGGCGGCTTGGATATGACATTGAAAAGCTTTTCATTTCGGTCCGAATAATCTTGCCCTCATCATTTATTAATATTGTTTCTCGCCCTCCCATTATTACCTTTTTCGGTATCAAATCGAAAAAACTCTCTTTTGGACTTTCATCCTCTATTTTCTCATACTTTTTCTGATTTGCAATTTCAGATAACCGTACTATGTTTGATCCGGGGGTAAACTCTTGCAAGGCAGGCAACGAGGCAAACTCTTCCCATTTATGTCGTACTTCTTTTTCAACGTTGACCCAGAATTCTCTCTCCCTTTCATTGATTGAAATTTTTGATTTCTCTTTTGCATATTTGATAACTGGGCCACCAAAATTAAAACCTAAATATTCCACAAAACACCATTTTAATTTAGGTTGCAGCTTCTTAAGTCTTTCACATGAAGGCAGCAAAGAAGCAAGAAGAGATAATGTAAGCCGTGGATATACAGTTTTTGGTTCTATGTATCCCAAAATTTTATACATAACAAAGAGGTGATCAATTAGGTTCCACTTGCTGAGACTTTTTTCCACTAATTCAAGTTCAAACTGTTCATTACCACTTGAGATATCAGCTAATACGTTGCTTACTTCTTGATGAAAAGAAAAGTTTTCTTGAAACAACCATTTTGTAACAAGTTCTGATAGCTGTTCTTTAGTTTTGCCAAATTTGGATAACGTCATTGAAAAAGTCTCAGTTATACTTTTCTTTGCGGATGAAATGGAACTTTGATTCTGCACCCAGGCAGTGAGAAACTGAACCACTATTCTAGAATTTGAGTCAAGTAGTGAATACAATTTTGAATCAAGCATATTGTATTTTGATAATTCTAAAACTTTCGACTCTGTCAGTTTTAACATAATTCGCTTATACCACTCCTGGTTAACGGAATGACTGTGAATTAGGACAGCTTTTAAATAAAAATCAGCAATTTCTTTGTCATCTTGATTCCACTGGTTCTCAAAGTACTTTAGAGCACTGGAATGATAAGGTATTATTTTTAGATATAGTTCTTTTAGTGAGGGGATTAATTCGTCGTTCTCCCAAAGTTTGGTAATATTGGTTAACGTACTTTTAATTTTATTAGAGTTGCCACTTTCATATAGATATGTACCAAGAGCGGATAAAACACTTATTCTTAATTTATTTGATTCTGTTTTAATTAATGATAAAGATTTTTTAAACCAAATGTCTGGTTTTGTGGTTAACAACCCAAATAATATTGGCGAGGTGAATTCATTCAGATTGGGATCTTTGATAAATTGATTAAAAAGTACTTCTCCAAATTTGTAATTTTTTGAAACAATCTTAGGTAAATGTTCAGATAAATGATTGATATTTATTTTTTCTTTCAATGAATAAATGACTCGACTCAGATGAAGAAATGAGTTCAATTCAAGTTTAAGCAAACTTAAATAAGGAACAAGAGTTGTATAAAGCAAGCAGGCATTTTGCTCATTTAACAAACATGAAGAAAGCACATCGCATAGATTGATTTTGTATTCGTCATTCAAAAGAATGTACCAAAGTTCGTTGTCGATCCTTTTATAGGGTGAATAAAATTTGTTTGTAGTTTCGGATAATTTACAATAAAACGCCTTTTCTTCATGATTTAAAGAAATCAATTCTTTTTCTATAACTGCTCTTGCTAAAAGTTCATTGGCAATCTTTTGACTTTTAATAGTTAATTTATCGCCATTTATGGATGTCAAACCGAGTTTTGTAGAGTAGATATGTTTAATAATCTCATCCTTTTCTAACGCAAATTCCTGAATATCCGGATTTTGTAAAACAACGTCTAAAAGCATCGAATATGCTTTTTTACTTTTTCTCCTGAAATTGCTGATTTTTTTATCTGCTTTATTCATAACGTGAAGACAGTTTATCTTAAAAAAGCTCCATTAATCTGAAAACTATAGAGTATTATTGGACTAATGACTTTAAGAAAGAAAAGCTTAGGTTCAAAGGTTTTTCAATCATTGATTTTAAGAGCTGTTCTAATTGAAGATTTTTAGCACTTTAGAAAATATAAAGGAAGAATTATCGAACAATGATCAATCTTGATTGAGAATCATGATTCGAGTCGAACCATTGTGATGAACAGGGAAAAAGTCTTTGAAAATCGGCTCTTTTGGAGCTTTATAATTCACTCTTTGTCTCCCAAAATAGCATTTTAAAAAAATCAAAACTCGTAGTTAGGTGACTTGAAATTTTGAAGTTTACTTTTCGTGTTACAATATTCTTCTTCTACAAACAAGTAGACAATCGTCTTAAAGAGTGGGTACAACAGCTGAAAAAAAATCGAAAGACAAAATCGAATTAATTGGGAAAGAAATCTTTTCCGTTCTGCTCATTGACAACCCAATCTGAAACCCTTCTTTTTTAGCAGCCTCAAGCCTTATTCCATCACTACTTACGCCAAAAAACGCCTTAAGAGATTGAAACCATAAACCTTTAAGAATCAGACTTATCTACCTCAATGGCATCCGTATCGCCGCTTTGGGCCATAATGGCTACGCCAATTTCTACCTGACCGACCAGGTGGACAGTGTCAAACTGGTGACCGACAACGACGGCACGGCCATCACAAGGTTCGAATACCTGCCCTACGGCGAATCCTGGTTCACCGAAGGCCAGCAAAAAACCGCTCCCAAGTACAACAGCCAGGAGCTGGATAAAGAAACGGGCTATTACTACTACGATGCCCGCCACTACAACCCTTAGATCGCCAGGTTCGTCACAGCCGACGTAGTCATAGATGGTGTCTATTCAACCCAGGGTTGGAATAGATATAATTATGTAAAAGGTAATCCGATAGGGTACAAAGATCCTACTGGAAAATTCATTGCAATGGGCATGGCCACACTCCATCTGGGACGAAGAGTTGTCACATCATCCGGATTTAAGCGTGGAAAATCGACTGCATCTAGAACAGCTAAAAAAGTTCCGAAAGTTGCTAAAGACGTTGCAACAAAAGTTAATCAAGTTGCACAGAAAGTTGCGCAAAACAAGGCTGTTCAAGCAGTGGAACAAGCAGTATCTGGTTGGAATTCGCCTACACCACCAACAGATCCAAATAGAGTAATTGAGGTCGGTGTTGCTGCAACAAAAGCTGTAGGTGGCAATATTTACCAAAATAGAAAATCCATAGCTGATGCTCTAAAACAGGGATCAAAAAATTTGGATGGAAATTTGAGAAATGGAGTTGGAAAAGCAGTTAATACTTGGAAAAAAGCATCAGAATTCATTGGTAACAACCTAAAGAAAGGTTACAAAAAAATTGAGAACGTAAGTAAAGCAATATCAATAGCTATCGAAAAGCAAACAAGAAAAAATCTAGCTAGGAAAGCAAAGGCTAAACAAGAAGCAAAAGCCAAAGAAAATTCAAAATCTAAAGAGAAATAAGGAAATTGATGATTGAATAAAAGATAAACAGTAAGAATTGGAGGTAAAACATGTGGGTAAAAAAGAGCCAAATACAACTGCTACGTGAGGAATCTAAGCTTAAAATTTTGGCTGGAATAAAATCATCAGCTATGTGGATCTTTGTATGGATCATCGTATTTATATTCGGATATGATTACAGAAGATTAACTTATAATTTAATCAAAATTGAAGACTTGGTCTTTGTTTTTGCTTCACTCGTAATAGGACTTATCATTTTTTATGCAATTGGATACAAATTTGATTGGGTACGTACTGATTTTAGGACAGTATTAATCTGTATTAAATGTGAAAAAATCTATACAAAAAAAGAGGCAATTTCGAATAAGTGTGATTGTGGCGGTCAGGTCTACAATGTTAAGGCAATAAAATGGATCGACCACAAGGAAGTCGAGAAATCCGGGGAGATATAACGCGGGGAAACGAATCAGACCAAACTATCTAACTGTCAAATACGAATAAAAATCTCTAAAACTTGCCTATTTGAAGTTTTAGAATCTCCTTTTTACCGCCAAAAACAGCCTTCTAAGAAGTTCAACCCTGTTACATCTTTATCCTTCCTCTGCTTCGGGCATTCCTGCAAACCAGCAAACGCGAGGGTGTACAAATGAATTCACCCTCACAGTTTTAGTGCTTTTTTAGAAAGGCTGAGTTCCCTGACTTTTGCCTTTGCCGTCGGGACGAATAAACCCTATTGCGAAGAAACTCTGTAGTAGTTTGTTTATTTTTAAAACCGGAATTGACTTTTTATATGTAAAGTATATACTGTTAAATATATACTTTACAATGGAGGAAAAATGAAAAGCGCAAAATTATTCAAAAACGGTGGAAGCCAAGCTGTAAGATTGCCGGTAGAATTCAAGTTTGATAGTGAGGAAGTATTTATTAAAAAGACTTCTTATGGTGTTTTGCTAATCCCTAAATCTCAATCTCCATGGAAGAAATGGCGAGAAGGAATTGAAATGTATGATCACCCTTTTATGGACGAAGATCGACAGCAAGTAGAACAGCTGAGAGAGGGACTAGATGGACTTTTTGATTGATACTAATATTTGTATTTATATTTTAAACCGAAGACCAAAAGCTGTGCTTGATAGATTTGAAAATTATAGCCCGGGTCAAATAGCGATTTCATCCATTACTGTTGCTGAATTAGAATATGGAGCTAAAAAAAGTTCCAGAGTAAGGGAAAATATTGGAAGACTTGAACGTTTCCTTTTCCCATTTGATATTCTTCCTTTTGACGCCATTAGCGGTAAATATTATGGTGAAATTCGCAGTAGTCTAGAAAGAAGAGGAAAAGTAATTGGTCAGCTTGATATGCTGATAGCCGCACAAGCACTTTCGAACAGTTTAACTCTTGTTACAAATAATCAAAAAGAATTCTCCCGCATAGAAAACCTCAAGCTAGAAAATTGGTTATAACAAAGTCACATTGGCATCGCATGCTTCCAATGAAGGGGACAACAATAAACAATAAAGGGGTCAGTAAAGGGGTCATAAAGGGGTCAGATCTTCTTTTGACTTTTGTCTGTTTAAATCGTTGGAATGATACTGATTTCCATATTTTAATACTCCCTCTGTTAGGTGTTCAGGTGTCCTGCCCTCACGATTGCAAGGTTGGATGAGCCAGCCAGGGCAACCAGCCCTTCGGCTGGCTCGCATCGCGCCACTCCTCGCTCGCCCCTTGGGAATCGGGTCAGACCAGCGTGATGAGGGATAAATAAGGAAAAAGTTTCTAAAATAAGGCGCTTTTTTGGAAACAAAGATACAGAAACGTTTGTTAAAACTGGTAAAATATCAAAAGGCTGTCAATGGGCTAATATAAAGAAAATAGCTCTAAGGAAAATCGATATGATTGTTTTTGCCAAAAAACTTAGTGATTTAAAATCTCCTCCGAATAACAAGCTTGAAAAACCAGAGAAAGACTTAAGAAACTATTGGTCGATAAGGATCAATGACCAATTTAGAATCATATTCAAAGTCAATGGTAATGAGATAGAAAAATTGCAGATTGTTGACTATCAATGAGCAAAGTGGATTGTAACGGAAGACTGGAATTACCAAAGAGAACCGACGAGCCCTGGTGAAATACTCCAGGAAGAATTTTTAATCCCCCTGGGACTGACACAAAAGCAATGTGCAGAGCATCTGGGGGTTGATGTGAAAGTGATCAACCGTATCATAAACGGCAAGTCATCAGTTACACCAAAGATGGCGGTTTTATTGGGTTCAGCCTTTGATATATCGGCCGAGTTTTGGTTAAACGCACAGCTAGCAACTGGTCTTTGGAAGATAAGAAATGAAAAACTTAATTTACCGGGAAGTATTGTTAAACATGTTTTAAACTGGGAGACGGGCCGCACTGAACTATGACTGATAGAAACAAAGTGCAGAAAGCCAAAAATATCCTTTATTTCGACTTAGAGTTCCCTTTTTACCCGCAAAATCAGCCTTCTAAGAAGTCCAACCTGTAATATCTTTATCCTCCTGTTCGGGCGCCCTGCCCTCATTTCACCAATAGTCAACGTTGTCTTGAGTTAGAATCCCAATGATATAGTGAGATACTTATGTTATCGACTTGAAATCTTAGAACCCTCTTTTCAGACCCAAAAACAGCCTTCTAAGAAATCCGCTTCTTATTCTCTCTCCTAAATTAATCCAATTGTTAATCCGGTTGATTGGGCAAGGCTTCTTTGGCGGGTGTCATTTGTGATAAATTGACTCGCTTTCAAGTCTTTTGCTATTGCTACATGCAAAATATCTAATGAACGAGAACCGATGATATGTGTATGCTGGCTGGATAAATCCAGACTGACTCTGAATACATCCCCCCAATTGATGTTAGGACGATAATAAACACCTATCGCTTCATGTTCCTGCTGTAAGGTAAGAATATGTTCGATTTCTATTTCAGAAATCTCATTACGAAATCTTTTAAGACGCAAGGCGTTTTGAAACTCTAATTCATGCAAGCTTGTGATCGGTATAGCCTGGTTTACCGCTTTAACTTTTTTTTCAACTGCCATCGACTCTTGTTCTTTGACATATAACTTAATAATTAAACTCGTATCCCAATATACCATTTACAGCCTTTCATTTCTGGATTCCGTTATAATTTCACTCGCAGGCTTTCCTTTTAAAACAAGCGATTCAGCAGCAAAGTCCGGCCAGTCTATTGACTCTTTTGGTCCAATAGAAACAATTTTGGCAACGGCTTTTCCTCTTTTCGTTATCATTACCTCTTCTCCTGACTGAATGCTTTTCAGTACTTGGGCAAAGTTTTTTTGGATTTCTCCGACTGTTGCGGTTTTCATTTTATATCTCCTTTCAATTTTACGTATATTTTATGCGTAAATCAGATGACAAGTCAAGCAAAACGC
This sequence comes from SAR324 cluster bacterium, assembly GCA_028282825.1. Classification (GTDB taxonomy): domain Bacteria; phylum SAR324; class SAR324; order XYD2-FULL-50-16; family XYD2-FULL-50-16; genus JAHJTV01. The sequence continues at coordinate 62,154 of JANQGZ010000051.1, forward strand.
AGTTGACGATAGAGCCACATCTTTCTTTTGATATTTTGCTTTAGGCTTCGATTATTCCTCCCTCTGTTAGGAGTTCTCTCCTCTTGTATTTCTCTGTTATTTCATGTCATCTCTTGGGTAATCCAAGCAAAGCAATCAAGAAATTATTGATTGACAAATACTGTTGGTTCATTAAACTAAGCTATATAAACTAAACAGGGAGATGTTCAATGAAGACACTGAATATTCATGAAACCAAAACCAGGCTTTCCGCCATTCTGACAGAAATAGAGAAGACGGGAGAGAGATTCGTAATCTGCAGAAACGGAAATCCAATTGCTGATATTGTACCTCATAAAAAGAAAAGCCGAATAAAGACTGATTCATTTTTGAGTCAAGTAAAAATTAAATGTGATCTTACCGAACCTCTAACTGAGGACGAATGGGATGTCTGAAAACCTTTTGCTTGATACTTGTGGACTGATTTGGCTTGCTATGGGGGGTGGGGAGTTATCTAAGATTGCTTTGGATTCAATTGAAAACGCCAAAAATGTGTATGTCTCTTCAATTTCAGCATTTGAGATTTCCTTAAAGTACAATAAGGGTGGTATAGAGCTTCCATGCGATCCTGAGCGTTGGTATTCTGAGGTCATGGATAGTCATGATTTGTCGGAAATTGCTATTAACGGACAAATTGCAATCATTTCAACAAAACTTTCCGAAATTCATAAAGATCCATGCGATCGCTTCATTATTGCTACAGCCCAATTGAACAATCTCCTGATTGTCACTGCGGACAGACAATTCGAAAAATACGGAATTAACATCATAAGCTAACGGGAAAACGGAGTCATGTCTGTACATTTTGACATTTTCTTCAGGCTTTGATTGATCCTCCCCCTGTTAGGTGTTCGGGCGTGCTGCCCTCACTATTGGGTAAGGAAATCGGGGTCGGACCAGCGCGGTGAGCAGTAAACAGGTTATCTTTATCGTTAGTCCCTCTCCCCAGCCAAAAGACACCTTAAGGATCTTGCTCTTTTTAGCGGTTATGTCTTGACTTCGTTTTGCTCTTTGATAGACTAAGTCCATGGACTAAGTTAACCAAAAAGATGAGACGGGCTATGAAAAAATTCAATGTTCATGAAGCAAAAACGCAGTTCTCCAAGCTATTGGCTCTTGTTCACCAGGGAGAAGAGATCATCATTTCAAAAGCAGGTCGTCCTTGGGCTAAATTGGTTCCGTATTCCGAGGATAAGAAAAGAGTTCCCGGAATAGCGCAAGGAAAAGTCACTGATGCTTTTTTTGATCCTTTACCCGAAGATGAACTAAAACAGTGGGAGGGGTGATAAGATGCTATTGGATACGCACATATTTTTGTGGTGGTTGTTTGATGATCCGAAACTGAGTAAAGCTATAAGAAGCATTATAAGCGACTCTGCAAACATTTTTTTTGTTAGCTCCGCATGTGTTTGGGAGATTGCAACAAAGTATCGAATTGGTAGGTTACCAGAAGCACAATCTGTCGCAAATGATGTACCTTACTGGATTAACAAAGCAGGATTCAACCCGCTGGCGATATCTCCCGAACATGCACAGCTTGCCGGTAGTTGGAAAATAGATCATCGAGATCCCTTTGACCGCATGCTTGCTGCTCAAGCAAAAATCGAGGATTTAAGTTTGATAAGTATTGATAAAGCATTGTCTGATTTTCCTATCAGAATAATAAATTAAAAAAAAATGGGTTCAGGTGTTTCATGTGACGACTGACATCCCCTATTACCAACTTATATTCTTCATTGGATTACAAAAAGTCAGAATAACCCCTCCGGATTACTTTTAGCTTGATAAATTCAATCAACCAGCATGCTAATAAAACGGCCAAGATGTAGGGATACGTCATCCAGGCCTTGGTAAACTCAAACAGCAGTGTTCCCACTATCGCCAGGGTAACCAATGCTATTCCCAGTGCTTTGTTTTTATATTTACCCACCAGGTATAAGCTAAACAATACGAGTATTCCCAGTCCGATTTGAGCGCTGTTTCCTTCAATAAAGGGTAAATAGTGAAGCCTTTTGGTATACACATGTCGCATAACCAACGCCCTGGTTTCCGTTAGCTTTTCAAGCACACAAACTGCTGTAATGAGCAACAGCTGAATCAGGGTAAAGCCTGAATAAATGTATCTTCTTGCTTTTATTTTGGGTCCCCTGTTTCTACCTGATTTTGAGGTTGATTGCTCCAACCAATCCATCCGTCACTGTACAGTGTTATATCTTTTAACCCGTATACATCCGCATAGTAAAAAATCTCTGCAGCTCTCCAGCCGCTGCCGCACATGAATGCCAATCTGTTGGTGATATCAATTCCCTGTTTTTCCCAAAGAGCAATAAACTCCTCCGGTCTTTTCATTGTCTGATCCGGATTTCTGAAATAATCCATTGCAAATGAATTTTTAATACCGGCATATCCATACACAGACCCGGGAATACGGCCGGCCTTGTCATGGTAAGTATATCCCGTTGATTTCCCAATATGCTCCAGCCAGGTTCTATTATCCACCAATGTGAAGTTCGGATTCTTTAAAGATACCTTAAGTTCTTCAATGGTTTCAATAAAATCAGGCTTTGCAGGTATCTCAACACCAAACGCTTTGACTGGTGTGGGCAGGTTTTCTGTTGTTTCAAGTTTATATCCGGCATCAACCCAGGCAGTTGTGCCACCGTTCAACACACGTACATCCTGAACGCCCATATATCGTAATACCAGGGCGACGCGATAGGCTGCCATCTGTTCCTCTCCTGTGACAATGACCGTATCAGAATGCGTAAACCCATGAGCCAATGCAAATTTTCTCAAGGTTTCTTCATTAGCCAGCATCCAGGATGGTGGAGGTTCAACAGAATCCGTATTGATATGAAATGCAGTTGGTACATGTCCTTTGGCATACGATGCTTTTGCCTCACCCCAGCTTGCTTCAACTATTTTTACATTGTTCGTATCAAATGTTTCCTGAGCTTCTCCCTTTAATAATCCATTTACAACTTGGGCAGGTACGATCAAATGATAGTTTTTGTATTTGACAAGCTCTGTTCCTTTTTCGCTTAACCAATTGTTTAGATTATACAATTCCAGTTGTTTGAAACCATTTTTTTTCAAGTAGTTTCCAACAGCTTCGTTATTTTCCTTGATATCATTATACAGGATAATTTTTTTCCCAGTTGATAACCCTTTCGTCTTTAATATCTTTTTTAATAATGTATCTTCAGCTGATAACCAGTTGTACGAAAAATCCACAGCGCCCTTAATGTGCCCACCAAGGCCATTTTTATTGAGATCCCATCCGTTAAAAGCATCGCTCTGCCTGGTATCCACAACGATTGTGTTTTCATCTTCTACAGCTGCCAACAGAGCTTTTGCCGTCAAAACCGATGTTCCTGCCTGAGCGGATCTGTTTTTCTCCTCTGATGCTGAAACATCATTGATTTGCCAACCGAAAACAGTGAAAACAGCTAGCAAGCCTATTGTTAAAAATTCAAACCGGATTTTCATAAATTCTCCTACTTTACACCCTGCTTGGTTTGTCCTGATAAATAAGATTCAAGGATAATGAATTGCAGGGGGAATCCGCTGCTGTCATTGCCTTATCTGCCATGCGGTCATCTCTTTATTTATCCAGTGCTTGAACGAAAACTAATTTAACCTCTACCAATAAAAGCTTTAAAAGCAGTTTGGCACTTCGAAGTTTTGTGCTTTCAGCTGTCAGCGATCAGCTCTCAGCCGGCTTTTGTTTGCAATTGTAATGTATTAAGCTGAACGCTGAGAGCTGACGGCTGACAGCACGTTAACCTTCAAGCTGAATTCCGATATCTGGCACAAGGCCGGATAAGGGTTTAGCGATTTTCCGTTCAGGCACTATCTATTGATTTAAAGAAGACACTATAACTAAAAATGTACCAAACACTCCAATAGCAATTTTCTATAGAGATGTTGCTATCAATCGACAAAATCAATGAAGATGTGGGGCAAATCGAGAGCGCCGGGATGAACCGGCATAGAGTCGGGGATGAAAGAACCCTGCACAGAAGGATTAGCTACCCACTGCGGCCCCGGTTCATGCGCAGATAGCCGCGAGGCTATTAATGAGGAGGGGCCTGAATAACCGCCCCTGCAATAAATAAGAAATCCCCGTTTCAACGCTGCAGAGGAAATAGGTTTTGAGCATTGCTCAATAGAGGTAAGGAACGGCAGGCGCCTCGATCAGTTGAACTTGAGGCGTTAAAATCTGGGGAACGATTTCACCGTTGATCTCCTGGAGATCGAATATGCCATCTACCTTCACCCATTGATCGGCAGATACATTGGTTGCCGGAGCGGAATTCAGTGCAATTGTCAGGGGTACCGCGTCAGCGGCGCAGCAGTTAACCAGAAAGCGATAGATAGCCGTATGATTACCACCTAAATGGGATGTAAGTTGTTTGTCCTGTAAGATCATGCCTGTAACAACCACCCGCTGGCCTTTATAAAAATATGGATTGAGAAACAATTGGAGGATCGTTGGCTCCTGAAGCATGTTATCCTGTCCGGACTGTTGTGAAAGATCCGAATTTGCCGGAGGGTCTTCTAACGGCATTGAACAGGTTAGCTGTGAGCAAATCTCGCTATTATTGATCCCGATAAATCTTTTTTTAAAGGCATGGTTTCCCAACATAGCGTCCGGTACGGCTATCGAGTACATGATCGGAACCAATAGGACCAGAGCCCTGAAAACAGCCGATATATTCATATCTTTTGTTTTGGGGCGATCAATGGCTGCGATCATAAACCCCAGGGCAACGAAGTGCGCAACTGCCAGGAGTACGCCGAATTCAGGTCGAAGGTAGACGATGTAGCGTTGGCTGGCCAATAAATAAACCAGGTAGCCGGTCCAAATAACAAACACAAGGGGATACAACCAAGAATTGAAATATTTCTTCAACGATTTCATTGGAATGCACCATTGAAGATTTCGATACCGGTTGTCATCATCAGCACTCCCACAAGAATAAGTGTTGCCAGTGTGATAATGACCCGGCGTTTGAATACGGTTTGATACATCAGCAAAAGTTTGAGGTCGAACATGGGGCCGGTCAATAAAAAAGCCAGTTGGGCAGGCATAGGCATTAACCCTCGAAAAGAGGCGGCAATGAAAGCATCGGCTTCGGAACACAAATTGAGCATTATCGCCAAACCCATCATCAATACGATGGATAGTACCGGCAAAGTAGTCATGTCCAGAAAGCTTTCACGATTGATGTAGGTTTGGGCCAGGGCTGCGACAAAAGCTCCGATCACAAGATAGTGACCTACCGTCAAAAAATCATCCTTAGCATGTACAATCGCTGCTCCTGTTTTATCAATCCAACTATCTAGGGTGGAATGGTCACAACTGCATTCGCATGTATTCGTGTTACAGTCCTCATTTGAGATAACCTTTGAAGCTCCCGCTGGGTCCAAAGATTGCTTACGATAGTCATTTCCCGGCAAATGATGATGACAGGTGTGAGCTGGAGCGCTGTCTTCGTGTGGATTGTTGATGCTTACAATAGCGGTGGAGCTGTCAAACAGTTTGCCCATGATCATGCCGATGACAACGGCTAGCACATACCCCAATCCCAGGCGCAGAAGCACGATTTGCCAGTCGAAAGCATAGGCTAGTGCGGTTGATGCGGCGACAATAGGATTTACGATAGGCCCTCCCAGCAGGTAGGCGATAGCTGCTGAAAATGACAGACCTTTATTAATCAAACGCCGCACTATTGGGACAACAGCACACTCGCAAATCGGGAAAAAGATTCCTGCAGCAGCGGCCAGGCATACGGTAAGCCAACCTGTATTTGGTAAGACAGCAGCCAGGCGTTCCCGACTGACAAAAACCTCGATAAATCCACTGACTAGTGCTCCGATCAACATGAAAGGAATGGCTTCGAGCGCAATACTGACGAAGAAAATAGCGAAGGAATTGATGGAGTCAGACTCTAAGCCGACAGGTAGCAAAAAAATGGCTACCAGCAGGAAAAGCGCGGGAAGAAAATCGATTAAGGGGGTTTTTCCTGTCGTATTTGTATCTTGATACGAGTGAATTGATTGTTCCGACATTTAACCCTTTCTTGATTGGTTGATCCCCTGCCATGCAGCATTTGCACATAATAGCAAACAGGGCGAAAATGAACAATAGGTTCACCTGCGAATCCCGGGGCGATCGAAATGAACGTTACCATCGTCAGTGAGAAGCGAAACTTGCAGCTTCAAAAGGATAGATTTTGAGCAAGACTCGTTATTTTGTTGAGGCAAGATCATAATCGGGTAGTCAAACGCGTAAGTCTCATTTACAAATTGGTCGAACTCTTCACTTGCATATCTGGCCTTTTTGAACTGGTTTTCAATGAATGTATGACAAAATATCTGCATTGATAGCTCTCGAAAAATGGTCTATATCATTGATGCAACATTATTACAGTGTTTACCCTTGGCAATAGGTATCGAATTGACATTAAGTAGTAAGATAAGCTAATTTTGCACCTCATTTGCAGATTAAATTTCAAAAGCGATTGGCTGAAAATTCCTTCTTGATTTTGGATTATTCGAAGCATTTGCTCTCGTGACAAGCCAAAAATTATGTTATGGCAATTATAATGAAGATTTACTGGAAAAAAATATTATCAACTAGTTTAATTCTTTTGATGATTTTACCGTTTGCTGGCTGTTCATCAGGAGGAGGTGGTGGAGGAGGCGGTGATGGAACATCTACACCATCAGTTGACGTCAGTGCTGATGATCTGACTAGCTACCAGTGGCACTTAAAAAATACGGGACAAAGTGCTTTTGCAAGTGAGAGTGGCACCGCGGGCGAGGATACAAACCAACAATCAACATATGACGCTAGTATTGATGGCGACGGAATCATTGTAGCTGTAGTGGATTCGGGACTGGAAATAGCTCATGTAGATTTAGATGCAAATGTCGTATCCGGGGAATCATGGAATTTTGTTTATTCAACAAGTGATCCTACGAATTCATTTGACAGTGACGGTGACCATGGTACCAGTGTAGCCGGTTTGATTGCTGCTGAAGATAACGGAAACGGAGGAAGAGGAATCGCACCAAAAGCATCTTTAAAGGGCTTTAATTTTTTAAAAAGTCAAAGTGTTACGAATCATATCAAAGCATTGGGAGGAACCAGCAGTTCTCCAAAATCAAACGATGTGGATATATTTAACATGAGTTATGGATTTTCCAATACTGATGATTTTGTTTTAGATACTTCCTTAGCAGCTCATTTACAATATGCCGTAACCAATTTGAGATCAAATAAGGGTGCTATTTTTGTGAAGTCTTCCGGAAACGGTTTTGGTAGTTATGGTAGTTCGCCTTCAGCAGATTGTACTTTAGCAAATTCTGAGGGATTAAGCTGTCAAAACGTCAACATGGATCCAATTGCGGCCACACCATGGGTTATTAACGTGGGTGCGCTGAATGCAGGCGGAAAGAGATCAAGTTACTCAACTGGAGGTTCTGGAGTGTGGATTAGTGCACCAGGAGGGGAGTATGGTTATGACCAATCATATGGTTGGGCTGCACCTCCTACCAATCCAATCGAAATATTCCAGCCGGCCATGATAACAACAGATCAGTCGGGATGTTCAAAAGGATATAGCACCAGCTCTTCTGATAAGAACAGATTTGAAGATAACTCCAATGGTATGAATGATGGTTGTGGTTTTACTTCAACATTTAATGGAACCTCATCTGCCGCCCCGGTAGTATCTGGCGCTATTGCTCTTATCCTAGAAACAAATCCCAATCTGACTTGGCGCGATGTCAAACATATTTTAGCTACAACTGCTAAAAAAGTGGATCCGACTCATTCTGGATTTAGCTTTTTTATAAACGGAGTATCATATCAGGCCAACCAAGGTTGGGTAACAAATAATGCCAGCACCGACTATCACAACTGGTATGGGTTTGGGGCTGTAGATGTAGATGCTGCGGTTACTGAGGCTGGAGGTGGCTATACACTGTTGTCGGCTATGACTTCAGATAGCACGACTGACGTGCCAGGACAGTCGATTACTGATTTTACAGCAAGTGGAATTACAAGAAATATAACTTTTCCTTCTACTTTCACTGTTGAAGTTGTTGAAGTAACTGTTTCTATTACTCATGCAGATATCGGTCAATTAGCGGTCGAATTAGAATCACCAAATGCGACAAAAAGCATATTATTAACGATGTATAACGGTTTTAAGGGATCTGCTGATTTGTCAAATATGGTATTAATCTCAAACGCATTTTACGGTGAAACTTCTGGTGGAGGAAGCTGGACACTAAGAGTCATAGATGGTGTTTCAGGAACTGCTGGCACTTTAGATAGCTGGACGCTGAAAATATATGGGCGTTAATTTTGGATTATGGGGAGTATAATGAAAAATCTAATCATTTTGGCTTTTGTCTGCATGTATTTGTCAAGTTGTCATCAAAACCTTGGTGCAGTAGATCTAAAACCAGTGAAATCGCAAAATCAAGTTAGCAAATCAGAAAAAATGACTGATGCAAACCAAGTTAAGAATAATTCCATTGAAAAGATGAATCTTGTCAAAGGAAAAAGTTTTAGCTCAGATAGGGAAGAGTTTGTTGTCCTTCCAGAACTGTATTCGACTTCATACCAACCGAGTGAAGATACACAAAGCAATTCCTTAAGTGCTAAAAAAGTTCAACAAGCGTCAGAATTGGTCCAAAAAAAAGGGGGATTTGCAATTTACAAATCAAGTTCAGTTAATACTCTATCTTCTACGAGTTCTGTTATAGCTGAAGATCAAACACTGTTACCTGTCGTTTTAAATAAACGAACAAATAACCTTGGTATTCTGACCGGGAAAATTAAAGTAGTGTTAAATGATATGGGGGATGTCGGAGATATTGCAACCGACCTGAATTTAACTATTGCCGATACATTTAGTCACTTAAAGACGGTATTTTTTATCGTAAATGGTGAACAGGATCTCATTGATTTAAGCAATACGTTAGACAACGATTCAAGAATAAAATCAGCAAGTATTGAAGTCCTTGAAAACTTTTATGAGCCGCATTAGAGCGTGATAATTTTTATCTTTTTTCCCTGTGGTTATAAACTGTGACTGACCTACTAATCGAATCAGTGTATGGATAAATGCCTTTTCCTAACTAAACAAAATCTTGTTGCAAGCCTTTATATTTATTTCTCCTAGTCTTCCCAATAGCATCGTTAGTTTTTAAAACCTCAAAATTATATGTAATCAATTTTGACAGCCTCGGGTGGTTTGAGGTATCGTCTTTTTACAATAGAGCTTGCGAGTGGGTCATTAGCTGATTGAGACGTGATCGGAAAGGAAAATCTATGAATCGTAGGTTGTTGGTTGTGTTGTGTGTTGTGTTTGTTGTTCTCGCTTTGTATCTCTTTGCAATGCCGGTTCCTGTTGATCCCGTCGCCTGGCAAGCCCCGCCGAATCCGGGATATGAAGGCGTATTCGCAGTTAACCAGCGTTTAAAAGGCATTGAAGAGCTTCCAATTGGCGATACTTATGGCCCGGAGGATGTCGCGGTTGACAGCATGGGGCGCATTTACGCGGCAACTCATAACGGCACGATTGTTAGACTGGAACCTGACGGCTCCGGTTACGAGGTTTGGGCCAACACGGGTGGCAGACCCCTTGGGATCGAGTTTGATCTCCAAGGCAATTTGATTGTGGCTGATGGTTTCAAAGGCCTTCTTTCCATCGATACTAAGGGTAATGTTACCGTTTTAGCCGATGAAGCAGATGGCATTCCCATAAAATACACTGATGATGTAGATGTGGCCAAGGACGGAAAAATATACTTTTCCGATGCCTCTACAAAATTCAGGGCCCAGGAGTTTGGCGGTACTTATGAAGCCAGTTTGTTGGATCTTTTAGAGCACGGTAAATACGGGCGACTTCTGGTTTACGATCCGGCAACCAAACTCGCCACCACAGTTTTGAACGGCTTGAGCTTTGCCAATGGGGTTGCTGTATCGCATGATCAAAAGTCTGTTCTTGTTGTAGAAACCGGAGAATATCGAGTTATCCGATTTTGGCTTGATGGTCCCAAAAAGGGTCAACGAGAGCAATTTGGCCCCGTCTTTCCCTCTTTTCCCGATAATATCGACGCCGGTCTGAACGGCAGATACTGGGTGGCCCTGGTTGCACCTCGCAATAAGATGCTGGATAAGCTATCAGGACGCCCGTCCCTGCGAAAAATTGTTCAACGCTTACCCGTATCCTGGCGCCCTAAAGCAGAACCCTATGGTCATATCATTGCTTTGGATAATGCCGGTAATGTGGTGGAGGACCTGCAAGATCCGGATGGCAGCTATCCGATCAATACCAGCATCACGGAAACCGAGGATTACCTTTACCTTGGCAGTCTGTTTACGCCGGTACTGGGACGTTTGTCGAAAGAAAGAGCGGGATTGTAAATCTCACCAGGCCTTCCAAATCTAAAACTGTTCGTTTTTCTTTCCCTCCAATTTGGCTTTTTACTCCTGCGTTTTTTTTAATTTACATTTTTAAAAGCTCACCTTGACTATCCTATCAGTCGTTTTTAGTATAATGGCGAGAACTATCAATCATCATGTCAATGGTGAATTTCTGCAGCACGTCATTTGAACGATGTCGTTTGAATTGTAATGTAACTATTCGATGAAAAGACTCCTTTTTCGATTCTATTCTGTTTCGGTGAAATTAAAGCTCACTATTGTCATCCTGCTGACGGTATCCTGTACCCCGCAAATTCAGATCACAAGTACTGATTTTTCAGAATCCTACTCCGATCCGGAGGCGTATCTGATGACAGCCATCAGGTATAACAATATCCCCACGGTAATGAGATTTATTGAAGAAAAGCTGGTGGATGTAAACGCCAGGGACGAATCGGGAAGAACCGCTTTGATGCACGCTGTGATTAACGAACGAATACTCATCGCTGAATATCTGCTGCAAAAGAAAGCAGATCCCTTGCTTCGCGATTCCTGGAAATACAGCGCTCCCGTTTATGCCTGGGAGTCGAACAACAAGGAAATGATTTCCCTGGTTTTGAAAAACACTCCGGATTTGAATGCCCGGGATTTGTGGGGCCAAACCCCACTCCAACTTGCGGTGTGCTGGAAATACTCCGATATTGTGATGTGGCTGCTAAATAAAGGTGTTGATCTTGATTTGCAGGATAATGAGGGGCAATCTGCCCTGATCTTGACCATCCGCTGTTACAATCCAAACCTGACCAGGGAACTGCTGAAAAGAGGAGCCAATCCGGATCTACAGGATGAAAATGGCGATGCAGCCCTTCATTATGCAATTATCTATCATCAGCCCGAAATACTCTCATTATTGCTTAAATCGGGAGCCAGGACAGATATCTTCAATCTGGAGAACCAATCTCCGCTGATGATGGCCATAAACTATGAATATCTTGAATTAATAAAACCGTTTTTAACAAAAGGGACAGGTCTTGATGCGCAGAATCAAAACGGGCGGACTGCTTTGATGAAAGCGATAGCAGACAAGCAGTTTGAGATTGCCAAATTATTAATTCAAAGCGGAGCCAGCCTGAGCCTGCCTGACAATTCAGGAAGAACAGCCTTATCAATGGCTTCGGAAACCTGGTCAGAAAAAGCAGTGAAGCAACTGCAGGAGATAAGTGATGGAAAATAACCGGATGCGATGGATCATTGTCATTGTCTGTATGCTTTTTTTCGGAGCTTGCACCATTTTTAGCTCGGGACCAAAGAGTAAAGCAGCCAGGGTTGAATTGGAAAAGGGAACCAATCGGCGTAGTTCAAACAAAACAGCTATGATCATCGGCAATGTGGCCAGTGCCAATAGCAGCCAACAACCTGTGTTAGTCGTTGCTTACGCTCAAGGGCTCAAGAACAGGAAACGTTCGGATCGCATTTACTCGGTAATTTTGGATGAACCGGGAGAGTTTATGCTTTACGTACCGGCCGGCGACTACAGGGTTTTTACCATTGTTGATTTTAATAACAACAACCGGTTTGAACAATTCGAAACTTCAGGAACTTTCAATGAAACTATTTTTCTCAAAATGGGTGAGGTGAAATCTGACATTAGGATTGAGAGTAAAGAGGAACCGTTGGTTTCTGTTGTTTTCCCGGAAAAACTTGGTGTGGCTTACGATTTTGACAGTGTTGAATATGGCTGGTCCAACGGAGAGATAGTGAAAATCTACGATGCTATTTTTTCTCCTAAAAATGCTGAAGCAGGGCTATGGTCGGCAGATCGCTTTATCAAGATTTTTGGGGCGAACATATTCCTGGTGGAGGAATATGATCCCGAAAAAATTCCTATCCTTTTTGTGCACGGTATTCAGGGAAGTCCACAGGAATGGATTCCTTTTTATATTCGAATGGATAAAAGCAGATACCAGCCTTTGCTTTTCTATTATCCGTCCGGAATGCGCCTGGAGCTTGTTACGCGGATATTGTTTGAAAGACTGAAAGCATTAAACAACCAATATCGATTTAAAAAAATGGCCGTTACTGCCCACAGCATGGGTGGTTTTGTAACCCAGACTTTGCTGACCGAACGAGATTTAAAAAAGGACCTTGATTTCGTGAAGCTGTACATCACCCTGGCTACTCCATGGACCGGGTTTGAATCTGCTGATCTTGCCATAGCAACCTCCCCGGTGGTTTTACCCAGCTGGATTGATGTGTCCTCCAGGAGTGTCTTCATCAAGAAACTGCTTAAAAAAACTCTCCCTAAAGATATCCCCTATTATCTGTTTTATGGAAAGAACGACCAGGTTTCCGGCGGCAAAGCCCTGGATCAAAGAGCGTTTATGAATGCCAAGGCAAAACTGGGATTTCAGGTCAATCATGCAAGCATTCTTTCCGATAAAAAAGTCTGGTTGGCCTATCAACAAATATTAGATGATCACTTTTATTAAACGCCTTGATAAAAGTTCATGCTCATGAACCAAGCCCTATAGTTATGTGTTCTTAATCTTCAAAATGATCAGTATTATCGGGTAATTGAGATTCGGTTTTACATTTTGGCATTTAAACACTAAATTGAACGTTTAATCACATACAAACAACATCACTCTCACTGAAATGACCTATGCGCTGGAATGAACGACTTTATATTAAAGATCTTGTTGATAAAATTGGTGAAACTCATACGCTTTATGGCTGGGTGCAGTTTACGCGAAAATCGGGAAAGATCAGGTTTTTAGGATTTCGTGATGGCTCCAGTATTATGCAGGGAGTGCTGGTTCAAGGCGAAACAGATAACGCCACTTATGACATGTTCAAGGACCTGAGACAAGAAACCAGCATCAAAATGACCGGTGTGGTTCAGGAAAGCAAGCAATCCCAGTATAAGGTTGAAATGCTGGTTAAAGAGATCAAAATTCTGGGAACATCGGAGCAATTCCCGATCACTCCAAAGGAGCATGGGATCGACTTTTTACTTTCCAACCGGCATCTTTGGCTTCGTTCCAAAAAGCAAGTAGCGCTCTTCAGAATCCGCAGCACGATCATACAAGCCATTCGCGATTTTCTGTTTGAAAATCATTTCATTCAAATGGATTCTCCTATTCTCACACGAAGTGTTGGAGAAGACCCCGCAGGGTTGTTTGGTGTTGATTATTTCGATATGGGAACGGCATATCTGGCACAAACAGGTCAGCTATACCTGGAAGCCAGTATTGCAGCCCATGCCAATGTTTTCTGTTTCGGCCCCACATTTCGAGCGGAGAAATCCAAAACCCGCCGCCATCTCACAGAATTTTGGATGATGGAAGCGGAAATGGCGTTTTTTGATAATGATGACAACATGGATTTTCAGGAAGATATGATTAAATATATTGTCCAGCGCGTTTTGGATCGGACTGAATGGTACCTGGGGCATTTGGAGAGAGATCCGGAAGTCTTGAAAAAAGTGCTGGGGCCATTCAAACGATACAGCTATAGCGAAGCCATAGAATATCTCCAATCCAAAGGCAGCGCAATCAAGTGGGGGGAGGATTTAGGAGCACCGGAAGAAACCTTGTTGACGGATGATTCTCCCGTACCGGCTTTTGTTTATGACTACCCAAGAGAAGTTAAAGCTTTCTATATGAAAGAAAATGCAGAAGATCCGAGGACTGTGAAATGTTCCGATTTATTGGCTCCGGAAGGATATGGAGAAATCATCGGCGGCAGTCAGCGTGAGGACTCCCATGAAAAATTGTTAGCACGTATTAAAGAGATGGATCTACCGGTTGAGAATTACGAATGGTATCTGGATTTGCGTAAATACGGAACAGTTGTTCATTCCGGATTCGGAGTGGGTATTGAACGACTGGTGGGGTGGATCTGTGGTGTTCCCCATGTTCGGGAAACCATCCCTTTCCCACGATTGATGGAGCGAGTGACACCTTAAGGAACTAATATGAGGATCTGGGGAATTTCCGATACCCATCTGGCAGAACACAAAACCGATTCCATGACTTATTATGGTCCGATTTGGGTCAAGCACAGGGAAAAAATAATAGAGAATTGGCACTCAAAGGTAAAAACCGTAGATACAGTGCTGGTTGGTGGAGATATCACCTGGGCCTATGATATCAAAAAGGCCTTGATCGATATTAATATGCTGGACAGTTTGCCGGGGAGACAGAAATTTCTTGTAAAGGGTAACCATGACGTTTGGTGGAAATCGCTGGCAGAAGTGAACCGGGTGATGCCCAAATCGACGACTGCTTTGTCAGGGACTGCGCATAAGGCCGATGGACATGTTTTTTGCGGCACCATGGGTTGGCTTGCACCAAGTGATTCTTCATTTGATAATCTTGATATGAATTTTTTTCAAAAAGAGATGGCTCTTTTGGAAAAAGCCCTAAAAGCAGCTGTTGAGCTTAAGCCTGAGAAAGGTCTGCATTTGCTGCTGCATTTCCCTCCATTCACGACTGAAGGCCGGGAAACTCCATTTTTCGATCTCATTTCAAAATATCCGGTCACCACCTGCTCCTTTGGTCATTTCCATTTTAAAGCGGAGTGGGACAGTCTCCCCCAGGGGAAAATCGGTGAAACCGAATATCGGCTTATTGCCACCGATTACCTGGAACACAAACCTTATCTGATTTGGGACGATTAAAGCAAAACCAAATGGAGCACTTGGAATTCCGGCTTAAGCAAGAGTTAAAACGAAACTTGTTGACTTGCTCCCATCTCAAAAGATAACTAAAAAGTTCCCAATACTCGATAAACAATCAACTGAAAAATATGCTGAGAACCGAAGAGCTGGTTAAGGTTTATAACAACAGAACAGTCGTGAAATCGGTGTCGTTTCAGATTTCTCAAGGGGAAGTGGTCGGTCTGCTTGGTGCAAACGGAGCGGGGAAGACCACCAGTTTTTACATGGTCGTCGGCATTATCAGACCTAATTCCGGTAAAATCTTTATCGATGAAACAGATATCACGGCGCTTCCCATGTACCAGAGGGCTCGCAAGGGCATTGGTTATTTGCCGCAGGAGGCCTCCGTTTTTCGCAAAATGACGGTTGAGGAGAACCTGCTGGCAGTTTTGCAAACCATGAAATTGAGCAAAAAAGATCAACTAAGGCGGGTGGACAGGCTGCTGGCGGATCTTCGGATTCAGCACATAAGAAAAAGTAAAGGCCTGGCGCTTTCAGGCGGCGAACGCCGGCGAGTGGAAATTGCCCGGGCGTTGGCGACCGAACCGAGCTTTATGTTGTTGGACGAACCATTCGCCGGGGTTGATCCTATTGCTGTTATTGATATCCAGGAGGTGATCAGCGAGTTGGCACAGCGGAATATCGGGATCCTGATAACCGATCATAATGTTCGGGAGACCCTGGGTATAACAGACAGAGCCTATATTATGAATGAAGGCAAAATTCTGGTGGATGGCACTCCGGAATTCATTGTAAACAATGATTTAGCCAGAAAAGTATACCTCGGTGAGAATTTTTCACTTTAACCCTGTATCATTTTGATATGCTCATTTGAGGATGTTCCAAATAATGGGAAAAAATCCAGCTATTGCCATAAAAAACCGGGTGTATGCACAGTTTAGTTGTTAGTTGTTAGTTGTTAGTTGTTAGTTGTTAGTTGTTAGTTGTTAGTTGTTAGTTGTTAGTTGTTAGTTGTTAGTT
>JANQGZ010000021.1:0-44475 GCA_028282825.1 SAR324 cluster bacterium
AGGTCGACCGCTCATCCACCGGATCTGGTGTTAGCGCCAGGGCTGCCCTGCATTTTGCAAAAGGAGAGCTTTCACTTGGCGAATCGATAACTATCGAAAGTATTTTGGGAACAACCATGTCCGTTGAAGTTCATGAAAAAGTGAAATTCGAGGGCTATAATGCAGTGATCCCCAAGGTGTCTGGCACAGCATCGATTACCGGTAGGAATGAGTTTTATTTTGACCCGACAGATCCCTTACAAAAGGGTTTTATTTTTCGCTAGGATCGAGAGGCCTGTTTGTGATTGTAAACCCGGTAATTTGCATCGATTGTTTGATGGGACCCAAATGACTTTCGAACGGGATCTCCTTACCGCTGGGAAAAATGTGTTTCACCCTATACACTTGCTTTGATCCCGTTTCCAGTGCTTTTTGCATATGCTCCTTAACAACTAGCCCAGCTTCATCATCCAGGATATTAAATATTGACCTACCGATCAGTTGTTCCTTTTCTGTCTCAAAAGTGAAATTGATGTATTCAACGCGACCTTCCAAATCAATTACCAAGGTTTGTTCCGGAAAATTATCCAAAACTGCCTTCCATTTGGCCTCGGCCTCTATCAAAGAAGCTTCATACTTTTTTTGTTCACCGATATCCTTGAAGATACAATGGGTTTGCTGGAACTCTCCCTTTTCATTCAGACCGATTCTGCCATCAAAAGAGACCAGAATCATCGAACCGTCCTTTTTGACCATTTCAAACTCAACTCCAATTACTTCTCCCAGTGATTTGAAACGAGGAAAGTTTTCCTTAAAATGGTCCTGCCAGTCCGGGTGGATGAATTCAGCAAAGTTTCTCCCAATCACTTCCTCACGTGTGTATCCAAGCTGATTTAGCCAAGAGTTATTCACTTCAATAAAACATCCGTCTGCATCCAGGGATTGGTAGCTAAGCGGAGCTCTCTCATATAGAAGTTTAAACTTTTCCGCATTCTTTTTGGCTGTGTCTTCGGCATGTTTTCGCTTGGCATCGACCTGGGCAACATAACAAGCCATCTCAATAGTGACTTTCAGCTCTCTCTCCTTAACGGGTTTCAACAAATACCCGAAAGGCATGGTCAGTTTTGCCTTGCTAAGACGTTCATCATCAAGATAGGCGGTGAGGAAAACTATGGGGATGTCGTATTCCGATCTGATTTTAGCGGCTGTTTCTATACCATCCATTTCGCCTTTTAAACGAATATCCATCAAGACCAGATCAGGCGGATCGACTTTAACTTTCTCCAATGCTTTTTCTCCGGCATTGACTGTCTCGGAAACGTTGTAACCCAGGTTGGACAGCGTTTCTGTCAATTCCAGGGCAATGATCGATTCATCTTCGGCGATCAGGATATTTTTTGATTCCATTAAGTTCCATTTCGGTGGTTAAGAAACAGTCTGGAGTGTACTTAATTCCAAAACAAAATTTAATCCGAATCCACCCGGCAACAATTGTTACCGGGTAGTAGTTTTCATGCCGGTTTTATTCTCAGTATTTTGCCACTGTCGGTAGATATGTAAATCAAGCCTTTTGGACCTTGAATCAGGGCCCGAATTCTCTCATCCAGGTCTACCAGCAACCTTTCTTCCTTGACTGGATTTCCTTGTTGATCCAGAACGATTCGATTTAAGTGAGCCAGCTTGAGAGCCCCTGAAAAAAGGTTCCCCTGCCAGTCCGGAAAAACCTTGCCTGAATACAAAAGCAGACTGGCAGGAGCGATCGAGGGGGTATATACTTTTTTAGCCGGTTCCATACCGGCTTTTTCCGTTCCTTCGCCAACCTGCAGAGGACCCCAGTATTCCTTGCCATGGGAAACAACCGCCCAGCCATAATTTTTTCCGGGAAGGATAAGATTAATTTCATCTCCACCCCTGGGGCCATGCTCAATGGCCCACAATCTTCGGTTTTTATAATCAAAGGCAATTCCCTGGGGGTTTCGATGACCGTAGCTCCAGATTTCGGGTAGAGCCCTGTTGTTACCAATAAAAGGGTTATTTTCGGGTACACTGCCGTCCATTTTGAGTCTGAGTATTGATCCGGCGTGTGTCTTTAAATCCTGTCCATTAGGCCGATGTCCCCTGTCTCCTATGGAAAAAAACAGATGTCCCTTTCCATCAAAGGAGATACGGCTGCCAAAATGCCTTCCTCCGCTGGAATTTGAACGTGTCACCAGCAAATCCTGCCATCGATTCAAGGCAGACCCGACACGTTTGGCTCGTGCAAGAGCCGTAGCTGCACCTCCCTGCTGTCTTTTGCTATAGGTAAAGTAGATCCAGTCACCTTTTTTGTAACCTGGCGGCAGGGCTACATCCATCAACCCACCTTGCCCTGAGTCACGAACGTCGGGAACGGTATAGATCGTTGAAATTCTTTTTGTCCTTAAGTCCAGTATCCGAACAGTGCCCCGGATTTCAGTAAAAATAATTTCATCTGGATTTAAAAAGGCCATTCCCCAGGGGATATCCAGGTCATCTGCCAGTTTTTCCACCTGAAAACTCATACGTTCGCTTTTCTGTTTCAAAACAATTTCTGCATATGTGTTATCAACCATAAAGAAAATGATAACTACCAGGGGTAAGTATTTGAATCTCATGCTTTGGAATCCTTATTTGAGTTGTTTCAATGAATTCATCTTTGGCGCGATGATGATAATTATACCCCTTATTGCTGCAAGTACTGTGAAAAGCTTGAAGCTGAATGATGGCAGACATAAAATAATTTTAAATATTCTATCCTGTTTTCCTCGCGTCTATCAAATTCCTCTTCATGATGTTGGCGAACAAGCCTGTAAATGGCAGGAAAATTAATACCAAACCCGGATTAAAAACCTTGTGAGCATTGGCAACAGCAACGGCAAGAGAAAGAATGATACCTCTATTGTCTTTGCATATTCTCAAGAGTATTTTAGGACCTGTTAGAGGTATTACCGGGAAACCCGTCTAAGTAACACAGTATTGCTTTCTAAAATACTCTAAAACAAAAACAATTCAAAGAAAATTGTAGCAGCGAGGTGGAACGGATAGATAAGGAATCTGTCTTTGGAGGATTGCCAAGGACCGGTTTTCGTTTTTTGATCGGTGCGTTTGTCATGACGCCGGTTACACAGGTTGTTTGTTAATTTAATTTTTCCTGAGATGGAAACAAGAGAAACTGTTTGGGATGAACGGACACAGGCTCCGACAAAGACCAGTTTTGACCGGATTCCACGTAAGCCATCAGACTATTGCCGGATTTTAAGCGAATCGTTAACACTTCACGGTCTCCCAGAAAGTTGATGTGTTGAATATACCCGCTGCAAAGTTCGGGCTCACTTCTGGAAATTGACAAGTTTTCCGGACGGATCATCTGGTAATATGAGCCAAACTGACTGCCCATTTGATTCTGAAAGCAACCAAGTTCTGATAAAATCGACTGATGATCCGCGCGGGCGGTAATAAAATTGGCACCACCAACAAATTCAGCTGCCCAGGGAGTTTGAGGTTGGTGATATATTTTGGCCGGTGTTCCTTCCTGAATAACCCTACCATAATTTATCAGCACAACCTTGTCTGCAAAACCAAATGCTTCCTGACAATCATGTGTAACCAGCACGACGCTGACTGCTTCTTTTTTTAAAATGTTCCAAAGTTCCTCTCTCATTTGCAGTCGCAATTGATAATCGAGACTGGAAAAAGGTTCGTCCATTAATAAGAGCTTGGGTCTTGGTGCCAGAGCCCTGGCAACAGCAACGCGCTGTTGTTGACCTCCGGAAAGCATGTGGGGCATGGTATTTCCCATTCCATTCATGCCTACCAGTTTTAGAAGTTCTGCCACCCGTTCTTTCTTTTCACTTTTTTTTCCTCTTAAGCCGAACTCGATGTTCCCGGCCACTGTCAAATGGGGGAATAAAGCCAGGTCTTGGAATACCATCCCAATATCACGTTTTTCCGGTGGATGTTGTGTCGTGGTGACCATTAAATCATTAATCAAAACAGAACCCTCGTTAATCTCTTCAAAACCGGCCAGAATCCTTAAAATTGTTGATTTGCCACACCCGGAAGGACCGAGCAACGCTGTGAATTCACCTTTTATAAACTTCAAACTGATGTCGTTGATGACTCTCTTTGAATTAAAGGTTTTTTTAACATTTCTAAATTCAGCGATGATTTTTTGCATGGCGGATTACGATTAATGCCTATCTTTTATTATTGCTTAAGCGAATCAGAAGCATAACTGGTATGAGCCCCATAATTACAATGATTATCGAAGGAAGAGCTGCTTCTTCTGCCAGGGATTCCGAGGTTAATTGCCAAATGCGGGTCGCCAGGGTTTCAAAGCCAAAAGGTCGCATCAGCAAGGTGGCGGGCATTTCCTTCATCACTTCTATAAAAACCAAAATGAAACCGGTAATTAGCCCTGGTTTTAGTAACGATAGATGTACACGTCGCAACACACCAAATCGATTTTCTCCAAGAATTCTGCCCGCCATGTCCATAGAGGGAGTTATTCTTTCCAGACTTGAATTGATCGAATTAAAGCCCATAGTCAGGAATCGTACGACATAGGCAAACATAATTCCCACCAGCGACCCGGTGAGAATCAATCCCAAAGTAATGCCAAAGAGACCTGAGAAAATATTGTTCAAACCATGATCCAGCCAACTCAGAGGTATCAGGATACCTACTGCTACCACAGACCCCGGAATGGCATAACCACTGGTGGCTACTCTGACCATGGAAGTTACTGTTTTACCTGGTTCAAGTCTTTTTCCATAGGCCAGTATCAAGGCAATACCGATTACCACCATGCCTGCAGCAGCGCCCAATGAAAATGAGTTAAAGGCAGATTGGACGATGTTATCTGATAGAAAACCATGTTCGCTGTTTATGGTCCAGTGAACCAAGATCGAAAACGGAGCGAAAAAAGCAAAAAAGAGAATTATACTTGGATACGAAAATAACAATAATTGAATCGGTTTGGCGGGGCGTACCGGGCTCAAAGTGCGCCTGGTGCCTTTTACCTGGTAGTACCTGGAGCGCTTTTTCATGGAGGTTTCAAACCAGAGGACCAAAAAAACCAATAACAATAACAATCCCGCTAGTTGGGTTGCTACCTGCCTGTCATAAAGTCCGAACCAGACATCGTAAATGGCAGTAGTAAAGGTATCGTAAGAGAAAACTCCTACCGTACCAAAATCAGCCAGACTTTCCATCACAGCCAGAGAAACCCCGGCAAAGATTGAAGGTCGAGCCAAAGGAATGGCAACTCTCCAAAAGAGCTGTCTTTTGTTCTGGCCCAGTCCTCTGGCGGCTTCCATCAGAGTCAGGTTCTGCTCCATGAAAGCCGTTTTGGACATCAAATATACATAAGGGTAAAGCACCAAGGTCATAACGGTAATCACCCATAGAGCTCCGCTTGTTTCCGGATACCAGCCTTCAATCCCAAAGCAACCTTCTAGGATTTCAGGCACTACAGAACCATATTCAAACGCCGAAATATATACAAAGCCAATGACATATCCCGGCATGGATAATGGCAGTAACAAACTCCATTCAAAAAAACGCTTGCCCGGAAATTCATACATCACCACAATCCAGGCTAAGGTTGTGCCCAGCAAAAAAGTACCGATACCTACACCCGCACCAAGTCTTAAGGTATTCCAAGCCAATCCCGGCAATTTGGTGTCCCAGAGCATTTTCCAGGTCTCCGGATCCGGCTGCCAGAGAGAGCCCACAACCAGAAGGACAGGAAAGCTAATCAATCCGCAGATCGTAATAACCACAAGAGAAAGCGGTCGAAACAGCTTTCTCAAGTTGGCATTTATTGGGGGACGAAATTGAACTATATTGCTGATGAGTTGCATGGTCTGAACCCCGAAGAACGGAACAAAGCGTTTTACTTGTAACCAAGCGTTGCCATCAGCTGCACAGCGGATTTTTGATATTCACCGGCAGCGGCCACATTAACCGAGTCTGCCTTGAACGAACCGCCCCACCAGCGAACCAGTTTCTCGCTCGGTTTCACACCAGGGTTCACCGGGAATTCCATGTTATCATCGGCAAATAGATTTTGAGCTTCTTCGGAACTTAAAAACTCAAGCAGTTTTACCGCATTATTTTTGTTTTTGGCGTATTTGGTGACCCCGGCACCGGAAATGTTTACGTGCACTCCGCGATCATTCTGGTTAGCCCAATACAACGCTACAGGGAAGTCAGGATTTTTTGCCAATTCTCTTCCAAGGTAATAGGTATTGGCGATACCCACATCACACTTGCCGGCTGCAATGGCTTTCAATAAACTGCTATCCTTAGGCATGATCCGGGCATTATTGTTTACCCATCCACCGACAATCTCTTCCGTCTTGTCTTTGCCAAGACTTTTAATCATGGTGGCCACGAGAGATTTATTATACACCTTCTTGGAAGTACGCAGGCACAGCCGGTCTTTCCATTTTGGATCTCCGAGTGCTGCATATGTTGAAAGTTCCGCTGGCTGAACCCGGTCTTTGCTGTATACGATCGTGCGAGCCCGAATAGTCAAGCCGAACCACTGGCTGCCAGGATCACGCAAAGAGGCGGGAACTTGTTTGTTTAATACCTGAGATTGAACGGATTGTAGGACACCTTCTTGTGTAGCCAACCAAAGATTGCCGGCATCAACGGTAATTAACAGATCAGCATTGGTATGCTTGCCTTCCGCTTTTAGCCTTTCCAGTAAAACAGCTTCCTTGGCCGTTAAATAAACAACCTTGATTCCTGTTTTCTTTGTAAAAGCATCAAAAGCCGGTTTAATAAGCTTTTCGATACGAGCGGAATAAACATTGACCGTTTCCTCTGCGAAGGCGTTGAAAGAGATAATGTTCGTAAACATAACAAGTAAAAAAGAAATACCCAGGGATAACATTTGCTTTGACATAACCAAACCTTTTATTGTTTCCAGTACTTATTTGATAACACTTAAAAGGTGCACATTAAGTACGAAGTTAAAAAAATCTTCTAATAAGAAAAACAATAATTAGTATATGCGAATAAAAAAACGAGTCAATACAAAACACCTGGAAGATTGATCCGGATTCGATTTTGGAAAATGTGATCTCAGGTTTGAAAACCTCATTAGAAAAGTGGTTTTCTTAGTACCCCCTTCCGCGAGGATGACAAGGCTAATACTTTCAAGCAGGACTTATATTCGGGGTCTTGACGGCGCCCGTTGACAACCGGGGAATGTATTGATAGCAGTAATAGTCTATTGAGTTGTATGAATAATTGAACTCGATAAAGAAATACCTACAGGTGCTTGTGAACACAGGAGAATAGGAAATCGGGTTAAAATCCCGAACGGACCCGCCACTGTTACGTTGAGAATAGCACAAAATGCCACCGGAGACGGGAAGGCGTGCTGGTTTGTTGAAGCGAAGTCAGGAGACCTGCCTGTAGACAATCTAATATCATGAACGATGGCAAAGCTCATGGTTGTTTTTCATAACGAAAGATAACCATGAGCTTTTTTTTTGACTTTTTTAAAGGTGTCACCATGGGAGACTATGCACGGGATATCTCTGTATGCCCTATTGAAGGAGGATTGTTTTTGGTTTCAGCTTGTGATTCCTGCGGTGGAATTGGTGAAAAAGAGCTGGATGAGGTAAACGTTCCGGCCGCCCTGGTCGGAAAACTTACAGTCCGCGTGGCTCTAATGGAATTGATATCTGTAGGGGCAGCTCCGAAATTAATGACCGTTTCACTTTCAACGGAGCCCAATCCGACCGGAAAGGAGATCCTGAAAGGGATTGAAGGCGAGTTGAATTCAATAGGTCTGAATCAATTGCCCAGAACCATCAGCTCCGAGAAAAACATTAAAACCCGCCAAACAGCTGTAGGTATCGGTGTAACGGGAATCTGTCAAAAAGATAAGCTTCGTGTGGATAGGTCCCTTCCCGGGGATTACGTTTATTGTCTTGGAAAACCCAAAGTCGGAGCGGAGATTACATCAACTGAAGATCCGGAAATGACGACTTTAAAGCATGTCACCGAGTTGAGTGCGGTATCAAACATTCATGATATCCTACCGATCGGCTCACAGGGAATCGAAAAAGAGTTGCAGCAATTAATGTCACGTAGAGGATTTCGCCTAACGGATATGACACATAATCTCGATCTGCAAAAATCAGCCGGCCCCGCCAGCTGTCTCATTTTTTCATCACCGGATAAATATCCGCGTCTCAACAACAATCTACCTTTAAGTTGTTTAGGCCGTTTTTATTCATCTTAATGTCAATACTAAACGTACGGAGAAAAAAATGAACCAGGTTTTAGACAAGGAACACTCATTTTCCATTTTATCTGTAAAACGAGTGGCTTATATTTCTATATTTATAGCATTAAGTGCCGTAGGGGCGATGATTAAGATTCCAAGTCCTGTTGGGAGTATTGCTCTTGATTCTGCTTCAGGTTATTTCTGTGCCTTAGCGTTTGGTTTTCCGGAAGGTATTTTGGTTATCGCTATTGGGCATGTGCTGACATCCGGAGTTGTGGGATTTCCCCTGGGACTCCCCTTGCACCTGTTTATTTCTGTGCAAATGGCCCTGTGGGCCGCTGCTTATCGGTGGTTGAATCAAAGGTTCGGGTTGATGGCTGCTTCTATAGTTACAGTTTTTTTGAATGGTGTGATCTCATCGTTTACCATGATTTTTATTGGCGGTATGGGGGCGGCTATTGGCCTGATGCCATTCCTGCTTGTGGGATCACTTGCTAATATCGCTTTGGCTGCAATTTCATATAGAATTATTAAACGAACCAATTTGATCTGATACTACCGGGAGTTGTTCACGTGGCAATTGCCATTGATATTAGGAACCTTCATTTTCGCTACAAAAACCAGACCCAATGGGCGCTGAAAGACATCAATCTTGAGCTTGAAAAGGGTAAGGTATTGGGTGTGCTGGGGCCGGGTGGATCTGGAAAGTCAACTTTATGCCACCTTTTTAACGGTATTGTTCCCCATGCCGTTGATGGGGAATATCTTGGGGAAGTACGAATATTTGACCAGGACATTCGTCAGCTTCGAGTTCAATCTTTATCAAAATCGGTCGGACGAGTGCTGCAAGATGCCGAAATGCAGATCGTCGGACGAATTGTGAATGAGGATGTGGCCTTCGGTATGCAAAATTATTTGGTTAATTCCGAGGAAATAAGACAACGGGTTCCTGAAGTACTAAATCAGCTGGGATTGAGCCATCTGTCTAATCGTCCCAGCGATCAATTATCCGGTGGAGAAAAACAGCGATTAGCCATTGCGGGTATCTGGGCAACGGAACCTGGGATATTGATTTTAGACAATCCTTTTTCGGAACAGGATGTGACAGCAAAAAGCAATCTTATTCGGCATTTGCAAGGAATGAAACTCCGGGGTAATCCAACAATTATTCTGGTTGCCAGAGACATACAGGAGCTCGTACCACTCGCGGATGAGTTGGTTTATATGGAGCATGGACAAATCAGCTGGCGAGGAGAACCGAAAGACTTTTCCTCGCCTCCTGATCCGCTTCAGGAGCTTTACAGGAGTTCGGAACAGAGAAAAAAGGACTCTGATTCGAATAGCAAAAATTCCTGTTCATGCGATCCTGTTTTTGAAATCCGAAATCTCAATTTTTCCTATAACCCCTCCCTTCGGGTATTAAAGAACATCAATCTCAAGGTTAATGCAGGAGATTGTGTTGGAATAATAGGACCTAACGGATCCGGAAAAACCAGCCTGGTAAAACTCTTAATTGGCTTGAATCCGGTCTGTCCCAATTCAGTTTTATTTAAAGGACAAAAGCTTGAAACGATCTCACAAAAAGATTTGATGACATCTGTGGGTTTTGTCTTTCAAAATCCGGATCACCAGTTGTGTGAAAACTCTGTGGAAGATGAGTTAACTTTTGGTTTAAAAGCACGATCCTATAAAAAACCCATCATTACCCGGCGTTTGGCTGCCATGCTGGAATTGACAGGATTGGCAGATCAGCTCCATGATCATCCCTTTTCCCTGAGTCGAGGGTTCCGGCAAGTGTTAGCAATTGCCAGCATCGCTATAATGAAACCAGAGGTGATGGTGGTGGATGAACCCAATTCCGATCTTGATCCTCCAGCTACCAAAATAGTGATGGACATCCTTGATTTTTGCAGGAAGAAAGGAAGCACGATCATTATGGTTTCTCACGATATTTCATTGATTCAAAACTATTGCAACAGGGTAGTCGGTCTGCTGGAAGGTGAAATGGTTGTGGATTGCACTATATCACAATGGCTGAAAACTCCCTCATTAAGAGCCGGTAGTGGCTTGTTTAATGACTGGTAAAAAAATGAAAAGCCGACTTCCGGGATTGGATATACGCACCAAACTCACTCTTATCACTTGGGTGGTTACCTTTTGTTTTCTGTTCAATGATCCTTTGGCACATTTGCTAATGTTGGGATTTTTGGTGAGCTATACTGCCTGTATTCGGGAAAGAGCTATTTTTTTGAAAAGCCTGATTCCATTAGCCCCAATTTTTTTAATGATCGTCCTGTTTGCAGGATTCTCACCTTTGAGCAATTTTAAAAAATCTGAAAATCTTGAACTATTGTTCTCAACGGAATCGGGAATGGGAATTTCGCTGGGAGGGTTGAAACTGGGGTTAACGTTTATTTGTCGTTTAATCAATATGGTATTTGCAACTCGAATGTTGTTCGTCGGCGGAGACATTGATCAATTTATGTCATTAACCCATAAGCTTCGTATGCCGTTTGGAATCGCATATGCCCTGGGTTTGGCATTTCGCTTTATTCCGGAATTGGAAAAAAAGCGGCAAATGATTATTACTGCTCGGAAAATCCGTGGTGCTGACTACGGTAAAAGTGGTTTGATCAACAACTACGTTCAACAACTCAAAGTGCTTGTTCCCTTGATGATCAATGCAATCATAATGGCTGAAAAATTAACCATCGGCTTACTTTGCCGGGGCTTTGCGTATGACAAACAACGAACCGAATTGAATCTTATAAAAATGAGGACAAGGGATTATTTGCTTATTCTTGTTGCCTTGATTTCCTGGATTCTAATGATATATTTTCGAACCAGGTGTAATTGGGGAGTTTTGTAGTTTTTAAGTTGTCTGGATTATTTGTAAATTCAAAGAGAAGCAAGCCCGAAGAGATCACCAGGTCAAAAATGGCGGTTTGAACAGACCAATTAACCATTGGATCACACACTTCAAAGTATCTTCCCCTAAAATCAAAGGATGGTTTTATCCCTTGGCAAAGCTGCTCCCTGTTTTTTTTGCACGTTTGTTAATACCTGATATTATAAACCAAACTAAGCGCAGTTTGCAGTCTCTATATTAATATCTAATTAATTCAGTTGTATAAAATCTAATCACCTGTATGCAATGATTAATGGAACGAGATATAGCAATGTCTGTTAATTGGTGATATAGTGGCTGGCTAAAACCCCCTTTGTTAATATACACATACAGTCTTTCCACGTTTTTTCCGTAACACCATAACTCATCGTTTAAAGAAACCCTCTGGAACAATTCAAAGCAAAAGCAATATCGGTATTGAAGGGAATATGAAAAAAGCAGGGATTAAGAACCAGTTCTACCTGGGTGTAGCGACAATTTTACTTGTCTGCTGCCTGGGAGTGTCCTGGTTTCAATATAAAAACATGCAGAATCAGGCGTTGTCCGAGGTTCATAAGAAAACGGAAATTTATCTGACAACCGCGTCGTCCATCCGCAATTATGTGAAAGATTCATTAAGACCCAGGATCGGTGAATTGCTATCAACCAACCAATTTATTCTGGAAGCCATGTCAACGTCATTTATCTCCAGGGAGATTATGAATCGTTTAAAGGAGAGCTTCCCGGAATTCAAATACAAAAGGGCTGCGGTCAATCCGCGCAATGCCATCAATCAAGCTGATGAATTTGAAGTGGGGATAATTAACTGGTTTTCAGAACATCCGGATCAGTTCCAATGGAAAGGCATGATCAAGAAAAACGGTCTGTCCTACTATGCTCGGATGGAGCCAATACTGGTTGAAGAAGAGTGCCTGGCCTGCCATGGTGACCCCAAAGACGCACCCATGGATCTGATAGAAGAATACGGCGATAAGCATAGTTACGGATACAATGTGGGTGATGTTGTGGCTGCTGATACCATCTATATTCCTATGGATGCTTCTAACAAACAAATCAAAGAAAAGACGATCTGGCTATTCTTGTTCGGTTTTGGTTCGCTGTTCTCTCTCCTGGCTATTTTTGTGTTGTTGTTTAACAGGACGGTTATCAAGCAGTTAAAACGCTTGCTGTTAAATTTAAAAAGCATCTATACGGATACGAATACCGAAGCGTCCCTAATAGAATTGAGCAATTCGGACGAAATAGAACAAATTCGGAAAGCCTTTGAAACAGTTACTAACGAACTGAAAACAGTTCACGAGGATTTAAAATCGTCGGAAGCAAAATACCGCACCTTGTTTCAGACATCTCCCAATGCAATATTTTTATGTGGCAACAGGGGTAACATCACAGAATTGAATATGGCGGGGGCTGCCCTTTTTGAAGTGGATGATCATCCCCCATCCCCTGCCAATGGTAATTTCAAGAGTTTCTTTAAAAATCCTGAAAATGCCGCCGAGTTCTGTGAAAAAGTAGAAAAAGAAGGTGCTGTTTTGAATTTGGAAACAGCTATGAAAACAGCCTCAGGAAAAGAGATTGATGTCATCATTTCCGCAAAATGTGTTGAGGATGAGGCCGGGAACTTTGCGGGAATTGAAGGGGTTATTCGGGATATCACAGAGGAAAAACTGCTAAACCGCCATCTGGCCAGAACTGAACGGCTGGCTTCCGTAGGTCAGTTGGCTGCCGGAGTTGCCCATGAGATAAACAATCCCCTGGGAATCATTATGTGCTATGGGGACCTGATAACCAAAAACAAATCGTCAAATGAGCAGGTGAAAGATGATATTGGAGTTATTCTCAAACATGCCAGGGGTTGCAAGACTATCGTTGAATCATTGCTCAATTTTGCCAGGGCTTCTGAAACAACCATGATTAAAGCGGACATCAACCAATGTGTGGATGAGATCTTCTCTGTTCTGCAAAACCAGGCGAAAAAGAACAATATCACTTTCCAGCAATCTCTTGATGAAGGTTTGCAGCAATTTTACTTTGATGAATATAAAATCAAGCAAGTACTGATGAACCTGCTGTTAAACGGTATTCAAGCAATGCCTGAGGGTGGCAGCCTCAAAGTGACCTCCAGATTGGAAAAAGAAGACAATAAAATAACAATTGAGGTGAAAGATACGGGCACCGGCATTGCTGAAGATAATCTGGACAGGATTTTTGAACCCTTTTTCACCACAAAAGGAACCAGTGAAGGGACCGGTCTGGGTTTATCTGTCAGCTACGGCATTGTCAAACAGCATAACGGAGAGATCAAGGTATCCAGTCAAAAAAACGTGGGAACAACTTTCTCTATCAGTCTTCCCTTTGTTAACCATCTTAACTGAACCCAGAGAAATCTGATGAGTGATACTATCCTGATTGTTGATGATGAAACCGATCTTTTGGAGGGATTGAGACGAACCATTACTTCGGAATTGGATTGCCGTTGTTTAACGGCAACCAATGGGGAAGAGGCATTAAAGATCGTCACATCCAATCCGATTGATTTGGTGTTAACCGACATCAATATGGCTGGAATGGATGGAATAACCCTGCTCAAAGCCATAGGTGAAAATGATCCGTCTATCACCGTCATAATGATGACGGCTTACGGAACCATAGAAACAGCTGTGGAAACCCTGAAAAAAGGAGCTTACGATTTTATTCAAAAACCCTTCGAGTTTGAAGATTTGCTAAGATTACTCAAAAAGGGTGTTGAGCACAATCGACTGGTCCGTGAAAACAACAGGCTACAACAACGACTGTGTGAAGTGGGGCCCATGGAAAGCATGATCGGCAAAAGCAGCCGGATGCAAACCGTGTATAGTCAAATCCGCACACTGGCAAAAACAGATGTGACTGTTTTGATCCTGGGGGAAACGGGAACAGGAAAAGATCTGGCTGCCCAGGCCATACATGCCAGCAGCAATCGTCGCAATAGACAACTGGTGACTGTTAATTGTCCGGCCCTGCCGGATAATTTATTGGAAAGCGAGTTATTCGGCCATCTCAAGGGAGCATTTACGGGTGCCGACTCCAATAAACGAGGATTGTTTGACCAGGCAGAAGGCAGCACGATTTTTCTGGATGAAATTGGGGATCTGCCCCTGTCTTTGCAAACCAAGCTGTTACGAGTTTTACATAATCAAGAAATTAAACCGGTCGGCGCAGAACAAACCCATCAGGTTGATGTAAGAGTCATAGCAGCTACCAACCAGAATTTGGCAGCAAAAATTCAAAGCGGAGAATTCAGGGCAGATCTTTTCTATCGTTTGAATGTAGCCTCACTCAACATGCCGGCTTTAGCCGAAATCCATGAAGATATTCCACTGTTAGCCAATCATTTTCTTGCCAAAGCTGCCTGTGAATTGAAAATCGAACCAAAAAGCCTGTCACCTGATGTGCTCAATCATCTACTTTTAAGAGACTGGCCCGGTAATGTTCGCGAGCTTGAGAATACCATCAGGGGGTGGTCTGCAACCATTCCCGACGAGAAGATTCAAATGCGACATGTTATCCAAATTCCTAAGAATGATGAAGCAATCCAGCCGGACATCCCTTTTGAGGGGCCTTACAAAGAGCTGAAAGAGAGAGTCATTGAGAGTTTCACGCGTTCTTATGTCACTCGTTTACTGGAAAACACCGGCGGCAATATTTCTTTTTCTGCCAGGGTAAGTGGTATTAAACGTCAGTCATTACAAAAGATTATTAACAGGTACAACATCAATGCAGATGATTACAGGCAAGATCAAACAGAATAAAGATGCTTCCGACAAATACCACTGCCTCTAAATGGAGGCACCCTTCCCCTCAATCACTATCTATTATAAATATCAATATGTTACCTAAGAAAGTTTAATTTCTCGGTATAATTCCCCCTGCATCCTGCGGTTTCCACATTTAATAAAATTTTTCCTTCATAAAATTAGAATTTTAATAATATCAGCTTCCTATAGGACTGTTTATAAAGGGAATGCTACTTGCTGATATAGGACTTTCGTTAATAATCAAGCTTGGAGAGCACACTACAAAAGGGGTAAGGCATCAAGCAACGATTAGCAGATTCTTGAGGAATTTGATTTTTACTTTTTGATAAATTCAAAAACAAACTTGGAAGCTAAGGATCGAAAAATAAACATAAAGTTCGTTAGCGGAGAGTGATGGAGAGATTAAATGAGTGATGTAGCAAATAGTTCAATTGTTTATGACAGCGGAAAACAAAAGATTTCCGATTTATGGAAAAAAGAGGATTACTGGGCAATTTGGCTGGGGTTCTTCCTTTTGATTGTGGGCTTGATCATTTTTCTGCCCAAGGCAGGCGATGATGCAAAACAAAAGATTACGGCCGCGAACAACGTCCTGGTGGCAGAATCGGAAAAAGCACCTTTCAAAACCATAGCCTGGTACCAGGCTGTTGATTCCAAGAAAAAACTGAAAGCCAACAGTTCTTCAATTGGAAAAACCATTAAGTCGATCACAAACAAGCCTGCCGGTTGGTCCTCCGACCCCATTGAGTCTTTTTACTTAAGTGAGGAGGCAGCCCGGGCCAAAAAAGCAAAAGCGATGGTTAATTACGACAAAGCCAAAGCTGCTGAAATCGAAATGCTGACTCTGGCCAGATCTGCTGAAGCAGCCGCAGCGAGTGCAGGATTTAACAACCGGTCCTTAAACAATAATGCAGTTGCAGCCATCGATGACTGGCGTTCCGCACACAGCAAGGCTTCAAAAGCAAAAAAGAAAACATCCGTAAACCCCTACAATAGGATCCCAAACCTACTGATTTTTATGGCTATCCTGATCCTGTTTTTTGGAATTGGTATGGCTGCCATGGGTGAGAAATTTTTAAGTTTTGCCAAAGGATTTACCGTCATTTTTGGAGTGGCCGTTCTTGCTTACTTTGCTTCCGGCAATGCCACCATGAAACACTATGGAATCGGTTATGCGGCCTGGGCCATTCTGTTCGGCCTGATTATCAGTAACACCCTGGGTACACCAAAATGGGTACTCCCGGCCGTTCAAACGGAATACTATATTAAAACCGGTCTGGTGCTTTTGGGAGCAGAAATTCTTTTTGGAAAGATCCTGGCAATCGGAATTCCCGGGATCTTTGTCGCCTGGATTGTCACACCGGTTGTCCTGGTAACCACATATATTTTTGGCCAGAAAGTTGTCAAAGTTCCTTCCAAAACCTTGAATATGACTGTTTCTGCCGATATGTCGGTCTGCGGTGTCTCAGCCGCCATCGCTACTGCTTCTGCCTGTCGGGCTAAAAAAGAAGAATTGACCCTGGCCGTGGGCCTGTCCCTGGTATTTACTTCCATCATGATGATTGTCATGCCGGCTATCATCAAGTCGGTTAATATGCCTCACGTGTTGGGTGGAGCCTGGATGGGCGGAACGATTGATGCTACGGGTGCCGTGGCTGCAGCCGGTGCTTTTTTAAGTGAAAGGGCCCTTTACGTCGCAGCGACCATTAAAATGATCCAAAACGTTCTGATCGGTATTGTAGCTTTCTGCGTTGCTCTCTATTGGGTGGCAAAAGTCGAAAAGTCGGAAACTGGTGCCAAGGTCGGTGCAGGTGAAATCTGGAACCGATTCCCAAAGTTTGTGATTGGTTTCATCGTAGCTTCTATCTTCTTCTCGACTCTTTATTCAACACTTGGTGCAGATGTTGCCTATATGGTGATCGATCATGGTGCCATTCGCGGACTGTCAAAAATCGGTCGTGGCTGGTTTTTCTGCCTTGCTTTTGCCAGTATCGGTCTTGCTTCCAACTTCAGGGAGTTGAAGGATTATTTTAAAGGTGGAAAGCCGTTAATTCTGTATGTATGTGGTCAGTCATTTAACCTTTGCCTGACCCTGTTGATGGCTTATATCATGTTTTACCTGGTATTCCCTGAAATTACAGCGAGCATTTAGTGTCTGAACGAAAAAAAACGTTAAATCCTTAACCAGTCTTATGCCGGAGTTCAGCTTGAAGATTAACGTGCTGTCAGCCGTTAGCTTTCAGCGTTCAGGTTTGCTGAAAGCACTAAACTTCGAAGTACCAAGCTGCTTTTAATGGTTTTATTGCTATCGGGCAAATTGGTTTTTTTTCAGGCACTATTTAGTATTTAAAGAATTACTTGAAGGTTTGCCAGACGTCTCCGTTCTTAACATGAGAAGGATGGAGCAAAACCTTCCTCTCACACAGGAGTCAACATGCTCAAAAGAGTGGCAGGATTTATCATTTCAATGGCTCTATGCATGATATTCATGCTTTACCTGGCACCGATGATGGATAACCATCCGGCCGTAAAGCCTTTGATCAGCTTTATCGATGAAAGGGATATCGACGCCGGGGCGTTGTACTACACGGAAATCGAGGAGTTTTCCGAAGCCAACATCACCATGGATAATACGATGGCCTATACTCCCCGCCAGGGTGTCTCAACATTCTAACATTTTTCCAAATAGCACTGTCATCAGGTGCTTATGATCCCGGGCTTTTCTCTAATATCTCCGGGCCCGGGATCACATCCGCGTTAAAAAACCAAAGAAACATGGTTTGAAATGAGATCAGTTACAGATAAAAAGGCCCTTATTCTGGAGGAGGAAACCAGGTTTACCAACTCGCTGGCCAGTCGCATCATTGATAAGCCTGAATTAAGCCTCTGGATGATTTTGATCCCGATTATTTTTGTTTTCTATTTTTATCAATTGCAACGATTCACCAGTTCCAAAAAACGATTTACTGAGAATTACCTGATTGCAATCAAGCGTGCGTTGCATGCCGTTGAATCACTTGAAGAAGAGGAAAACCCGGATTTTGACAAACTGGCACAAACCACCGAATTGCCGGAAAAAGCCAGGGAACAGCAGGTTGAACTGTTTAAATGTCAATCACAACATTACTTCCGACTTCTCAACGCAAACGGTGAGACCTATGAGGACCTCATTCGCCAGGTTTATCAAAAACCCAATCATTACCGGGAGTATTGTGAGCAACTCAACCAGGCGGAAAAAAGATTAAACGAAAGTCTGCTTTCACGAGTAACGGAAGACAGCGAATCGATCTCCCGAATGGTTACCAGGTTCCAGATAGCTTCAAAAGAGCTCCGCAACGAGGCTTTAGAAAGGATCTACCAATTAAATTAATGAGGAACCAGATTGCACACCTGCAGATTTCGCTTCTTTTTTGAGGGAATCGATAACATCCTGGGTGAGGGGAATGCCGTTTTGGAGTCTCTCTTTTTCCATGTTGGCTTCTATCTCCCCCGGAATGAAGATGTTTTCAAACCCTTCCGCTTTTTTGCAGGCTTTGGCTCTTGAAACAAGAGTGTCCATTCTTTCCTGGTACGCTTCCAAAGGCATAAATAAATCAGGTTTGATGGCCATAAAAAAGTGGCCGACATCTTGAGGACCGGTCAGGTCGGTGTGAGGGTTCTTGACATCGCCTGCGAAGTTGGCTCCCGTGAACACGCCGCAAAGTATCTCCATCAACATGGCCAGTGCAGCGCCTTTAACACCGCCAAAGGGAAGCACAACACCATGGAACGCCTTCTCGCCGTCAGTTGTTGGACGGCCCTCTGAATCCAGGGCCAGTCCGGTAGCGATGGACTCACCCCGCTGGGCTGCGTATTTTAACTTTCCCCGTGCGGTAACCGTGCAGGCCATATCCAGCAGATAAGATCCCAGTTCACCTCCAGGTGCTGCCGCTGCAAAAGGACTGGCTCCCAAAAATTTTTCCCGTCCGCCCCAAACAGGCATGGCAGGTGACGAATTGGTGTATACAAAACTCATAAACCCGGCATCCAGGGCTTGCTGTAAATAAAAAGCCGACATCCCGAAGTGTCCGCTGTTTTTTACTCCAACCAGTGATACACCCATTTCTCGGGCTTGACTGATTGCCTCCTCCATGGCTCGTTTGCCAACCACAAATCCCATGCCGTTATCTCCATCCACCAGCTTGGATGCCGGACTGGTTAATGAAACCTTGATATTCGGTTTCCGATTCACCAGGTCATGCCGTAATCTTTCGCAATACATGGCAACACGGACAACACCATGGGAATAAACACCTCGCAAATCAGATGCCACAAGTCCTTTGGCAATGGTCACGGAATCTTCAATTGGAATGTCATAAGCCTGGAAAATACTGGAAACCAGTTCTTCCAGTTCAGTTGCTGCGAAAGTAGTCGTATTTTTCATTTTTTCTCTGTGTCTCGGTGGTTCAAATCTTTCTCTCGAATACCATAACAAACTGGCTTTTACGATACACAAAAAAACTCAACATCAGCCAGTGATCAATATGAACAAAATGAACTCTTTTTTTATATGCACAAACTTTACTTAAAAGTATGTCCCTGATCCTCTCTCCCGGCAAGCTTTTGCAAACCTGGGTGACCACTATTTCCTGAGTTACGCCAGGTCCAATCCCCGGGATACCCTTCGCTTGATTTTTAGTTTATCATTCAACCTGACACAACAAATTTCGTTAACCTTGTCATTTGTAACCAGTCATCACGAAGCAAAGAAAAAAATAGATAGAATCTGTCAGCAGCAAAGGTTTTTCTAATGAAAAACTTCGTGTCTTCGTGGTGAATCAATACGTCATTTTTAAGAAAAAACGGTTTGCATTATGCGTGAAATAGCACAGTTTCTTCGCCCACAAAAGTTGAAGACAAAATTGATTCTGTTTATTCTGCTGTTGGTCATTTTCCAAGTCTCAGTTATTGGTGTGCTTTCGGTGAATACGATCTCGGGCATCACAGAGGAGCAGATTGGTATTCGGGCGCTAAATGTTTCTCAAGCGGTTTCACTGATTCCCGAATTGAGGGAACTGCTGATCAAAAAAGATCCGGAGCAAAAGATTCAGGAAATGATCGAGCGTATTCGGGTAAAAACAGGGGCTGAATTCATTGTTATTGGCGATCACGAAGCAAAACGTTATGCGCATCCGATTCGTGAACGTCTGGGAAAGCATATGGTCGGCGGAGATAGCAGGCGAGCCCTGGACAAAGGTGAGTATTATATTTCAAAAGCTGTGGGCACTTTGGGACCTTCAATTCGCGGGAAAAGTCCGATATTTGACAAGGATGGAACAATTATCGGTATTGTTTCGGTGGGCTACCTGCTTGAAGACCTGGATTCTATCATCCAGAGCTACCAATACAGGATCCTGCTGTTTATCCCCTTATTGGTGTTTGTGGCCGTTTTTGCTGCCATGTTTATTGCCAATCGATTTAAAAAAGCCATTCTGGGATTGGAACCAAACGAGATCGCCTGGCTGTTGCAGGAACGAACAGCAACCCTGGAATCTGTTCGGGAAGGAATTATTGCCATTGATGCACAAACCCGCATCACCACGATCAACAAAACTGCATTTGAAACCATAGGTATCGATTCTCACAAAACAGTTATCGGTGAACCCATTCAGGAAGTTCTGCCTCAAAATAAAATGACCACAATTTTGAAAACCGGTGAAAGTCACTTTGACAGGGAAATTGTTATCGGAGATGAGGTGTTGGTGGTTAATCGTATCCCTATCATCAGCAATGGTTCGATAAATGGTGTTGTGGCCAGTTTTAGACGTAAAAATGAGTTGGACAGGTTGACCAAGAAGCTCTCACAGTTAAAAACCTATTCGGAAATGCTGCGCACACAGACCCATGAATATTCCAATAAACTTTATACGATATCCGGCTTGATCCAGATTGGCCATAACCAGGAGGCGATCGATCTTATCAGTAGTGAAACGTCGGGATACCAGTATTTGATTAATTTTCTGATGGAAGTGGTGCCGGATCCGATCTTAGCGGGACTGATACTGGGGAAATACAGCCAGGCCAAGGAACTCAATGTGGATTTTACCATCGATCCCAACAGCAGCATGTCTGATATCCCCGATCATGTAAGCAGGGAGCGCATTGTCACTGTTGTCGGCAATATGCTGGACAATGCGTTTGAGGCTGTTATCAACCAGGATCAAGCAGAAAGGGTTGTTAATCTGTCCATGACTGACCTGGGCAACGATCTTGTTTTTGAATTTGATGACAAAGGTCGGGGGGTTGAAGAGACAAAATATGACAAGATTTTCGAAATGGGGTATTCCACTAAAGGGGGTGATGGATACGGAACCGGACTTTTTTTGGTTGATCGAGCCTTGAAAAAGCTGGGCGGAAGCGTCAGCATCTCAAAATCGGATCTGGGTGGAGCCGCATTTACAGTGATTATCCCCAAGCAGGAAAGGAGCTGACATGGATCCTATTCGAGTTTTGATTGTTGAAGATGATAAAAAAGTCGCTGAAATCCAAAGCTTGTTTACCGAAAAAGTAAAAGAGTACACGGTTATCGGAATCGCTCACAGTATCGCAGATGCCGAGGAGATGTTAAGAATTCTAAAGCCGGATCTGGTTTTACTCGATATCTACTTTCCGGAAGGAAACGGTATCGACCTGCTCTGGAAAATAAGATCCCGGTATCGCGGTATTGATGTTATACTAATTACCGCAGCCAAAGAAGTGAATGTGCTGCAGGAGGCGATTCGCGGCGGGGTTTTTGATTATATACTTAAACCCATTGAGTTCGGACGGTTTCAAAGTACCTTAAACAAGTACTATGAATTCCGTTCTAAAATCACGGATATGAAAACCCTTGACCAAAGGGATGTGGATGGATTGCTTCATCCGGTAAAACCGGAACCGACGGATGAACTATCCATGCCGAAAGGGATCGATTCTATTACCCTGGAAAAAATAATCAATGTAATGGATAAAGGTAGCAAAACAGGGGTTAGTGCGGAGAAGATTGGAGAATTGGTAGGTGTAAGCCGAACCACTGCCAGGAGGTACCTGGAGTATTTGGTATCCAGTGGAATAGTCAAAGCCGATCTGTCTTATGGAACTGTCGGCAGGCCCGAGCGGACCTATTTGCGAATATAAATCCAAACATGGAATCCCGTATCCCCGACCTGCAACAAACGGGTCCAAATCAGTCCCACCAAAGCAAACACTACAGGAAATTTGATGGATTTTTCAAAACTCATCGAGAAGTTCTTTTTAGACGACGCTGAAAACGATTCCGAATTTGCAAAGTACATGAACAAAGAGCAGCTCAAGAGTGAGTTGCTTAGAAGCAATATTTTAATTGCTCTATTCGGCTTTCTGGTAATAGCAATTTCCATTTTGCCCCTGGTTGGATTTGATTTTATCGGCCCTGCAGCCAAGTTCAAGAACCTGCCTTTTTTGTTCCTCCTGTTTTATCTCGGTATAACCCTTTACGAACTGCTCATTCGTTTTGTGGTTAAATTTGCTGCCAGGAGTGGGAAAGTCATCTCCAAGAAGATCCGTTATGGCAACGCATTTGAGGAAGCAAGCCTGCCTACCGTGGGGATTATTATTACTTCTTTTTTAGTGGACCCGATTGAAGTTTTACTTGGTCCCGGTAGTTTTCTCTATTTTGTATTTATTCTGCTTAGTGCCTTAAGACTGGACTTTAAATTATCTGCTTTTACAGGATTTGTAGCGGCTGTTGAATATTGGGCGGTTACCACTTATTTTCTGAAAACAGCTTCAACATCAGCCAGCCTTTCATTTTACATGGAGGGGAGCATCTATCCAAAATGCGGGATACTGTTCATAACCGGATTGATAACAGGTGTCGTGACCTTGGAGATTAAGAAACGAATTCGGATTACTTTTCAAGCGATGCAGGATCAAAACAAGCTTCTCGAAGAAAAGGTTAAGCAGCGAACACGGGAGTTGGAAGAGTTAAATCAAGGTTTAAAGAAGCGGGTTGAAGAGGAAGTTAAAAAGACTCGGGAAAAAGAACAATTGCTGGTTCAGCAATCAAAAATGTCTGCCATGGGAGAAATGATCAGCATGATTGCCCATCAATGGAGACAACCACTTTCCTCCATAGGTACAGTTGTAGGGAACCTGCAAGTGCGCTACGAGCTGGAATCCTTGCAAAAGGAGGAGTTTAACCAGGCGATAGAGGATATTAATAATCAAACCCAGTATTTATCGTCCACCATAACCGATTTTCGAAAGTTTCTCAGTCCCACAAAAAAACTGGAACGGGCTGACTTTGCGGAAATAGTGGAAAACTCCCTGAAAATTATCGGAAAATCTCTTGATAACAAAGCAATTAAGTTACAAAAGGAATATCGTTACCGACAAGAGCTGATGACCTTTCCCAATGAGTTGATGCAGGTGATTATCAATATCCTGAAAAACGCCCAGGATGTATTAATGGAACGAAACGTGGCGAACCCCTTGATTAAGCTTAGTGGCAAGGAAACCAACCGGCATCTGGAATTTGTAATCAACGACAACGCTGGCGGTATCCCGGAAGGTATTCTGCAGAACATCTTTGAACCCTATTTTACCACCAAAACGAAGTCTGACGGCACCGGCCTGGGTTTGTATATGTCCAAGACGATCATAGAAAGGCATTGCAAGGGTAAGCTCTCCGTATTCAATAACGATCACGGTGCTTGTTTTAGGATAGAGTTACCGCTGGAGATGGAGGAATTGTAGGGCGGGCAACGAGTTGCCCGTCAACAGGGACTAAATGACATTTTCCTACCCTTGCCCTACCGTCTACCCAACTTCATGAACCTGCCAGGTGTCATCCACCCACAGACCCAAAACCTCGATTTCCGGATATTTTCCTTTTAAAAAATCGATCGATTTCCGGATATGCTCTTCCTGCTCTTCCCTTGTGGTCGGATTACCGGCGCAATCGTGATGCCCTACTATGGCTAATCCCACGGAATGATGTTTCTTAATGGAAATCTCAAGTCTTTGAAAAATAGATTCCAATTTATGTTGATCGGTTTGTTCAGCCAGAATTCTGTTAGGTCCTGGCTCTGTAATGGTGTCAACATATTCGGCTTTAAACTTTTCTTTTAGGTGTTGATTCACCGGCAGTTGGGTTCTCCCATCCATACAATTGATTACTGTGCAAAAGGTCATATTTTTATTCTCTCCAGTGGTTTCTTAAAGTTAGTTTCAAAATAAAGCCTCACATCTTCATGAGTTGCTTTGAATCCCGGGCATTCATATTCGCTTCCGGGGCATCATCAGCCGGTATTTCCGTTATTTTCGGAAGATCGCTCCTGATTGCTTCCCTGAACGATAAATCAATGCTCGACATATTCCATCCAATGACACTTGTGAGCCTGTAGATTATGTAAAAGGCCCTGGATGTAGATCACGGATGTGGCGGTCGCCTTTGTGGCATCCAAACTGGTCGACCTTCAAAATCGTCGCAGTATTCAGGCAGCCGTTTGTTTCGACCGGGACGACATTCCGGTGGTGCCGGACCATCAGGTGTTTCAAGCAGTAGTTTTGCTCTCCTTCGCATCAGATTTCCACATTTTTTTGGTGGTCTTACACCTGGTTTGAAGCGACATTCCTTTCTGATTCGTTGGGAAAGTTTGATGATTTTGGGATCGATACGAGGTTGTTCATTGCAAAACTCGGGTAATTTCTCACCGGGCATTGGTTGGCATTCCGGTCTTGGTGGAGGAGGCGGAGGGCCTTGCTGCCAGTCACCTTGCTGATTTTGTGGTGGCCCTGCCTGCATGGAGCCGGAAGATTGCCCTTTGTTGCATTCATCTTCCAGCCTTTCACCATATTTTTGGCAGATGGCATTGGTTTGCTCGTTCAATCCTTTATAAATAGCTCTCAAAATTGCCTGCTCCAAACCAGGCTCTCCACGGAGGTTTGAAGTTCCATAGTCGGAAATCTTTCTTCCCAGCAAGAACACTTTAATACCTTCGGCCTGTTCAGTCACGTTAACCCTGTACATGCAATCCTTTTCCGAAAACCCTCCCAATGGTGTGGGTTGAATAGTTGAATCGACAAATTGTCGAAGCAT
Organism: SAR324 cluster bacterium; assembly: GCA_028282825.1. Classification (GTDB taxonomy): domain Bacteria; phylum SAR324; class SAR324; order XYD2-FULL-50-16; family XYD2-FULL-50-16; genus JAHJTV01. The sequence continues at coordinate 25,053 of JANQGZ010000021.1, forward strand.
GGTCAGGGAGATGGTCTCAACGGTCAATTTGTCATAACTGCCAGCGGTTTCGATGGAGACAAAGCATTCGGATTGTTGGGCAAGTACAAAGAAAGGAAAAAAGCAAAAATAAAACAATAAAGACAGCGTTAGATTTTTCATCGCAGACTCTCCTGTGAGCAGTACAATTTGTAAAAATATTGATCAGTCTACTGATTTTAAATCCGACTAGCAAATATTATTATTTGAGCTTTATACGGTTAAATATAGGTATCTTCAGGAGCTAGGAGATATCATCGATCTTATCATCTTCAAAAAAGAAATCCCGAGTCATATTAAGGTTATGATAATGACTCTTAACGAACGGTAGGGCTGGGCTACGACCCCGTTAACAGGCTAGCCTCTCGGCGGCCACGTAGGGCCGCCCTACCATTCGTTCACATAATTAATCAAAATCTTGCCTTAAATAAGCGCATACGGGTCATGGCCCCATAAGCGCTTAAATAAGATTATTCGCAGTACCATTCAAACGGTAGGGCGGGGCTACGACCCCGCCAACAGGTTAGTCTCTCGGCGGCCACGTAGGGCCGCCCTACCATTCGTCCACATAATTAATCAAAATTTTGCCTTAAATAAGCGCTTATAGGTCGTAGCTCTGCCCTACCGTTTAACTTGTATTCCTGCAAGTATTGATTGAACGTTTAGCTTTTACTTGGCGAACCTGCGAGCGCTATACCTGTTCAGATGCCGGTACGCCACCAACAGGTTCTTTGGAACGAAACGGTAGTAGGTTTTTTATATCTTCGATGATTAAATACAAGTTGGGAACCAGAAGCAAGGTGATGAATGTGGCAAAAACAATCCCGAATCCCAGGGAAATTGCCATGGGGATAAGAAACTTGGCTTGTCTCGAAGATTCAAAGATCATGGGAGAGAGACCGCAGAAGGTGGTCATAGTTGTCAGCAGTATGGGACGAAATCGAAAGATGCCGGATTCATGAACAGCCTGAAAAGAAGGCATTCCTGCAGCTCGACGTTTGTTGACCGAATCGATCATGATCAGGGAATCATTCACAACCACGCCGGAAAGAGCTACAAAACCGAACAAACTCATCACCGAAAGTGAATAACCCAGCATCAGGTGCCCCATCACTACCCCAACAAAACCGAAAGGAATACAAATCATGATAATGATTGGCTGAATGAAACTTCTGAAAGGAATGGCCAGCAAAGCATAGATAGCTATCATGGCCATACCCAGACCCGTCAGTAGACTTCTAACGCTGTTTCTCATGGACGCTTGCCTGCCTTCAAAACTGTATGATAAACCGGGATATTTTTTTACCAATTCGGGTAACACATCGTTACTGGCACTGCCTAAAACTATATTTGCTGCAGAGCGGGGTGTGACGTTGGCGGTGACAGCCAATGTCCTTTTTGCTGCTCTTCGTTTAATGGTTGTAAATGCACGACCTCGTTTAATGGTGACGACATCACTTAACTGGGCTTCTGTGCCGTCTTCGGTACGAATCATAAACTGATTGAAAGCAAACTCAGAAACTCTTTCATTTTCCGGTAATCGTACCAGAACATCTACTTCGTTTTTGCCACGTTGCAGACTTAAAGCTTCCACTCCAAAATACGCGTGCCTGATTTGTTGAGCGACTGAAATTGCTCGAAATCCAAGACGTTCGCCTTCCGGTTTCATGTTAAAATCCAATTGTTGTTTGCCGGAAGCGGAACCGTCATCCACATCTTTAACCATTTCAAAATAAGACAGTTCATTGGCCAGATCCACCGCTGCTTTTTCCAGTACATCAATGTTTCGGTGACTGAGTTCTATGGTCAACCCGCGACCGGAGCCCGGACCACCCCTGTCCGATTCAAAAGAGATGGTTTCCAATCCTGGTATTTCACCTGTCAACTCACGCCATTTCTGAGTGACTTCAGTAGTTCCTAATGGCCTTTCATCAGGAGGTGTCAGAAAAATGCGTGTACTGATTGAATTTTCATTGACACTGGCATAAATTCCTTTGGAAAGTTTGTCACCTCCGTTTTCATCTACCACCTGTTTGGCTGAAGCAACAATCTGGTCCAATACTTCTGCCGTCTTCCAGGAGGCGGTTCCTACTGGCAGAGTTACACTGACGAAAGCAAAATCGGATTCAACCCTGGGGAAAAGCTCAAACCCCATTCTTCCACTCTGAACAAATCCGGTTATTCCAATTAGAGTAGCCACGCCCACTGCCAGAACAATATAGCGGTTTTTCAGGGTTAGTTTTAACCAGGGTCCATATATTTCTTTGACAGCCAGGGTGAATTTTCTGCTGAACCATTGCTGTCCTCGATAAACAACTCCGTACCAGCCACCTGGATTAGCTTTTTGATCATGGCTTAGATGGTTGGGAAGGACGAAAAGGCTCTCGATTAAAGAGATCAGCAAAACAGTGATGACCACGAGGGGCATTTGGAAAAAGATACGGCCCATGGTTCCTTCAACGAACATTAACGGCATAAACGCCACAATGTTGGTCAAGATGGCAAAAGTCACCGGCATGGCCATGCCTTTTGCCCCTGTAATGGCAGCTTCAAAGAAACTTTTTCCTTCTTTGCGGTTGTAGTAAATGTTCTCCCCAACTACAATGGCATCGTCGACAACAATCCCCAAGGTCACGATATAAGCGAACATGGAGATTATGTTAATTGAGAAGTCGAGGGTGGAAAGCAGTAAAAAGGAACCGAAGATAGAGATTGGTATACCCAGGCTCACCCAGAAAGCCAGCCTGGCTTCCAAAAAGAGAGCCAGGCAAATAAAGACCAAGGCCAGTCCAATAAAACCATTTTTTACAAGAAGGTTGGCACGTTGGGAAAATACGTTGGAACGATCATGCAGCAAAGCTGTCTCCATGCCTTCCGGAAGTTGAGCTTCTACGTCGGCCATAATAGCTTTGGCTATGGTAGCCACTTCAATGGGTTTTTGATAACCGATGCGATAAACATCAATCATCACGGCACGTCTACCGTTAAACGTGGAGTAAGAATCGGAATCGGTGAATCCTTCGGAGATGCTGGCAATATCACCCAGTGTAACCCTGGCTCCGCTGGATTCGGTAACGATGGCTACTTTGGAATATTCTTTGGCAAAATCCCTGCTGTCCTTCATCCGAATCAGAATCTCACCACCATCTGTTTTAATGCTGCCTCCAGGCAAATCTACGGCTGCGTTTCGAATCTGCTGCGCAATTTGATTTAACGTTAGACCATAGCGTCTCAGGTTCTGCTGAGGTACTTCCACATGAATTTCCAGATTGCGAACACCATCCAGTTCAACCTGGCTGATCCCCGGGTTTTGCAGGAGAAGATCCTGGATTTCTTCTGCTTTCTCTCTCAACACCCTTTCACCCAAGTCTCCATACAAGGCATAAGAAACTACTTCCCGCCTTCTGGTAGGAATCACAACTCGCGGTTCGTCTGCATCTTCCGGAAATCCTGAAATGGCATCAACTTCACTTTTGACATCAGAATAGAATTGCTGAAGATCCGTACCGTCTACTACTTCTACATTGACAGTAGCCAATCCTTCACTTGCGGTAGAATTGATTTCATCCACACCGTCGAGCCCCTGCAAAGCTTGCTCAATAGACAGAATAATACCTCGTTCCACTTCTTCGGGGCTGGCACCAGGATAACTAACTGTAACACGCACTCGATCCTGTGAGAAAGAAGGAAATACTTCCTGTTTAATCTGCAAAGCCATGTATAACCCGCCGATTATCAGGGTAAGCATCAGCAGGTTGGCGGCTACGGAATTTCCAGCCATCCAGGAGATGGGACCTTTTGCTTCTCTACGAGCCTGGGTTGATTTCATTGTGGATCCTTTGCTGATTTAGGTTGCTTGCCTTTCCCCCTTTTTTTATCTCCCGCCTGTGTCTCCAAGGCATTTGCTTTTTCATTTTTTGCCAACGTCGTAATTTGGGTACGAACGGACATGCCTTCAACTGCTGCCGTCAGCTCGGATGTGATCAATAACTCTCCTGATTTGACATCTTGAGCCAGGTAATAATTGTCTTCATCTTCCCAGATAGGGTTGATGGAGCGAATTTTCAGTTTTTCGGATTCAAGCAGCCAGACAAGATTCCCGTCTTTCACTGTTTTTCTTGGTATCACAACAACATTTTCAATCCTTGAACCCATGACATCCATGGAAACATAACTGTTTACCAGCAATGGCATCTCCCCTGTTCGTTGATCCATGCCTAAGGGATCATCTACCTGCACAAGAACCCTTGCCATTTGACTCCGGCTGTTAAGGTCTCCTAGTAAGCGGATTACCCTTCCTTCAGCCGATGATCCATTTTGAAGGTGAACGTTTACCTGGCTTGCTTCAGGACCGTTTAGTCCCGGTATGTTGATCCATTGCAATTTGTCGACTGGAATGGCAGCTTCTATCCAGAAGGCATCGGTTCCGATCAGCCTGGCCAGAACATTTTGGGTTGTAATGCGGGATCCCAATTCAACATCTCGTTCCAAAACCATTGCATTGAAAGGTGCGACGATCAGGGTACGATTCAGGTTAAGTTGCGCTTGTTCCAGCCCGATCAATTGAGATTTTAGCGTTGCCACCGCCTTTTCCATTTGGGGAACCCGCAGAGCCAGGGAGGGATCTTTGATGGTTTTTCCCGTTGTTCGTTTCATCAGCTCGATCTCTTTGCGGGCCACCTCTTGCTTTCCTTTTTCCAGATCCAGATCGGCCTGCAGTTGACGGACCAGCGCCTGCTGTTTTTTAACTTCTAATTCGTAATCTTCTTTATCCAGTTGAACCAGCTTTTCTCCTTCGATGATTCTGCCTCCAGGGGTGAATCCCTCGGCTATCCAGGAGACAGTACCCGACAGCTGGGAATATAAAGATATTTCCCGGGCGGGTACGACGGTGCCCATGGCATTGATGATCACAGTCTTCGAAGTCAATCGAACCGGAACAACATCTACCAGGGGAGCCTGCCTGACGGGCCTGGAGCGCTTGGCGCTTGGTTTGGTCTCGGTAAAGTATTTCGCAAACGCCAATCCGCTGCCGACGATGATGACAACCAGAGCGATTTGAATGATTGATTTCGTTCTTTTACGTATTTTGGAGGTAATCATGACTCCTCTTGTGTTTCTAAAATGATCTAATTTTGTTGAAAAAATTAGCAATTAACCGTTGATTATTGATTGTTAAAGCAATTGTAATTCAACGTTGATAGGCCCGCGATAAATCTTTTGGATCAATATAAACCGTAGGATGGGTAACTCTGTTACCCATCGGGCGGAATGTGATCAAAAGCCAATTACAACCGGTTGATGGGTAACAAGTTACCCATCCTACAATAAGCTAAATGCCAAAGCTAATAGCTGTTCTCAACAGCCAACCACTCCCCGGTCCAACTTCCGCCTAAAGAGCGGTACAGGGCTATTCGATACTTCAATAAATCAACTTTTTCAGTGACAACCTGCTTTTCCAGGCTTTGTACTTTGGGAATTTCAGTAATCACCGGAATAAAGCTTTGCAAGCCTTTGGTGTATTGTCTTTCTGCTTCGGTTAAGGCCTGTCTGGCTATTAAAAGTTGCTGTTCCAGTAAGTTAAGGTATTCAATCTGCTTTTTCTCATTGATAATACTGTTTTCGACTTCAATAATTGCCTCAAATACCGTCTGCTTATAACTCGCAAGTTCTTCTTCAACTCCGGCTTCCAATCGTAAAACTTCTGCAGATTTAGTGCCGCCGTCGTATAAATTGGCTACAAGAGACGCCCCTAAACTAAATACCCAATTGTCAAACAAAGTGGAAAACTCGTTTGATGAATACACATATGAGCCGGTAAGAGTCATTGCCGGCAGGCGGTTTGCCCTGGCAGCTGCAATATCCCAATCGGAGGACTTGATATTTAGACCTGCTGATCGAATGTCCGGCCGATTTTCAAGCAAGTCGGCGGGTATACCAAGAACCGGGAAACCAGGCATGTCCGGCAGCTGATTCTGTTGAAGGGTTATGCCATCGTTACTGGGTTGCCCCAACAACAAAGCCAGGTTATTAATCAAAACTTTTTCCCTGGCTTCCAGCAAGGGAATCTGCGATTTAGAGCTTGCCAGGACTTCCTGTTGCTGCAATACATCCAGCACGTCTGCCATGGCGTTTTCAAAGCGCAAGTTCAAAAGCTCAAGCAGGGCGCTGTTGCTTTGCAGTTGCGAACGGATAATGGCTATTTCCTGTCTGATAGAAATAACGTCCAACCAGGTTTCTGCAATACTGGCCGCTACTGTCATAGCGGAAGTTTCAAGGTCAGCTTTGGACGCCTGAAAATCGAAATTTTCTGCTTCTATCAAAGCGTCTACCCGACCCCACATATCAAGTTCATAACTCGCGGAAAGATCAAATGAGTAGGTATCCGTGTCCTCCACATCAGGCATGCGACTGCGGGTGGATTGAAGAGTACCTGTGAGAGAAGGCACCGCAGAGCCGCCTGCTTTCTCCAAAGCTGCCTTAGCCTGCCTCATGCGAGCTCTGGCCTGGTGAATATCCAGGTTGTTCTTTAATCCCTTTTCAATTAACAGATTCAGTTCCTCACTGTTAAAACTCTCCCACCACTTGTCCGGGGTTTTTGAAGAGCTTTCCCGGAATAAACTATATGATTCGGTGAGCTGATCCGGCTTCAGGTTCCTTTCTTCCGGTTCGTAAATGCTGCAGGAGGTGAGGAGCAGGGGAAGTATCAGAAAAGATATAATAGCGCCAAACGATTGAAGTCGACCATGCAGTTTTCGTTTTTTCAATATTCTAAAAAGACTAGCCGCCTTGTTTTCCCGGACTTGATCCGCGATCCAAGGCCATCTGTCCGATGGAACCTGTTTAGATTCCGGGTCGAGCCCGGAATGACTATAAATTGAAGTCATTGTTAGTGAGTAAAGTCTAATTAGATGTATAGTTTTTGTTGCACATTGGTGGACGCGTCACTACGTTCCTTGATCCACCCTACATCGTTATCAAAGTCGTTGTAGAATGTAGGGTGGGTTAAGGAGCGGAGCGACGAACCCACCAACTGAAATACTTGTAAAATAGGTAACTCGTTGCCCATCAATCAGAGCAACAGCCTGTCGGCGGCCACGTAAAGGGAAATATTAGGTAGTTGATGACAGATAATCTTAATCTCCTTAATTTAATAATGTTAAAGCATGGTCGCCTTACCGTTATCCGAAATCAGTTTCCTGAAACAGAATCCAACAACTCCTGTTGCTCCAACAGTTTTTTCAGCTTGCTGCGAGCCCTGAATAACAAAGATTCCACAGCCGAAACAGATATCGACATTACCTCGCCGATGTCCTGGTAAGAAAGTGATTCCGTGTGCCTCAGCACAATAGCCAACTGCTGGTTTTCCGGCAGCTTCCGCAGGGCCTTTTCAATCCTTACCTGTCTCTCTTTTTCATCGAGTACTTGAAAAGCAGTTCGATACTCCACAGGCATTTCTTCAGGTGTAATGGTCCGAATTCGCTGTTTTCTTTTGATATCGATACAGCAGTTTTTTGCGATTCTGTACAACAGCGCAGCAAGATACTTGATTTCCGATTTGTCCTGCAGCAACTTGTAAAACCTTAAAAACGTTTCCTGGGCAACATCATTTGCCGCGTCAACATCCCCAAGCAGTCGATAAGCAAATCGGTGTATCTTTTTTTGATATCGTTCCAGCAGCAGCTCGAATGCTGTTTCATCGCTATTCTTAATTGCCTGGATCAGAATCTTATCTACATTCAGGTCATCTCCGTTGTGACCCGGGTGACCGAAGTCTGCCTTCACCACGTTGGCTTGACCTTTTTTGACCATCTGTTTTGTATTTCTGCAAATCGTGTAAACACTTCTTGCGTTTGTTCTTCTGTCAAAACCTGACGGAGCGCTTTCAAATGTTGGTGAATCAGTTCTCCCCTTTGATTTTGCATTGCGTTCATTTTACTGATGATGGCTTTAGCTTCTTCTTCGCTTAGCGGTTTGTCTCCGGCCATTCCTATAAAAAGATCTGCTTTCAGTGGTGCCACAGCCTTGCTTACGGAGAGCATATTAGCGCGGAAAAGCTGGATCAGTTGATCCACTTCTTGGTGTTGTTGCCGGGTTAAATCCACCACCTCAAAAACGGCGGATGTACTGTGTCGACCAAAATATCGAAATTTCGACTTACGATTTTCCTTTTGATACATGGCGAACGCCGCAATGACGATAAAACCGATATTCAGGCAAATTGAAAAAATGAATAGCAATCTTTTTACTCTTTCATTCATAAATCGTCTCTTCCTTCGCTGATTATCAGGGAAACGTAATTATCGTTGATAGATTCCCCATTTTCCTGCAGTACAACCGGGTAAAAATGATCCAAGGATTCAATTCCAATGATTCCCCGACGAGCGATATCCCCAAATAGAATTCCAATAGCAAGTCCTGCGGCCATTGCGGCAATAGCCAGGTACCGTTGAGTCTTTTTCAATCCGGAATTCAGGTAATTTTCTTTCTGTTGAACGTTGTTTTGTTGGATCAGTTTCCAAAGCTTCATAGTATTTCCAGCCAGTTCATTCTCAACCGGGGGAGATTCCCAACGATCCAGAGCCTTAAAAATCGACTGCAGGCTTTCAACACGTCCGGCGCATTGACTGCACGTTTTCAGGTGAGACTTTATTAAATTATATTCTGTTTCACCTAACGCATCATCAACAAACGCCATGAGCTGCTTTTCGGAATAATGCTTTTTCATAGTCCGCCCTCTAAAACTAGTTTTTTTATCCCTACTAATTGTAACGTGGATGATCTCATTTTCTTGCGGGAAAAATGCCGGAAATTAATTAATATCCTGATATAATGAGGAGATTGCTCATCAACAATCACCTGCTACATCCTGGATACCGGACGTTAATCAGGAAGTCCGCAGGAAACCTGAAGCGGTGATTGAGATAGACCTAAAAAAAATGATAAGATAGTGATCAGCTGATTCAGGCGACGGTTGTAACCCGGGGAGAGCAACCGATCCAAATGGAGCTGAAAGCTGTCATTTTCCAGGTTTTATAAATCAATTGGATCCACAGGGAACTCTGCAATGAAAAAACGTCACAATGAAAATTTTACAACGTTAATCAATCGATTATGGATAACTTTGTTCTGTGCGGTGATTTTGAACACCATTGTACTGGTCTACACCGTTCATGCAGCACAGGACCAACCGCCCAAAGCTGAAAAAGGATTTCTCGATTTAAGTGGATGGAATTTCGACAATCGGGAACCTGTTCCCCTGGTCGGAGAATGGGAATTCTATTGGAAAAAACAATTGAGCCCTGAGGAGCTGAAGGAAACAACCCAACCATCGTTTTATATCGAATTGCCAAGATTGTGGAACGGTCTTGATTACCAGGGAACAAAGCTGGGAGGTTCCGGATTTGCTACCTTTAAACTTAAAATTAAATTATCAGGTACAGAAGAAATTCTGGGCTTAAAGATACTGGATTTAAACACTGCGGGTCGCTTGTTTATTAACGGGAAACTGGCGGTAGAAAGCGGCATTGCAGGCACAGATAGCGAGTCGACCAGGCCGTTTTTAAAACCCCGGACGGTCGAATTTAAAAGCGAGAGTGAGATTCTTGAGCTTGTCCTGCATGTTTCCAACTATCATGATCGGATTGGAGGTGTGCGTCTGCCAATTTTATTAGGATCAGGTACCCAGGTGGTTGCATTAAAAAACAAATCCCTGGCGTTTGAGTTTTTGCTTTTTGGCAGTATATTGATCATGGCGCTCTACCACTTGGGGTTATACATCCTGAGACGCAAAGGAATATCAGCTTTATATTTCAGTTTATTTTGTTTTCTCATCGCCCTGAGAATTATTTTAACCGGGGAGCGGTATTTAATGACCATGTTTCCGGATTTGAACTGGCATTTTGCCGTTAAAGTCGAAATTCTCTGTTTTTACCTGGCAATTCCTGCCTTTTCCATGTTTGTTAAAACAGTCTTTTCATGGGTATTCTCCAGGAAGGTTATCAGGGGGGTTCAGTTCGTCAGTTACCTTTTTTCAATTGCAGTTGTTATTGCTCCCCTTAAGTACGGAACCTGGACACTCCCGGTATTTCAAGGATTTACCCTGCTGGTTATCTTTTATGTGATCTATGTAATAGTTCTTTCCATTCGCAAAGGGCAGGAAGGTGCGATTATTTTTGCCCTTGGATTCTTTGCCTTGTTCCTGACAACAGTCAATGACATTTTGTATGATCTGAAAGTCTTGAATACCGGATTCTGGGTTCCGTTTGGTGTCTTCATTTTTATATTCTCCCAGGCATTTCTTTTATCCGTGAGGTTTTCCAAGGCTTTTCAAAGAGTAGAGGTCTTATCTGAAGAGTTGGGGGAAAAATCGGAAGAATTGTCCAAAAAGAATGTTGAACTGCAGCAGCATAAGGATACCCTGGAACAAAAGGTTGAGGAACGTACTGAATCGATAAAAGTTCTACTGGATAATACCGGACAAGGCTTTTTAACTTTCAGGGATAATTATCAAATAGATCCCCTTTATTCCAAAGCCTGTCAGGTCTTTTTCTCAGATCCTCTTGAAGAAAAAAATGCCCTGGAACTACTAACATCAGGCTCTGAAATTACTGATGAGCAAGGTATCAGGGAAATGCTGGACATGGTTTTTGACGGCGCAACCTCCATTGAGTTGTTCACCGATATTCTTCCCGAGGAATTAAAGGTGGATGGAAAAATCCTGAAAACCGAATACCGTATGATCCCTCCAGTTGGAACTGAGACGCAATATCGTGTGATGGTCATCCTGACCGATATTACCCGGGAAAGGGAACTCTCGGAACAATTAAGGCAGGATGAAGAACGCAAGGAAGTAATCGTAAAAATTGCCATCGACAAACAGGGATTTATCGAGTTTGTGAATGAGATGAACGGGCAATTTGATGAACTTGCCGAGGCTGTGTCCTTGCCGGCACAAAAAGTCGATCCAAACGCCTTGTTCAGAATTATCCACACCATCAAGGGTGGATCTGGCAGTTATGCATTGAAACCGGTTACAGAAAAGGCTCATCATATTGAATCGATACTGGATGACTATCGCTCGGGAGCTAAACAACTGGATAACAGCTCACAGGAAACCCTTAAAACAGAAACAAAAGACCTTGAAACCAGGTTTCGTAACATATTGGAAAGTTATAGCGATGTTATCTCCACGGATGAATTAAAGTCCAAAGACCGGATTTTTCAAGTTACAAACTCAAAGCTGGAACGCTTGCAAGCATTTCTAAAGGATGTCGTTCCCAACAATCAACAGGGCAATCTGGAAAATGAGTTTGAAGTTTTTAACAGACAACCTGTTGCACCAATTTTACGACGATACAAACGCACTGCTGAAGATTTGGCGGTGCGGCTAAGCAAGTCGGTTCAGATTAACCTTTCGGGATTGGATACGGAAATTTCCATGACGAAATTTGATCGTTTATTCGGAACCTTAATTCATCTGGTTAGAAATTGCGTTGATCACGGATTGGAGGAACCTGGTGTTCGATCCGTTGTAGGCAAGCCCTCCTCGGGACAGATAGATATCAATGTACACAATGAAGCCGACAGACTGCAAATTAAAATCAGTGATGATGGAAAAGGGATCGATGCAGGCCAGATTCGGAAAGCCGCTATTGCAAAAGGTATTATCTCGGAAGTAGAAGCCAGTTTCCTGGGCGAGCAGGAGAGTTTATCTTTGATTTTCCACGCAGGCTTTTCCACCGCCAAACAGGTTTCCGATGTTTCAGGCCGTGGTGTCGGGATGGATGCCATCAAGGTTGTCGTGGCCGAATTGGGCGGCAATATCGAAATCCGGACCAAAGTCGGGGAAGGCACCACTTTTGCTGTTGCCGTCCCCTTTTAGGAACTTATTTGCGTATTGTCTTTTAAAAATCCTTGCGTGAAAACCAGTCGACAAGTAGATTTCTCAGGAGGTGAAGGGAGAATTGACATAACCATTCGGAGCGTTCAGTAACTCATGAACCGAGATGAAGGAATATACAGACAACTGGCAACTCACCTGGATTCGTTGCCGGGAGGTTTCCCGGAAACCGAATCGGGAGTGGAACTTCGCATTCTAAAAAAACTATTTTCCAAAGAAGAAGCTGCTCTTGCCTGCCATTTAACCCTGCTTGATGAAAAACCAAAAGTAGTCGCCTACAGGGCTGGTATATCTACTACAAAAGCCGAAAGTCTGCTTGAAGGCATGGCCAAGAAAGGTTTGATCTTCTACACACCAGTTGACCATGGTTCGGATATGTACATGGCTGCCCAGTTTGTGGTCGGCATCTGGGAGATGCAAGTCGGTTATCTGGATACAGAGCTGGTCGAACTGTTCGAAGAGTACATTCCTGTTTTATTTGATAAAGAAGCCTGGAAAACCATCCCTCAACTTCGAACCATTCCGGTTGAACACAGCATCGAAAACGAGCTGAAAGTGCTTCCCTACGAAAATGCCAGGGAGCTGGTTAACAAAAAGACAGACTTTGTAGTCACCCCTTGCATATGCAGAAAAGAGAAGGAGATTGCAGGAGAACAGTGTAAGAAACCGGAAGAGACCTGCATTACTTTTGGAACCCAGGACGATTATTTTGTCACCAGTGGATTTGGGCGGAAGGCCAGCAAGGAAGAAGTTCTGAAAATCCTGGATCTGGCTGACAAAAAGGGACTGGTTATTCAGCCCAACAACGGCAAAGAAATAACATGGATTTGCTGTTGCTGCGGGTGTTGTTGCGGCGTGTTAAGAACCATAAAGAATTTCCCCAACCCGTCCGAGCTTACTTCCTCCCCATTCACGCTTGCCGTAAACCTCGATGAATGTGATGGATGCAAATTGTGTATTAAACGCTGTCAAATGGATGCCTTGTCAGTCCCCGAGAAAAAGGTTGTTTTTGACAAGGATCGCTGCATCGGCTGTGGTTTGTGCGTTACCAGCTGTAAAACCGAATCACTCAAACTGGTTCGAAAGCTCCCAAGCTTCCAATCAAAGATTCCTAAAGATATTGTTGATGCCTCAATTAAAACCTTAAAAATCAGGGAAAAGGCAAAGCTTCCAAATCTGATCATGATGTTTTTGCGCTCAAAAAGAGACAGGTTTCTGGCCAGGAACTATCGATAACCTGTTATTCCAGATAGCACGACCTTGCTTGTTGAAACTTTGAGGAAGAGTTAATATATAATCAACAACAACTAAATTATTCCATAGCGAAGGTAAACCAATAATATCTTAAACATATTGATTCATTATGTGCGAACTATTGGGAATGAGCGCCAAGTTGCCCACTGATATCTGTTTCAGCTTTTCCGGTCTGATGCACAGGGGTGGCAAGACAGGTCCCCACAGGGATGGTTGGGGGATAACCTTTTATGATGGCAAGGGATGCCGGACGTTTAAAGATTCAAATGCCAGTTATGAATCGGTGGTTGCCGGGCTGGTTAAGTCGTACTCCATTAAGAGTCATGTGGTGATCAGCCATATCCGCAGGGCAAACCGGGGAAAGGTTTGTCTTGAAAACACCCACCCATTTATCCGCGAGCTTTGGGGAAGATACTGGACTTTTGCCCACAACGGACAACTCAAGGGAATTAAAAAGGATCTAAAAAAATGGAAAGAAAGCTATGGTTTTGGTTTCCAACCGGTGGGAACAACAGACAGTGAAGCCGCCTTTTGTTATTTGCTGAATCGTTTGAATAAGGAATTTGGTAAGGAACCGAGAAACCAAAGCAAGTTGTGGGAATATATTGCGGACTTTTGCCATGACTTATCAGATAAAGGCGTATTTAACATATTGCTTTCCAATGGAATGAACCTCTTTTCCTATTGCAGTAAAAATCTTTATTGGATCACCAGAAAAGCTCCTTTTGGCCTGGCAACCCTGAAAGACGCTGATATTTCGATTGATTTTGCCGAAAAAACCGTTGAGGAAGATGTCGTGACGGTGATTGCGTCAAATCCCCTGACTACCGATGAAAAGTGGGAAAAGCTGGTTCCAAATACCGGAGTCCTGTTTCACCATGGTGAAATCATCAGCCGATATGAGTCAAAACAAAAGTCTATTGCCTCCTAGCATAAGCTGGCTGTTGGCAGTTTATGCTTTCAACTGAAGAGCATAAACTCCTTCTTGTTGCTCACCTATGGGACACGATCCAGCGGACCGGGATAGAAATGATTCGCACATTTGGCAACAAGGATACCGCAAACAAGACCAGCAGAATTAGCAGCCATGTCAAGCCATTCTCCGTACCTGTTTACAAAGGGTTGCAGTAATTCAATGGCACCGCTGTAGCAAATGAACAAAAATCCTGCCAAGAGCCACTTTTTGGGTTTTCCTAAGGCGACAGGGAACATTAGCAAGGCGTAGGCTATCAAATGGTGGGTTTTGTCCGTTCCCGGAACAGAGGGCAACTCTTCAAGAGGCCACAGGGAAAGCAGGGTAATTCCAACTAGGGTGATGACCGTGAGTACGAGCCAATAGATCTTTATTAAATTCAAAAGCTTGTTCATTTCAAGAATGGTTTGTCAAAGTATAAGAGTGTCTCCCATCAGACTGTTAACGGTCAGATAGGCATCCCTGTTGACCGGAAGAATCTCGTCTTTCGATTGTCTCGCCCTGCCAGTGAAATACCGCGGTTGTTTGCGGAAAGTCGAAACAAGAAGCTTTATCACTAGGAACTGTCAGTGCCAGTTCAACTCCAAATCAAATTCATCTTTGCTAACTCCGCAGACAGGACATTCCCAATCATCCGGAATGTCTTCGAAAGGAGTCCCGGGAGCTATACCTCCCTCTGGATCTCCGATTTCAGGATCATAAACGTAGTCACACGACAAGCAGGTATATTTATCCATAATTTTATCCGATAAGCTTAAGTTCAGTATTTTAAGATTTTTGGTTATCGATCGAATCGACTCCGCATCCTGTGATTCTGGCGGTCTCTTTTGTCAATGATGCAACCAATTCCTTTTTCTGCTCAATTGACCTTCCTTCAAACATTTCAACTCTAATAATCGGCATACTCTTCCTCCAAGATAAATGTACTTAACAGTGACCTGTGATTCTGCAGGTAATGCATCAAAGGATATTTGATTTCCATTTTTCTTTGCAATGGCGCTAGTTCTGAATTGAGTTAAAGATTTGACGTCTCTTTTTTTTCAAAGACTAATCTTTACCAGTTCGAATTTCCATGTCGCTTGAGTTGATCTGCTCGTCTTTCTGTTTCTCAAAGCCTTTGGTATCTATATCCATAGTCTTGGCGCGCTCTTTCCACTTTGATCTTGCCAGAGCACGCATATCTTCAACATTGTCTTTTTCATCCACAATTTCCATGCCCATAAGGGTTTCGATGATATCCTCCAATGTTACCAGCCCGTCAGTTCCTCCATGCTCATTAACTACTACAGCAATGTGTTGACGGTCTTTCAGGAAGCGCTCCAACATTACTATCAAAGATACCGACTCCGGAACGGCGAGTATTTCGCGTTTCAGTGCATTAAGCGTTTCACCTTTTCCCTTCCGGTTGGCATTGATCAGAACATCCTCTTTGAGAACAAACCCGGTTATATCGTCCATTTGACCCGCATAGACCGGTAGGCGTGAAAAAGGAAGCTGAGTGACTTTGTTTACGGAATCGATAATTTTCATCTCCTCGGGCAATGCAGAAATTACAGCACGCGGTGTCATGATATCATCCACTTTAAGTGAATCGAAACGGAAGATATTGCGGATGATCTTGGATTCCTTGTCGCGAAGATGACCTGTTTCCGCTCCGACCTGGGCCATGGCGATGAACTCGTCTCTACTGAAAATATGAATATCTTTTCCCCGTGATATTAACTTTGTTAATTTCTCCGAAACCCAGACAATTGGAAAAAGAGACACAATCAGCATATTTACAAAATACGAAACAGGACTCACAAGTTTTGACCAATAGACGGCACCTAGAGTCTTGGGGACAATTTCGGAAAGAAAAAGGATTAAAAGTGTCATCACGGCTGAAAACAGACCAAACCAAGCACTGCCAAATACAATTGTAGCCTTGGCTCCGGCACCAATTGCCCCGACTGTATGCGCGATAGTATTTAGGGTCAAAATAGCTGCAAGGGATTGATCTACATTATCTTGTCTCAACTTTTTCAAAAGAGCAGCATGCCCGGGTCGCCTTTCCTTTTGTCCTTCGATGTATGAGGGAGTGATGCTTAAGAGCACTGATTCTGCTATTGAACAAAGAAATGAAAAAACCAGTGCCAACAGTATATAAATCATCAACAACAAGCTGTCTGTACCCAAATCTATGATGCTTCTTTCGGCTGTATGCTGTATTCCAAAGATATGTTCAGTAAAAGCAAATGTATGAAACAATATAAGAAACAAAGTCCGGATGGGCTTTTTCAATGACAACCTCGTAAGATTTGTTAGTTAAGATAAGATCATTTGATTGAATGCTGTTAATTCTTGCTCCCGCCTTCTGCAAACTTATTCAGTTTTTCGTCCTGATTTTTTTGATCTCGTTTATTGATAGTTTAAGTGATATCACTTGAGGTAGAAGTGTGGCTAGCCCGAAGGTAGATTGGCAGAGATCCTTTTTCTTTATCCACCGGGAAGTCGCGAAGTTATTGGTATTGTAGGCACTAAGGGGCAAAGACACAAGGTTGGATTTGTGGCGGGCGTGACCCGCCTTTTTAATTGCCTTTTATTCTTCAGGGGCCGTGTAGGTAACGATGTCTATGCTGATGCCGTTGGGGTCGACGATTGCGAAGTGTCTGTCTCCCCATTCTTCGTTGCGGAGTTCAACAGCTATGTCGACCTCAAGAGTTTTGATCCGTTCGTACTCTTTGTCTACGTCGGGTACTTCCACGGTTATGTAAACACCCTGACCCTCAAATGCTGATTGGAAAATAGGTTTCTGGGAGGGATGGTTTGGAAGCAGAAATGATATTTGATCCCCAGCTTCAGAGCCCAAAAGCAGATAAAAATCGTTCTCAAAATCAACTCTCAATCCCAATGTTTTGGTATAGAACTCCTTAGTTTCCTGAAAGTTTGAAGTGATGATGCCGGCGTTGAATTTCATGATGTTCTCCTGAATAGTGTTTTGAATGTTTGTCTCAACTGTCACTTTCAGGATAACAATCGAAGTGTAAGCACAATTGTAAAAATCGGACAAAGTGTTTTGGTGGAGGGAAACAACCTAATGACATCTTGGCCAACTTTTCTTAAGTTAATGACATTAATCAGCTATCAGTCATCGGGCAAGCAAAGGGAAATTAGTGATTATTGTAAGCGTTTTCTTTCGGGTTAAATTTCATTGAAAAAGCGACAGAGGAAGGAGACAGACCGGATAGTTCTTTGAATTCGTGTATGTAATGGGCCTGGTCGTAGTAACCGAAATCATAACAGAGCTTCCCCCACTGTTCTTTAGGTTGGGACATCATGGCCTTCAACGTTTTCTGAAAGCGGATGATTCTGGAGAAAGTCTTGGGATTAAAACCGATATAGTAGTTGAAATACCGTCTTAATTGACGGGGACTGATTCCCGGATGCAGGTCTTTTTCAATCTGCAATGTGCCATTCTTTTTTAAGATCTGTTGCAGGACGCCAAGAAATCTTTCGTCGGGTGTTTTTTCCCGGTTTGCCAATTGTTGCAGTAAGAACTCTTCAGCCAGTTGAATTCTGTATGCAGTTGATCCAGCCTCAAACAGTTTTTCTTCAATACTGTGGAGACGGCTGTTCCAGACATCCTGAAAGGGAATCATGTTGTTTGTGATTTCCCTGATAGGCATGTTGAAAAAATATTGCAAACAACCGGGATAAAAACGAATACCGAAATATTGGGTCTTTCCTGGGAACAGGGCTTCTTGTGAAGTGTTGGCTGTTCCGGCTATCAGGATTGGTTGAAAGTCATTGCAATCGATAAAGAGATCGATACAACCATCTGATACAATTCTATAATGGGCTGTCGAGCTTGAGTCACTTTCAGATTTGAGTGTCCAAAAACAATGAATGAATGGTTGCAAACCTTCAGAAGGCACATATTCCTGATAGGTCATCGGAGAGCCTGGTTCCAGGATAGGTTGCAATGGTTGATAATGTTTTCTTAAGTCCATTTTTATTGGAAGACAGAATAACCAAGGTGTTGCTTCGATTCTCATCTGTTTTATCTCTACAATATCCATACCATTTACCACTCTTGATTTGAGAACAATTCAATATGTACTTCCTCAAGGGTTAAATTTAAAATAGACACTATGTGTAAGTCATAAGCCCGGGTGTTCAATTCATGCTATTTTGATTCAAAAAGGAGGGAATGATGTCGTTTCAAGCAGAGAAAAATACCATTCGCTGGAAAATGCATTTCAATTCACCACCTGAAAAGGTCTATGATGCGCTGGCAACGGATTCCGGCAGGGCAGGGTACTGGGCGGAATCAGCTCCTGAAAGGGATGGAGAGATTACTTTCCATATCTTGAATTACGACCCATACTCCGGCAAAGTGCTTGAAAAAGTCCGCCCTTCGTTGTTTAAACTGAAGTATTTCGGGACTGTTACCGAATTCAGGTTGGAATCCGATAAGAAAGGAGGAACCGATCTAACCCTGGAAGCAACCCGGGTGGATGAGTCTTATCGAATTGAAATGGTCGCGGGATGGGTCTCCGTGTTAATGGCCATGAAAGCCTGGGTTGACCACTCGGTGGATTTGAGAAACCACGATCCGGACCGTGGTTGGGCACAGGGGTACGCAGATAATTAAGCAAATGGTTTGCTTTTACGGTGAACGTTTTTGAGTTTTTCGATTTCAACGATGAAATCAATTATTTTTTCAATGGGTTCCATATCGTTTCTTTTAATAAATCACTCCGCAAGGTCGATCCATTTTCCTTCAGTCATTGATTCCAGATCCATGGGATTTAATTCGAAAACCGCGTTTGGAGTTCCGGCGGCGGCCCAGATAATGTCGTATTTTTTCAAGTCCTCATCCAGCAGGGTTTGAAGAGGCTGGTTGTGAGCAACAGGAGGAATACCGCCAATGGCAAAGCCAACCTTTTCTTTGACAAATTTTCCGTTTGCTTTGCCCAGAATCATGTTTTCCGATTGCTGAACTTTGTTCACGTCAACCCTGTTGGAGCCTGATGCTATTATCAGGATTGGCTGGTTGGAGTTTGTGTCTTTAAAAACCAGGGATTTTGCGATTTGACCTACCTCACAGCCAATGGCGTTGGCAGCGTCTTGGGACGTGCGGGTTGAATCGGGAAACTCTTTGACGTTGAAAGAGAATCCTTTTTGAGCTAGGAAATCCTGGACACGTTTGGCGCTGGCACTTAGTTCATCATTCATAATAAATCGGTTATCGGTTATCGGTTATCGGTTATCGGTTATCGGTTATCGGTTATCGG
>JANQGZ010000063.1:0-47957 GCA_028282825.1 SAR324 cluster bacterium
TTTTGATGATGGGATCATCGATCAAATCCTGTGCAATTTTCATCATCTGCTTGTGTTCATTACTAAGTTCCCCATGAATCATTCGACCGCCCAGGGGAAAATAGTTAATCCGTTCCCGGATAGTTTCCGGAAAGCTTGTTTTAAAGCCTTCCTGAAGCTTGGGATCGGAAGGAACTGCTCCTGAAGTAGTGAACAACACGAGATGTTTATATTGGAGCGTGGACCAGTTTTTAATGATCCAGTCTTTCAAGATTGGCTGGAACATCAGGACAGGACATCCCAGTACCACAACGTCAGCGTTTTGCCATGCTGATGCGGCAGTTTGTTCCAGGTGAGAAGCTCTAAACCCGGTCTTTTCCGAAATCCATTCGGCATATTCCCTTGTCGAGCCATAAGTGGACAAATAGACAATTATGCCTTTCATATTAATTCCCCGTGAAAAAATAACATCAAAAACTTTGAAAACTATTCTTTAGAGGATTTCTGAAAGGAAAATGTTACAGCCTGAAATGCTTTTTTTTATTTTTGTGAGGAAGGGATTGATTTTGCTTGGTATTTAATCATGGGAAATTGTTCGTAGATCGTTTCGATTGAAAGATCTCTATGTTTCAGGGATTCGTGAAGCTGTTTTTTGAAACTTGAATCAGGCATTCGTTTTTTGACTTCATCAATAATCTGGGGATATTTAGCCAGGACAAAACCCAGCTTGTTGGCACACTTACAGGAGTTGTTTTTGTTATGCCAGTAGCACTTATCCTTATAATGCGCTTTCAGCTGATCGCGAGCCCTGTTTAAGCGGACCTTCACCACATTTTCCGAGATTTCAAGAATGGTTGCAATTTCCTGATAACTGAAGTGAAACACATGGCGCAAAATGAATACCACCCTGCGTTCCTCAGAGAGTCTGTGAGTAACAAACAAGTGACACTTCTGCCTGATATCATTCACCAGGTCATCAATAATAAACTTCCCTTCTTCCGATTGAAGTTCAGGCAACAAATCAGTAGGAATGGGCTGATGATCCCTTTCTATCGTTTCATTCATGCTTTCCTGAATGATCTTGTTTTCCTTTTTGGCCAGTTTTAAAGCACAATTCACGGCAATGCGGTATATCCAGGTATAGACACCACTTTCACCCCGAAATTTTTCCAAATTGTTATGTACATTCAAAAACGTTTCCTGCACCGCATCTTCGGCCCGATGATGGTCAAAAAGGATGTGGTAAGCAATATTGTAAACTTTTTCTCCGTATTTCCGCATTAAACTGTCTACATTCATATGAATCGTTCCAATCATGAAAGCATACCGGGTATTGCCTGCCAAACAACTACCCCGTTGTTAGAGGTCCTTTGCAAAATCAAATAATTCCAGCTGATTATTGATAAGTATGGAGCAACGCGGAAAAAATGTCATCCGTGCAATTAAATCGATTTCTCGGGAACTTGATTTGGATTTGTAAACCCTTTTGGGTGTTTTTTCAATATGATATCTTCGCAGCTACATTTCATTTTTTAAGGATAAAAAAGTAACCATCATGAGGTAACATGGCTTTGATAGAATGGTCCGACAGTCTAAGTGTGAATGTAACAGCATTTGATAATGAGCATCGTAAACTAATTGATATAATTAACGATCTTAATGATGCCATGAAAGAAGGAAAAAGCAACGTTGTTATGGGAGAAATTATCAGCAGGCTGATCGCCTACACAGGCAAGCATTTCAAATCAGAAGAACAGTGTTTCGCCCAATATGGCTACCCGGATGCTGAAGCCCACAGGAAAGAGCATGAAGAATTGGTGAAAAAAGTTGTTGAAATTCAGGAGCGATTTAATTCCGGACAAATGGCTTTATCCATCGAAATTATGAACTTCCTCAGAGACTGGCTTCGATCACACATAAAGAAGTCAGATAAAGCCTACACTGCATTCTTTAATGATAAAGGTCTCACCTGAAAAATCCTTAAACCGTATCTGTCATGATTGAATTCAGATAACTAACCAGATTTACATCCTGGTGGGCGATACCAAGTTTTTTGCGAATCCTTTCCCGATGCCTGGCAACCGTAGCTGGCGAAATGTGCCTGAGCCGGGCAATATCCTTTGATGACATTCCGGTTTTAATCATATTACAGATCTGAATTTCCACCAGGGTGAGCCTGGTCAAAGCCCTGGAAAATTTCCTGGCAAAGGGTGACGTGATTTCTTCAAGGGTTTTTCTCAATAAATCTGTGTAGGTCCGATCTTCAGGAGGCAATCTATTTTCGATTTCATGGACCAGGGGAATAATCAGGCGATCAATTTTCTGGGTAAGACGACTGCTAATCGCCTCTTTTTCGTCCTGCACTTTTGAAATAACCTCATGCAAGGCGATATTCATATTTTGCAGGGCATGTTGCTCCCGTTTTAGCTGCTTTGAGGTTCGGATCAATTCAAAGGCCCTTCCCAGGTTTTCTGCAATGTTATCAATCAATGCCCGTTCTTCTTTAAGGAACGGCCCTTCGTCACTATCCGGCATTTTTTCAAGATAAAAAACTTCAACCTTTCCCAGGTTTTTGCCGTCAATATATATATCTGCTTTCTGAACCCAATCGGATTCACGAAATTCGGGAGAATAATACACGAATTCTTCAAATTGAATTCGAGCACAAGTAATATCCGGATACTGCCAGGAGGGAGGGATGATTTCGACGGTCCCCTTCAAAATGGCATCCATTGAATCGCCGGACTGCTGAATCAGGCTGGCTATCCCATACAAACAGGACAACTCCTTCACCCGTTCGCGGAGAAAATGTTCTATGGTGTCTTGTTTAGGGATCTTGCTTTTTTGCGTGGACATATCAAATTCACGTTCAGCTATAGCAGTTGTAGGATAGGCCGAAGCAGCCTGCCCATCAACCGGACTATGCAATCCTCTCTCAAAGCCATACAAACTTATTGCCTATCATTTATAGGCAATATCTAGGCAAAAATATCATACTGACTTTTCGGTGTAAAGAGTCGACTCTATTAACGTGGTACAGATGAATACTGCATAACTAATTCCATGAATATGCAGTATTCAGGAAGCCGTGTCCGGCAATTCCAATTACGTTTCGCCTCCTAGCAAACAATTGAATTGTAAATGATTCGCAATTATGAGAGGTTGCGGATTATGACCGATTATCATCGATCATTTCCAACGATGCGGCTTCATCTTTCGCTGGCCCTTTTATTTTAAGCAAAGCTCCATTAATTCAAGACCTCACTTCTACCTGCGCCTCATCATTCTACCCACCGTCAGCATTCCGGGGATATTCAGATGCAACAATCACAAGAGGTAAGCATGCTTTGTAAGCTAATTGCTAAACAATTGGAAATCAAACGCTGTCAAACCCTCGCAATTGTTTTCGGTCTTAACCACAAGGTAATCCACAGCAGCACCAGCAAAGCAAAGGCAAGATTGCCAATCAGTATGGCAAGCGATATGGTTGGGGTAGACTCGATGTACTGTCCCATCATCCAGGGCAAACTCATTCCGCCGATTCCGGCTCCTATGAAGAAAAAGGAGGTAATTCTTCCTGTCAGTACCATGCGACGTTCCGCGAATGAAAGTGTGGTGGGAAAGACAGAGGCCATGAAAACTCCCACACCTATCGTGCCGAATAAAAGAGCGTAATAGGAATCAGAGTACACCACAATAATCAACAGACTTCCCATAGTTCCCACAACACTGGAAAAGAGAATTTGCACGGGTTTAAACTTCAATGCCATCAATACGGAGATTAACCTTGCAATGGTAAATGCTCCCCAAAAGGCGGATGTCAGATAAGCTGCAACGGTTTTGTCCGCCAGACCCGACTGCAAAGCATAGGTATAAATCCACCCGCTAAAACCGGCTTCAGCTCCAACCCAGAGGAAAAAGAAAAGAATTACACTGCCAACCAACAACCAGTTTATGGAGCCATTTTCATATTTTTCATTCGCCTGTTTTGGGGAGGGGCTGGGAATTAGAAAGACCAATACCGCCAAAGGCAGAATGATTGCCGACAAAACCCAATAGGACCAGGAGAAATTGTTATTAATTTTAACCACCTGGGCGACCAGAAAAGGAGCCAGAAATCCACCCACACCAAAAAAGAAATGGAGCCCGTTCATGTAAGAACTGACTTTATCCTTATGAATCCATACCAGTAGGGTATTTCCCCCAACATCAACAACACTTTCCGTGATTCCCAACAATAAAATCACAAATATCAACACTCCCAGAAATTCCAGTTGTGGTATCAACGCGAGAAACAATGCGGTCGCTATGAGCATCCCCCCCATAACAGGGTGCCCTTTGAATTCATCATATATTCTGCCACCCAGGTAGGCGCCGATCAGATAGCCTAATGCACGAGCCGTAAACAAAAAACTTAAATGACTGATCGGGCTGCGGGTGTTCCTTGCCAGATCAGGCAAAGTAGGCCCTAAAATGGCGACACACATACCGATAACGATAAACACCAGATAGTAGGCGCTTGTTTTAACCAATTTTCCGTCTACAGACATTTTAGATTTTAGATTTATGACTTAAGATTTAAGGGGTGTGAAAGCTACGCTTTCAAATAAAAAATTAATTAATGTTTACACTTTGTCAGCCAATCGCTAGTAGTCAATAGTCATAATGCAACCGGTTGCAATGAATCTCAAAAAAACTCATTTGATTGCCGTTGTCTTCCTGACGACCAATTCGACCGGCAGGATCGATCTGGAGATAATCCGATCCTCCATAAACTGGATCAGTTTGTTAACCAGGGTTACACCTACCTTGAAAATATTTTGACTGATCGTTGTGAGCGGTGGACTGCTGAACCGGGCAAAGGGGATATCATCGAACCCCACAACTGAGATATCCTTTCCGGCAACCTTACCCGATTCTCTAATTGCTTCCAAAGCCCCCATAGCCATTAGATCACTGCAAGCAAATACACCGTCTATTTTCGGATTGGATTTAAGCAACAACTTCATATGATTATATCCCGATTCGCCCAGGTAATCTCCGTATACAATCCGATCCGGACTAAGTCTGTCACCCAACTTTTCGAGCCGGCCGGCAAACCCCCGGTAGCGAAGATCCGTTTCCAATCGCGCTTTTGGACCTCCAATGAAAGCAAATTCCCGGCAACCACAACCCAGTAAATGTTCTGCAGCCTTGAGCCCACCATCGATATTGTCACAGTCCACACTGCAGGTGTTTTCATACCTGTCCGACCCACAACTGATAAGGGCCGTTTCCTTTTCGAATATCGGTTCCAGTGAGTCGTTTTGACAGCAACCCAGATAAATAACTCCGTCAGCCCGCTTCGATTCAATATAGGCGTTCACTACACGGTTAACGTCCTCGCGAGGCTGGGAGATGATCAGATCATATTCGTGGTCTCCGGCTGCAGCGGTGATACCTTTTAAGACTTCCATAAAAAAAGGATCGGTTACCATATGCCTGTGATGCTCTGACTCCGGGTAGACCAGGGCTATGGTTTGTGAGCGGTTAAGACTCAGCTGCCGTGCAGCCTGATGTGTTTTAAATCGGTGCTCGGCAGCTATGGCCTGGATGCGTTTCCGGGTCTTTTTGCTGATAACAGGATTGTCGTTCAAAGCCCGTGACACTGTAGACTTGGATACCCCTGCAATCCTGGCAATATCATTTATCGTCTTAACAGGGTTCATTTTGATCTTTGTTGTGAGGAAACGGGGTGGTCCTCATAGAGAGTTCGATGTATGTAACAAAAATGCAACCGGTTGCATTTTTGTTACATACTATTTAGCTATCTACCAATTGTCAATAACTCAGATCAAAATGATTTAAATAGCGGGACCCCTGTCAGATTTTTTTCAAATAAAAATAGGTAATTATCATCCAATTCGCAGTCTTGTATTAATAAGCGGCAGGGATGATTTGCTTCATTTTGTTTTCACAAATTCTTACAATTAGTTTCAGTGCAAAATCGAAAACCTACCTATTCATTGAGGCTTGCCATGAAGCTTTTGACAGCGCTATAGGCTAATTTTGCAGTCAAACAACACCAAACAAAGTAAACGCACATCATGATCCCCAGGGAGATGCAAACTATTTTGAAACCGTTTGAGGGGCTATTCCTGATTCTGGTTGTTTATATATTTGTCAACTTCAGTACGCGGGGAATAGCCAGCTCATGGCAGTTGCTGGTTTCGTTTGAAATTATCTGTTTTATTCTAGCTTTGTTCTGGCTTTTTAGCAGAAAAGGATTTGTTGAACAAAAAGGAATCCTGGCTACTGTTGCCTCGCTGTTTTTAGGGCTCTGGCTGTTTAACATGTTCCGTTACCTTGACATTGTGCGTTGGCCTTTAAACAGGGTTGAAAACCTGTCCGATTATCTAAACCTGCTGATCTATCACCTGGTGTTTTCCATCCTGATTTTGCTGCCTGTCATCGGTTCAGGGAGACTGTTTCATTTAGTTGAATACTTAAAACCCGGAAACTGGAGCGACAAAGAACATTCTCGATTTGATCCGTTTCTACTGCTTCTAACCATTGCCGCATTGATCTGGGCCTGGGCGTTATTTGTTGTTTACCGGTCGGGTCTGCTAACCTCTTCTACAAGTTCAGGATTCCTTGTAATTGCTCTCTGCAAGGCGTTCTTAACCGGATTTTCGGAAGAGATTTGTTTTAGAGGTGTACTCCAAAGGGCGCTGACCGGTCGTTTCGGACCGTACTGGGCAATATTGTTGCAGAGTTTTTGTTATATGTTGTTTCACATCCATTTGGGAGCGGCTTTTTCTCCCAAGGTTCTTTTTTTAATCAGTGTATGGCTGCTGGGTCTTGTTTTTGGGCTTGTTACTCGCGTGACTTCAGGCATTGGCTGGGCTGTAGTTGTCCATACCGCTTTTGACGTGGTTGTAGAATGTGGGAATATATCGTAAATATGCTGTCTGATTACTGGTTTTGGGGAATCGCAGGCTTTTTTATTGGCGGCTTCCTGGCCGTGGCAAATCTGGTCAGAAACAAATGCGGCTTTACCTCATCAATCGTTGCTGTCACTATTGGTGTCTATTTCGGCGCTTTAGGAACGAGGCTGCTTTATATTTTGATCTTCCATCCACACTTGTTTGTAGAGAATCCTCTACTGGCCATGGCGTTTTGGCAGGAAACGGGCACCTGGCTTGGAGGACCGCTATTGGGCGGTCTTGCGCTGGCATTGAGCTTTTATATTTTAAAAGAACCGGTTTTGACCAGCCTGGGAAGTGTTGCACCCGGTCTGGCCTTAGCCCACGCTATTGCCAGAATAGGCTGTGTGGTGAATGGGTGCTGCTTTGGTGCTCCAAGTACTGCCTGGTGTGCCATTTACAACAAGCACCTTCAAACCACGGTTCACCCTACCCCAATTTACAGCATGATCGGTGAACTGATTAACCTGGTCATCCTGCAGACACTCTGGAGAAAGCCCGCCAATCGAAAATACCTGTTTCCTCTCTACCTCTTGATTTTGAGCTTTCACCGCTTCTTTAGTGACATGTTTCGTGGTTCGGAAACCGGTCCGGAGCTGATACCCGGCTTAAGAATTTTTCAGGTTATTTGTCTCTTCATTTTTGTTTTTGCTGCATGCTGGTTGATGATCGTTAAGTGGAAAAAGAAGGGCTTTTTTGCTGGTTTGTCCCTGGTTGGAATATCATTTCTTGTTGCCTTCACAGTTCGAGTAACATTTGATGAAGAAAAATCAGTCCAAACTCCGAAACCTGTTCAGGGATCCTACCTGGTTGCAACCAGGCATAAATTTGTTGATGATTTGAGTGGTTGGATTAATCATCGCAAAAATGCCGGTTACGAGATGATCATCCAGGGGTGGAAATATTCGCCAAATGTACAGGAAATCAAGGATTGGATAAATTTAAAAAAAAACAACAGGGCAAAAACACTGTTCGATTTGTCCTCCTGATTGGTGATTACGCTCCTGAAGAGGCTAAATCTGCCGACTGGTATTTGCCTTCGATCGATTGTTACGACCTGATCACCACAGAAACCAAGGCCTTTTCAGATGCATTGTTCGGAGACTTGGATGGCAACGGTGTACCGGATATTCCGGTTGGACGTTTAGCTGTGCGCGACTCCGGGCAACTGCAGACGCAGTTACGGAAAATTGCAGCTTTTCAACAACGTCCGTTTTCACCTGCCCACTACCAGGCAAATCTTTGGGTTGGAGGGCTCGGTTTTACTCAACAGATTAACGATATTGTGCTGAATCAGAGCTATCGCATCCCTTCCTGGATGAACAAGACCATTATCAGTGCCCATCCCAAGTCACCTTATGCCGGTCACATACCGGACCAGCCCGCCATATTTTTAAACCAGGTATCCCGACCATTTTTCTTGTCATTGGTCGCTTCCCATGGTTCCTATCGTGAGATTCACCAAACAGTTTTCAAAGGCCGGAAAATACATCTGACAGTAGATGATCTGTCGCGTTTGAATTCATTAAGTCCATCCGGATTAACCTTTTTGTTAAGTTGTAACACGGGCCAATTCAATCTCCCGATCTCGTCCGGATTATCTTTCTCAGAAACCCTGGCAAACCATATTGGCGGACCTATAGCCCTGGTTTCGGCAACAGGCACCAGCCACCCGTTAACCAATCATTATATCACAGAATCCCTGTTACAGATTATCCCCAATCAGCCTGAAACAGTCGGTGAGTTGCTTCTTAGCATTCAGAAGCAACTCACCGAATTGGGCACTGACTCATTCAACAGATTAATGCAGTCAGACGAATCTGCCAGAAAACTAGCCTCGGCAATTCCGGAAAGAGACAGACACACCCTTTATGTCCCCGGATTGTTAAAGAAAAATGTCCTTCTCTACAACCTGATTGGAGACCCTTCCATCCCATTGCATCTACCTGGAGACCTGCAGCTTGCGATTAAATCCAGGGATAAAAACCGATTACTCATCTCAGGTTCTACAGAAACAGATTGTAACAAGCTATATGTAGATTTATTACCTGCAGGAAAGTACAGCGGCAAACAAAGATTTGAAACAATAGCAGACCGCAGAAAGGTGTTCAATGAGGTGAATTCCAGACCTCATTTCATGCTGTCCAAAGACATATCAGGCACTGAGTTTAGCGTTACGGTACCTATTAAAAAAAACCTTAGGCGTAAAGATGGTGTTTTGCGGGTGATAGCTGTGGGATGGGAGAAAAACTACGTGGCTACTGCTACATTTTAGATTTTTGATCTCAGATTGGAGTCTACTCCAAAAAGTCATTTAATGCTCAATTTGCGATTCAATTGAAATTGTGAATCCCTGTCATGCCGGACTTGATCCCATAAGCGCTTAATTAACAGAATTTGGAATACAGATCAAACGGTAGGCCGGGGCTACGTCCCCGCCAACAGGCTAATCCCTTGGCGGCCACGTAGGGCCGCCCTACCGTTCGTCAACAGAATTTATCAAAACGTTACCCTATTTAAGCGCTTATGGGACTTGATCCGGCATCCACGGGAATGTACAAAAAGACTGGATTCCGGGTAAAGCCCGGAATGACTAATAAAAACACTTTTTGGAGTGGACTCAGATTTAAGATTTTCGGCAGGTGCCAGCTTTGCCGGCTGTATTAAACATTTTTCTGAAAACAATTTGATTTCTGAAAAATACAATCAAATATAACATTTTAAGGTCACTTGCCAAATCCAAAGCCCTGTTGGTTTTTTCAGAACCAACAGGGCTTTATGAATTGGTGATAGTTGCTATCCTGTTTTTTTACAGAATAATCTCTCTAACGAAGCAATTATCAAGACCTTGTGTCATACCGGACTTGATCCAAAATCTAAAACCGGCTTACCACGAACGCCTTTTTAGATTTCGGGTCATGAAATGCGAGGCTCGCACCATCGATCGGACTGACTTGGGGCATACTAATCGGCTTCATTTGTTACCCTCGGCAACAGTGTGATCCTCCTATTGAGACTTTCTTCTTCTTACAAATCCCATAACAATTAGTGTCAGGATGGCAAATGCCAGGGGCCAAACTACACGATCAATGGAACCCAGGGCCGCCAAGGTCGATTTTTCCTGATAATCAGGATCGATACCACAGCCGGACTTGGGCTCATTTACACCAACCGGTTTTGCAGTTTGATGCCATAATCCTGCATTATCTGTCACCTTGAGAGTCACGTTGTAGTCACCGTAATTTGCATAGGTATGAACAGGGTTTTGAGTGGTGGATGTAGCACCGTCACCAAAATTCCATTCCCATGATACGTTGGTACCGGTATTGTTCGTACTGGTATCAGTGAAGGTCACGGTTTTGTCGTTAACAGCATAGCTATAATTTGCTGTCGGGCCTTGTCCGGAGGATATACTGATATCAACCGCTGCAAATGCGTTAACAACATCATTTACATTATAACCCAGGGCGATTGCTGCATCACGTGCACCTTCGGCACCTTGTACAAAATCCGTACTAGGTGTCCAATAATCCTGGTTGGCTTTCACGAAAATATCAAACGCTTTTCTTGTACCCCAACCCGACGTCGTGGCGAGTACCCAAAACGCTTTGTTGAAGACGCCGCTGCTGTAGTGAACATCCATACCGGGTGTATAATCGTTAGCACTTCCAATCGATTTGCCATCCAGTGGTGGATCTTCCATATATCTCAAGGCACCCGAACCTTTTGTGATATCGTATCCGATCAGGAAGTCGTTGGAACTTCGCATAAAGAATTCAGCAGCTTCTCCGGCCATATCGGAAAATGCTTCGTTGATCCCGCCGGACTGATTTGAATAGATCAGATCAGAGTTTTGCTCAGTGAATCCATGGGCAACCTCATGCGCCGATACATCAAGTGATACCAATGGATAGAACTTGGTATATCCGTCACCAAAAGTCATTGATGAACCGTTCCAAAAAGCATTTTCATAGTTGGTTGAATAATGAACGCGCATGGTTAGCTGGAAAGTGAGCGGTGGTACACCATACCAGTTGTTAAACATATCAAACACTACTTTGCCAAAATACTGGGCATCGTTCAGTGGAGAGTAGGCTCCGTTGATGAACTTGCGTGTGTTCTTGGGGCAAGTGTAGGAGTATGCTGTTGACCCGCTGGTTCCATGGTTCAAGTCAACCGTCTTCACATCAGAAACGTTCATCGTGCAGGTACTGCCACTCTGGGAGACCTGAAATCCTGTATAGTCGGTTCCATATTCATATTCGCCGATCTTCTCGTTTCCCCCGGGACCGGTTCCTTGTGCATGAGTCAAGCCTTCATAAGTAAGCAGCATTTTGCCTGTTTCCACATCAAAAATGTAAGTGGGGCGTGTTGGAGCACCACCTTTTATATCATCAGCAAAAAAGGAAACGGCATACGCCACATGAGCTATGGAGTTGGCATCGACAAAGATCACCACTTCCGAGGTTTCATTTTCAAATATCCAGGTCACTTCGGACTTCTTTTTCACGAGGGCCTGTTTCATTTTATCCAGGGCAGCCTTGGTATCGTAGCTGGACATCAAACCGACAGATTGTACATCACTGTCAATATTTTCGATCAGAATACCTCGATACTTCATCACGTTACCTTTGGCATCCCTGCTGATAATAATTTGCTCTCCCCAAACCGGAATACCATTAAACAACTGACGATAACGAGCGTGAGTGATGCCGCTGAGGTCTGTTCTCTGCCTCAAAAGCCTCAAACTTTCGTTTCTCGATAACCCCAATGCGGATTCAGCACTTTGTGTAGCTATGCTTTTTCCAGCAGTCGATCTTTTGCTTAGATCGATCCGATCAGCCGCATAGCCCGTCGTTGCTAACAATAATCCGATCAATGAAATAAAAATTGTTAGCAAGTTTTTCTTTAAGATATATTTCAACTTATTTTCCATTTTTTCTCTCCTTACAAGATTCATAAATAATAGATACTATTCGTTTTACGAATAGTATTTCTTTTAAAAAAAGAAAAACCTGAAATGAACATACTTATTCAGTTACAAACCTCAACTCTATCCATCAAACCGGGTTTCAAGGGAATCTCCGTGATACCCTTTCAAAGGGAGTAAAAAAGGTAACAGTCACACAGGCATTCCTCCCGTAACTTCAATATTTATCGCTAGTTATCTATTAATATCGAAGTGTAAAATAGAGTTAGCACATTATTCATTAAATAAAAAAAAATGCAATAAAAATATACATTTTTATTTTTTATTTATTAAGCTAATCGTTAATTTTAGATACCAAATGAATAAAGTATTTTCTCTTAATAATTTCTTCAAATAGTAACATTTAGGCGGGGATTGACCCGGTTCAAATGGGTTTTTGTGAAGCTTTTGATTTGGATTTCAGTTCAGTGGAGAGCAGCTTATTTTTTTGAAAAATTGGGTGTTCCCGCATTTCGGAATGTTATTGCCAGATTCAAAACACGGGAACGAGGGGCCAGGCGAGATTTTCGGGGTTTAACTATAGGCAAAAACGGTAATTAAATTTTCATCGTTGTAGCCTAAATTGACCAGGCCGTCATTTAACTCAAAATCACAATATTGAGGAACCTGGACATCTACGTTCTTGAAATTCAAGGGGGTGAAACCGGCATTGGTCAATTTATAGATCCAATCATCCGTGGTTTCATGTCGTTCGACTCTGTACCGATCGTCTTTGCTAAATATATCGCTGATCTCCCTGCCAAAAAACTGTGTTTTCACAGTGTATTTGTATGATTTGGGCAGTTGGGACTGATCGATCGATTCAAACATCGAGTAGAAATGATGATAGCAATGCCTGATGCGTTCAATAATATTGTCGGAATTGTGGTCGGAGTTTGGCTCAATCAAAGTAAAAACATCGGGATTTAACGACTTGAGCTTCTTCAACCATTTCATACGAACTTCGTTTGTCCTTGGATAGCTGCAGATATGGTGAAAACTATAAGCTGCATTGACCATTAACACATCACTCTCACAATTGTTTATCGAATCAAACTCTGTTTCCGAGAACTCCTCCAGCAGCTTGTGATGCCCCGTAAAGCTGATTGTGAAAGATACTTTTTTGTTTAATTCGTTTAATTCCTTTTCGGAGTATTTTAAGTTACTGTCGTCCGGATCCAACCCTATAACGTGCAATGACTTTAGCTTGGAGGAGCTGTCTTTTGATAATAATTGAATTAATTTTACAAGTTGCAGGGCCTTACCAATTCCAATTTCGAACAGGGTTGCGCTTTCATTACGCCCTATTGTGTTTACCAGAA
Organism: SAR324 cluster bacterium; assembly: GCA_028282825.1. GTDB lineage: Bacteria > SAR324 > SAR324 > XYD2-FULL-50-16 > XYD2-FULL-50-16 > JAHJTV01. Next base: position 13,236 of record JANQGZ010000063.1, read on the forward strand.
ACTGATTGGCAATTTCATGAGAGGCTGATACTTGCGGAACGATTTTATTCATTTTTGAAAACATGTCTATCTGTGAAATCTCAAATTTTTGCAGATAGATATGTTTGGAATCCAACAGGTTGTGATCAATTCGTCGCAACAAAGCTTCTGAAATCAGATGCCGCAACAGTCTGTCGTTATCAAGTTCCTCATCGACATTTGATTCAAGCTGATCCAGCAGCGTTTTTTTCACTTTTGACACATGGCCGTTGCAAAGATCCCTGCCCACGTTAAAAAACTGCTTTTGCCCATTAAACTTCCAAGTATCCATTAATTTATTTCCTTTATTTATAACACCTTAAAGTAAGTTCCTTACCAGCGCGCCTGTTTGTTACAACACAACCCCGGCCTTGCGAGGTTGATTGGAGGGTATGAGGGTTGGTAACTTACCAATTTAATAACGCAAGTTTCGTACTTTGGAAACAAATAAACCTGTGGCTTCCAAATTTTACAAACATAGCTTTTGGAGCAACGTGAACGAATTGTTAACCAGTCGAAACTTAAATTATCAATATTAATCTGTTGGATTAGTTTTGCAAGAAATCGCAATCGAAAAAGGAAATTAAACTACAATCGGAGTTTCAAATTGGAATTTGTGAATGGGGAGTTAGAAGGAAACAATCTGAAATAGAGCAGATAATCTATTGCAAAATCGGAAATTCAAGACGAAAGGTGGCTCCTTTTCCCGGTCCGTCACTATAGGCCGAAATCTTACCATTCATTTCCGCCATATAATTGGCACAACTATGAAGTCCGAATCCAAAGCCATCCTCTTTGGTGGTAAAACCATGGTTGAAAATCTTCTCCAGATTCTCGGGGTCAATTCCCTGGCCGGTATCGGTGACCTCAAGAACCACCCTTTGATCAGTGTGTTTTAAACAAATCATGATCCGTTTTTTTCCGAAACTTTGGTCCACAAGCGCTTGGGCAGCATTTTTCAGAATATTCACCAGGATATGAAGGAGCTTGATTTTTTGGACTTTGATTTCCGGCACTGGTTCCAGGTTCTTTTCCAAATGAATGGATTGCTTCATAAACTGACTCGGCACCAGTGACAGAGCATCTTCCAGAATAGTGGAAATATCCAGGAACTCTGTCAAAAACTCGTTTCCTGCATAGTTTTGTTGGGCTACAACAACTTGGGTGATGGTATCCACCTTGCTGGCCAGTCGATCGACGTTGCTGCCAATTTCATCATAAGATTCGGCAAAAGCCTCATCGAGTTTCAGGATATACTCTATAGCTTTGATTCCCTTATCTTTTGCAGAAAAAAACGATGGTAAATCATCGGCATGCTCTTCAATTAACTGACAGACTTTTGAGAAATTCCCAGACGGGCTTTGATTAACGGAATCCTTTATGACCTGGGCTGAAGTTACAACACTGTTGAGGACGTTGCCGATGTTGTGCAGAGTATCTGCAGCGATTTCAGCCATACCTGCTTTATGCGCCTGTTCAACCATCTCCTTTTGAGCCTGCTTGAGAAGCTGTTCGGCTTTTTCCCTTTCTGCAATCTCTAATTTCAACTCCTGGTTCTTTTGCTCCAAATTCATGCGCTGAAAAACCAATCGCCGTTGATAGGTTCTGTTTTGGTATTCGACATAAAAACAGATTAGAGTAATAATTACCACCGATATTAAGAAACGCGTTTGCAGGTCCTCAAAAACGACTTCTCCTGCCCCCGGGTAAAACTCAAGAGTTGCCACCAAAGACAAAAACATCACCACCATCCAAATTAGCCCCTTTTTATGCCCAACAGCAGCCATAATCAGGAAAGGGAACAAATAGAACCAAGGGACACGACTAAGATTTTTCTCAACTCCTAAAATCAGCACCAGCGTATAGCCCAAAAATAGATAAAACATCACAAAAAACATCGTGTAGAGGCGATGCTCCTTTTTGATATCAGTTACCTTTTTAATTGCAAAAAAAAGTGCAGCCATGGCAACCAAAAGCAAGAATACCGATGCAGACTGCGGATATCTTTCAGCTAAAAAGCTATTCACAGCCATACCTGCCAAAACGGGTCCCCCAATGAAAAACATCACCCTAAACAAGTCGCGTTTAAGGACCACTTCTTCTTTCAAAAACAGATCTTTTTCTTGAGTCGTTGAGTATTTTTGCATTCTCTTATTCCCTGGCGTCTTCAATCTGTGCTAACACATCACCTGTCGCCATAAACTTTTTTGCTTTTTTCTGCAGGAACATGAACGTCCTGTGTGTTTCTGCCCGGAAAAGATCTTTTCACAGGATTTTACTTTCTGGCAGGGCTATTTTATCACGATGAAAACAGACAATAAAGAAGTCGAAAATCGATGATTAAAAGTTACGGAAAAAAACCAATTTTCCTTTGTTTGACTTTAGACAAACCTCCATCCCTGTCAGGATTTCTATTTGATTTGAATAAAGAAAACAGATTTTCGAATTGGGTCAATCTGTGTTATAAAAAACAATACGGACCAAACAGAGATTGGTGAGGCAGGATAAACACCTTCATTTACAGGGCATTTTCAATAACATAAAGTAAATGAGTTCAGTGGGATCAAAAGACACCCTATCTTTTGTTGTCAAGCGAATGTATCCTGCTGGCAAAATAATAAAACGAATAACGGATTATCGTTTTTCAACCCTCTTCATTCAATCGATTTATGAGAAAACTACTTTTGCTCAAGCTGGCGAATACCAATTTTGGAATTTGGGAGAATGAGCTTGAAGATGTCAGAACCGATTTGGTAGTACACAGTCTACCTTACAACAATCGCTGCATCGCCGGAGTAGCAAGGCTTAATGATCGATTTTTGTCAATTGCCGATTTGTCCTACTGCATGGGCTATCCCCAGGTTGAAGATACGAATCGCACCGTCCTTGTGATGCCTGGTGACAACGAGGTTGCCGGATTTGTTACTGAAGGCGGTTTGGAGACGGTGGATTCTGATGAAAACGCGATAATTCCTGTTGAAAAAAGCGCACAATCTTCAATTGTTGACAGTTGCGTCAGTTATCAATCAAAACTTGTCCCGATTATCAATATTGCTGCCCTTCACAAAGCTGTTCAATCAGCAGACTTCGTTCTCTCCGGAAAATCGCTGCAATTAAAAAAAGCTACTCAAAAAAAAGGGGAAAAAAAGCTGCATGTCGTTGAATGCAACAACAACCCATTTGCTCTTCAGGCAACAGATATCAAGAAATCAATAGCCAGGCCCGAAGAAATCACCCCAATCAGCCAGTTGCCTGACTATGCGGAAGGATTGATCCTTTATGACCAAAAAGCGGTTCCGCTGATTTCTCTAACACGAAGAATTGGTTTCTCAGCCGAAGATCAGAGTCATATCGTCCTGCCAATTTGTATAAAAGATCAAATCATCTGCATTCTTGTAACCGCTGACAGAGGCGAACCGGAATCTAAACAAGCAGTTGAAACCTTGCCACCGCTTGTTCAATCCAAATGGCTTGAAAATGCCGTTATCCAGGAAAACAGAATCCTTCCCGTGATCGATGCTCTCTCCCTGCTACTACCCGATGCAGACGAGAAAACAGAAGGGGAGAGTGATCAATACAATCCGAACATATCTTTTGAACCGGGATCGAATGATACTGATGTCGTTGAACTATCTTTAATTGGTGTAAAACATGCCATGCCGGAATCTGAGGTTAAAGACAGTCTTGACATTCAGGCTTTGACACGCATCCCAAATGTATCCCCCATGATATTGGGGGTGGTAGAGTACAAAGGAGATATCATTCCGGTTCTTGATCTGGCGCTGTGTTACGGTGAAGTCTCTTCCATCACACCGGAATGGAAAATGGTCCTGGTTGAAAACAGCAACTTCAAGGCATTTGTTGCCACAGATCGGGTGTTTGAGCCTTATTCCCTTAAATCGGACCTCCAGAGGAGGTTGCCGATAAATCTGACCAACCAGTTTGTTTACGGCTGTTATACAGACCGGAACAGTGATGCCGTGATTTTGATTTTGAATGTAGCCAGCATTGCGATTCACTATAAAAGCGAGACATCGGATAGCACATTGACCATCTTCGCCAAAGAATTCGAAGACTCAGTTCAGAAACGCAAGGAATCGGCAATCGAATCAACATTTGAACTCCCTCCGCAACCGGAGAAGGTAGCTGTTGAAAGAGTATTGCCCGTTCAAAAGAAAGACTTGGCAACAGATGTTGAAACCGAATCGGAAGAGGATTTAGACATCGAATCTCCTGAAGAGCAGCCGGAAGACCAGGATGTTTATGCAGCAGATGCATCTGAAGGCATTGTCGACCAGCAAGAAGGCACGGTGGAGGAACAAAGCGATGAGGATGAATCCGGTGTTGTCGAAGCAGTAGCAGGGGAAGACGTAGACGAGGATCTGACGGAGTCAGAAGAAGACATGTCTGCGGCAGATGAAAGCGAGCTGGCAGCGCAAACCAGTGAACAACCTTCTGAAGCAGATTCCCTGCCCCAAGAGGTGCCGGAAGCAAATGACGAAATGACAGAAGCCGATGAGGCAGATACTTTGCTTGAAGACGCAGAAGCATCTGAAGATGAAACAACTGAGATCGAAGAAGCTGGTACCGTACCGGAGCAATCAGAAGTGTCAGAAGGCGAATTGACCGAGGTTGAAGAAGCAGACACCGTTTTAGAAGAAACGACAAGCGCTGATGACCAAATTTCAGAGCATGAAGAATCGCCGGATGAAGAGGAGCCCTTTGAAGAAACGATCGTGGAAGAAGCAAACATTGAAGATGATCCACAGCAAACAGGGGACGTTAAGACTGAAGATGACACTGAAGATACTGATGAAACTTTAGAAGCCCTGGATGACATTGAAGACAGTGTTTCCGACCCGGCAGTACCCGAGGAAACAGTAGTCCAAGAAACGGAACAGGCTAGTGGGAAGATATCGGCAGAAGAGTTGGAGATAGTTGCTGATGATTTGCAGGAAGACACAAAGGAAGTCGAAGTCGACAGTGATGAAACGGTGGAATCCACAGAGGTCGCCGAAACAGACACCGACAAAGAATCCGTTGATGAAGTTGAGCAGGAACAAAAACCGGAAACAGCAGCAGCTTTTACTACTGAGACTGTAATGTCCAGTCCTGAAGGCCTGGATGATATTGAATATGATACGACTATTCCGGAAGAATCAATAGTATCGGATGAATTAACAGAACAAGAAGAGCCTTTCGAAAAAGACCACATTGAAAAAACAGAAGACGTCTACGAATCCGATACCACAGAAAGTACTCCACAAGAATCTGTTGACAGGGATATGGACAATCAGGCGGAAGAAGGCCCTGTGGAGGAGTCAGAAGAAACAATTGCCGGACAGCCTCAGGACTCTGCAGATGAAAAGATTGCCGTATCAGCAGAAGCCGAGGAAGATGGGTCAGATTCATCAAAAGAAGAGAACAAAGTGGTTGCTGAACCCGTTATGGAAGAAACCACGATCAAAGATAAACCCGAAGAAGAACCTGATCCGGATACGGAAGACATAAAACCGGAAGATACCCCGGAAAAGATCGAGGTGAAAGAAGACTCAGCCGAGTTTGATGAAGGGGCTAAATCCAAACCCAAAAAACCGGACTATCTGCACGTTGCAAAAGCCATCGAACTGGACACCCCGAAGGCTGAAGGCAAGAGCTCTAAGGGTCGATTCTTTTTCATTGCTGCAGCATTATTCGGTTTGGTAATTGTGTTCTTTGTTGGACCTTTTCAACAACAGGAACCTGCTATCCAACCTCTGCAAGAGGAAGCACAAGAAACAGCCGGACAAGAACCTGAAATCGCGGAACCCGTGGATATACCGGAAGACACTGCTCCGCCTCAAGAACCGCCTGCTCCGGAAAAGGAAGAAATTGCAGCAGAAGTTAAGCCGGAGCCGATCATCATTGAAGAAACTGAAGTTCTCCCACCTCAAAAACCGGTTGAAGCTGATACAAAAACTATCGATTACGTGGTCAAAAAGGGTGATTATCTATTTAGAATCACTAAAACCTACACTGGTGATGGTTATAACTACCCCAAGATTCAAAAAGAAAACAAAATCCCCAATGCCGATCTGATCTATCCTGATCAAGTCATCAAAATAAAAATCGAAAAGAAGTCCGAGCCTGAATGAGATCAACCTGTTGATAAAGGTGAATTTATTCTGATTATCCTTTAGGTTTCAAGGACAGTGGCCAAGGTTTGGGAAATCGGTGATGAGAATGTTGGCAGGCCAGTGGCAATATCTTTCCAAATCTTTTTTTGTGTTTGGTGTGAAAAGGATCACTTCAATCCCGGCGTCATTAGCTTGCTTTGCGGCGTTCCAAGTGATTACTGCCGTATGACTGACGATAGCTTCTGCCTTGGCAGTTCTGGCCATTTCCAACGGGCTTTTCAATCGGGATTTGGTTAACCACCTGGATTTCACCACAGTCATTACCGGGTTTTCATCCGTACTGAACGGTGGATACGATAAGGATGCCACAAAAGGAGAGTGAATCCTGGCTCGAAAGGCCGCTAAAGATTCACTATCCGGACCTTCAATATATATTTTGTTAGGCAAATCTGCCTTATCCAGGCATTCTGCCAGAGCCTCAGCATACGCGTCGGGACTGGCTGTCAACACTCCGTCGATTTTTACATCCAGAAATAAAACCATACCGGGTGCGGTTTTCAATGCTCCCAGCACTTCATTTAGAGTGGGGATAGTTTCCGCTTTTGGGATTACATCCGGGAAATCCGGATCCGGCAAACCACCGCAGAGAAATCCTGACTGCAATTCACGGAGGGTTAGATTTTTTATCAGAATCTGCTCATTCAAGGTCTCACCTGACGTTTTTTGACATAATAATTTATGAATCCAGGGATCATGGGACAAAACAACTTGATTGTCCCCGGTGAGAACAACATCGATTTCAATACCTTGGTAGCGACTATCTGAATGCCGCGCTTTAGAAGTCGCAACACTATTCAACACAGCAGTGCGGGAATTCTGAGGCCACAGACCGCTACCGGCCCGGTGCGCAATAACCAGCGTTTTGCCTTGCAATTTCGGTTTTAGCCAATCTGTAGTTGAGATATAGCTGCTGACAAGAGCAATAACGATAATCCCTAATATTATTCTGAAGCTGTTTCTTTTTTTGATGAATTTCACGCGATACCCGATATCAATATTCAATATGGCTCACAGATGAGTGCCTGAAATCTTGTAACATCATAGCGTAATATTAATGCAGCTGCAAAAATTAAATCCCGGGTTTAAATGGCATGATACGATGAAATAGCGAATAGCAGCTATTACAAGGCTGGATAAGGGTTTAGCGATTATCCGCTCAGGCACTAATCAGCGAGTATCGAACTTGTGTAGGGTTCTTTGTTGATAGATTTCACCCGGGGAAAGCAATATGGAAGGGAAATTCGCTTGATTAACCGCATCGGGAAAGCACTGGGCCTCCAAACACAAGGCGTCATATTTTTGAAAACCGAAATCCTCAAAACGGTGCAGAAAATTGCCGCTGTAAAACTGAACACCTGGCTCTGTTGTTGAAACAGACATAAAACGCCCGCTCACAGGATCGTGTACCTCTGCTATCTTCATGCAATCCCCCCGTTCTTTGCGAATGACATAGCAATGATCAAATCCACCGGCTATCTCCAAATCCTTTCCTACCGGTTTTGTGGTTCGAAAATCGAAGGGTGTGCCTTCAACAGTTTTGAACTCTCCGGTAGGTATCAAATTTTCATCGACCGGCAGATAGGAGTCACAAGCCAAGTTTAGCTCATGACCCAGAATATTGTCTTTTTTCTCACCGGACAGGTTCCAATACGCGTGATTAGTCAGGTTGACGGGGCAGGTCTTATCGACAGTAGCATTGTAATCGATAATCAGTTCGTTATCTGTGGTCAGGGTATAACCGACAGTAACATCCAGGTTGCCCGGATAACCGTCTTCACCATCCTTACTCAGGTAATTACAGATGACGGTCGCACCAGTGGATGATTCCACTGTTTTCATGTTCCAAAGCACCTTGCTGATACCCTTGGTCCCACCATGGAGGTGATTTACTTCCCTTTCATTTTTGACTAGTTGAAATTGTTGAGAGTCGATGGAAAATTTACCGGCAGCAATTCTGTTAGCCACTCGTCCCACGGTGGCTCCAAAAAAACCACCACGGTTTTCGCAGTCAGCCACATTGCGCGGCCCAATGGTAATTTCCTCCACATTCCCGGATTTATCCGGTGTTTTCACAGAGATCAGTGTTGCTCCGAAATTGATGACAGAAATGGATACACCGTTGTTGTTTGTCAGTTGGCAGACCTGAACCTCGTGGCCATCACCGGTTTTCCCGAAATCAGATTGTTCAATTTTCATGATTAGCAAAAGGAGAGTGCAACCAGGCTGCTTGAAATTTGGATTGATGAGCCTGATGCCGTTTTTGGTTTTCTTCGTGAGTTAGCGCTTTATATTTGGGAGGGTAGCTTATTGGAAGTGGATTGAAAAGATCATAAGTTCAAATGCTCCTAACTTTCATACGCAAGGCATAAAACATCCCTATATTCGCTACGCTCAGGATGACACACAATCCCAATTCTCTATAACCACATGACATTGCCGTAGGGGGGAGGGAACATGTGATACACTATTAACGATCAATGATCAATTGATCATTGTGAATGGCAAATTATTGGTAGAAGGACAACACCCGGAAATTTAAACAATAGACGATTTACCTCAATGCTCAACGATGGGATGACACAGTATAATTACAGGAAATTGCCATGAATCCCAATCACCTATTTACCTTGCCCAACCACCATGGAATTTACAAAAGAACAAAAAGAATTTTTTGACAACCACTCACGAAAAATGATCGAACTGGCTTACGACTTTGATCGTCATGAAAAAGTCTTCAGACCGGATGGATTTGGAAAGGGCACCAGTGATTGCGGAGATACCATTGCTATTTCGCTGTCAACCATGAAAAAGGTCATCCAGTTCGTATCCTTGGAAATCGAAGGTTGTGTTTACACAAATGCTTGCGCCAACGCCGTTGCCCAGATTGCTGAAGGCAAGACCATCGATCAGGCAATGCAAATCACACCTGAGCAGGTTGCCAACTATCTGGAATCCCTCCCCGAAGATTCCTTCCATTGCGCGGAATTAGCCACCAGTGCTATGATTCAAGCAATTCTGGACTACAAAAAGAAACCCATTACAAATCACTAATGCGGGTAAATTTTAACCAGGTTCTGAAGGGTCTATTTAATTGGAATGATGAAGTTAAAGGTTGCACCGTTGTCCGAATTGTTTTCCGCCCAGATGGAGCCTTGATGAGCATCGATAATCTGTTTGCAGATTGCCAGCCCTAACCCGGTGCCTTTTTTCTTGGTTTTTTTATGTTTTGCCTGCACATATCTTTCGAAAACGGATTCCAATTCGTCATTTGGTATCCCCACACCTTTGTCGCTGACTGATACTTTAAGCTTTTTGTCATTTAGAGTCTGTTTAATTGTAATTTCGGTATCGTTAGGAGCGAATTTTAAGGCATTTGACATCAGATTCCTGATAACCTGCCTTATCCTGTCAAAATCAAAAGCAATCTCTGGCTCCGTTTCTAAAAGGTCATAGACAAGCTTAACACGATTCTCTTCGGCAATTGCAGCGAATTCATTACCAACCTTTAAAATTGCCGGGGATAGTGGCTGCTCCAGAAACTCGTAATCCATCATTCCTGCTTCAAGCTTGGCCAAATCCAGCAGGTCGTTTAAGATCGACATCATGTTATTGCTGCTTTCTTTAATAGCATTAAAAAACTTGTGGAACTTATCGGAAGTATCGGTAATTCTTTTCAATCCCAAGTAGGTATAGCTCATGATCACATGAATGGGTGATCTCAATTCATGGCTAACATAGGATAAATATTCTGACTTGGCCTGGTTAGCCAGGTCCGCTGCTTCTTTTTCCATTTGCAGCCGTTCTGCCTTCTTGCGATCGGTAATATCCGTAAGAATTGCCTCCAATAACAATTCCTTGGTAGAGTCATCTTTGACCACCTGGATACTGGCAGCTACATCAACAACGGTTTTGTCCTTTCGATAAAACTGCAATTCATACCGTTCCAAACGAGACTGATTGCTCAGCATTTCAAGCAAAAGGCCGGTCTGGCTCTTGTCCACGAAAAGATCGTTAACGTTGTTGCCAACTTCCTGAACGAGTTCCCAACGGTCTCTGTATCCGAGCATTCTGGCCGATGCAGGATTGCCTGAAATTACTTCTCCATCAGGTTTAAGTACGACAATTCCTTCTGCTGCGTTTTCAAATATACCTCGGTATTTCTTCTCAGCAGCAATGAGTTCCTTAACGGATCTGGCAAGTTTTGCATGGAAGTCAATACGGAGTAAGAGCTCATTTTTTTCTACCGGTTTGGTAAAATAATCATTTCCGCCTTCGGTAAAAGCGCCTTGCTTATCCTTGGTTTCTGTTCTGGCCGTAAGAAAAAGGATAGGCAATTCTTCTTTGCTATACGTTTTTCTGATTTTACGTGCTGTTTCAAAGCCGTTCATCCGAGGCATCATAACATCCAAAAGAATAACATCGGGTTTGGATTGTTCGAGCTTCAAAAGGCATTCCTGGCCTGACCGAGCTGTTTCCACATGAATCCCGGCATTACGCAAGTTATTTTCAACAACCTTTAAGCTGACAAACTCATCGTCAACCACTAAAACATGCAACGTTGATTGGCCGCCGAATTGCAGTTGCCCTTCTGCGGGATGTCTTTCAATTGCTGCTGAAGGGATGAAATTTTTTTGATACGTTTCCTTTTTCTCTTTTGAAAATAATTCGATATTGCCAGCGCTATTAGTTGAAGGCTGGGAATAATTGTCGGTTGAAGAGTTAACAGTTTTATCGCCGCTGACCGTATCATCGTCAGCAATTTTTAGATCAAAGGTAAAAATCGAACCGATACCTACTTCCGATTCGACTGAAATGATTCCCCCATGCATCTCCACAAGGCGTTTAGTGATGGCTAATCCTAATCCGTTACCACCTTGTTCTTTCTCCGTGAGCCCGCCAACCTGTTCAAATGATCGAAATATGGTTTGATGATCTTTGTCTGGAATTCCAATGCCTGTATCTGCAACAAAAACCTGAACTTTACCACCGTTAACTTTTGCAGAGATAGATACACTCCCGCTTTCCGTGAATTTAATGGCGTTATCAACCAGGTTGTGGAAAATCTGCAAAAGCCTGTTTTCGTCAGCATAAATGAGAGGCAAATAGGATGGCACTTCATTCTTGAGGGCAAGATTCTTTTCCATTGCAGCTTGAAAAGACAGGGTCAATACCGCATCAGCAATTGTCCATAAATCCAGTGATTTGGAAGACAGTTTTATATCCTGGTTTTTTAGTTTCGAGATATCAAGAATGTCTTTGATCAGAGTTGCCAGTCTTTGACCACTGTTGGCAATCAAACGAATATTGTCTTTTTGGACAGGATTAAGTTCACCGGCGGCTCCATCCAGAAGTGAGGTCGCTATACCGCTTATTCCCATCAAAGGTGTACGCAACTCCTGCGATGTGCTGATTAAGAATTCGTCTTTAAGACGATCCATTTTTCTCAATTCTGAAGTCAAAGATTCAATTGATTCGAATGCTTTGGAATAGCGCTTCGAAAGCACTAGCGCCTGAGTTAAAACAAACAGAAACAATCCAAATGAAAAAAGCTGATTTCCAATGGCAAAATAATTAAGCACCACCAAGTCATTTATCAATGACAATGTAGCTGCCAGCGCACCAAATAGGATCAGCCAGGATCCGGTGCGTTTTTTTCTGACCGCCTTGACAATTCCGACCAGCACATAGACAGCAACCAATGCCGTTAAAACCTGATAAAAGTTTGCAGTCCGGCTAAAAATGACAGCCGGGATCAAAATCGAGAATAAACTGAAAAGGCATCCAACCAACAGAAGCACTTTGCCTATTTTTAACGATATCTCTCGCTTAAAAAGAGATGCCATAAACAGTGTGTACAGAGGGACAGACAGGTAGAATGTGATATATTCCAAAGTTCTGGCCCACTCCCAGCTTAACCCCGGGAAAACATCAGTCAGCCAGCGTTCACCAGTTAGTAAGGTTCTAAGGGAGATTAACAAACAAAGAGATCCTAAAAAAAGTGGTGAAACATCCAAACGACGATTATAAAAAATTCCAAGGTGATAAAAGCCAATGATCAAAAGACTGCCAAAGAGAAACAATTGAAAGGCAAGGTTTCGTTCCCTTGTCCTCTTTATCTGTTCCGGTTTTCCCAATTCTATGGGACGCCATATTCCTCCCGCAGCATTACTAAAGTTGGAGACTTGTATAACAAACTCATTTATTCCTGTTTTAAGGGAAAGTCGGTTGGCGGTTGGTTTATATTGAGGAATCATGCCTTCTGCACTATCTGACACCTTTCCGTTTGATAACTGCTGTATGCCGTTAACCCATAACACATAAGCGGTGGCTACATCCTGAATACGCACCGCCAGTTCCTGTGGTGGAAAGGGATTAAATACAAAAAGACGGTAAGTAGCAAAACCAATTCCGCTTACTGGTTTTCCGGAAAAGATCTGCCTATTCCAAGGTTGGGGGACTTTGATAATTGACCATCGACTTTGACTGTCTTGTTTAAAATCCCCTGGTTGTAACAAAACATTCCAGTAAAACTCCCATTCCCCATTGAGATCTATCGATCCATCATCTTCAAACGACCAACTGGAAAGATCCAGAAATCCTGCAACAGCAGTTGGTGAAACTTTTTGAATTTGGCACGATCCAGCCGACAAACCCAAAAAAATTAAAAAGAGCAATTTAACTATCTGTTTTTTCATTAGAATCATTCTAATGCAGTCATTCGTATTGAAAGCGGGGAATAGTCACAGAGTAGCACGGTTTTGATGATAGTTCAAAAATTATTCTGCTTTTCAATTGATCGCTGCTCTTTCACATCGTTCGATCTATTTAATCAAACTGGAAAAACAAGGAAGATGTATATGAAGGGAATAGGATGCTTTTTCCTGGTACCGGCAACTGTTACGCTGCTTTTTTAACTGTGAGTGCGGCAGGTCCCGAATAAGTTCACCGGACCAGAGAATCGGGCATGTTGGGAGATTTGAAGGTATTGGAGATCCATTTGAAGGACCTTTCCAACTTAAGGATTTCTTGGTGCTATTACTGCCATGAACTTTCATTATGAATACCTGGACCAGGCCCAAGAGATCCCTGTTTCTATGTTTGTCTACCCGGGACCGGAAACAGCAAAGGTTCTGATCCCTTATTTCCTGCTATTCGGCATCCCATTTGCCTTCATCACGCAGGCGAATGATGATCTTTTCGGCCAATTCTTCCAAAATCAACTTATCCACCTTTCCGTTACGTGTTAACGGGAATTGCATATCATGTGACCAGAGTTCCACATGCTGCGGACGTTTATAGGATGCAATCAGTTTACAGTGTTCCAGCACCTTTTCCACTGTCAGTTCGGCACCTCGTTTGACTCGAACGAAAGCGAAAATCCCCTCATCAAATACCTTGTGCTTCATCCCAATCACATCGACCATGTCAACACCGTCAAGACCGGCTATGTGTTCTTCCACTTCATTGGGGAAAACGTTATACCCTTTCTGTTTGACCATAAACTTCCTGCGCCCCGATAAATACAGAGCTTTGTAATTTCCCATATCCTTGAAGTGTCCGAGATCGCCGGTATATAAAATTCCCTCTTTGGAGATAGCTTTGGCTGTTTCATCAGGTTGGTTAAAATAACCCAAGAAAACGATTGGCGGATGATAACAGATTTCTCCAATCTCTCCGGTTGGCAGCTCTTTACCGGCACTGCCATCCTCATTCATTGGTTCTCGTACGGTTACCTCGGCTAAATCGGGGAAAGCCCTTCCGACCTGGCCTGCCATCTCTTCGACTGTAATGTTGGGTGGTGTAAAGGTGGCAAACCCCGCGTTTTCGGTCATTCCGATGCCTGTACCAAAACCGGGTGCCATTTGTGCGAGCTTGTTTATAAACGGTGTATCACCTGCAGAGCCGGCATAAGCAGCGTAGCGCAAACTGGAAAGGTCATAAGACTCGTAATTTGGATGTGCCCAAAGCAATCGGAATTGTGTTGGAATTTGTCCCAGCAGCGTAATTTTATGTTTTTGGATGGCTTCCAAGGTCGCTTCTACATCGAATATCCGCAACAATATTGCTGTGCCCCCCTGAAACAGGGTTGTCATCAGGAGTTCAGTTACACAACCGACATGACTGGGCGGCAGATTGACCATGGTCACATAACCCAATTTGCCTCCCTCATCTTTTAAGCCCAATCCGCGATCAAGAATCCGGTTTTGTACAATGATGTTTTCATGACAAAGCACAGCAGGTTTTGGTGGTCCTGTGGTACCGGTTGTATATATTATCAAAGCAGCTGTTCGAGTATCGATTTGGGAATAGGCTTTTTCCAGTTCTTTGTTCAGATGATTGATCTCCTCTGAGCTTGCATTTTTGGCTCCATCCATCATTTCCGTGATGCCGATCGCACCCTGTATGATGTCTCCGGATTCAGGATTCGGCGTGAATTGTACCAGATGCTCAACAAAAGGGCAGGATTCGCGAACAGCCTGACCAATCTCCCTGAAATCCGCAACAGCTGTGGCACCCATAAAAAAGAACGCCTTAGGCTCTATTTTATTAACATCCCTGACCACTTCCTCTTTTTTTAACCTCAAATCCAGAGGAGCGATGATGGCACCGATTTTAAAGCAGGCAAACATCAACATTACATGTTCAGGAACCAGTATCAGCTGGGTTGCAACGCGATCCCCTTTTTTAATCCCCATGGACAACAAGCGACCCGCAACCACATCAATCATGCTTTGCAACGTCTTATAGCTGATTGTTTTGCCATCCTCATGCTGGATCATGGCAGCCTGATCCGGTTTTTTTCCGGTCCAGTAATCAATGTAGGAATTTAACAGCGGCAACTTCTGCATATTACTCATGGTGGCTCTCCTGATAAATAGTTGTGGCGGTTATTGCGTAGAAATCATAACAAACCGGCTTTGAAAATCTTTTCAGGCACGATCGATTTTCCGATTTTGATTGCTTCACGGCTGATCTCTATCTGTCATGACTGATCATTGCTTCACGCTGAAAATAGATCGTTGTTTTTTCTTCAGTCAACAAAAAAAAACAAGGTAAAAGTTATGTAAATTTTTTGGACGGATTGCGGGGTTTTAGTTTAAGGACGTGAGGTTTGGGGTGATTGGAATGAAGGCTTTTTTAGGTTGAAGGTGTTTAGGCTGAAGACTTTTTTTAGGTTAAAGGTGTTTAGGCTGAAGGCTGAAGGAAACAGCCGGCATGCTCCCTTTCAGTCTTTACCTTTACTTTGCTGGTCTTACCTGCAGTCTTAAACCTTTAAAAGGTGTTTAGGCTGAAGACTTTTTTAGGTTAAAGGTGTTTAGGCTGAAGGCTGAAGGGGAGTATGCCAGCCGGTTCCTTCAGCCTGAACACCTTTCACCTGTATCTTGCTAACTGGATCTTAAGACTGCCGAACAGCTTACTATAGTCAATACTTTCCAAAGGAATCATCATCCAGGGTTATCATTTTTCGTGGTTTCTTTTCCGGTTCAAGTGGCAATTCCGGTTGGTCTTGCTTGTTTTCCGGTAGTTGAGGAGGCTCCTCAACAGGAGGTTCCAAAACGGGTGGTTCTTCTGCCTGGTACTCCAATGTTTCCTGTTCGGATCGTGGAGTCTTTCCTTTAGTCTGCTGCAGGGCAAAACTGCTTATCAATACCTTGAGTTCGGCAGCCTGGTTGTTTAACTCATCAGAGGTAGAAGCCGTTTCTTCCGAAATGGAGGAATTCTGTTGCACCACATTGTTAACCTGGGTAATGGCTCTGTTCATCTCCTCGGCGCTGGATCGTTGTTCCAGTGAAGCGGCCGCGATTTCAACGACAAGGTCATTTACCTTTGTGATGCTGCCGCTGATTTCATCAAGAATTTCCGCTGTTTTTGCAGCGTTGTCCACACCGTATTCAACTTCCTTCATTGAGTTTTCAATCAGCATCGTTGTGTCTCTTGCAGCTTCAGCACTTCTTCCTGCAAGATTTCTAACCTCTTCTGCCACCACAGCGAATCCTTTACCGTACTTTCCGGCACGTGCAGCTTCAACTGCCGCGTTTAAGGCCAGCAAATTGGTTTGGAAAGCGATTTCGTCAATCACTTTGATAATTTTAGAAATGTTGTTGCTGGCCTCATTAATCTTATCCATGGAACCAAGCATTTCCTTCATCTGCGTGTTACCCTTTTCGGTAGTATCCAGGGCTTGTTTGGATAGCTGTGTCGCCTGATCTGCATTATCACTGTTGGTTTTTGCCCGATTTCCGATTTCAGCCATTGTCGAGCCAATTTCTTCAAGACTGGCCGCCTGCTCAGTCGTTCCTGTCGCTAAAGCCTGGGCAGATCCGGCAAGTTGACCGGCACCTTCTGTTACCTGGTCAGAGACAAGCAATACCTGGTAAATAGTATCACTAAGCATCGCAATGGATTCATTGATACTATCACCAATCAACACCAACTCACCGGTCAACTGATTATCATCCATCTGATTAGTAAAATCGCCCTGCGACACTGTTTTCATGGTTTGCTGAATTGAATAGATCGCAGCTTGAAGAGAAGAGGCCATGTTTAATAAAACCGCCAGAATTCCAGTCGGGTTTTTTTCCGTGTGTTCAATATTGAATTCCCCGGCGGCAACACTTTCCGCTATAGTTGCTATTTTACCCGGTTCACCACCTATCTGTTTCATAATACTTCTCGAAAACAGAAATCCCAGCAACAAGGTAAGACACACCAGGACCGCGGAAATGGCGAGCACAACCACGGACATGAAAATACCTTTGGTCTTGGAGGCTTCTACCTCTGCATCCGAGCGAGCTACTTCCAAATCACTGATCGTCTCGATAGCTGTTCTCATGGCTTCGAAGTTTGTTTTAATCAGCGGCAGGACAGAGTTTTTTGAATTGTTTTCATTGTAAGCACTGATGATGAGTGCAAATACTTCCCGACTAACGGTTTTCCAATTGTTGAAATTATTGTCAAATGTCTGTTGGGTTTGGACAAGTCTCTTTGCTCCATATAGAGTTACGGCCTGGGAGAACAATTTGGGAACATTTTCGATACTTTTTTGATTGAATTCATCCAATTCCTTCACTTTTTCAAAATTCTTCTCACCAATGGCCAGCCTTTGCGAGACGTAGGCTTGGTAAGCCTCCCTATCGCTTCTTAAGGCTGCAAGCAAAGCTTTTTCCAGGGCAATTCTTCTTCGAGTAGAAAGTCTTTTGCCTAAATCCCTTTCAATTCTTTTTGCGAGCAAGTCGATCGATTTTCTGGTTTTCAGGAAATCTTTTTCCGAATCCAGCGACGTTTCATTGGCTTTCTTATTCAGAACCGCCGAACTGGAGAGTTTCCCGAAAATAAAGTAGTTGTAGGTGGTCCATTTTTGGTAGGCTTCTTCAAATTTTTTATGATGACTCTCCATTTCTTCAGTAAAATTTGATGCTGCCTCTGAAACCTTTTCTTTAATCAGTCCGGACTTTGTTTTATAAACCTCTAATTCCTTTTTAATGTATTCGGGATCATCACTTTGGTAGGCATTGAGAGTTGCCAGGTGAGCCTGATAAACCTCTCTGTCGCCGTTTTGTATTGAGAGCAAATCCTTCTGCAATTCATTAATATGCTCCATTGATCCAATCGTTTGCACATAAAGATTCGATTCAAGCAGAAAGATGGCGATCATGCCCAAAATAGGAATTGTTGAAATAAGGAATAATTTGGCTTTTAGTTTCATGACTTTCCTTAGGATTTCTGGTTAATCCATTTCTTATTTTTTTTATAGATACTAGCGGTGGTTCCATGGTCTGTTCATTCGAGCGAGATAATCCGCTTGGCCTTGCAAACTAAGCTCCAAAATCAAAAACTAAGCAGACGATAAATGCTTACTTTACAACGTTTTAGTCCACCAAACAATTGTTGAGCCCAAAAATACGGGCATTTTAAGCAGATGAACCTGCTTAAAACCAAATGCCGAATTTTAAGATTGTTTCTTAAGCCATTTCATCGGAAGAGAGTTATATGTGAAGAGATTATTGCCCTCCGTTGATGGATTCCGGGTCAAGCTCGGAATGACACAGAATCAAAATCTGCGCATGATGACCAAAATTCTTATTATGAAACAGTCTGATTGTTCAGAGTGACATCTTGGAAGAGGATCAACAGAAATGGCGGACAGTCGGTAGGATTTATCGTCAAAAAAACAAATAACGGTCAGAGGGCCTGTGATTTTACCACAATCTGATCACCTTTAGTAGCTTAAGAAGCCGGTAACAGCTCTCCTACAAAATCCGACAAAGATTCCACTTTTTCCTTCATAAACTTGGAGGCTTTATCGATCATGCCCTGTTGAGTTTCTTCAATGGAAAGAGCCTTACCTTCAATTTGAGCTTGAATTCGTTCAGCCCTAATACCAGGGGCGGGATGGCTGGCAAGAAACGAATGATCGTTACCCAGGCTTACGAGCTTTTTCAATGCTGTAACAGCACTGATGGGTTTGTATCCCTTTTCTCTTAAAAACTTCAAACCGTAGTCATCCGCTTCTTTTTCCTCAAATTGGGAAAACTGGGCATTCATGAGCAATTCGGCAAAACCGCCCAACTGGGAACGGGCAATATCTCCAACGGCACTGTTCTGTGAAGCAATGCCCTTCCGCACTGCACTGGCAGCATAAGCCAGTTGGATCTTCTTGCGAATATGATCTTTTACAACATGCCCCATTTCATGCCCAATGATGAAGCGTAACTCGCCATCATTCATCATATCCATTAGCCCACTGTAGATCCTGATTGTTCCGTCTGCCATTGCAAAGGCATTAATAGTATCGGACAAATAAACCTTGTAATTAAATCTAATGTTCCCTTCCTGATAGTGGTCTTCCACCAAGCGACGCATGCGCAAATTATATGGATTGTTCCCCTTTGCGACGATATTTTTCTGATCAGAGTACGCAGCAGATTTTGCGGCCAGCCTTTGTATATCCTCATCCTTTAAGGTTATAGACTTAATAGCATCCAAGCCCGCCTCTGTTGCCAATCTAACATCGGTTTCTTCACAACCGGCAAATACGATCATCATAAGAAAACAAATAATAAGGACCTTTTTCATAGCATCATCCAACGAAAAAATGGCGACAAGCTGTTATTCAGGTTCGAATCGCTGTTTTAGCACACAATTTTGATTTGGTTTTGTTTAGGTCGCAAGCACGGAATTTAATTCCGGTTTTCAATGGGTTGTCAGTTATCGGCCATCTAATGTCATTAACTTAAGTATCGTTGACCAAGATGACATTCTGAACGTGAGAAGCGAAGCTTTCACAACAGACCGATAACGGATAACTCCCAACCATGCCACTACAAATTGGCCAAGCTTATATTGGGGTGCTTGCACGTGTAGAGACAATCCTAAAACGCGTGTTTTTAAAAATCATACAAAGCTTTTATTTGTTAGTGAAGTCATTGGTCGAGAGAATTTGGCACATATAACCTGTTTTCTTGTCTTTATTACAGGTTTCTTTTTGTTGGTTGACCTATTACCTTAAAACAAAAACCATAAAATTATATTCACAATGGAGATACATATGTCAGAATTCTCGGGATTTCCAAAGGAATTGTTAACTTTTTTCAAAAATCTGGAAAAAAACAACACTCAAGCCTGGTTTAACGATCACAAAAAAGACTACGAAACGTTTGTCAAAAAACCATCGTCTGATTTTGTTATAGCCATGGGCGAAAAGCTTGAATCCATTGCTCCGGGTATTAAAGCCATTCCGAAAGTAAACCAGAGCCTGTTTCGATTAAACAGGGATACCCGATTCAGCAAGGACAAGACTCCCTATAAAACAAATATGGGCATCTGGTTTTGGGAAGGTGACGGCAAGCGAATGGAGTGCTCCGGGTTTTATTTTCATCTGGAGAATAGCAATCTGATGCTGGGAGCGGGGATCTACATGTTCCCAAAACATTTGATTGAAGCTTTTCGAGACGCTGTTGTGGATCCGATCAGGGGAGGATTATTGAAAAAAACACTAAAAAATCTCGAAAAAAACGGATATTCACCAGGCGGGAAGCATTACAAAAGGATCCCAAGGGGGTACGATGCTGATCATGAAAACGCTGATTACCTGCTCTTTAACGGCTTTCATTGTGGCAATGAAACCTCCATCCCCAAAGAATTTCATACAAAAGAGCTGATTTCCTACGCCTTAAAAGAATATAAAAAAATGCTGCCTTTACATGAATGGCTGAGGGATTCCGTGGTGGGCTGATCCTTGTTTGGCCGTAAAAAACCAATAGATTCAGCGACCTGTTAATCAAACAGCAGCTAGGGTAAGTTAACTTGAGTATCACTAAGGAAGAAGCTGTAAGATATTATCAGGTAATAATCCCTGGAAATTTCTGATTTTACCAGAGGGCTGTCTTTGATGACCGATTGTTCCAGGTTGTGAATAAGGTACCTTCCTGAAAGTTTTAAGCGTTCTGTCAATTGGAAAAAAAAGGAAAGACCATAGGTATAGGCAACCAATCCGGCTTTTGCATCATAAGCTTCCCTGTCCGGCAGGACTTCGCTCTCTTTGACCTGGTAGTAAAAATTGTTGTATTTTTCGTCTCCATAGAGATTTCGGGCGTAAATACCAAATTCATGCTCCGAGTCCCGCTCAAACAGCTCCAGCCGGACACTCGCCTCATAGGTATTGCCGGCATGTCCGAAACCACTCTCCACCTTCCCCCCGTGGAAATAAGGTACTTTTACGATCAGGTGATCTGTCAAAAACAGCCGACTTCTCAAGCCGGCAAACACCGTAACAGGCAGGTCGTCCATTCCCCTGCGGGTATAATTGGTTGTACGAGCTATGACCGCGTCAGAATCATCGGCATTATCCGGAGCATCTTCATCTTCTTCATCACTAAAAACGGGCCAGTTGGCGGATAAGGCAATATCGATCTGAAAGAAATCACTGTCAAACAAGTATAATTTGCTGTCCCTGCCTAATTCAAGATTATCAAAGCGATAATTGAACGTCGGAAGCGGAATACTGTATTGGTAATAATGATTTGATCCGTAGTAGTGTGGCAACTGGAAATTGTAGTAACCGAGCCCCATTTCCCATTTTGGTTTGGTGACTGCCTTGATGGAACCATTTGAAAAAAAAATCGCCGAGAATAACAATGTCCCGATCAAAAGCTTTGACAATCGCATTTACCCTTTCTTTTTGGTGGTTGTTGAAGTTTTCTTCTTTGTTTCCTTTGACGACTTTTTCTTGGCAGTGCCGGTTTTTTTCTTTTTCTACTTTTTGGATTTGATATCGATATCATGGGGACAGTCTATATCATGAACTCTGCCATTACTCACAACATCCGGATCTCCATGATCCTCAAATCGATATCGAAAAGGCGTTTTTGCAGCTAATCCGTAACATTCTAACCGGTAAACCTGTTGCTGCACCCTGAACTCCACAAAACCGGAAGATATCCGTTTGTACTCAAACGGAATACCTCACGAGTCACGGTCAAAGATCTCAAAATCCGGACAAAATGCCAGCTAAGATTGCCGCAGTGCATAGAGTGGCAATTCACTGAAACAGCATGTTGGACTCCATTGGTAATTTTGATTTAGCTGGTTTTCTTCAGCACACTACGTTATTCAATCCTGAAATTCAAGCAAGTGCCAGCCTTGCTTCTGTTCGTCTTAATTTCATTTTTGATTTTTTCCCTTTATAAAGGGAATTCTGATCTTTTTAATTTGTGCGACAAGAGTAGACACTCAAATACATAATTTTTTCCCATTTAAAAGGGAATAATCGTTGCTTTATTCGAGCAACTGTTTTAATCTATCCAAAAATATCTATTTTTCCCTATTTAAAGGTAATTTATGACTCAAGATCTTTCCGAAACGATCCTCACAGCCAGAAAGCATGCAGGTTTAACCCAGAGAGAATTGGCAGATCTGGCCGGAGTTGCGAAAAATATGGTTTATGAAATTGAAAAAGGTAAATTGACTGTTCAGTTTTATAATCTATTGAAAATACTTCATGTTCTTAACATTGAAGTACGATTTATCTTACCGACCGGAGAGCAGAATGCGTAAATGTTTGGTATTCCAGCAGGGCCTGCCGGCGGGACACTTGATAGAGCATGAACAAAACAGGAGATACGAGTTTCAATACCTGCCAAATTATGAGGGACATCCAATATCACTGACTATGCCGGTTCAGGAAGCATCATATATGTTTGATTCTTTTCCCTCTTTTTTTGATGGACTCTTACCTGAAGGCTATCAATTGGAGGCGTTAATCAGGAGACTAAAAATCGATCGCAACGATCCTTTCAGCCAGCTGATTGCAACAGGTGAAGATATGGTTGGTTCTGTAACCATCGTGGAGGAATGATATGAGATGTCTAATCACCTATCAGCCATCACCGGTTGATTACAGTCCCGATGGATTAAAACAGGTTCATCGCAATTTGAAACACCTGGCAAATCTGCCGTTTACCAAGGAGGCTTTGAGGCAGGAAGCCGCTGCCAGAGTAGAAAAGATGTCCATCCAGGGTGTGCAGCCTAAACTTTCCGCGAGACTAAACATCAAGCAAGGTGAATTTGAGCTTGTGAACAAAGGGGGCAACTTTATTCTCAAGCCCCAATCTCCTGAATATCCCGAGCTGCCGGAGAACGAAGACCTGACCATGAAGCTGGCAAAGACTTGTGGTTTGGATGTGCCATTACACTTTTTGGTTCGAGGGGAAGACCAGCAGCTTACTTATGTAATAAAACGATTTGACCGGGAAGGAAGAAGTAAAAAGGTTGCCATGGAAGATTTTGCGCAGTTATCCGGCTTATCAAGGGAGACCAAGTATAAATCGAGCATGGAGAAGGTTGTAAAAATCGTGGATCAATACTGCACTTATCCGGTTGTGGAAAAGCAAAAGCTCTTTCTCTCCGTCTTGTTTTCGTTTTTAACAGGCAATGAGGATATGCATCTGAAAAACTTTTCACTCATCAACACAAAAAACAAAATTGTGCTCTCACCAGTCTATGACCTTTTAAATACAAGTATTGCCATACCAAATCCGGTAGAAGAAATGGCGCTGCCACTTAATGCAAAAAAAAGAAAACTAACAAAAACTGATTTGATTGATTATTTTGGCAGCAATTGTCTGCAGTTGAATGATAAAACCATCCAAAAAGTCACTAAAAACATACTGGCAGCAGCCGAATCATGGACGACAATCATCAAAAGCAGCTTTTTGTCCAAAACCATGCAAGATAATTATATCGACGTGATAACTACCCGTTTCGATAGAATTTTTTCGGAAGGTTGAACCAAAACCAGGGAAGAATTGCGAATGTTACACCTTGATCAGCCAACACCGGATCAGATAATTTAATAGATAACGCTTCAAGTACTTGTTTTTTGTTCAGACCTAAACTACGACCTTCCCTTAAGTTATTTTATGGATCAATCACAACCGCTTCCGGAATTTATCTGCGGCCCCCTGGTACGCAGGTTGACAGAAAATCGACTGGTCCTCTGGTGGATATCTCCAAGACCGCTGAAAGTCCGGTTCAAATGTTTCTATTCCAACGAAACCACACCGTTTCTTAATCTGTCGTTAAACTATTCAAATTTAAAGACTTTCCGTTTTGGAAAACACGCGTGGGTTCATTTAGCGGAAATTCGACCTAAAGGAGGGTTCGCGACTGATCGGACACTGGAATACGATCTGGAAATTGAAGATGCCAACAATACCCTCCTGACTGATCTGATTCCGCATATAGTCTATCCAAATCAAAAACGACCCTCTTTCGTGGTTCGTAAATCGATTCATCGCTTCTTTCATGGGTCCTGCCGTAAACCTCATTTTGACGGAGAAGATACTTTTGTTGGACTGGATAAAGAAATTCAATCGACCCTTGATGATATCGAAATACGCCCGGCCTTATTAGTGCTTACGGGTGACCAGGTTTATGCAGATGATGTGGCAGGGCCGATGTTGCAGGCTATTCACCGGGTAATAGAATTACTTGGGATTTACGAAGAGGAATTTGAACACGCTGTTGTAAACAACAGCCGGGAGCTTTACAGCAGCCGACATTGCTATTACGAAAGAAAAAAGATCCTGCCCAGAACCAAAATCGGCAACCACTGGTATAGAAGAGGCGGTGCCAAACATATTTTTACTTCCAGTTTTGCGCACAATCACCTGATCACCTTTGCCGAGTGGATGGCAATGTACATACTGGTTTGGTCCCCGGTTCCCTGGAAGTTTGTAAGCTTCGATCCCCAAGTATCTCCGGCAAAGTTTCGGGATGACTATTCAAAGGAGTTGGCAATCATCAACAATTTCAAGGAACGGCTTCCCAACGTTCAAAGGCTTCTTGCGCACATACCCAGTTACATGATTTTTGACGACCACGATATAAGCGATGATTGGAACCTTACCGCTAAATGGGAACAACAGGCATATGGTCACCCTTTAACCAAGAGAATCATTGGCAACGGACTGATCGCCTATTTTCTCTGCCAAGGTTGGGGGAATGCGCCGGATAGTTTTGATGAGGAATTCCTGGAGTCTGTTGATTATTATGCAACCAACCCAAGCAAAAAGACTCATGATGCCCTGGTAGACTCAGTTTTAGCCTTTAAACACTGGCATTATGAGGTGTCCCTCCATCCCAAACTTATTGTTGTCGATAGCCGAACCAGACGCTGGAGGCGGGATAAGCTGCTCGCCAGTCCATCCGGTCTTTTGGATTGGGAAGCATTGATGAAACTGCAACATAAGATGATGAAATCAGATGCCGTGCTTTTAGTTACCCCTGCACCGATTTTTGGAGTTAAGACCATTGAGCTTATCCAAAGACTGTTTACTTATTTTGGCTATTCTCTGGCTGTAGATGCTGAAAACTGGATGGCGCACAGAAAATCAGCCTTTACCCTGCTGGAAATATTCAAAAATGCCAAAACTGCCTCCTACAATGTTGTTATTTCCGGAGATGTGCATTACTCCTTTGCTTACGATGTGGAGCTACGATACACCAAGAACTGCCCGGGAATATGGCAGATAACCTCTTCAGGGATAAAAAATGAATTTCCCGGATTTCTGTTACGATTGCTGGACGCTGTTAATCGAATCATGTATGGCCCCAGATCACCGTTTAACTGGTTTACAAAACGCAGAGACATGGTAATTTATGAACGTCTGGCCAAAGGACAGGGAAAGCGGAGGCTGATTAGCAGGGCCGGAATTGGAAGAGTTACGCTGGACAAAAAAGGAGCTCCGATAGAAATCGCCGAAATATATCCCAACGATCCTCCGTTGCTGTTTGAACCGAAGAAAACCCGCAAAAAATAAAATTACTCCTCAATGCCGATATCCACGTTCTCAAGCAGCTTATCCGAGTCCTCCACCATAAAGGCATTGAGATCTATTCCTTCATACATTCTATAGATTTTCTCCTCACGAAAACTGTTCAGTCTTCTGATCTCGTTTTTCAGGTACCAATAGCAGTCCAGATCAAACCAGTCCTTGGCACTGGCATCCGAGATTGTAGGACTGGGCAGGTGATACTCCTCAAACATAAACTGCAGCAGATGTTCAAGCTGGTAAAGATGCTTCTTCTTTCCGTAAACAATGCTTGAGGTTTCCAGGTCAAATTCTCCCCACATCAACCTCAACTGAAAAACGCGAGAATACATACTCTTGGTGATCCCCATGTTGAATTGGTATTTGTCTTTGCTGACCAATAAATAGAGGTTGTAATCGGACTTGGTTTGATAACCACCGCCTGTTTCGCTGGAAAATCTCCTGGAGGGTCTCCAACCATTTATTTTGTGGGGATTACGGAACTGATCGGATGTCTGAATCTTTTGCTTGTTGAAGTACTGGGTAACTGTGTACTTGCCCTGTACTTCATTGTACTTGGCGTACAAGCTGACTTCAAGGATGTTGCCTTCTTTGCTTTGAATTCTTTCTTTTTTTCGGGCTGTTCCGTCTGCAGAGAGCCTGCAGGCTTGTTCAACATTCATAATAACAATCAATTAACAATGATCAGGAAAATTAATCCAGGAAGGCAGTTTACCGGACTGAACGCGATCGATATTCGACTCCTTACAGTTTCCGAAACGATTTAACACCAATCCAAGTGACCGCAATTTAACTAATTTATTATATTACGAGGAAGCCGTAAAAGGAATTGTGCCCGCATTGCTGTTTTTTTCCAAATCATAGTTTGCCTTGGATACCCAATGACAAAACCGGGCGTTATCTAAAGGTCCAATTGATAGGCAACAAGTTGCCCATCCTACATCTTTCCAAAAGATCATTGATTGTAGATATTAACAATTGATAACCAGCTACATTGTATAAAAGGTAGGGTGAGTTAAACACTGCAACGACAAACCCACCAACGGAGGTCTAGATAGCTAACTTTTTACCGGCGCAGGTGGGTCTGGAAAATCGAATCCACCTGTGCCTTAACAACGATTGAATGTAAAAAGCTCGCCCGGGAAGACTATCTATTGATCAGATTGAATAAGTCTCTCCATTCATCTTCCAACTTACCGATGAACTCGTTTGCCCCGGCCCTGTTATACCAATAGCGAGCATTGGAAAGATCGCCTTCCTTACGGTGCAGATAAGCATGGACCAGGGAAGCTTCTTTGGACTCAATATTTTGAACAATTCTGTGCGCAGCGTCCCAGTCTCCTGATTTGTCAAGTTTCAGAGCATTGAGCAGCTTGGAATACTCTTTTTTCATGACTTCAACAACTGTTTGGACATCTATTCATTAACCACCATTTCGAAACCGCCGTAGATCATCCGTTTTCCGTCAAAAGGCATGGGATTGGAACCCGGATCAAGCCTGGGATCGGACATTGCATTTTTTATCCCTTCATTTCTCACTTCACGTGATGGCCACGTTATCCATGAGAAACAGACAACTTCATCTTCCTTGCATTTAACAGCCATGGGAAAAGAAGTCAGATCACCGTCGGGTACATCATCTCCCCAACATTCCACCAGTGATAATGCCCCATGATCTTTAAATGCTTCCGCGGATTTTCGAGCGTGTTCGATGTACTGTTCCTTGTTCTTTATGGGAACTGCCGCTACAAAACCATCAATGTATGCCATACGGTATCCTTTAATATATGAGTTTACCCCGGTGACAAAAAGTCTTCCTCCAACCTTTGACAACCAAGGTTGGAGATAGGTCTGAATGAAGCGTGAATTGAAAGTTCAGCTACCTATAATTTTAAACCGACAAAATAGATCTGGAAAGGAGTTTTGCTTGAGGGGAAGTCATCAAAGAACACTTCGCATGAAATTGTGTCCAAAAAAGAAAGACGGCCGGCAAAGCCGGCACAACCCGTAAATATAAAATCTGAGCTCTAAAATGCTAAGCCAGCCACTTTGAGATGTCTGCTACCGCATCTGTGACCAGGGTATAGTCGGGATTTTCATTAAGCCAGTTCAGCACCGTTTCCTTGTCGCAGGAAAGTGCTTCTTCGACGCTGCTGTATGGAATGAACTCATCATCTACCAGGTTTTTGGCGTATGCTTCCTTGATTAACGGGTGTAGCTCCTCCGGGTAAACATTAACACTACTCACCACCAGGTGATTCCATACCATGGATGTTTCTTTTTCCAATCTTTCTTCAAAAAGCTCTTTAAAGTAATCGATTAGTGATTGCCGTTCCAGTTCTCCGTTTTTTAGAAGGATCAGCAGGGCATCCAGGGCAGAGGCCCTAATCAGGCTTTCCAGGTCCGGATTCTCAATCATTTTATTTATATGAGTCGTGTCTCCGCAGGATACCGAAGCTAAGATTCGACCCAGATCCTCGGTAAGAATATCACCTGTCAACTCCCAAGTTGTTTCTTCCGGTAAAGAGAAAAAATCGGCAATGAGTTTATAAGCAAGTTTTTCTCTTAATTGCGCCAGCAGAAACATGGCATAGATGTGTCCGAAATAATCTTCCTCTGCAAGCAGCGTATCCACTTCGGTAATCGATTTTTCGAGGATAGTAAGCAATACGGGAATACTTTCTTCTTTTCGATCAAGAATCTGTGTAATAGCTTCCCCGGGAAAAACACCATCGGTTCTCTCCAGCTCAACTAATAATTGTGAAATATTCATTGTAATAACCCTGCACTGTTTTGATGGAATCAGTTCCATTACGAAACAATGAACCTTTGCAAAATCCATTGTTCTTTTTTCCTTGGTCGCTATAGTCGTTATTGTGCAAAATCTTAGACTATTCTTTGCCGAACTAAAATGTAAACCGGGTTTAAAAAGGAACTATGACAGGTATTGCCGATATCAGATCGATTTTTTTAGTATCCTTTGTTGTACCACAGCCCTTGGTCGTCCCGTGTTCTCTTGCAGTTCGAACAAAATAGACTACGGTGAAAGCAGGATTGAAGACTTGTCATGCGATATCCTTTCTGAGTTTTTCCATGGGAAAGTACTTTCCGGGACACTTAGTGGATTCTCCCTCAATCATTCCGTGTCCGTTAACGTTTTTTACAGGAATGTTATACTTTTGCATTAGGCTTCTTGTAAGCCTTACCAGGGCAGTATACTGCTTCGCAGGAACTGCAGTGGTTTCATAGTTACCTATCAGGCAAATGCCAATACCACGGAAATTATGATCCAGGTTGGATGCCGAGACATGCGAGCCCCAAAGATGATAGGATTGCCTCCAGTCACTGGCAATTTCACCCAGCCCCAGCCCTTTACCATTGCCGATGATGTAGTGGTATGGTATTGCATCAACGGGATCTCCAGGCTGTCTTTGCCTGTGAACCTTTTGCAAAAATCCAATATCCCCTCTGCTCCCCGCACTATGATGAATGACTATATACTTCCAGCGACGATTCCAATAAAAACCACCTAACCCGGTAGTTCCTAAAATCACCGATGTTGATATTAAAAACTTACGACGATTCATATTCCATATGAGGTATCAATTTCCCGTTTTTTTTACTTTGTAAGCGCTGATTGTAGGTATCAGTTTACCGCTTATTAAAAGAATTGGGAAATCCGGGAAATCTCATTTACCATATTAGTATTCAAGGTATCAGTTTAATAGTGACTCGTTTCACTCCATTACCGAGTTTAGCAAATTATGGCGCCGCAAGTCCTCCAAATAAAGCTAATTGCCAGCTGCTAAATGCTAAAAGCCTTTGAAAGGTTTCGAAATGTCTGTTAGCCTGCTGAAACTTGAGTTATCAAATCAATTTCAATTACCTGGTGAGGTTGAATATGAAGATTCGATTTGGAGGTATCATCATAGCCGCCATTGCCGCCGAGGTGCTGGCCATTGTTGTACTGATTGTTATCGTTGCTGTTTTCGGTCCTTCAAACCAGGCGGCTGCCGAAACGTTTGCACAAAAAATGGGGTACTGGGTGGGACCCATAGCCGGAATAATTCTCTGCACAATAGGTGGTTGGTGGGTAGCAAAAGAGATGGATTCTTCCCGAATATTGAACGGATTTCTGGTTGGATTTGTGGTGGCCGTTATTGATGTTTCATTGCTGTTACTGGGCGATATTGAATATCAAACCATATTTGTGATTTCCAATGCGGGAAAGGTTGCTGCAGGGGCATTTGGAGGCTGGCTGGCCGGGAAAAAGGCAACCTAGGAAGTCTTGACAATTAATAGCTTCATTTTTACCTTTTTAGGAAAATACACACCTTGAGAGGGAATCGGTGCCATCCCACAAGCT
The DNA here is from genome assembly GCA_028282825.1 of SAR324 cluster bacterium. Lineage (GTDB taxonomy): Bacteria > SAR324 > SAR324 > XYD2-FULL-50-16 > XYD2-FULL-50-16 > JAHJTV01. The sequence goes on from JANQGZ010000063.1 coordinate 43,130, forward strand.
GGATAGCACCACCGACATTTACCAGTGCCAGATCTGTTTATGCTGATTGAACAGTGAAGGGACATCATTACTGGAAATAAAGGTAACGCCGCTGATTGTTTCCGATTTGGCGATACCTCTTTGAGCCAGGTCTTCAGCGATCGCATAGACCGGTACACCATCATCTATCAGACGTCCAATATCCGCTTCAATTTCAGGAGGGTGTTTTTGAACCAGGGAGCCGACCTTGATTTTGTTTGGTTTCTGCCCTTTCACCAGGTAATTCACGGCATTACTCCTAAAAAGCAGAGCCAGGTCCAATCCGTCACCCGCTATCATTGCATTTAGCCAAAGAACAGGATCATCCTGTTCCTCTATACTGGCTCGATACGCTGTTTCAACGATGCTTAAGTATTCAGGCATAATTCTCTCCTTTTAACAATTGCGTTTTGTAGGAATGATTAATGTGGTATCCGATTGGTTGATCTGTACAACAAAATCAGCGGGACCGCCTCTTTTTACGCCCTGCACGCTTTCGTCGGTTCCTCGTTCATCTTCGCACAAACCGCAATTGATCCAATTAAGGCTGCTTCCGGATTGACTGGCTACACGAAGAAGTTCCGAAACCCAGTCCTTTGTCAAGACATGATCTTCATCCGCAACGGACGTCCCCCGAACCCAGTTAGGATGGGGTTTTTGACTTTCTTTGGCCAGCATCACAGCACCTTCATAAGCGAATACATTAACTGAATGCCCCTTCCTCAGGGCTGCATCAATGATACGGAAAGCCGTGGTTGAGTTTTCGGATTCATAGGGTGCATCCATAAGGGAAATAGTCAAAACTTTTTGTTCCATGTTGTCTCCTGCGGGTTATTTATTAGTGCCAAATTGGTTTTGATCCGTCTTCCATAATCAATTCAACCAAATGATCAACATCCGATTCTTGTACATCGCTGACGAGTTTTTGCTCCGATATTGCCCGTTCCCGTAATGAAAACGAATCCGCCAAAACTTCAACCTTTGCAGAAGCAAGGGTGGTAAGCCGATCTGCATATTCCGAGTGCTTCCTGGCAGCCAATACACCGTTTTGAATCATATAGACCGTGACTTTCGCTCCACTGTCCGTCAGACCCAAGGCGGTGTCAAAAAGCCAATCACAATCTCTGCTATCAAAGGGATCCCTTGATTCAATCAAGACATATCTAGACATAATTTACTCCATATTTTGGGGGTAGGGAAAAAGAGAACAGCAAGGTGAAATTGAGAAAACTTAGAGGTCTTTTCTGGCTTTCAATTGGGCAAAGCCCGTATTTACCTGCAACAAGATATAATAACTGACTGGGGATAGTATAAACAAAACTGTCCGCAGGCCCCGGATAGAAGGTCGTGCTCGAAGGGGATGGAAAAATGTAACTGATGAGAGGAATCATCTCTATCCTTTAATCCGGACTACACGGATCTAGTTGATTCGCCTCCTTCCTGATCGTTATTAACTGCAACATCGATTCCTAAACCTGGAAGAAATGTTAAATCTTTAGCCAGGTTTGTAACCATCTGAATACTAACGGGTCTAAAGATTTTCTCTGCTACTTTTGAGGTCTTTTTTAATGAAACAATCATTGGTTTTTGTCTCACAATAACACTTTTGTATCATTTAATTGTCTTAGTTACCTGCATTTCCACAAGATCGAAGAAAGAGTGGATAAACCAAGCGTTCAGCTAAACTAAATTATATGCGAACTGAGATTCCAAAATACTTGTCAACGGTGATCATTCGGTTGGAATATGAAAGGTGAAAACTATTACCGGCAAGGGGAGTTCCCGACCCGTCAAAGCTCGGGTCAAAACTCTGTTGGGTCGGGAAGGGGGGAGAGCAATCTTATTATCGGAGTTAAAATGCTTAAGGGTATTAGCGACGGAAACGGCGGCTATCTGCTTTATCCCTGATCTCTTCCATTACAATCGCTTGTTGTTGCTCATCCAGAATTTCATAGAATTCATCAATGTAATCCAGGTAAAGATTCAACATGCCCGGAATATCTCCGGTTTTGGTTCTGAATTTGCTCGTAATTTCTTTGACACTATTTTCCTGATTATCAATTATTTCAATTAGTTCTACCTTGAAGGCTTGGTGAGCTTCTCTCTGTTTAACCAGGTCTGCCTCTAATCTGGCCCTGATATCCAGGTATTTTTCGTTCTGTTCTTCGGTTAAATTTAAGTCTTCCACATGGTCATCGATATGTTCGAGTACTCTTGATGGAAAATACTTATCGCCATGCCTGGAACCGTGACATCCGGTCAAAAACGCGGCTATCGTCCCAAAGATAGCTAAAATCAATAGGGTTCTGCGTACTTTCATTGTTTCCTCCTTACTAACTTTTGGTTTTTTTGAATCCGAAGCTAACGATATCGGATTTGATTGATTATGCACTGACTTAGAAAACAGGAATGTCCAGAAGTTTGTTTACAAACTCCATATTTTGACCGCGGTTTTGTGCTGGTTGAGGTTGAAGGCTGGTTCTGAATTCCTGGTATTTCTCTTTTTGTGCATCGGAAAGTTTTAAATCGGCAACGAGCACTTCAATCCTGTCAATCTTTGCTTTAGCAAGGTCTTCCTTGGCATAGAGGTTTGCGCTTCCACCGATTACAAAAGCTGTCAACATGGCAACAACTGAAAGTGATTTCATGATTTTGTTGGTTTTCATTTTTTATATCCTTGGAGAGGTTTGGGTATTCATCCGATTTCGAATCAATTTCGAACTCGAATCTTGATGACATGACTTTAGACTAGGGATAAAGTTTTAATTATTTTTGTTTCATGTGTAAAAAATGTGTAAGCCAATAATAGCAAGCTTTAAGGGATAGTTAAGGTTTTAGAAAGCAGCAATTAATTTAAAGCTCTGATCTTTGAAAAAGGGCCGGTTTTTAGTGCAATTCTATTACCCAAAATTGTTAAAAATCTGTAATTTTAGTTGTATCCGGGTACCTATTTTATAAAATATAACCATTACAGATTTCTCACCCTAACCATAATTTAAACTCATGGAAAAAAAAGTACTGATCGTTGATGACGACACCAAGTTGCAACTTCTATTGGTCAAATATCTCGAAAGCTACGGTTTTCAGGCTGTCCAGGTCGCTGATAGCGAATCTGTAATGAAAAGTCTGAGGGTTGATGCTCCCGATATCATCATACTTGATATCATGCTGGGTCGCGAAAACGGCCTGGATATTTTAAAGGAAATCAGGAAACAGTCCGCTATTCCTGTCATCATGTTAACTGCCAAAGGCGAAGAAACGGATCGTATTGTCGGACTGGAGCTGGGCGCCGATGACTATCTTCCCAAACCATTTAATCCCAGGGAATTACTGGCACGAATGAATTCCGTGTTAAGAAGAAGTAACGCGGATGCTGCTGCAGAGGAAGAAGATGATCAACCCCATCTCAGCAGTGGAGAGTTCAGGCTAAATACGGACAAACGTGTATTGTTCGTAAAAAACCAGGAAATCACCCTGTCTTCGACCGAATATCACATTATTCAAGCCCTGATTAGATCACCTAACCGTGTCTTTAGCAGAGACGAATTGATGAACATTGCCAGGGGCAAAGACTTTATGGCCTTTGATCGCAGTATTGATGTTCACATCAGTAATCTCAGAACAAAAATCAGTAAAATAGCTCCCGATCTAAAGAAAAATATAAAAACCGTATGGGGAATCGGTTATATGCTGGAGGAGGAAGATTGAAGCCCAGTAAACTGTATATCAGAATATTTTTATCCTTTCTGGTATTATTAATCATAACTGAAATTGCCATTTTCGGATTTTTTATTTCCTTCGCCAGTAGAAAGATAGGGGACTATTATAAAGAAAATGGTCAAATAAGATTTGACATGACCCGGGGTATGGCCGAGTTCCAGATAAGTAAATATCCTGTTGATTTCACTAGTCAATCACCTGGTTTTATAGAATTTATTGATCATCTGGGTGTAGCCTTTAAGACAAAAATCTGGATTACCGATGCAGACGGCGTAGTGCTTTACAACTCGTTTAAATCGGAAAAACCCATGCATCGCGTCAAACACTGGTTGGATGAAATTCAAAAACATGATTCCTATTTCAGGCAATTCAGCCAGTTTGATATCTACAAACACGGTCCCCTCGAAGTTGGTAACGGCAAGGATTATACAATCCATGTTATTTTTGATGATCGTTCGCCGTTTCGCAACATAGATGGTTTTGCTTACGGTTTGATTTTAATTGGATTGATCGTAGCATTGATGACCTTTCCCATCGCACGACGCATCTCCAAACCCATTAATAACCTAACCGAATCCACAAAAAAACTGGAACAGGGAGATCTCTCACACCGCACCTCTGTTAACAGCAAAGACGAAATTGGGGAACTGGCAACTGCATTCAACAAAATGGCCGGAAAGCTTGAGAATATGGTTAAAAGCAGCAAAGAAATGACAGCACAGGTCTCACACGAATTGCGCAGTCCTTTGGCCAGAATTCAAATTGCGGTGGAGATATTAAAAGATAAACTGAACGATCAAAATGGCGAGACAGCCGAACAATTAAAGACCATTCAAACAGATGTTGACGAGCTGGACCGGATCATCGGCCGAATTCTTGAATTGTCAAAACTTGATCTTCAAAATGATGTCCCCTATACCGAAGTATTCTCTCCAGGAAAGATTCTCAGCGAAACTGTGGGCCGCTATGAAACCTCTTTTCAAAAAAAGAAAATTAGTATTGAAAGGAAAATTGAATCCGATGCCAAAATAATCGGGAATAAGGATGCATTTATTACTGCGTTTAACAACCTGATGGATAATGCCTGTAA